>NZ_SEOO01000036.1 GCF_004152865.1 Sphingobium cupriresistens | reverse complement strand
GGGCCATTCTGTCATCGGTCATCGTCTTCTTCTCCAGGTTCGAGTTCGCATCCGAACCCTACCAGAAGATCGACGGTGGCCACCCTCTCAGGGAAACCTTCCTACACCACCCCGTGGGACACGACCGAGCGCAGCGGAACCAAGCGGCGGCCAGAGACTTTATTGGCTCCAAGTTCAACGGATCAGGTGATGAGCAAGAAGGTTCTGATAGTCGAAGACGAAATTTTCGTCGCATTGGAAATCGAGCAGATTGTCGAAGACGCTGGATTCCAGGTCGGGGCGATCGCCGCCGACCGGGAAGGCGCGCTCGCCTGCGCGCAAGATTGCGATATAGCGCTGGTCGACCTCAACCTGCGCGATGGCCCGACCGGGCCGCAGATCGGCATGGAACTGGCGGCGCGTCACGGCATCCGCGTGATCTATGTGACCGCCAATCCGTCGCAGATCGGCGCGGCGTCGATAGCGGCGCTGGGCGTCATCACCAAGCCGTTCCGTGCCCATAGCATCAGCGCGACGCTACAACTGGCCGCTGCCGAGCAGCCCGACCTGACCGCTGCCGAAATTGCCGGCTTCACGCCGTTTCCGCTGCCCGGCTCATGGAACGCGATGGAATCCAGAGGCTGAGACGCAGGCCGTCCGGCCGCCAGTCGCGTTCGATCCGGCCACCCAGTTGCCGTTCGACGCTGAGCGTCATCAATCGGCTGCCGAACCCATCGAGGCGGCCGGGCACGACCGGCGGGCCACCTTCTTCGCGCCAGTCGATGCGCACGTGGCCCCGTTCCACCGACACATGCAGATGCACCATGCCGTTGGCCACCGACAACGCGCCATATTTGGCCGTGTTGGTCGCCAGTTCATGGAACAGCAGCGCCAGCGGCGTCGCCGAGCGATCATCGATCGCCGGGTCATCGCCCGACAACGCAATGCGCGATCCCGCCGCACCGCGATAGGGCGCGAAAATCTGGTCGAGTATGCCCCACAGGCTGCCCTGTCCGCCGCCCGCCTGCGGCGCGGATTCGGCGCTGTGCGGCCGCACGAAATCATGGGCGCGGCCCAGAGCCAGGATGCGGTCGCGCAGATCGTCGGCCACATCGGCGATTTCAGGGTGCTGCCGCGCCGACAGGCCGATCAGGCCCGCGATCACCGAGAAGATATTCTTGATCCGGTGCGATAGTTCATGCGCGATCATCTCGCGCTCTTCCATCATCAGCTTTTGTTCGTGGATTTCGGTGCAGGTGCCGATCCAGCGTATGATCATGCCGTCGCCATCGCGGATCGGCAGCGCCCGGCCCAGCGTCCAGCGATAGTCGCCGCTATGGTGCCGCAGCCGATATTCGATTTCGTAAGGCTCGCCGGTGGCCAGGCTGTGGCGCCAGCGCGCCCAGGCGCGATCCTGATCGTCGGGATGGAACATGCCGTTCCACGCCGCGCCATCGGTCGATCCGGTCGGCACGCCAGTATAGTCGTACCAGTGCGCGTTATAATAATCATGATAGCCGTCGGGCAAGGTCGACCAGACCATCTGCGGCATCGCATCCGACAGGGTCCGAAACATCCGGTCGCTTTCGGCGACGGCGGCGGCGTCCATGCGCTGGCGCAGGATCATGTCGCGGTCGCGGCGGCGCCCTTCCAGTTCCACCATCACCTGGCGGGCGAGCAGGGTCAGGCCCTGTCGCTGCAACGGGGTCAGGTCTGCGCGCGGGACGGTGTCGATGACGCAGAGCGCGCCCAGCGCTTCGCCATCCGCCCCCACCAGCGGCGCGCCGGCGTAGAAGCGGACATAGGGCGGGCCGGTGACCAGCCCATTGTCGGCGAAGCGGGGGTCGCGGGTCGCGTCGGGAACGAGGAAGATATCCGCGCCCAGCATCGCGAGCGCGCAGAAGGAGACGTCGCGCGGCGTTTCTTCGGCATCGATGCCGACGCGGGACAGGAAGCGTTGCCGCACATCCTCCACAATGCTGACCAGGGCGATCGGCACGCCGCACAATTGCGCGGCGAAGCCGGTGATCTCGTCCAGGTTACGGAAGCCGCCGGCATCCAGGTCGTAGAGCGACAGCAACGTCGCCCGATCGGTCGCCAGTCCGCGTTCCTCAGCCATCGCTGACCCGCTCGATATCGGCGCCGACGGCCGATAGCTTTTCCTCCAGCCGCTCATAGCCGCGATCGAGATGATAGACGCGCTGCACCTGGGTTTCCCCTTCGGCGGCCAGACCGGCGAGGATGAGGCTCATCGAGGCGCGCAGGTCGGTCGCCATCACCGGCGCGCCGACCAGCCTGTCGACGCCGCGCACGACGGCGGTGCGGCCGTTGACGGCGATGTCCGCGCCCATGCGCGCCAGTTCGGGCACATGCATGTAACGATTTTCGAAGATGGTTTCGGTCAGGACCGACGCGCCGTTCGCCTTCGTCAGCATCGCCATGAACTGCGCCTGCATATCCGTCGGGAAGGCCGGGAAGGGCGCGGTCGACAGGGTCAGGGGCTTCAGTTTGCCATCGGACGATATGCGGATGCCGTTCTTGTGCGGATCGACCTGAACCCCCGCGTCGCGCAGCGCGGCGAGGATGGCGTGCATGTCGTCGGCATTGGCGCCGATCAGGTCGACCGATCCGCCGGTGATGGCGGCGGCGCAGGCGTAGCTGCCCGCTTCGATCCGGTCGGGCATGACGCTGTAGGTCGCGCCATGCAGCCGCTCGCGACCGTGGATGACCAGCTTGTCGGTGCCGATGCCCTCAATATCCGCGCCCATGGCGACGAGCAGGTTGCAAAGGTCAACGATTTCCGGCTCGCGCGCGGCGTTTTCCAGGATGCAGGTGCCCTTGGCGAGCGACGCGGCCATCACCGCATTTTCGGTGGCGCCGACCGATACCACCGGAAAGGTGTAGATGCCGCCCGGAAGGCCGCCGTCCGGCACGCTGGCGCGCACATAACCCGCGGTCGTTTCGAGCGTCGCGCCGAAGGCTTCGAGCGCTTTGAGATGCAGGTCGATCGGGCGGTTGCCGATGGCGCAGCCGCCGGGCAGCGACACGCGCGCTTCGCCGACACGGGCGAGCAGCGGGCCGAGCACCAGGATCGACGCGCGCATCTTGCGCACGATGTCATAGGGCGCTTCGGTCGAGGTGACGCGGCCCGCGCGCATGGTCAGGACGCGGCCGAAATCCTCCGGCCGGGCGCCCTCTATCATGGTCGATACGCCCAACTGGTTCAGCAGATGGCCGAAACTGTCGACGTCGGCCAGCCGCGGCAGGTTGCGCAGCGTCACCGGCTCGTCGGTCAGCAACGCGCAGGGCAGCAGCGTCAGAGCGGCGTTCTTCGCGCCGGAGATGGGGAGGCGGCCATTGAGCGCGTTGCCGCCGCGGATGTGAATGCGGTCCATTGGACAGGGTTCATAGCGTCTATTGCGTCCCTTGCAAGGCAGCTCGACCGCCATTCGACATGGTTAATCTGGCGCGGCGGCAAACATATGCAACATAATTGCAAAGCGGGCGGCAACCTTGATCGAGTTTAGTGCGCATCCTGAAAATGCAGCCAAAAGGCGCATGGGGCGTTCTGCCATCGTAACGACAATTGGAAAAAGGTGTTTTGGGTGGCGACGAGCTGTTTCGCGGAAAGGCTGGCAAAACAGGTGCCCCTGTCCGACGCGGAAAAAAGGGCGTTGATTCGGCTTGAGGAAAATCCGCGCAAGGTGAAGCGCGGCGGAATGATCCAGCGGGTCAACGACACGGTGACGGAATTGTTCGTGCTGCGCGAAGGCCGTGTGATGAGCTTCGTCATCCTGCCCGACGGCAGTCGCCAGATTCTGCGCGTCTATTTCCCCGGCGATTTCATCGGGTCCGCCAGCACCATCTATAGCAAGGCGCCCGAATCGCTGGTTGCGCTGTCCGATGTGATCGTGTGCCCGTTCGACAAACATGCGCTGCGCCGGCTGCTGGAGGAATCGCCGCGGGTCGCGGCGCTGCTGTTCCTGCTGTCCAATGCGGAGCGGGTGGCGATGACCGACCGGCTGGCCGCGCTGGGGCGGACATCGGCCAAGGCGCGCGTCGCCGCCTTCCT
Source organism: Sphingobium cupriresistens (assembly GCF_004152865.1). Taxonomy (GTDB): domain Bacteria; phylum Pseudomonadota; class Alphaproteobacteria; order Sphingomonadales; family Sphingomonadaceae; genus Sphingobium; species Sphingobium cupriresistens. The sequence goes on along the minus strand of NZ_SEOO01000036.1, from coordinate 31,711 downwards.
GCTCGACATGTTCGACCGGCTGCGCGTCACCGACGACAGCATCGTCGACAGTTTCGACCTGAAGCTGACGCAGGAGGAAATCGGCGATTCGATCGGGTTGACGTCGGTCCATGTCAACCGGATGATCCGGCAGATGGAGCTGGAAGGCCTGATCAGCCGATCCAACGGGCGCATCACCCTCAACGACATGGCCCGGCTGGAGGAGATTGGCCATTATACCAACCGCCTGAAAGACATGGATCTGGACTGGTTGCCGGTCAGCTAAGCTATTTGCTGTCCCTGCGATCGGGTGCGAAGCAGCGATCGCAACGACGCCAGCAAGTGACGCCCGGCATTGCCATCACCGGGGTCAGCCCGCGTTCGGGATAGAGGCCCGCCAGGATCGCGGGCGACACGCCTTCGGGCGCGGCGCGATTGTGGCACATCAGGCAGTTGCGGACATATTTGGCGCGGGTGAGCGCCGAATGATCCTCCTGCGCGAAGGCCGCGCCCGGAGGCAGGAGCAAGAGCGCCGCCAGCGCCGCTGGCCGCCGCCTCACGCCATCAACTCGACATCCCAATAGAGCCAGTCGTGCCAGCTTTCGTGCAGATAGCCGGGCGGAAAGGCGCGGCCATGTTCCTGCAAATGCCAACTGGTCGGGCGGATCGGTTCGACATGCAGGCGCATCCCCGCCTGCTTGGGCGTGCGCCCGCCTTTTTTGAGGTTGCAGGGCGAACAGGCGGTCGCGACATTTTCCCAGGTGGTGCGCCCGCCCGCGCGGCGGGGCACGACATGGTCGAAGGTCAGGTCGCTCGTCGTGCCGCAATATTGGCAGGAGAATTTGTCGCGCAGGAACAGGTTGAACCGGGTGAAGGCGGGATGTTCGGACGGACGCACATATTGTTTGAGCGCGATCACCGACGGGATCTTCATGTCCAGGCTGGGGCTGTGGACCTGCCGCTCATAGCTGGCGATGATGTCCACCCGGTCCAGAAACACCGCCTTGATCGCGGTTTGCCAGGGCCAGAGGCTCAGGGGATAATAGCTGAGCGGCGTGTAATCTGCATTGAGAACAAGCGCCGGGCAGTTTTCCGGGTGCCGTATAAGGTCGGGATGGTACATAGAAACGCTTCTACCCCCTTGCCGACGCCGCTGATCCACCAACAACGTGACATGAGCATGACAGCATTAACGAATATCGCTCGTCAAGAGCCTGTATGACTCTATCCGCCGCACTACCGCATATGGTGACCCGCTTCGCCCCCAGCCCCACTGGGTTGCTGCATGTCGGCCATGGCTGGTCGGCCCTGATGGCACATGACTTGACCCGCGCGGCCAGCGGCGCCTTTCGCCTGCGGATCGAGGATATCGATGGCGCCCGGAGTCGGCCCGATCATGTCGCGGGCATCATCGCCGACCTGACATGGCTGGGCGTGGCGTGGGACGGCGATATCGTCTTCCAGTCGCAGCGGCTGGACGCCTATGAAGCGGCGTTGGAATTGCTCCGCGCGCAAGGGCTGCTCTATCCCTGCTTCTGCACGCGCGCCGACATCCAAGCCAGCCTGACCGCGCCGCACGGGCCGGAGGGGCCGGTCTATCCGGGGACATGCCGGGGCTTGAGCGATGCCGGGCGGGCGCGGCGGATCGATGCCGGGGAGGCCCATGCCTGGCGCATCGACATGGCCCAGGCGGTGGCGCGGGTTGGGGCGTTGACATGGGCAGCGCTCCCTTTTCCGCCCGGCCTCGATACCAACCGCAGCATAAATGCCAATCCCATCGCCCATGGCGACGTCGTTCTGGCGCGCAAGGACGCGCCGGCCAGCTATCACCTGTCCTGCACGCTGGACGATGCGGCGATGGGCGTGACCCATGTGCTGCGCGGCGACGACCTGCGCGGCGCGACTGACATTCACCGGCTGCTGCAGGCGCTGCTGGGCCTGCCCAGCCCCGCTTATGTCCACCATCCGCTGCTGGTCGGGTCGGACGGCAAGCGCCTGGCCAAGCGCAGTGGGTCGATCGCGATCGCTCAATTGCGCGCGCAGGGCGTTGCGCCCGACGCGCTGGCCGCCGACCTGCGCGCAGGACGCTTTCCGGTTGGAATCGCGCTGGCGAGCGCCTAGACTGGTCCCATGAACACGATCCTCGTCATCGCCCTGATCCTTGCCATGATCGCCACGCTGGTCGCGCTGATCCGGGGCATCGTCGCCTTTCTCCAGACCACGAAGGAAGAGCTGAACCTGCCCGAAGGCGCGGTGCGGCCGTCCAGCCTGAAACAGAATAAGATGATGATGAACCGCATCCTGTTCCAGGCCGCGGCGATCATCATCGTGGCGATCTTGCTGATGGCCAAGGGGCATGGCTGAGGCCAGCAACTTGCCCTGTTGTCACGCCGTTCGTGCTGAGTAGGGACTGAGCTTGTCGAAGGCCCATATCGAAGCATGGATACCGCGCCATGTCCTTCGATATGCCATTTCGACAAGCTCAATGGCTACTCAGGACGAACGGGTGCTTCAAATTCATTCGGTTGCTAAAGGGCGTGCCTACAAAGATGGTCAAGCTGAACAAAATCTACACCCGGACCGGGGACAATGGCACGACGGGCCTGGTCGATGGATCGCGCCTGCCCAAATATGCGCCGCGGATGCAGGCCGTGGGCGATGTCGATGAAGCCAACAGCGCGATCGGCCTGGCCATCGTCGCCTTGGGCGAGCGGCCCGAAGCCGCCTGGCTGACCGTCATCCAGAACGACCTGTTCGACCTGGGCGCCGACCTGGCGACGCCGATTCCCGACGGCGCCGACGAACCCTGGGCGCTGCGCATCATCGCCAGCCAGGTAACCCGGCTGGAGCAGCAGATCGACGCTATGAACGGTGATCTCGCCCCGCTTGACAGCTTCATCCTGCCCGGCGGTTCGCCGGCTGCCGCCGCCGTCCACCTCGCCCGCGCGATCACGCGCCGGGCTGAACGCAGCGCGACCGCCGCGGCCGTGGAGGTCGCGCTCAATGCCCAGGCGCTGGCCTATCTCAACCGATTGTCGGACCTGCTGTTCGTGCTGGCGCGTCGCCTGAACGACAATGGCGCGGCGGACGTCAAATGGGTGCCGGGCGCATCGCGCTGACTCCGCTCGACTCGCCCGCCGCACGGGCCATCCGGTAACATCGGCTTAACCCTGTTTCTTCAGGCGGCATTTAGACCGTCCCCGGACGTTGCGCTCCAAACGCACCGTCCGGGGGACCGTCATGCATTTCTACCTAGCCACATCCTTCATCTTTCCGCGTTCGCTCCGCTTGCGCCTTTTCACCCTCTGTTTCGTCGCCACCCATATGCCGTTGCTGGCCTATCTAGGCTGGGGCTTCGCCAGCGGCCGCATCGCGCTCGCCGAATTCATCCTGCTGACGATGGCCACGGTCATCGGCACCGGCATAGCCCTGCTGGGCATCGGCGCGCTGCTCAATCCGATCCATGCGCTGGCGCAGACGCTGCATCGCGGCGAAGGCGAAGCGCCTGCGCTGCCTGACGTCGGCGACGTCATCCATACCCTCTACGCGGGAGTGCAGCGCGTCGCCAGCGCCACGCGCGAGCGGCTGGACGACCTGCATCAGGCCGCGCATGAAGACCCGCTGACCGGCATCGCCAACCGTCGCGGCTTCCTGGCCCATATGGACGCGCTGCCGGATGACCGGCGCAGGGGCTGTATCGCGATCATCGACATCGACTATTTCAAGCGGGTCAACGATCTGCTGGGCCATGAGGAGGGCGACCGGGTGCTGGCCAGCTTCGCCACCCGCCTGTCCGCACTGGTTCGCCGCGTCGACATGGTCGCCCGCTGGGGCGGGGAGGAATTCGCCATCTTCTTCCAGGATTGTATCGAGGACGAGGCAAGCTGGTCGCTGGCGCGGATCGCCAGCCGGATGCGCAGCGAACCGATCGGCCGCGTGCAGGACCGGCCGATCAGCTTTTCCGCCGGCGTGTGCCGCTGGACCGGCGGCGAACTCGATGCGGCGCTGCGCCGCGCCGATGATGCGCTGTACGAAGCCAAGCAGTCGGGCCGCGATCGGGTCTGCCGCGCCGCGCCGATTTTGCAGGAGTTGTGATCCTGCCCTAAAGATCACTGTCTGGAACCGCCCGCCGCCTTATGCGCTTGTCCCTGGTAGAGAACGGCGCAACCGTATCGGAAAGGACAGGCATGGCGAAAAGCTGGACGGACGCGCATCAGGACGACCTGGAAGAGCGCTATCGCGTCGTCCGCGCCCTAAGCGAAGCTCTGGCCGCCCCGCTGTCGGACGCCGACGCCACGGTCCAGTCGATGCCCGACGCATCGCCAGCCAAATGGCATCTGGCGCATGTGACCTGGTTTTTCGAGACGTTTGTGCTGCGCGACCATGTGGCGGGATACCGGCCGTTCGATCCGCGCTACGCCTTTCTGTTCAACAGCTATTATGAGGCGGAGGGCGCGCGCCACGCCCGGCCGATGCGGGGGATGCTGACCCGCCCCTCGCTGACCGACATTCGCGCCTATCGCGCGCATGTCGACGCGGCGCTGATCGGTGCGCTGGGTATGCTGCCGCAATCTGCGCGGGCATTGGTCATGCTGGGGCTGCAGCATGAGCAGCAACATCAGGAATTGCTGCTGACCGACCTGCTGCACCTCTTTTCGCTCAATCCGCTGGAGCCGGCGCTGTTTGGCGCACCCAGCGCCGCGCCAGTAGCCCTGCCCGGCCCGCTCCACTGGATCGAGGGGCGCGAAGGCCTGGTCGAGATTGGCGAGGACGGACGCGGCGGCTTCGCCTTCGATTGCGAGGGACCGCGGCACAAAGCGGTGTTGCGTCCGCACGCGCTCGCGCACCGGCCCATCAGCAATGGCGAATGGATCGCCTTCATAGAGGATGGCGGCTATCGTGACCCGGCGCATTGGCTGTCGGACGGCTGGGCCTGGGTCCAGGGCGGGGGCGTGGATGCGCCGCTGTACTGGAAGCACGGCGAACAGGGCTGGACCCGCTTTGGCCTCGACGGGCGGCAGCCGGTCAATCCGGCCGCGCCGGTCACACATATCAGCCTGTATGAAGCCGACGCCTATGCCAGCTGGGCCGAGGCGAGACTGCCGACCGAAGCCGAATGGGAAAGCGCGGCGCAAAATGTCGCGGCGGTCAGCGGCAACCAACTGGACGGCCCCGCCTGCCCCAGGCCAAAGCCGGCAGAAGACGGTTCCGCGCTGACGCAGATGTTCGGCGATGTGTGGGAGTGGACGGGGAGCGCCTATCGCCCCCATCCCGGCTTTCGCGCTGCGCCGGGCGCGGTCGGCGAATATAACGGCAAGTTCATGTCCGGCCAGTTCGTGCTGAAGGGCGGCAGTTGCGCCACTCCGCGCGGCCATGCGCGGGGCAGCTATCGCAATTTCTTTTACCCCCATCACCGCTGGCAGTTCACCGGACTGCGGCTGGCCAAGGATCTGTAAGCGCCATGTTGCTGACGCAGGACGCCCCCAAAAACGCCCGCTCGATCGATCCGGCGTTCTACCATGACATTGTAACGGGTCTGTCGCGCAGTCCCAAGGCTACGCCGCCGACATGGTTTTATGACCGGCGCGGGTCGGAATTGTTCGAAGCGATCACCGATCTGCCCGAATATTATCCCACCCGCACCGAAACTGCCCTGCTGGAGCGGTATGGCGCGGATTTCGCCGCAGCGGTGGGCGCAGGGCGCGCGGTTGTGGAATTCGGTGCGGGCAGTTCGCGCAAGACGCCGCATCTTTTGCGTGCGATCGCGCCTGCCGCCTATGTGCCGATCGACATCAGCGGCGACTTCCTGCACGCGAGCAGCGCGGCGCTGGCGGCGGCCTTTCCCGGTCTGCCGGTCCTGCCGGTGGTGGGTGACTTCAACCGGCCGCTGGCCTTGCCCGCCGCGATAGCTGGAATGCCGCGATTGGGCTTCTTCCCTGGATCGACGATCGGCAATATGGAGCCGGACGCCGCGGTCGATCTGCTACGGGCGATGCGCCGACTGCTGGGCGATGAGGCCAAGCTGCTGATCGGGATGGACCGGATCAAGGATCGTAATCGACTGATTGCGGCCTATGACGATGCGCAGGGCGTGACCGCCGCCTTCAACCTCAACCTTATCGAGCGGATCAACCGCGAACTGGAGGGCGACCTGCCGATCGACGGCTTTGCCCATCGCGCCATCTGGAACGACGAAAAGGCGCGGATCGAAATGCATCTGGAAGCGCGGCGGCCGCTGCATTTCCATGTTGCGGGTCAATGTTTCCACATGGATTCGGGCGAGACGATCCATACCGAAAGCAGCCATAAATATGGCGCGCGCGATCAACGCCTGCTGCTGCGCGCAGGTGGATGGGAGCCGACGGCCGAGTGGACCGACGACGAAGGGCTATTCGCGCTGGTGCTGGCGGAGGCGGGGTAGGGCGTTTCCGAACGGTCGGGAATGCGCGGATGCATGGCGTACTCGTGCGAAAAGGGCAAAACCGGCTCCTAATTTTCTGCGCTTATTCCGCGCATTGAGCGAATCTCTCTTTCCGTTCCGTCGTCAATGCGCAGCGCCCCAACTCGGCCCGGCACCGATTTCCACGCCTAGCGGCACGCTCAGTGTCACGATCGGCTCGGCGGCGCTTTCCATGACGCTGCGGATGACCGCGCTGGCGGCTTCGACGTCGCCTTGCGGCAGTTCGAACACCAGTTCGTCATGGACCTGAAGCAGCATCCGCACGCGGTGCAGCCCTGCCGCCTCCAGCGCCGGTCCCATGCGCGCCATGGCGCGTTTGATGATGTCGGCGCTGGTGCCCTGGATCGGGGCGTTGATCGCGGCGCGTTCGGCGCCCTGGCGTTCGTGCTGGATCGGCGCGGTGATGCGCGGGAACCAGGTCTTGCGGCCGAACAGCGTTTCGGTGAAGCCGTTGGCGCGCGCTTTTTCCAGCGTTTCGTTGATATAGACGCTGATGCCGGGGAAACGCTCATAATATTTGGAGATCATGTCCTGCGCTTCGTCCGCGCTGATTTCCAGCCGGCCCGCCAGCCCCCAGCGCGAGATGCCGTAGAGAATGGCGAAGTTGATCGTCTTGGCGCGGCCGCGGGTGTCGCGATTGACCTCTCCGAACAATTCCTGGGCGGTGCGGTTGTGGATGTCCTCGCCCTGTTCGAACGCCTCCTTGAGCGCGGGCACGTCGGCCATGTGCGCGGCGAGGCGCAGCTCGATCTGGCTATAGTCGGCGGCGAGGATGACATTGCCGGGTTCGGCGACGAAAGCGTGGCGGATCTGGCGGCCGATTTCGGTGCGGATCGGGATATTCTGGAGGTTGGGATCGGTCGAGGAGAGGCGGCCGGTCTGCGCGCCGGTCAGCGAGTAACTGGTATGGACGCGGCCCGTATCGGCATTGATCTGCTGTTGCAGGGCGTCGGTATAGGTGGATTTGAGCTTGGAGAGCTGGCGCCATTCCAGCACCAGCCCGCAAATCGCCGAGCCTTCGGCCTTCAATTTTTCCAGCACGGTGACGTCGGTGGAATAGGTGCCGCTCTTGCCCTTCTTGCCGCCCTTCAGCCCCATTTCGTCGAACAGGACGACGCCAAGCTGCTGGGGCGATCCGATGGTGAAGGGGTGGCCGGCCAGTTCGTAGATTTCGGCTTCCAGCCCCGCCATCGATTGGGAGAAGGTGCCGGACAGGCGGGAGAGCTGCTCGCGATCCACCTTGATGCCGTGCCGCTCCATGCCTGCGACGACGGGGATCAGCGGCCGGTCGACCAGTTGATAGACGCGGGTGACGCGCTCGGCCGCCAGGCGCTGCGACAATTTATGCCACAGCCGCCAGGTGACTTCGGCGTCCTCGGCGGCGTAGGCGGTCGCCTTGTCCAGCGGGACATGGGCGAAACTGATCGCCTTCTTGCCGGTGCCGGTCACCTCTTTGAAGCTGATGCATGTGTGCTGGAGATGGACGCTGGCCGCTTCGTCCATGCCGTGGCCGCCCAGCGACTTGCCGGCGTCGAGGTCGAAGCTCATCACCATCGAATCGTCGATCGGCGTCACCTCCAGCCCGACGCGGGCGAGGACGTTGAGATCATATTTGATATTATGACCAACCTTGAGCACGGCGTCGTCGGCGAGCAGCGGGCGGAGCAGGCGGATCGCGGCGTCGAGCGGGATTTGCGGCGGCACCTCGCCGAACATGTCGTCGGCGGAGCGGTGGGCGAGCGGGATGTAGCAGGCCCGGCCCGGCCCGGTGGACAGGCTGATGCCGACCAGGCCCGATTCCATGCTGTCGAGGCTGTCGGTTTCGGTGTCGACCGCAACGACGCCCAGCGCCTGCGCTTCGGCGATCCAGGCTTCCAGTTGCGCGACCGTGGTGACGGTTTCGTACAGGGCGCAGTCGATCGGGGGATGTTCGACAGCGGCTGGGGCGGCGGGGGCTGCGGTCGTGGCGGCGACGCTGGCTACTGCGACGGCGGCGGCAGGCGCGCCGAGGCGACCCAGCAGAGTCTTGAAGCCGTGGTGGGACAGAAATTGCTGGAGCGGTTCCTTGGGAATGCCCTTGAGCGTCAGGTCGTCCAGCGGTTCGGGCAGGTCCATGCTGTCGTGCAGCGCCACCAGCCGCCGCGACAGCCGCGCCATGTCGGCATGGGCGATGAGGTTTTCCTGCATCTTCGACTTCTTCATGGCCGGCGCGGCGGTCAGCACGCTTTCCAGGTCGCCATATTCGGTGATGAGCTTCGACGCGGTCTTGGGGCCGATGCCCGGCACGCCCGGCACATTGTCGACGCTGTCGCCCATCAGCGCCAGCACGTCGCCCAATTGTTCGGGCTGCACGCCGAACTTGCCCATGACATAGTCCGGCCCACGCCGTTCATTCTTCATCGTGTCGTACATGTCGACGCCAGGCTGGATCAACTGCATCAGATCCTTGTCGGAACTGACGATGGTGACGTGCCAGCCGGCCGCGACCGCCGCCCTGGTATAGGTGGCGATGATGTCGTCCGCCTCGAACCCGGCTTCTTCGATACAGGGGAGGGAGAAGGCGCGGGTGGCGTCTCGGATCATGGGGAACTGGGGGACGAGGTCTTCGGGCGCGGGCGGTCGGTTCGCCTTATACTGGTCGTACATGTCGTTGCGGAAAGTGTGCGATCCCTTGTCCAGCACGACCGCCATATGGGTCGGGCCTTCCGCCTTGCCCAGTTCCTCGGCCAGCTTCCAGAGCATGGTGGTGTAGCCATAGACGGCGCCGACCGGCTGGCCATGCTGATTGGTGAGCGGGGGAAGCTGGTGATAGGCGCGGAAGATATAGCCGCTGCCATCGACGAGATAGAGGTGATTCTGGGTCATGGGGAGGGGGATAGCGGGTTACGCGCCGCCCCTCCAGCCCGGCTATCGCGGTTCGTGATTCGCCACGACCGCCTTCGCCACCGCCTGCATCAGCGCCCAGCGTTCTGGGATCGACACGGTGGTCGATCCGATCATCACCGCTACGGCATAGTTTGCGCCATCAGGCGCGCTCATGATGCCGATATCGTTATAGCCGGTCGATCGCGGGGGAAGATCTTGGCCGGTGCCGGTCTTGTGCAGATAGTGCCAGCCCGGCGGCACGCCGCCCTTGATCCGCTGCGGCCCGGTCTTGGCCTCCGCCATGATCGACAGCAGCAAGCGCGAGGAGGCGGGGGAGAGCATCTGGCCCTCCTTAAGCTTCGCCAGCGCCTGGACGATCGAGGACGGGGCCGCGCCATCGGGCGGGCTGGCGAGATAATTGTCCAGCGCCTTTTGCCGCACCGACATGGGCAGTTTCGAGCGGGCGGCGTAGAAATTGCGGCCGACGGAATAATCCTGCCGCCAGTCCAGCCCAGCCGTGGCCGATTGCAGCAGCCGTTCGCCGGGGCCGAAGCGGATATCCTTGATCATCCGCCGGGCCAGAAAGCTGCGCACCGCCTCCGGCCCGCCAACGGCGCGCAGCAGCGTGTCGTTGGCGGTATTGTCGCTCTGCGTCATCGCCCGGCGCATCAGGTCGGAGTAGCTGGTGGTCCAGCCGCCCTCCCTGGCCACCAGCGCCGCGCTGGGCTGATGGAACAGAGTCAGGTCGTTGCGGGTGATGGTGGTCGTGTCGGTGATGCGCAGCTTGCCGCGATCCACCGCGTCGAGGAAGGTCATCGACACCCACAGTTTCGACACGCTCTGTTGCGGGAAGAGGGCATTGCCATTCCAGGCGACGGTCCAGTCCGCGCCGATGCGGCGGACGGCGATGCCGACCTTGCCATGAAAGCTCTGGCCCAGATTGCGCACGACGCTGACCAGCGCCGGCGGCGGCGTTTCATTCTGGTCGATGTCGCGATAGGGCAAAGGCGGATTGGCGACCTGGCGGATCGGCCAGGTGTTGGTGGTGGGTTGCGGTTTTTGCGGTGGCGCAGCAGCGGCCCGTGCCGCTGGTGGTTCCGGCGCGCTCACACAGGCCGACAGCGCCGCGATCAACAGGACCAGGCGCGCGGAACCGCCCCGGTTTTTTTGCAATGTCATTAGCGTCCCCGCACTCTCTTGGCGACATAGGGGCGGTCTACCGCTTGTCCGGCAAGACCGATGCGACGAATGATTCCACAAACGCGATGTAAGGAGGATGAATGATGCAACCGATTGACAGGATGCGCCATCGCTCATTTGCGGTTCAGGGCCGGGTGGGCAAGAGGGCGGCATGAACGATGCGAAGATGGACAGGCGCGCGCTGATGTTGGGCACGCTGGCGACAGGTGGCGCAATGTGGAGCGGGGTGGCGCAGGCTGCGCCGTTCGCGTCGCGCCGGATCGCGATGACGGTGCGTGGCTCTGGCGCCGATGTCATCCTGATTCCCGGCCTGGCCAGTGGCCCAGGCATCTGGAACGGCGTGCTGGGCGGGGTGCCGGGCTATCGCTATCATCTGGTCCATGTGCGCGGCTTTGCCGGGCTGGCCCCGGAAGCCAACGCCAGCGGGGCGCTGATCCAGTCGGTCGCAGACGAGATCGCCCGCTATATCGCCGCGGCCGGGCTGAAACGCCCGGCGATCGTCGGGCATAGCATGGGCGGTACGCTGGCGATGCTGCTAGGCCTCAAAGGCCTGGCGCGTCGGGTGATGGTGGTGGATATGCTGCCCGCCGGCGCGGCGATGGTGGGTGGAACGGCCAGCGGCATGGGCTTTCTGGCCGACCAGTTGAGCGGTTATCTGACGGGCACGCAGGCGGGGCGGCGCTATCTGGGGCAGATGGTCGCGCAGACGCCCGGCGCCAGGGGCAGCGACCCCGATGTCATCGCCAATGCGCTGCGCGACCTGGCCAATATCGACCTGACGCCCCAATTGCCGCAGCTCGCCGCGCCGCTGGAGGTGGTTTATGCCGTGGGCAGCGACGCCGATCAGGCCGCCGCCATCACCAGCCGCTTCCGTACCGCTTATGCGCCCCGCAAGGCCACGCTTTTGAAAGCGATCGGGCCGAGCGGCCATATGGTGATGGGTGACCAGCCGACGCGCTTCAACGCGGCATTGAAGGATTTTCTGGCGGTCTGACGGCGTTTATGGCGCCAGGACCGTGTCGATGGCGTCGGGCAGCGTTTCGGGATAGTCGAGCGTATAGTGGAGGCCGCGGCTTTCCTTGCGGTGGAGGGCGGAGCGGACGATCAGTCGGGCGACTTCGAGCAGGTTGCGCAGTTCGATGAGGTCGGGGGTGACGCGGAAATTGCCGTAATAATCGTCCACCTCCTGCGCCAGCAGGGCGACGCGGTGCTGGGCGCGTTCCAGCCGCTTGGTGGTGCGGACAATGCCGACATAGTCCCACATGAAGCGGCGGATTTCTTTCCAGTTATGCTGGACGATGACTTCCTCGTCGCTGTTGGTCACGCGGCTTTCGTCCCAAGGGCGGATCGACGGCGGGGCGGGCAGATCGTCCCAATGGGCGCGGATATGCCTGGCCGCCGCCTCGCCGAAGACGAAACATTCGAGCAGCGAGTTGGAGGCGAGGCGGTTGGCGCCGTGCAGGCCGCTCTCGCTGACCTCTCCCGCGGCATAGAGGCCGGGCAGGTCGGTGCGGCCGTCGAGGTCGATCACCACCCCGCCGCAGGTATAATGCTGCGCGGGCACGACCGGGATCGGCTCCTTGGTGATGTCGATATCGAGGTCCAGCAGCCGGGCATAGATGGTCGGGAAGTGGTGCTTCACGAATTCCGGGTCTTTGTGGCTGATGTCGAGATGGACATAGTCGAGGCCAAGGCGTTTGATTTCATGGTCGATGGCGCGGGCCACGACGTCGCGCGGGGCCAGCTCCTCGCGCGGATCGAAGCGGGGCATGAAACGCTCGCCGCCGCCAGGCACGCCGGGGGGAAGTTTCAGGTGGCCGCCTTCGCCGCGCACGGCCTCGGTAATGAGGAAATTCTTGATCTCCAGATTATAGAGGCAGGTCGGGTGGAACTGGTTCATTTCCATGTTCGACACGCGGCAGCCCGCGCGCCAGGCCATGGCGATGCCGTCGCCGGTCGCGCCGCGCGGGGCGGTTGAGAAGAGATAGGTGCGGCCCGCGCCGCCGGTGCACAGGATCGTCGCCTTGCCGAGCAGCGCATCCACCCGCTTGGTCTTCTTGTTGAAGGCGTAGACGCCCCAGACATGGCCGTCGCCCGAATAGCGTTCGCCATGGCGGGAGGTGATGAGGTCGATCGCGATCAGATCTTCGACCAAGGTGATGTTGGGATTGGCGCGGGCGGCCTTCAAGAGCGCGATCTGTACGGCATGGCCGGTGGCGTCGTCGACATGGACGATGCGGCGATGACTGTGGCCGCCCTCGCGCGTCAGGTGCCAGCGTTCGCCAAACGCCTCTCCTTCGTTGAAGGGGACGCCCAATTGCGCCAGCCGGTCGATGGCGGCGGGGGCTTCGGAGACGACGAATTCGACCGTGGCCCGATCGTTGAGGCCAGCGCCCGCGACCATCGTATCTTCGACATGCGCCTCGAAACTGTCACCCGCGTCGAGTACGGCGGCGATACCGCCCTGCGCCCAGTTGGTGGACCCGCCATCGAGCGCGCCCTTGGCCAGCACCAGCACCTTGCGGTCCTGCGCGAGGTTGATGGCGGCCGTCAGCCCGGCCGCGCCGGAACCGATGATGATGACGTCGTGGGTGGTGGTGGTCATCTTCGTCCTAGCGCTTTTCTATTTCCGTTCGGGCCGAGCCTGTCGAAGCCCAGCCCTTCTTTGAAGGCAAGTACGACCCTTCGACAAGCTCAGGGCGAACGGTGCAATGGCGCCTGTCCTAAGCCGCCGCCGTCAGGTTGAGGAAGACATCCTCCAGGTCCGGATCGCGCGTGACCACGTCGACGATGGCGAGGCCGCTGGCCTGCACCGCGCTCAGCACCTGGCCGGCATTGGCGCGGTCCTTCATATAGGTGATGGTCAGGGTGCGGTCGTCCGACAGGTCTATTTTCTCGAAACAGGGTGCGTCGGGGATCACCGTCACGTCGCGATCGACCGTGACCTGCACGACCTTCTCCTGCGCCATGGCGATCAGCTCGCGGGTCGGCTTGTCGGTGATGACCTTGCCATGGTTGATGATGCCGATGCGGTCGCACAATTGCTCGGCTTCTTCGAGATAGTGGGTGGTCAGCACGATCGTCACGCCCAGCGCATTGAGTTCGCGGACATAGGCCCACAGTTGCTGGCGCAATTGCACGTCGACGCCCGCGGTCGGCTCGTCAAGCACCAGGATCGGGGGGCTGTGCACCATCGCCTTGGCCACCAGCAGCCGGCGCTTCATGCCGCCCGACAGGGTACGGGCATAGGCATGGGCCTTGTCGTCCAGATGCACCGCGCGCAGCAATTCCATCGTGCGGCGGCGGTCCTTGGGCACGCCATAGAAGCCAGCCGTATTTTCCAGCGTCTCGAACGGGGTGAAGAAGGGGTCGAAGACGATTTCCTGCGGCACGATGCCGATGCTGTTCTTCGCGTTGCGCGGGCTGGCGTCGATATCGAAGCCCCAGATGCTGACGTCGCCCGCGCTCTTGTTCACCATGCCGGCCAGGATGTTGATCGTGGTCGATTTGCCCGCGCCATTGGGACCGAGCAGGCCGTAAATCTGACCGCGCGGGATGGAGAGGTTGATGCCGTCGAGCGCGCGCTTGCCGCCCTTATAGACTTTGGTGAGGTTGCGGATCTGGATGGCGGCGGGGGTAGGGCTGTCGGTCATGGCTCAACTCTATGGGGATCGAAGCCGGCAAAAGGAAGAGGATCAAAACTCGTCGGCGATATCCATCAGGCCCGTCAGCTTCTTCGGTGCGACCTGCCGCCAGCTTGATCGCAGCCGTTCCGCCACATGATCCCAGTCGGTGTCGCCCAGGTCGAGGCGGATGCCGACCCATTCGGCGCCGAAATAGGCGGGGCGATAATAGCGGTCCGGGTCGGCTTCCATCAGCGTCGCCTGTTCCTCTGGCGCGGTGGTCTTCACCAGCACGGCGATGATGCCGTCGCCATGATGGTCGCGGGTGAAGTAAGCGAATTTCTTGCCTTTCACGATGCCGAAGCAGGGCATTCCGTGAGAGACGATCTCGTCCGCCTGCGGCAGGGCCAGAGCGGCTTCGCGCACCTTGCCCAGCAGCCAGTCGGGCTGGCGTTCGCGGGTGACGAAGTCGGCGAGGGTGCGGGAGTAGAGCTGATGCTCGGCGATCAGGATGCGGGCGGCGAGGCTGTCTTGCGTATCGCCGGGCAGGATCGCCACCGGGGTCTGGCCCAGCACCGGGCCGTCGTCCAGTTCGGCAGTGACGATATGGACCGAGCAGCCGGCATGGCTGTCGCCCGCGTCGATGGCGCGCTGGTGCGTATCCAGCCCCTTATATTTGGGCAGCAGGCTGGGGTGGATGTTGAGCATCCGGTTTTCCCATGCCGATACGAATGCGGGGGAGAGCAGGCGCATATAGCCCGCGAGCGCGACATATTGGGCGCCGGCCGCGCGGAGTTGCGCGTCGATGATCTGGTCGAATTCGGCGCGCTTTAGGCTCTTGTGGCTCTGGCCGAAGGTTGCGATGCCCTCCGCAGCGGCCAGGGACAGGCCGGGGGCTTGCGGATCGTTGGCGGCGACCAGGACGATCTCATAGGGGCAATCCTGCGCCTTGGCCGCATAGAGCAGGGCGGCCATGTTGGAGCCGCGGCCGGAAATCAGGACGCCGACTTTTGCTTTGTGCATATCCGACATGCCCTCTCCTGACCCCTCCCTGAAGGGAGGGGGATTGTTAGATCAGCCCAGATGGGTCGCCGACCAGTCGGCTTTGGCGCTCCAGGTTTCGGTGCAGCCCTTGACGGTGCAGCCCTTGTCGCCTTCGCTGACGGCGCCAATGCGAAAGACGGTTTCGCCCGCATCCTCCAGCGCCTTGGTGACGGCGGCGACATGGGCTTCGTCCACGGCCAGCACCATGCCGACGCCGCAATTGAAGGTGCGCGCCATTTCTGCCGGCTCGATATGGCCCTGCGCCTGAAGAAAGGCCATCAGGCGCGGCTGTTCCCACCTGTCGGCGTCGACGGTGGCGTGGCAGCCGTCGGGCAGGACGCGCGGGATATTTTCCAGCAGGCCGCCGCCGGTGATGTGGGCGAGGGCGTGGATCATGCCGGCGCGCACCAGCGGCAGCAGGCTCTTCACATAGATTTTCGTGGGCGCCATCAGCGCGTCGATCAGCAGCACGTCCTGATCGAAGATCGCCGGGCGATCGAGCTTCCAGCCCTTGTCGGCGGCGAGGCGGCGGACCAGCGAGAAGCCGTTGCTATGAACGCCCGAAGAAGCGAGGCCGAGCAGGACGTCGCCCGCCTTGACCCGGTTGCCGGTCAGAACTTTGGTCCGTTCGACCGCGCCGACGCAGAAACCGGCCAGGTCATAATCGCCATCGGCGTACATGCCGGGCATTTCGGCGGTTTCGCCGCCGATCAGCGCACAGCCCGCGATACGGCAGCCCTGCGCGATGCCGGCGATGACGCGCTCGGCGACGCCGCTCTGCAGCTTGCCGGTGGCGTAATAGTCGAGGAAGAAGAGGGGCTCGGCGCCCTGGACGATCAGGTCGTTGGCGCACATGGCGACCAGGTCGACGCCGACGCCATCATGGCGGTCATGGTCGATCGCCAGTTTCAGTTTGGTGCCGACCCCGTCGTTGGCGGCGACCAGCAACGGGTCGTCATAGCCCGCGGCCTTGAGGTCGAAAAAGCCGCCGAAGCCGCCCAGTTCGGCGTCGGCGCCGGGGCGGCGGGTCGCCTTGGCCAAGGGGGCGATGGCGCGGACAAGGGCGTTGCCCGCGGCGATGTCGACGCCAGCCTTGGCGTAGCTGTAGGATTCGTTGTCGCTCATGAGGCAGCGCTCTACGGTCGAAACAGCAATATGTCGAGTTTCGCGCGGTCCAGCACTTTGCTCCGTTCGCCCTGAGCCTGTCGAAGGGCGCACGCAACGCCCTTCGACAGGCTCAGGGCGAACGGAGGTGGGGATAAGTCTTGCGTTGCCGCTTGGCATGGCGGGCAATTGTCGCCAAAAGGGCGCGCGTGAGCCTGAGCCAGTCCCTAACCCGCCCCGCAGCCCTTGTGCGCCTGCTCTCGCGGCCCGTCCAGATCCTGTTCGCCATTGCGCTCGGCCTCGCGGCCGCCGCCCTGTTCGCGCAGATGGAGGGGGAGCGCGGCGTGCCGCCGATCGCCAGCGGCGGCGATTTCGAGGTGCGCGGGGTCAAGGTCGATGTGTTCGCCAAGGATGCCGATACGGCCCGCTACACCGGGTGGCGCATGGCGCAGCGGCAGGCGTGGCGGATGCTGTGGACGCGGACCCATGGCGGCGGCGGCGCGCCCGCGCTGTCCGATTCGCAGATCGAGGCGATGGTTTCGGGCATCGAGATTGATTATGAGCAGGCCGGGCCGACCCGCTATGTCGCGACGCTGGGCATCTTGTTCGATCGTGCGCGCACGGGCGCGCTGCTGGGCGTGTCGGGCAATGTGATGCGGTCGCCGCCCCTGCTGGTGATCCCGGTGCTGTGGGACGGCGGATCGGCCGTATCCTATGAGCGCACCAATGAATGGCAGAAGGCCTGGGCGCGATACCGCACCGGCGACAGCGCGATCGACTATGTCCGGGTGGCGGGATCGATCGCCGATCCCATCCTGCTGAACGCCGGCCAGACCGGGCGGCGCGGGCGCTTGTGGTGGCGGGTGCTGCTCGACCAATATGGCGCCGCCGACGTGGTGATCCCGATCGCGCGGCTCGACCGGGCCTATCCCGGCGGGCCGGTGACCGGCACTTTCACCGCCCGCTATGGTCCCGACAACAGCCTGATCGGCAGCGTGACGCTGCGCGCGTCGAACGACAGCGGTTTGCCCAAGATGATGGACGAGGGCGCGCGGCGGATCGACGAGCTGTATATCCGGGCGCTGAACGATGGCCGCTTGCGGCCCGACCCCTCGCTCATCATCGAGGAGCCGGTCGATCCGGCCGCGCTGGAGATCGAAAATGCGGTCGAGGCGCCGGTCGAGGCGGTCGAACTGCCGAGCGTGGTCACGACCGGCACGAGCTTCTCCATCCAGTTCGACACGCCCGATGTCGGGTCGATCGGCGCGGGCGAATCGACGGTGCGGTCGATCCCCGGCGTGCGGGCCGCCAATACCAGCAGCCTGGCGCTGGGCGGCACGTCGGTGATGCAGGTCAGCTTCGACGGCACGGCCGACATGCTGCGCGCGGGGTTGCAGGCGCGCGGCTATAGCGTCGCGGTGTCCGGCACGACGCTGCGGATTACGCGGCGACAGGCGTCCCCGCCCCCGCAATGAGCCAGATCAGCCTGCCCTTCGAATGGCATGGTGGCGCGGGTGATGGCGACTTTCTGGTCAGCGACGCCAACGCCCAGGCGGTCGCGCATCTGGAACGGTGGCGCGACTGGCCGCTGTCGGTGAGCGTGCTGACCGGGCCGCCACGATCGGGCCGATCCACGCTGGCGCGCCATTTCGCGCGGATCAGCGGCGGCGAGATCATCGACGATGCCCAAGGGCAGGACGAGCATCGGCTGTTCCATGCCTGGAACGCGGCGCAGACCGAACGGCGGCCGTTGCTGATGGTGGGGCTGGCGCCGCCGGCGAGCTGGACCGTTGCGCTGCCCGATTTGCGGTCGCGGCTGGCGGCCGTGACCCATGTCGCGATCCATGAGCCGGACGAGGCGCTGGCCCGCGCGCTGATCGAGCGGGCGTTCGATACCGCCGGGGCGGGCTATGCCGCCGACTTGCCCGACTGGCTGGTGCGCCGGGTCGAGCGCAGCTATGGCGCAATCGCGGCGGTCACGCATTTGCTGGACCGCGCCGCATTGTCATCTGGACGCAAGATTTCTGTCGCACTGGCGAAAGAGGCTCTGCAAGCCGCAGGCTTTCTGCCTATAGTCCCGCCCGATCCCCCTCCTCCGCAACGCGAGTAATCCGTGGCCGAAGCCGATCCCTCCGCCAGCCTGGCGCTGCCCAGCGACCGTTATTTCAACCGCGAGCTGTCCTGGCTGGCGTTCAACCAGCGGGTGCTGGAGGAGGCGATGAACCGCGCCCATCCGTTGCTGGAGCGGCTGCGTTTCCTGTCCATATCCGGCGCGAACATGGACGAGTTCTTCTCCGTCCGGGTCGCGGGGCTGAAGGGGCAGCAGTTGCAGGATGTCGACCTGCGTTCCGCCGACGGGCTGACCCCGGCGCAGCAACTGGCCGCGCTGACCGAGGAAAGCACGCGGCTGATGCTGGCGCAGCAGAAGGTGTGGGGCGCCGTTCACGACGAATTGGCGCAGGTTGGCATCGAGGTGATCGGGCCAGCGAGCGAGATGGACGAGGCCTGCGGCCAATGGTTGCGCGAGCATTTCCTGACGCAGATCTTCCCGATCCTGACGCCTCAGGCGCTCGACCCGGCGCATCCCTTCCCCTTCATCCCCAATCAGGGGCTGTCGATCATCTTCGACCTGCAGCGCTTGTCGGACAAGCAGCCGATTCGCGAGCTGGTCATGATCCCGCCGACGCTGGCGCGGTTCGTGCGGATTCCGGGCGATGCAGCGCGCTACATGGCTTTGGAGGCGGTGATCCGGCGCTTTTCGGCCGACCTGTTCCCCGGCTATCGCGTGCGCAACAGCGGCGTGTTCCGCATCATCCGCGACAGCGACATAGAGATTGAGGAAGAGGCGGAAGATCTGGTCCGCCATTTCCGCAGCGCCATCAAGCGGCGTCGGCGCGGCCGGGTGATCCGCATGGAGATAGAGGAGCGCATCCCCGAACCGGTCGAGGAGATGTTGCAGGATATGCTCCAGGGCCATGAAGCGGTGGTGGTCGAGGTCGAGGGGTTCGTCGGCATTGGCGACCTGTCCGGCATCGTCGACGCCGACCGGCCGGATTTGAAGTTCGAACCCTATGCCCCGCGCTTTCCCGAACGCATCCGCGAATATGGCGGCGACTGTTTCGCCGCGATCCGGGCCAAGGACATCGTCGTCCACCATCCCTATGAGGCGTTCGACGTCGTCGTATCCTTCCTCAAACAGGCGGCGGTCGACCCGGATGTGGTGGCGATCAAGCAGACGCTGTATCGTGCGGGCAAGCAGTCCGCGATCATCCGGGCGCTGATCGATGCGGCCGAGGCGGGCAAGTCCGTGACCGCGGTGGTCGAGTTGAAGGCGCGGTTCGACGAAGAGCAGAATCTGATGTGGGCCGACGCGCTGGAGCGGGCGGGCGTGCAGGTGGTCTATGGCTTCATCGACTGGAAGACGCACGCCAAGATTTCGATGGTGATCCGGCGCGAGGGCGAGCAGTTCCGCAGCTACTGCCATTTCGGCACGGGCAATTATCACCCGATCACGGCGCGCATCTATACAGACCTCAGCTTCTTCACCGCCGATCCGGCCTATAGCCGGGACGCCGCCGCGCTGTTCAACTATATCACCGGCTATGTCGAGCCGGAGCGGCTGGAAAAGCTGGTCATGTCGCCGCGCGACCTGCGCGATACGCTGTGCCGCCTGATCGACGCGGAGATCGACCATGCCCGCGCCGGGCGGCCGGGCAATATCTGGGCGAAGATGAACAGCGTGGTCGATCCCGCGATCATCGAGAAGCTGTATGCCGCGAGCAATGCGGGGGTCCAGATCGATTTGATCGTGCGCGGCATATGCTGCCTGCGGCCGGGGGTGCCGGGCATGTCGGAGAATATCCGGGTGAAGTCGATCGTCGGCCGTTTCCTGGAGCATAGCCGCATCGCGGTGTTCGGCAACGGCAAGGCGCTGCCCAATAATGGCGCGAAGGTCTTCATCAGTTCGGCCGACTGGATGCAGCGCAATTTCGACCGGCGGGTCGAGTTCATGGCGCCGATCGAGAACCCCACGGTGCATGACCAGATATTGGACCAGGTGATGGTCGCCAACCTGATCGACACCGAACAAAGCTGGTCGCTGGACAGCGAGGGCCATTATACCCGACTGGAGGCGGGCGACAAACCGTTCAACCTGCACCGGTATTTCATGACCAACCCGTCGCTGTCGGGGCGCGGCGCGGCGCTGGATAATGAAGCGGTGCCGACGTTGCGCCTGCGTGGACGCGCCTGATGAATTCGATGCTGAGCCGGGTTCGCGCCGTCGCCGAGAGCATGGCGACGTCGCCGCAGCCGGCCCATGCGCGCACCGCGATCATCGACATCGGATCGAACAGCGTGCGCTTGGTCGTCTATGACGGGCCGCGCCGCATTCCTTTCACCCTGTTCAACGAGAAGGTGATGGCGGGGCTGGGCGCGTCGCTGGCGAAGACAGGCGCGATCGAGCCGGAGGCGATGGACCGGGGGCTGCGCGCCATTGGCCGCTTCGCCCATCTGTGCCGGGCGATGAAGGTGACCGAGATACGCTGCGTCGCCACCGCCGCGGTGCGGGACGCGACCAACGGAGGCGAGTTCATTGCCCGCGCCAAGGATATGGGGCTGACGGTCGAATTGCTGACCGGGGCGCAGGAGGCGATCGGCGCGGCGATGGGGGTGTTGTCAGGCATCCCGAACGCGGACGGCATCGTCGGCGATCTGGGGGGCGGCAGCCTGGAGCTGGCGCGCATCCGGGACGGAGCGGTGGAGCAGACGATTTCGCTGCCGCTGGGCGTGCTGCGCCTGCCGCAAATCCGGGCCAAGGGGCCGCGGATGCTGGAGCGGATCGTGGTCAAGATGCTGGAGAAGGCGGGATGGACGCCGGAACCGGACCTGCCCTTTTATCTGGTCGGCGGGTCGTGGCGCGCGCTGGCGCGGTTCGACATGCAATTGACCAGCTTTCCGCTGCCCGTCGTTCACCAATATGAGATGACCGCCGCGCGGGCGGAGCAGTTGACCCGGATCGTCAGCCATGTCGATCGCACCCGGTTGAAGCAGATCCCGGCGATGACGGGATCGCGCGTGCCGACGCTGCCCGACGCGGCCGCCCTGCTGTCGGTCGTGGTGCGGCAGTTAAAGGCGAGTCGGCTGGTCGTGTCGGCCTATGGCCTGCGCGAAGGGCTGCTGTATGAAGCTTTGCCGGAGGATATAAGGGCGGATGACCCGCTGCTGGTCGCGGCCGAGGCGGAAGGGGAGGCGCAGGCGCGTTTTCGCGGCCATGGCGACCGGATCGACAAGTGGATTGCGCCGCTGTTCGCCGACGACGATGCGGCTGCGCGACGCATCCGCCGGGCCGCCTGCCTGCTGGCCGATGTCGGATGGCGCGCCAATCCCGATTTCCGCGCCGAGCGCGGCGTGGAGATCGCGCTGCACAGCAATTGGGTGGGGATCACCGCGCCGGAACGGGCGATGCTGGCGCAGGCGCTGCATAGCCATTTCGGCGGGGGCATGAGCTGTCCGCCGGGCGTGGAGTTGTTGGCGAAGCCCGAATTATTGCGCCGGGCGGCGCTGTGGGGGCTGGCGATCCGCCTGGCCCAGCGCCTGTCGGGCGGGGTCGAAGGGCCGCTGGCGGTGTCGCGGTTGAGCCGGACGGAGGGGCATATAGAGTTGCAACTGCGGGATTCGGATGCTGACCTCTATGGCGAGACGGTCGAGCGGCGGTTGCGCAATCTGGCGCAGGCGATGGGGGTTAAATATCGGTTGTTGCGGTGAGGGTGGAGGCTTTGCTTTGTTAGGCAAGGTGAGGCTGCGTCCTTCGACAGGCTCAGGACGAACGGAGGTCAGCGCCGTCGCCCCTCCGGCCCGTCGTCACCTGTCTTCCCCTACGCGGTAATTGCCGGTAAGGGCGGCCGATGACTGCTTCCCCCGCGCCCATCAGCCGTTCGCTCTTCGCCTTCTCGATCTTTTATGGCGGCATGGTCTGCATCGCCGGCGTGCTGGGCAACAAGCAGGTCGCGTTGGGGCCGCTGGCGGGGGTCGGGCCGATGGTGGGGCTGGGTCCGCTGGCGGTGGAGGCGGGGATTTTCGCCTTCCTGCTGCTGGTGACGATTTCCAGCGCGGTGGCCGAATTGCATGGCCGCGCGGTCGCGAACCGGCTGGTGCAGATCGGTTTCCTGCCGCTGATCGCGTCGATCCTGCTGTCGATCCTCGTGCTGGCCGCGCCTGCGGCGGGCGACATGGACCCGAAAAGGGCCGAAGCCTTCGCGATGATGATGGGCGGGACGCCGCGCATTTGGGCAGGCGGGATCATCGCCTATGGCATTTCGCAGACGCTGAACGTCACCCTGTTCGCGATGCTGAAAGGGAGGGAGGGCGCGCGGCTATTGTGGTTGCGGGCGGCGGTCGCCAGCATCCTGTCGCAGATCGTCGACACATTGCTGTTCGTGACGATCGCCTTTTACGGGGTGTTTCCGATCGGCGAATTGCTGCTGGGCCAGATGATGGCCAAGGTGCTGCTGTCGGCGCTGCTGGTGCCGCCTGTCATCTATCTGCTGGTGGCGCTGGGGCGGCGGCTGGATCGCAACTGAGACAGGGAGTGCGACAGTTGTGGCGGGTTCATGATTCTCGTTAGTTGGCGAACTAATTATTTGACTTTCTTCCGCTTCGCTCGCACGACATGCGCTAAATCCGTTCGTCCTGAGTAGCCATTGAGCGAAGTCGAAATGGCGTATCGGAGGATTATACGTAGCGCTTGATGCTTCGATACGGGTCTTCGACTTCGCTCAGCCCCTACTCAGCACGAACGGGGCGAGTTAGGTTGAAGGTTCCCGCTCCAAAGTGCGCCGGCGGGCGATGCGCAAACCTTGCAGCGGGCGTCCTTTAGCCTTATGCGCCCGCGCATGAACAGCAAGCACGCCCCCGATCCCGCGCTCCTGGCGAAGGCCGAAACCCTGGTCGAGGCGCTGCCCTATATGCAGCGTTATGCGGGAAAGACCTTCGTCGTGAAATATGGCGGCCATGCCATGGGCGATCCCGAAGCCGCGCGCGATTTCGCCGAGGATGTCGTGCTGATGAAGGCGGTGGGCATCAATGTCGTCGTCGTCCATGGCGGCGGGCCGCAGATCGGCGCGATGCTGAAGAAGCTGGGCGTCGAATCGCAGTTTATCGGCGGGTTGCGCGTGACCGACGCGGAGACGGCCAAGATCGCCGAGATGGTGCTGGCCGGATCGATCAACAAGGAAATCGTCGGCTGGATCGCCGGGGCGGGCGGTCGTGCGGTGGGCATTTCGGGCAAGGATGGCGGGCTGGTCCTGTGCGAGAAGGTCGGCGGCCGGCGCGAGGCGGACCCCAATTCGGGGATCGAGCGCAATGTCGATCTGGGCTTCGTCGGCGATCCGGTGTCGGTGGACCGGCGCATCCTGGACACGCTGGCGCAGGCGGGCATCATCCCTGTCGTCGCGCCGGTGGGTATCGGCACCGATGGCCACACCTATAATGTGAACGCCGACACGATGGCCGGGGCGATCGCGGCGGAACTCAAGGCGTCGCGCTTCTTCCTGCTGACCGATGTCGCGGGCGTGCTGGACAAGCAGGGGCAGTTGCTGAGCGACCTCGACCCGGCGGCGATCGCCGTGTTGCAGCAGGACGGCACGATCAGCGGGGGCATGATCCCGAAGCTGGAAACCTGCGTCCGTGCGGTCGAGGGCGGGGTGGATGCCGCGGTCATCCTGGACGGACGGGTGCCGCACGCGATGCTGCTGGAAATCTTCACCGACCAGGGCGCCGGTACGCTGGTGCGGAAATAAGGAACGGCTGATGACGCTGACTTCGCTGATCGTCCCGACCTTTAGCCAGATGCTGGGCACTTTGTCGGGCTGGCTGGACAAGGCGCAGACGCAATTGCCCGCCGCCGATGCCGAGGCCTTGCTGTCGGCGCGACTGGCGCCCGACATGTTTCCGCTGGCGACGCAGATCCGCTTCGCCTGCGTCCAGGCGCATGAGGCGGTCTATCGGTTGCAGGGTGAGGCGTTCCCCGCCGCGCTGGACGGATTGCTGAACGAAGGGCGCGAGGCGGGCGAGCGGCCCGGTTCGATCGCGGACGCGAAGGCGCGGATCGGCGAGGCGCTCGCCCTGTTGCAAAGCCTGTCGGACGATGCGCTGGACGGGGCTGCGGGTACGCAAATTGCCCACGCGCTGCCCAACGGCATCATCCTGGACCTGACGGCGGAGCAATATGCGCGCGACTGGACGCTGTCCCAATTTTATTTCCACGTCATGACCGCCTATGCGATCCTGCGGGCGCAAGGGGTTGCTCTGGGCAAAGCGGATTATGTCGCGCATATGTTCGGCCATATCCGGCCGGGGACGATGCCCACGGGCTGACCTGTCGTTGATCGAATAAGCCGCGTCGGGCGCTTGTGGCGCAGGGGGCAGATAGCTAGATACGACATTACATTCGCGGCAGCGCAGCATGGAAGGCCGGTAGCTTGTTCGAACTTCTCAACGCCCTGAACGGCATCGTCTATATCGTGCTGGAGGCGATCTGGTGGATCATCATCGTGCAGGCGGTGTTGAGCTGGCTGATCGCGTTCAACGTCATCAATACGTCGAACGAATATGTCCGCAACGGCCTCTATGCGCTCGACCGGATGACCGAGCCGCTCTATCGTCCGGTGCGCAAGGTGCTGCCCGATCTGGGCGCGCTGGACCTGTCGCCGATGGTGGTGTTGCTGGCGGTCATCATATTGCAGGGGCCGGTGCGCGAGAATCTGTTCGCGGCGCTGATGCGGGCCGCGGCCTGAATCCTGTCTGTCCGACCCCCGTCTGGACCATAGCGGGCGACGACCTGTTGATCGCCGTCCGGCTGACGCCGGGTGCGGCGAAAGAGGATATAGGCGGTGGCTGGATCGATGAGCGCAATGCGCGCTGGCTGTCCGCGCGGGTCCGCGCCGTGCCGGAAAAGGGCCGGGCCAATGGCGCGCTGATCGCGCTGCTGGCGAAAGGGCTGGATTGGCCGCGCAGCGCGATTTTGCTGGAATCTGGCGACACCAACCGGCTAAAGCGGCTGCGCATCATCGGTGGCGGCCGCGCGTCGGCGCGCCTGACCGCGCTTATCGAAACATGGGTAGGACAGACATGACCATCGGCAAGATCATCGACGGCAAGGCGTTCGCCGCCACCCTGCGCGACACGGTGGGCGAAGGCGTGGCGGGCTTCGTCGAGGCGACCGGGCGCAAGCCGGGGCTTGCGGTGGTTCTGGTGGGCGAAGACCCGGCCAGCAGCGTCTATGTCCGGTCCAAGGGCAAGATGACGGTCGCGGCGGGCATGGAAAGCTTCGAATTCAAGCGGCCCGACAGCATCGGCGCGGAGGATCTGCTCGACCTGATCGAAGAACTGAATCATGACGAGCGGATCGACGGCATCCTGGTCCAATTGCCGTTGCCGGGGCATATCGACGAAGCGGTCGTGATCGGCGCGATCGATCCGGCCAAGGATGTGGACGGTTTCCATGTCGTCAATTCGGGCAAGCTGGCGACCGGGCAGGAGGCGCTGGTGCCCTGCACGCCGCTGGGCTGCATCATGCTGCTGAAGGACGAACTGGGCGACCTGTCCGGGCTGGAGGCCGTGGTCGTGGGCCGGTCCAACATCGTGGGCAAGCCGATGGCGGCGTTGCTGCTGGCGGAAAGCTGCACCGTGACGATCGCGCATAGCCGCACCCGCGATCTGGCGAGCGTGGTGCATCGCGCCGACATCGTCGTGGCCGCCGTGGGCCGCGCCGAAATGGTGAAGGGCGAGTGGATCAAGCCGGGCGCGACCGTGATCGACGTCGGCATCAACCGCGTGACCGATACCGAGGATGGCAAGGCCCGGATTGTGGGCGATGTCGCCACGGCCGAGGCGCTGGCCCATGTCCGCGCGATTACGCCCGTGCCCGGCGGCGTCGGGCCGATGACGATCGCCGTGCTGCTGCGCAATACGCTGGTCGCGGCCCATGCGCGGGCGGGGCTGGGCAAGCCGGAGGGGTTGTGACGGCGCGGCTGGGGCTGTTGCTTTTGGGTGCGGCGGCTTTGGTCGCCGCCAAACCGCCGCTGGGTTTTCAGCCCGATCCCAGCAGCGTGATTGCGGCGGAGATCGCGTTCAACCGGCTGGCGCAGGAGAAGGGGCAATGGACCGCCTTTGCGCAGACGGCCGCGGACGACGCCGTGATGTTCGTGCCGCAGAAGGTGGTGGCGAAGGAATGGCTGAAGAAACAGGCCAATCCGGCCGCGTCTGTGCGTTGGTCGCCATCGGTGGCCTATGTGTCGTGCGACGGCAATCTGGCCGCCAGCACCGGCAACTGGACCCGGCCGGATGGAGCGGTCGGTTATTTTACGACCATCTGGCGGCGCGACAAGAAGGGGCGCTGGCAATGGATCATGGATCATGGCGACAGGCTGGCCACCGCGCGCGCGACGCCGGAGTTTTTGAGCGGCAAAGTCGCAACCTGCAAGCGCGGCCCGCAGGGGGATGCGCCGCCACCGCCCGACGAGAGCCTGATCTGGACCGCGGACGTTGCGACCGACGGCGGCCGGCAGGTGACGGTGCGCATGTGGACCGGCGCGGCCTATGAGACGGTGATCGACGACAAGGTGAGGGCGGAATCATGATCGAGCTGTTCATTTCCGCCTTCGTGACGTTGTTTGTCGTCATCGATCCGCCGGGCTGCGCGCCGATCTATGCCAGCCTGACCAACGGGGCGAGCCCGGCGCAGCGGCGGGCGATGGCGATCCGCGCGGTCGGCATCGCGGCGGCGATCCTGCTGGTCTTCGCGCTGTGGGGCAAGCAGTTGCTGGGCGTGCTGGGCATCGCGCTCGACAGTTTCCGCATTGCAGGCGGCATCATGCTGTTCATGATCGCGATGGACATGGTGTTCGAAAAGCGGACCCAGCGGCGCGAGGACCGGGCGAACAAGATCAGCACCGAAGAGCCGCATGTCGAGGATGTGTCAGTATTCCCGATGGCGATGCCGATGATCGCCGGGCCGGGATCGATCGCGACGGTGATGCTCTTGATGTCGCGCGCCAATGGCATGGCCGAGCGCGGCGTGGTGCTGGGCGCGGTGGTGTTGACGCTGGCGCTGATGCTGGGGGCGCTGATCGCGGCGGGACCGCTGATGGCGCTGCTGGGGCGCAAGATCGAGGCGGTGATCACCCGCCTGCTGGGCGTGCTGCTGGCCGCGCTGGCGGCGCAGTTCGTGATCGACGGGCTGAAGGCGAGTTTTTAACGGAACAATTCCGTTCGCTTCGAGCGTGTTGAGAAGCGGTTAGCAATGCGCTTGGCGTTTCTCGACTTCGCTCGAAACGAACGGATATTATGGTTTAGCCCTTCACGTCGGCTTCGGTGACCGGGGCGATCTTGATTTCGACGCGGCGGTTGGCGGCCTTGCCTTCTTCGGTCGCGTTGGACGCGATCGGCTGGGTCTCGCCAAAGCCGCGCGTGCCGATGCGGGCCGACTGGACGCCCTTGCCAGCCAGATAGCTGGCGACCGACTGGGCGCGGCGTTCGGACAGGGTCTGGTTATAGGCGTCGGCGCCGTCACTGTCGGTATGGCCGTACACGTCGATATAGGTTTTGGGATATTGCGCCAGCACCGATGCGACGTCGTTCAGCGTCGGCTGGAACTGGGGCTGAACATCCGCCTGATTATAGGCGAAAGTGATGCCCGACGGCATACGCAGCAGCAGATTGTCGCCGTCGCGGATCACGTCCACGCCGCTGCCGGCGGTTTCTTCGCGCAGCTTGCGTTCCTGGGCGTCCATATAGGCGCCGATGCCCGCGCCCGCGACCGCGCCGATGCCCGCGCCAAGGATCTTTTCGGTCCGGTCGTTGCGGCCGCCGACCAGATCGCCGAGCAGATAGCCGCCCAGCGCGCCGCCGATGCCGCCGATCGCCGCCTTCGAAATGCTGCGCTGGCCCGTGGTCGGGTCCGTCGTGCAGGCCGTGGTGGCAAGCATGGCGGCCAGCCCTGCGGCGCCGATGATGCGGTGAGAAATCCTCATGATCCTGTTCCCTTGTCTTTTTCGCGCCTGTAGGAGCGACTGCCCCTCATAATGGTCGAACATGGCGTTTGTTCCACATGCGAACTGAACCGATGATGAGGGGGATGTTGTGAAATTGAAAGATTAGCGGTTATAGGAGGTAGTTGACCACCATGGCCACGATCTCCCTCCATAATCCGACGCCCTTTCCCTGGGCCGATCTTGTCATCATCCTGGCGCTCGTCGCCTTGAATGGTGTCTTCGCCATGTCCGAACTGGCCATCGTCTCCGCGCGCAAGCCGCGGTTGCAGGGGATGGAGAAGGCAGGGCGCAAGGGCGCGACCACCGCGCTGGCGCTGGCCAGCGATCCGGGCAAGTTCCTGTCCACGGTGCAGATCGGCATCACCCTGATCGGCATCGTCGCGGGCGCCTATTCGGGCGCAAGCCTGGGCGGGCCGACGGGCGAGCGTTTGCAGATGCTGGGCCTGTCGCCCAATCTGGCGGAAAATGCCGGGTTCGCGCTGGTCATCGGCCTGACCACCTATGCGTCGCTGATCGTGGGCGAGCTGGTGCCCAAGCAATTCGCGCTGCGCGCGCCCGAACCGATCGCGGTGCTGGTCGCGACGCCGATGCTGTGGCTGTCGAAGATCACCGCGCCGATCGTTTGGGTGCTGGACGGGTCGAGCAGCCTGATCTTCAAATTACTGCGGCTGGACCGCGAATCGGAACATCATGTGACCGCCGAGGAGCTGCACCTGATCGTCGCGGAGGCCAGCAAGTCGGGCATCATCGAGGAAAGCGAGCGGGCGATCATATCGGGCGTCGTGCGGCTGGCCGACCGGCCGGTGCGCGAAGTGATGACCCAGCGGATGGACGTCGACTGGATCGACATCGCCGCCGACGACGCGACCATCCGCGCCCGGTTGCTGGAAACGCCGCACACCCGCCTGCCGGTGGGGCGCGGGTCGGTGGAGGACATTATCGGCATCGTCCAGGCGCGCGACATCATGACCGCGCTGTTCCGGGGCGAATCCTTGAATGTCGGGGCGCTGATGCGCCGGGCGGAAGTGGTGCCGGACCAGGTCGATGCGATGGACGCGCTGGAAGTGCTGCGCCGGTCCGACGTGCCGATGGTGATGGTCCATGACGAATATGGCCATTTCGAGGGGATCGTGACCCCGGCCGACCTGCTGTCGGCGATTGCGGGCCATTTCGCGTCGGACCGCGACGCCTATGACGACCCGGACATGGTCGAGCGGGACGATGGCAGCCTGCTGGTGTCGGGGCAGATGCCGATCGACCAACTGGCCGAGCGGATCGGCATCGACCTGTCCGAAGACCGCGACTATGCGACGGTGGCGGGCCATGCGCTGTGGCTGCTCAAACGGTTGCCGGAAGTGGGCGATTTTATCGACGACCAGGGATGGCGATTCGAGATTGTGGACATGGATGGGCGCAAGATCGACAAGCTGCTGGTGGCGGAGCGTTAGGAGGGACTCGGCAAATGGGTGAGTTTGACGCCTGTCGACCGGAAGCGGACTGTTCTTGTCCGCCCTTTTGCGCGAAAGGCGGGAGAGGGCTAGACGAGCGTCATGCGTTCAACAGCGGGTGCGTCATGCGCAGGTCGTCGAGCAGACGCTCGATCAGCGCTACATCCTGAAAACTGCCGGTTGGCGTGGCATTCCAGTTGCAATGGGGATGCGTGGCGGTGCTGTAGAGCCTGAGCTTGCCCACCACCTTGCGCCAGTGATGCTTGCTTTTGCCGTGGTCGCGGACCAGCCGGGCCACGAGCAGGTCGGTTAGCTTTTCCGCTGTCATGGCTGGCTATGTAAGAGCGCGGCGCGCGCCGTCAACCTGTCCGCGCGGCGCGATAGGCGCGGGGCGGCTGGCCGATATGGCGGGTGAAAAAGCGTGAGAAATAGGCCGGGTCTTCGAAACCGATAGCATAGGCGATCTCCGCCACCGACAGCTGGGAATAGAGGAGCAGGCGGCGCGCCTCCAGCAAGGCGCGGTCGTCGAGCATCTGGGCGGGGCCGCTGCCCGCGACCTGCGCGCAGGCCTGGCGCAGCGCGGTGAGGCTGGTGCCGAGCGCTTTAGCGTGATCCGCCACGGGTTCGCGCCGGCGGAAGCGTTGTTCGATCCGTTCGCGCAGCCGTGCGACCAGTGCGGCCTGGCGCGCGGTGCCGGGCCGGGCCGCCTGCGCCAGTGTTGCGTGGCGCAGGGCGAAGACCATCAGCGAGAGGAGCGCGGATTCGACGGCGGCGCGCTGGCCTGGGCCGGACCAGCCCAGTTCTTGCGCCATGCGCATGATGATGTCTTGGGCCACAGAGCCGTCCCCGACCGGCAGGGGGACGGCATGAGGATGGGTGAAGAGCGGGGCAAGATCGGCGTCGCGAGTGACCAGATGGCGTAGATAGGCGTCGGCGATGGTGGTGACATGGCCGCCCGACTCGCTGTGCCAGGTGAAGCCGTGGACGATGCCGGCCGGGATCAGCAGCAGGCAGGGCGCGTCGAAACGGACCTGCGCCGCCTCCGCCTGCATCGCGCCGCCGCCTTCGCCGATCAGGATGATATGGTTGAGGTCGCGATGGACATGCGGGCGGATTGTCCATTCGCTGGGGCGGGACCGATCGTCCAGGCTTTCGACATGGACGAAGCCTTCCGCCACGCTGCGCTGGGGTTCGCCATAGAGGTAGAAGCTGGGAATGGGGGCGGTGGTCATGAGGGATCGTCAATCACCGAAGGCGGATCGATGCCGAACATCCTGTTGAAAAGCATGATTTCCGATGCCTTTCCACCGTGCCAAGCATGGTTCCTGAGTGCAAGGGAAATCGCGATGAATCTGCCCTCTCGTACAGACGATAAAAGATAAGATCCCATCTATCCGCTTGAAGGCTGCTTGAAGGCTCCCTTTGATCGGGATGGAGGTTACATGCCTGTGGCGCTTTTCTGATTTTTCGATTTCTCTGCCGTCCATATGGGCGATCGGAGCGCGTTTTTGAAAAAAGTCATTGACCGACTCAGAGGTGGGGCCTAGAGGGCCTCTCACCGGACGGGACGGCGCCTTTGCGGCGCTGCGCCAGACGGTCGCCAACATGGACGGGACGCCCTCCCTCGGAACCAGTTTCGAGGAAGAATGGCTGTCCCTCTTTAGTTGTCGGTTCTTTGACATTGTTGGTTAGATGAAGGGACATGTGGGCGGCGGCTCCGGTTTGTCACGGCTTTCAGGCGTGATATGATCGGTCAAATTTAGGCCGTTCCTTATTGGGTTTTGTCGGGCTTGCTCGGCAGATCGTTCATATGTCTCAATATATATCCACTAGTTTATATATTGTGCAGGAATGGCTCCTGGAAATGAGCGGTATATATTGGCCTTATTCCGGCTGGTATGTATCGGACATCAAACTTGAGAGTTTGATCCTGGC
>NZ_SEOO01000035.1 GCF_004152865.1 Sphingobium cupriresistens | reverse complement strand
TGGAAACAATCGGCGCGGTGAGCCATAACCCCATTGTCAGCCTGCCAGCTCTGGCTGCCTGACCCGAACCCGATCCCGATCCTGCCGTGGATTGACGGTTCCTACACCACCTCCTGGGACACGACCCTGCGCTCCAAAACCTGCTCTAAAGAACAGGTCAGTCCGCAACGCTGGTCCACAGCGTTTCGAACTGCGCCCCATGCATCAACAGCACCGATGCGGGATAGCCCGCCTCGCTCGCCTGCCGCGCCGTGCCGGTGGCGCTGTCCACGGCCAACGCCTGCGTCGGGAACGGGCCGTAATATCTGTTGTCCAGATTGATCTTCCAGACGCCCTCATGTTGAAGGACGATGTAGCGGGCGTGCGGGAGAGTCATGTCAAAATACCTCGGTGTTATAATGGTGCCAGGCCATGATCGCGGCGGCGCCGCGATGCGGGCGCCAGGCTTGGGCGACTTCGCGGGTCAGTTTTTCGCTCGGCCGTTCGGGCAGGCCCAGGATGCGGCCGATCTCGATCTGCACCGCCAGGTCGCCGGCGGGCCAGATGTCGGGTCGCCCCTCCGCGAACAGCAGGTAGATTTCCGCCGACCAGCGGCCGATGCCTTTGATGCGGACGAGTTGGGCGATCGCCTCCTCGTCATCGGCGGGCAAGGCGTGCAGATCCAGCGCGCCCGACAGGATCAGGTCGGCCAGGCTGCGGGCATAGCCCTGTTTCTGACGGGACAGGCCGCAGGCGCGCAAAGTGTCGAAGTCGCGCGCGATCAGTGCGTCGGGCACGCAGCCTTCGCCCAGTTCCGCTTCCAGCTTGCGCCACACCGCCGCCGCGGCCGCCACGCTGACCTGCTGGCCAACGATGGTCCGGAGCAGCGTTTCGTAACCGGGCGCCCGCGCGCGCGGCGCGGGATAGCCCACCCGGCCGATCGCCGCGCCAAAGCCAGGCTCCAACAATGCGATGGCGTCCAGGCTGGCGCGCAACTCTTCTGCACTTGTAACCATGTCTCTGCTGTCCAGCCCTTGATTTCCCGGCGTCTGTGGGTCAGAGCGGCGGAGAAAATTCGAGGGGATTGGATAGATGCCGAAATTGATCGTGGTCAACCGTGCAGGTGAAGAACAGGCTGTCGATGGCGACAATGGCCTGTCGGTGATGGAAATCATTCGCGACAACGGTTTTGACGAATTGCTGGCGCTGTGCGGCGGTTGCTGCTCCTGCGCGACTTGCCATGTCTATGTCGATCCGGCCTTCGCCGACGCGCTGCCGGCCATGAGTGAGGACGAAAACGACCTGCTCGACAGTTCCGACCATCGCAACGAAACCAGCCGCCTGTCCTGCCAGGTGATGCTGAGCGATTCGCTCGACGGCCTGCGCGTCACCATCGCGCCGGAAGACTGAAGCGTCTTTGAACATGGCGGGTGCGATATGTCTTGTCGCACCAAAGCATGACCTGTGATGCGAATATATGTGTCCCCGCGGAGGCGGGAACCCAGTCGAAACGTCCGAACTGGGTTCCCGCCTCCGCGGGGACACGCCATTATGCCATTATGGCTTCACCCGCAGCGTGGCCGCTGGGGCATCGCTGGTCAGCGGCGATATCGTCCAGATGATCCGCTTGCCTTGCGGCGTGGTTTGCGCGCCCTCTTCCTGATTCTGGCTGACGATGTCCGCGTCGGTTGTCAGCGTGAAGCGGCCGTTCAGCGCCTTGGCCGCCTCGTCCCCTGCCCCATTTCCCATGCCGGCCGGTCCCTGGCTCTTGTCGAACCCGTTGGCGAAGCCGGGCGCCTTGACCCGCACCCGGTCGTCGCCGCGCAGTTCCACCGCGACGAAGGGCAGTATGATCTGGGCGTCGATGTTGAAGGGGAAGAGGAAGGCGTGGGTCAGCTTGCCCGTCATCGCATAATCGATCTCGAACTTGCGGTTGCCCATGTAGCGGGCCGAGCGAAACCCCTTTTCCTTGGTCAGCGCCGCGGCGATCGCCAGCATCTGCGCCTCGTCGCCCTTGTCCGCGCCATCGGCGACCGCGTCGCTGAAATCCTCGTCGCGCGCGGCGATCTGCATCAGCGTCGGCGCGGCCTCGGCGTCGTCTTGCGTGTCGTCGGTGGAGGGCCCGCCGCCGGCCAGGCCGCTCTTGCCCATGTCCGACGCCAATATCTCGCCCTTATAGGCGAAGGCGAAGCTGCGGTCGGCACGGATGTCCAGGCTCGATTCGAACGCGCCCGGCGTCACCAGGCAGGCGGAGAGCGCCAGCAGCCCCGCCAGCGCCCCCAGGGTGCGATACAGGCGGTCCATGGCGCTTCCTTTCTATAGGCCGGTTAGCGAACCGTTGCGGCGTACAACGCGATCGCTGCGGCGTTCGACACGTTCAGGCTCTCCATCCGCGGGCTGATCGGCAGCTTGGCGATGATGTCGCAATGGGCGATCGTATTGTGGCGCAGCCCTTCGCCCTCGGCCCCCAGCACCAGGGCGACACGCGATTCGCCGATCGCCTCGCCCAATATGGTGTCGGCGTCGCCGTCCAGCCCGATGCGCCAATAGCCCGCTTCGGCAATCTCTTCGAGCGCGCGGGCCAGGTTCACCACCCGCACCCAGGGCACATTTTCCAGCGCGCCCGACGCCGCGCGCGCCAGCACGCCCGATTCGGGCGGGGCGTGCCGGTCCTGCGTGACGATGCACAGCGCGTCGAAAGCGGCGGCGGAGCGCAGGATCGCGCCGACATTATGCGGATCGGTCACCTGGTCCAGCACCAGGATCGGCCGCCTGTCGTCCTGGCCTTCCTCCAATATCTCGCCCAGCCAGACATCGTCCAGCGGCTCGACTTCGGCGACGATGCCCTGGTGCGGCGCGTCGGACGGGACCATGCGGCCCATGTCGGCGACGTCGGAATAGATGATCGGCAGCACCGGCGGCAGATCGAGGGCGCCCAGCGCTTCGCGCGTGCCCCATATCTTGCGCACGATGCGGTTAGGGTTGGCGAGCGCCGCTATGACGGCGTGACGACCATAGAAGCGCGGAAAGGCGCCCTTGGACTTGGTGGAGCGATTGGGCTTTTTCATGATTGCGCTCTTTTCACATCACCCCATTGACAGGCAAGTCTCCTTTCGCCATTGAGCCGCCTCCAGCGAGGCGGGAACGCAAATTTCTTGTCGCGCAGGGCACTGGACAGGTGGCCGAGTGGTTAAAGGCAGCAGACTGTAAATCTGCCCGGGTTTCCCGTACGCTGGTTCGAATCCAGCCCTGTCCACCACTGCATCGGGCCGATGCAGGCGGTCCTTTAACGGACCGGAACAGGCCGGTGTGGACGCATAGCTCAGTTGGTAGAGCAGCTGACTCTTAATCAGCGGGTCCTAGGTTCGAGCCCTAGTGCGTCCACCAAATTCCCCATATATTTCAACGTATTAAATGGCCCTTGGGCCAACCGGATTTCCGCTCGCAGATCGCTAGGTAGCTCTCTAGGTAGCAGCGGATCCGGCGACGGTTGATCAAGGTATTGCGACGAAAAGCTGGCTCGAGCGTGTGCTCGAGCCTGTCTTGCTCTATCAACAACTGGGGTTCAGTGACCCGGATTGAGAATCGCGGCGTTTTTCCGCAGTGCTTCGACAACTGTATCGGTCACTGCCCGCACTCTCGGCATGTGGCGCATGTCCACATGCACACCTATCCAGATGTCTCGAACAAGGTCAGGTCTGTCGGGGTACAGGCGAACTAGCCCGGGCTCCCCATCGGCACGATAGCGGGCGAGCGCCGCAACCCCGGCGCCTGCAAGAGTCGCGTGAACCTGCACCTCACGGCTGTTGGAGCGAAAACCGATAAGCGCATCGGGAAAGGCATCCCGCAGCCATTTGGCCTCCGGCAAATGCGCCTGATCGTCGAGCACCGTTACGAGGCGGGCTTGCCCCTCCTCGATGCGCCGGGCCATATCCGGGGCTGAGTACAGTCCCATGGCGAGCGCGCCGACGCGTCGGGCCGCCACCTCGTTCCCCTCGAAACGTGACATGCGCAGCGCGATGTCGGCTTCCCGCTTGGACAGGCTGAGTGAACGCGTGTCGGGAACCAGTTCGACAATGATGCCGGGGTGTTTCGCTTGCAGTTCGGCGAGCGCCGGAGTGACGATCCGCGCGGCCAGCGTATCGACCGTGGTCAGCCTGACCAGGCCTTCCAGCGCGATGTCCTTCCCGGTGATGGTGCGCTCTGCGGCGAGAACCTCTGCCTCGACCCTTTCTGCGTTACCAAGAATAGTCTCACCGAGCGGGGTCAGGGCGTAGCCGCCGGGCAGTCGTTGCAGCAGACGCGCGCCCGTGCGCTCTTCCATCGCCGTGAGCCGGCGCCCCATCGTCGGCTGGGTTACACCGAGCGCGCGAGCCGCGGCAGAAAGCGTGCCGTGCCGGGCGATGGCAAGGAATGTGCGGAGGTCGTCCCAATCCATACCATACTATACGAAATCGCATGAGCACTAGTCAAACATCGCGAATGGCATGCAGTGATGTAGCAGCGTAACTGATGGTCATCGACACACAGGACTCTGGACCATGACCCAGACAGCTTCGACTTCGCAGGCGATTGCCTTGCTCCGCGTGACCAGCGGCTCCATTCTTCTCACCCACGGGCTGATCAAGCTCCTGGTGTTCACGCCCGCCGGAACGGCCGGCTTCTTCGAGAGCATCGGATTTCCCGGCATCCTGGCCTATCCGGTCATGGCCGGTGAGATCGGGCTTGGTCTCGCATTGATCCTCGGCTTGATGACGCGCTGGGCTGCACTGGCGGCGTTGCCGATCATGATCGGGGCGATCGTGCCGCACGCCGGCAACGGTTTCACCTTCTCCAATCCCGGCGGCGGTTGGGAATATCCGGTGTTCTGGACGATCGTGCTGGCGTCTCAGGCCATCATAGGCGACGGCGCCTATGCCATAGGCAATCCCTTCAAGAGCAAGGTGTGAGCCATGGCCCGCCCGCTGTTCCTCTCGCACGGCGCGCCGACACTGCCTTTCGAGGATGTGGCTGCCCGCCACTTCCTCAAGGGTCTTGCGACGGCAATGCCGCGGCCGCGCGCGATCGTGGTGGTTTCCGCCCACTGGGAAACGCGCGTCCCCACCGTCAACGCGGTCGAGCGCAACCGGACGATCCACGATTTCGGGGGATTTCCGGATGCACTCTACAAACTGACCTATCCCGCGCCTGGCGATCCGCAGCTTGCCGACCGGATCGTCGATCTCCTCGCCGATGCCGGACTTCCCTCGGCGACGGATACCGCAAGAGGGCTCGACCATGGGGCCTGGGTGCCGTTGATGCTCGCCTGGCCGGAAGCCGACATCCCGGTGGTTCAGCTATCGGTGCAAAGCCAGCTTGGCCCCGGGCATCACCTGGAGGTCGGCCGCGCGATCGCACCGCTCGCAAACGAAGGCGTGCTGATCGTCGCAAGCGGCAGCTTCACGCACGACCTGTCGAGCTGGCGCGGTCAGGCAGGCATGGCAGAGCCCGAATGGGTTACCGCCTTTGCCGACTGGTTCGATGTGGCGCTCAAGGAGGGACGCACCTGCGACCTGCTAGCCTATCGCCGCCTCGCCCCACACGCGCAGCGCAATCATCCGACCGAGGAGCATCTCCTGCCGCTGTTCGTTGCACTGGGTGCGGCGGGGGCGAGCGCCCCCGTGGAGCGCCTCCACACCAGCAACACTTACGGCGTCCTGCGCATGGATGCCTACGCCTTCGGCGCCTCAGCTATGCCGACCAATCCAGAAGGAAATCAGTCATGAGCAAAGTTCTCGTCCTCTATTATTCGGCATACGGCCATATCGAGACGATGGCGCAGGCCATCGCGGAAGGTGCGCGCGAAGCGGGCGCCACCGTCGATATCAAGCGCGTGCCCGAGACCGTTCCCGAGGAGATCGCCAGGGCGAGCCACTTCAAGCTCGATCAGGCGGCCCCCGTCGCGACGGTGGCCGAATTTGAAAACTATGATGCCATCGTCCTTGGCACCGGCACGCGGTTTGGCCGGATTTCTTCACAGATGGCGGCATTTCTCGACCAGGCCGGCGGGCTGTGGGCGCGCGGCGCGCTCAACGGCAAGGTCGGCGCCGCGTTCACCTCGACTGCGACGCAACATGGTGGTCAGGAAACGACGCTGTTTTCGCTCATCACCAACATGCTGCACTTTGGCATGACCATCGTCGGGCTCGACTACGGCTTCGCTGGACAATCAGGCCATGACAAGGTCCGCGGCGGCGCACCGTATGGCGCCACGACCATTGCCGGCGGCGATGGCAGCCGCCAGCCCGACAAGGATGAACTCGCTGGTGCTCGCTATCTTGGCGCGCGCGTAGCAGGGACCGCCAGCAAGCTGTTCGGCTGACCCAGAGCGGCAGGGCTGCCGTCACCACGGTGGCGCCCGCTCTTCAACCCCATCTATCACCGCGTCAGCGTACTGGTTGACAGATGACCTCGTTCGTCAGGTATCGCGATTTCAGGATTCGAGGTGTCTTGTGACAGCTGTTGAAGGGTGTCAGCTTGCACGCTCGCTGGAAGACTATTGCTGGGCGTAATTCTGGGTCATGGGAGAAGCAAATGGATTACAAGATTATCGAGATTGAAGGCATTGGCGCCAAGTTCGCTGAGCGCTTGCAGGCCGCCGCGATCTATTCAACCAACGATTTGCTCAAAGCCTGCGGTAGCCGGAAAGGCCGCGATGAGACCGCCGAGAAGACCGGTATTTCCGCTAACCAGCTCCTCAAATGGACCAATATGGCGGATCTGATGCGGATTTCTGGGATCGCTGAGGAATATTCCGAATTGCTGGAAGCGGCCGGCGTCGACACTGTCAAGGAATTGGCCACGCGCAATGCGGAAAATCTTGCCGCGAAGTTGAAAGAAGTGAATGAGGCGAAGAGCCTGACCCGGGCGCTGCCGGCGATCACGCAAGTGCAGAAGTGGGTCGATCAGGCAAAAACCCTGGATCCTGCAATCAGCTACTAATCCCGCACCATCGCCGGGAACTGCCCCGAAATCCGACGGCCTTCCAAAAACCGACCATCCGGATCGGGGGCTCCTCTTTCAGCCGCGATCAGCGCACGCTGCCGCGCTTGAAGAAGTTGACGATGCCCAGCAGGACCGCCGCGCCGACCAATGGGGCAAGCCAGAACAACCAGAGCTGCTCCATCGCACCGGTCTCGGCGAAAATAGCGACACCGGTTGAGCGCGCGGAGATCCCCGCGACAAGGAGGTCGCCTCGTTCGGGACTATTCGGGCCCGCGAAGCTCTCTTATAATTGTCGAAATCGTCAGAACGATCAGAAATGCTGCAGCGGTCACGACGCCCAAACCAAGCAGCCCAAACGGGACCGACCTGGTATCGAACTGCAGGGTGATCGCAAGCAAAGCCGCGACCAACAGCGCGAGGCGCAGCAACTGCCATCACCGACGTTTTGCGAACTCCGGATTCGTCAAATCGCCCTCCCTCATCGGCTGAGGATTAGTCCTTGCCGAACAGGTTCTTCGCCATGCCCATGACGTCGTTGAGTGGATTTCCGTCGCCATCACGGTCAAGCATTCCAAGGAGCCCAGCGGCTTGCGGGTGGTCCCCAAAAAGCTGGCTGAAGCGGGCAAGAGCACCCTCGCCGCCGATGTGACCGACGATCTGGTTCAACGTCCCACTGTCAATACCGGTTTGTGCTGCGGCGGTCGCTACGGTGTCGGATGGCTGCGAATGGGCTGCGCCCAAGGCAGCAACGGCCTTCTCGGCCATGGCAGGATCAATTCCGACCTTCGCAGCCATGTTGGCAATGTCGATGTTGCTGCCCACTTGGCCAAGGATATTATCCAGGATACTCATCGCAAACTCCCTGTATCTTGTTTCAGGCTAGACCTTACCCCGAAGTTCGTCACGGATCTCGGTCAAAAGCTCTACTTCGCTCGGGCCGGCTTCGGCTTCGGGCGCCTTTCGCATCATCTTGGTTGCGGTGCGGACCATCAGGAAGATGATGAACGCAAGAATAAGGAAGTCGAGCAGGACGGTAAGGAATGACCCCCAGCCGAGGATCGGAACGCCAGCCGCCTTCAGGGCAGCATAGTCGGTCAATGAGCCGTGGTAGCTCGCCGGAACCTCACCAAGGATTATGAATTTGCTCGAGAAATCGAGACCGCCGAATATGGCGCCGACAACCGGCATGATGATCTCGTCCGTGAGGCTGGAGACGATCTTCGCAAAGGCTGCGCCAATGATCACGGCAACGGCCAGATCGAGGACATTGCCCTTCGCGATGAATTCCTTGAACTCCTTCAGCATCAGAATCATCCTCCTCGATTGAATCACAACCTGAACTGGCGCGGATTAATGTCAAGCAGGACGCGCGGCCCCGCCGGGGAGCAGCCTGCACTTGCTTGCCCACGGCTCATACTTTCAATGTGGGAGCCAATTCCGTTGAGAAATGACAGGGCCATCGCAAAAGTCATCGGATTTTTCGCCGGTTCCGCCACGAGGTTCGAGGATGCGGTTTCCATCGGTATCGCCAAGGAGGCAGAGACGGTCCACACTCTGCCTCTGCCCCGGGCTTTCGCCCATACCTCCTCGCGCAGTTTTGAAGGAACCTAACGGTTCAATGGCTGATAACCGCATCCATGGTCTTTGCCTGGTCGATCCATTTCTGGACCTGCGATGCGGCAGGCAGTGCCCGGGTCAGCTTCTTGGCGTCGTTGACCTCCTTCATCTTGGCCGACAAATTCTCGGCTTTGCGCGTGGCGAGTTCCTTGACGGTGTCGACACCCGCTGCTTCGAGTAGTTCCGAAAATTCTTCACCAATTCCGGAGATCCGCATCAGGTCGGCCATGTTTGCCCACTTGAGGAGTTGGCTGGCCGAAAATCCGGTCTGCCCGGCGACTTCTTCCCTGCCCTTGCGGCTCCCACATGATTTAAGCAGGTCGTCCGTGGTCTTGATCGCTGCGGCCTGCAGCCGCTCGGCGTACTTCGCGCCAATGCCTTCAATTTCATCGATCTTGTACGCCATCGTTCGCTCCCTTTTCCTCTGGTATGGGCTGGTTGTACCAGAGAATGAACCTATTTCGGCTAGTCGGGCTTGTAAACGCCGATCAATATTTCTGCAGGCGCTGATACAGATCGCGATAGTGCTGCAGGCGTGTGACACGAAGTCCAGCCATGCCGGATCGTTCGACAGCTCGCTGCCAGGACGCAAATTCCTCCAAGGCCAGACTATACCGGTCGCACGCTTCATCAATGGTTAGCAGACCGCCATTGACCGCAGCAACGACCTCTGCCTTGCGTCGAACGACCCAGCGCCTTGTTTCCCTCGGCGGCAGGGACTCGAGAGTGAGCGGCTCTCCAAGTGGTCCTATGACCATTGCCGGACGGATCTTCTGGTTCTCAATCATTGCAACTGCCAATAGCTAAACTGAAAGCGGCAGCGCTTCCGCCGCTCCATGAGGAGGCTAGCCATCCTCGACCGCAGATTGCCAAAGCGCAGCAAGCTCACGGTCGCTGAGTACACGGTCGCGAGGCTCATTCCGCTTCGGCCGCCATGCATCCCGGCATGGATTGGCGGGCATATGCTCCAATCTGGTGAGCGCCCAAGTGTAGAAAGTTGAAAGGTGGCGATACACGATCCGCGCCATCGTCAGGGTTTCCTTGCCCCGCTCGAACGCAATTTTCTCAACGAAGCGGCTCACGTCACTTCGGGTTATGGAGTCCGCGAGCCGGTCTCCAATCTCGGGCTCGATGTATTTTCGGAACACTCGATCGAACTCCCTCGCGCTCCGCTTTTTGCCCTCGATCTGCTGAGCAAGGTACGTCTCGTAGAGTTCCGCGACTGTCCCGACCCCTTTTGATCCCTTTCTCTTTGCCCCCGCTTTTCTGGCGATGCTCTTGCCCTGCTCGACATCGACAAGCAGATCGCGCGCCTTCTTTCGGGCATGGGCCAGCGTAAAGCTTGGCCCATGGCGTCCGATTGTCACATTCAACCATTTGCCCTGAACCCGCTTGCGCAGAATGTACGTCTTGATACCACTGGCACCCATGCGGAGCCTAAGTCCGGGTACGATACCATCGGCGAGCTCAATCTGACCCGCTGTCGGCGCCTTCAGCCCTGCGATCTTCGCATCCGTCAAACCTACTTTGTTCGCCATATGTACCTGCTACCTTAGGTAGCTTTTTGTAGTGGATACTGGCGAACATTTCAAGAACAATGCGGACTATGAATCGCAGATTTCCGCCATTTTTGGACCCATGCGGACGCGCTAGGACCCTCTGATCATGGCTCTTAATCAGCGGGTCCTTGGTTCGAGCCCAAGTGCGTCCACCAAACTTTCCAATACCTTAGCACCTCCCCTCAAGGGCCACCGTCTTAGAAAGACGGGGATTAAGACGGCAGAGCGCCAAAAGCTGGATTGCGACTGCCATTCCGGTTAGCGTCGGCCAATGGCCAGAAAAGACGTTGATCCTCGGATACTTGCCTTGTGCGACAAAGTGACCGCGAAACGAGCGCGGGCGCTGATCGACTACCTGATTGAGCATGGCACTTGCTCCACCGAAGACCTCAACGACCTGGGCTACGACCATCCCCCGCGCGTCGCTGGCGACGTCAAAGAAGCTGGCATTCCCATCGTGATGAAGCGCGACAGGGTGTCTGCGAAGACCGGCCGGAAGATCGGGGTCTACCGGTTCGGTGATCCAGCCGACATCAAGGCCGGACGGATCGACGGGCGCAAGGCGTTCTCAAAGCCGTTCAAGGCCAAACTCATCGAGATGTACGGCGCGCGCGACGCATTCACCCAGGAGCCGCTTGAAGCCCGGTACCTGCAAATCGACCACCGAGTGCCCTACCAGGTGGCAGGCGATCTGCACCGCCACCTTGGGGGCCGTGTCGGTCTGGCCATTGTCGCGGTAGCCGAACATCGACTTGAGGGCGAACATGGCCGCCACGATGTTGCCCTTGCGGGCCGCCTCCACGAGGCTGCTGGCGAGCTCGAATTCCAGCCCCGCGCGGCCTTGGGCAAAGGCCTCGTCGACCTCAGGCTGGCGCTTCCGGCACTGGTTCAGCGTCTCCCTGCTGATGCCCAGGGCGGCGGCGATGCTCGGCACCGGGTGACCCAGCCGGGCCATGTTGCGCACAATGTCCACGGCCGGGGGCAGCATGGCGATGCCGGACGCATCGCGTACCGTCAGGCCCGTTGGCTCCTTGCGCTTCTTGGCGCGCGACTTCGGTTCACTGTTCATTGTTTGTTCCATAGCCCTTTCCAGCGGGGTTTCCCGTCGTTTTCACCGTCTTAATTGGAGCACTGCACACCGAACCGATGGCAGCCGTAGGGGTTTGCGGCCACAGACCTGCTAACTGGCAGTTAGCAGGGCCGCTCGGGCGGCGTTCGGCTCTCTTTTTTAGGGGGCAGGAAGGCGTGGTCGGCGGGCGCTCGGCCCCCAAAAGCCCAAGAAGCGACCTCGCAAAGGTCGGTAGGGTCGGTAACAGGTCGGTAGTCGGTAGCCATCAGAACGTCCCCCGCGCCGGATCGCCACCGTCCTGCATTGCAACCCAGCAATCGGCGTCGTCCCACGCCACTGGCGTACACACGCGGTCCCATGCCGCTCGCGCTTCCGGCAGCGTCGGCAGCACAAAGCCGCTCGGCCGCGACCGACGCACCTTCTCGAAGCCCAGCCGCTTCAACAGGTCCGACACCTGGTTGAGCGAAACATCACTGCGCCGGTTGCGCTCAGCGGCGAGTGCCCGGAGCGCCGTTGTGGCGACAAAGGGTTGATCGACGCCCGGCCAGCGGTCGGAGGGGATTACGCCCTCGCGCAAGAGGTCGAGGAACACGGCGTCGAACCCGTCGAGCGTGGCCATCTGTTGCTCGCGCCGCGCGCTTGTGTCGGGGATCGCTTGCCGGGGGTGCCAGGTGCCGAGCTCCATCGCCAACAGGTCGTGCAGCATGGCTTCGAGCCCGCCATTGTCGAGCTCGGCATTCAGCGCGGCGAAATAGGCTTCATCTTGCCGCCGGTCGTTGGACACCCCGAAGACGGCAAAGCGGCGGTCGTCGATGTCGACCGGGACCACCCAATCGTCGTTCGAGGCCATCACCACCTTGGCATAGTTGGGAGCCTCCACGATATCCCGGCCCTTGCCTTCGATTGGCAGCGTCGGTTCGGTGAGAAGCGCCTTGAGCACCCCGCGCGCCGCGCGGTCGTCGGGCCGGATCGCCTCATCCGCGAACAACAGGCACACGTCGCGCAAGTGGGAGTTGAAGCGCCCGGCCACCTGGGCGGGAGAGGTCAGGTGCAGGCCGTGCTGGCCAAACAGCTTGCGCATAGCCCGGCCGAACGTGCCCTTCCCCGTGCCCATGCCGCCCTTGAACACAAGCGCCACCTCGGCAGGATATTCGGGATGCTGCACTGCCCAGGCGGCCCAGCGGATGATGTAGTCGGCGCTGGCCTCATCACCGTCCGCGAGAATGTCGCGGATGTGGGCGCGCATGAGCGACCAGTCGCCCAGCGCAGGATCGAGCCCGAAGCCGCGCCAGAGGTTGAGGTAGCCATTGACCGTCTCGGCACCGCCCGGCCGGAAGATGAGCCCGCGCACCTGGCGACGCTTGGGATTGTCCAGCCACCACTTCCCTTGCGGCTTGTAGGTTGGCTGGTCCGCGCCGAACCACGACATAGAAGCCGGGCAAATCATCGCGCACAACGTATTGCCCGCCGGTCGCGAGCGGCAGCTTCTCCACTGCCTTGTCGGTAAGCTCAGCCATTGTAAGACGGCTCCTAAGACGGTTAAGACGGAGCCGGGGTTAGACTTTCCAACCACGGCCTAGCCACGTCATTCCCGCTAGATGCTTGGAAGACAATCGTTTTCGTGGTCAGGCGAGGTCAGGCCGTTTTTGGCCTGTCGAACTCTTAATCAGCGGGTCCTTGGTTCGAGCCCAAATGCGTCCACCATAGCCTTCCCCAGACATTCCCCGCATCGCTGCCCCCCACCGCGGACGAACGCGCCGCGCCGCAGGGTCGTTGACGCGGTGCAACAAAATCCGCGCGCTCGCGTTGGCTGGACAAGTTTCATTCATCCTTGTCCGGTTACGCCCTCCCCACATGACCTTCGATCGCCGCGACCTTCTCATCCGCACGCTGGGCGGCGTCCTCGCCCTCGGCCTCCCCCGCCGCGCCCTGGCGCAGACCGACGTGGCGCGCGTCGACGCCCTGATCGCGAAGATGACGCTGGAGGAAAAGGCCGGGCA
The DNA here is from genome assembly GCF_004152865.1 of Sphingobium cupriresistens. Taxonomy (GTDB): domain Bacteria; phylum Pseudomonadota; class Alphaproteobacteria; order Sphingomonadales; family Sphingomonadaceae; genus Sphingobium; species Sphingobium cupriresistens. The sequence continues at coordinate 22,657 of NZ_SEOO01000035.1, read as the reverse complement.
AATGACCTGCCTCGCCGACAGCTTCCGCCCCTTCAATCCCCCCAACCCGCAGGTCGGCATCCAGGACGAAAAGCGCCTCGCGCAGGAAATCCGCAAGGGCCGGGTCGGCTGCCTCTTCAACGGCATCGGCGTTGCAGGCGGCCGCCGCGCGCAGGAGATCGCGGTCAAGGACAGCCGCCTCGGCATCCCCTTGCTCTTCGCGGGCGACGTCATCCACGGCCTCAAGACCATCTTCCCGGTCCCCCTCGCCGAAGCCTCCAGCTTCGACCCCGCTTTGTGCGAGCGCACCGCCCGCGCCCAGGCGATCGAAGCCACCGCCGCGGGCCTCCACCTCACTTTCGCCCCCATGGTCGATGTCGCGCGCGACCAGCGCTGGGGCCGCGTAGTGGAGGGGGCAGGGGAGGATGTGACCCTCACCGGCCTCCTCTCCGCCGCCCGCATCCGCGGCTATCAGGGCCGCGACCTGCGCCGCGACGACGCGCTGCTCGCCTGCCCCAAACATTTCGCCGCCTATGGCGCGGTCGCCGCGGGCCTGGAATATGGCAATGTCGACATCAGCGAGGAAACGCTGCGCGAAACCCATCTGCCCCCCTTTGGCAAGGCGTTCGCGGCCGGCGCGCTCACCACCATGGCCGCCTTCAACGAGATCAACGGCGTCCCCGCCACCGCCGACAGCGAACTCCTCACCGACATATTGCGCGGCGAAATGCAGTTTCGCGGCTTCGTCTTTTCCGATTACACCGCCGACGAAGAACTGGTCGCCCACGGCTTTGCGGAGGATGACCGCGACGCCGCCCGCCTCGCCGTCCTCGCCGGGGTCGACATGTCGATGCAGAGCGGCCTCTATATCCGCTACCTCCCCGATCTGGTGAAGAGCGGCGCGGTGCCGATGGGCACGATCGACGTCGCCGTGCGCCGCATCCTCTATGTGAAGGCCGCCATCGGCCTGTTCGACAACCCCTGGCGGTCGCTGAACGAGGAAGCGGAAAAGACCCGCATCTTCACCCCAGCCCACCGCGCCCTGTCCCGCGAAGCCGCCACCCGATCGGTCGTGCTGCTCAAAAATGAAGGCGTCCTGCCGATCGACCCGGCCAGGGGGCAGGCCATCGCCCTCATCGGCCCCTTCGCACAGGACACCGCCAATCTCTACGGCCCCTGGGCCTTTTACGGCGACCCGGACAAGGGCGTGGACATCGCCACGGGCCTGCGCGCCGCGCTCCCCGACCCGACGAAGCTCACCGTCACGCGCGGTAGCGACATCAGCGGGCCGATCGACGGCGGCATCGCCAAGGCGGTGGCGGCGGCCAAGGCGGCGGACATCGTCCTGCTCGCCATCGGCGAATCGCAGGCCATGTCCGGCGAAGCCCAGTCCCGTACCGTCATCGAAATCCCGCCCGCGCAACAGGCGCTGACCGACGCGGTCACGGCGACCGGCAAGCCGGTCGTCATCCTGCTGCGCCACGGCCGCGCGCTCGCCCTGCACGACGGCGTCGCCAATGCGCAGGCGATCCTCGCCACCTGGTTCCTGGGGAGCGAGGCGGGCCACGCCATCGCCGACATCCTGCTGGGGAAGGTCGATCCCTCGGGCAAACTCCCTGTCAGCTTCCCCTGGGAAAGCGGGCAGGAGCCTTTCTATTATGACCGCAAATCGACCGGCCGCCCGGTGCTGGGCAATGGCAGTAGCGAATATAAGGCCCGCTACGCCACCACCGACAATAGTGCGAGGTTCCCCTTCGGCCACGGTCTGACCTATACCGACTTCGTGCTGGACCAGCTTAAACTGTCCGACAGCGCACTGCGCTGGGACGCCGCGATCGAAGTGACCGCCCGCATCACCAACAAGGGCGACCGCAAGGGCAGCGAAGTGGTCCAGCTCTACACCCGCGACCGCGTCGCCAGCCGCACCCGCCCGATCCGCGAGCTAAAGCGCATGGCCCGCGTGACGCTGGGTCCGGGCGAAAGCAAGACGGTGCGCTTCTCGTTGTCGCGCGTCGATCTGGAGTTCGTCGGCGCCCGAAGCCAGCGCATCGCCGAACCGGGCGCGTTCGACCTGTGGGTCGGGCAGTCGAGCGTGGGTGGATTGAAGGGCGAGTTTACGCTTTATGCGCAGGGACCGGCGAAGGGGTAGGGCGGGCTGGCGCACTAAAGCCCCTATTCGTAAGGGGAGGAGTAAGGGCCGTAGGGATCGCGCAATTTGTGGTCATCTTTCCCACCAAGCGCGTGACACGTAACCGGATGCTCCCATTCGGTTAAGCTTGCCAAAAACATCAACATTTGCGACGTTGTGGCATGGTCGGGTAGCCTCACAGATCGAGAGGCTAAGCCAAAACATTTGGTAGGCTTAGTTTGATCACCAGAATTGAAATAGATGGCTTCAAGACTTTTCGGGAGTTTTCCGCAGATCTAAAACCTTTTATGGCTGTGGTCGGCCCGAACGCGACCGGAAAATCGAATCTATTTGATGCATTGAAATTTCTTTCAAGGCTTGCACAAGTTGACGTGCGGCAAGCAATGCAAGAGCTTCGAGGTGAACCAGAAGAACTATTTCGGCAGACACCTTCTGGTCATCAGACAAAAATGAATTTTGCGATAGAAGTTCTTCTTCCTGTTCGTGGCGTAGATGATTTCGGTGCGGGATTTGAAACGCCCGCTCAACGTCTTCGTTACGAGATTAGCGTCGAAATGAAGGAAGATCCCCATGGAATATTTGTCACTCATGAGGATTGCAGGCTAATTCGTGCTGACGACGACACGATATTATTTCAGACACCGACAAAAATTAGTCGGTCAAGCCGGAAAACGCCATTTTTGGAGACTGAGAAAGACTCGCAAGGTCGGCCAAGGGTTTTCACCATCAGGCAGGATGGCGTTGCGGAAAGCGGTACTTCTAAAAGAGGAAGCCCTCTACAACTCCCCGCTGCGGAAGCATCGCGGAGCGCGCTATCGACGATCGCCACCTCTGAATTCAGGCACCTTTACGCACTGAAAAAGCTTATTGCTGGCCCGCAATTTCTTGAGATTAATCCGACAGAAGCTCGTAGAGCAAATGATCGTTTCGAAGACAAACGGTTAAGGAGCAATGCATCAAATCTTGCTGCTAGTCTTTCGGAAATACAAAGGCTGTCGGCTACGGATAATAGGCCAACAGGAGCAATCGCCGATATTTCTGCAGACCTAGCTCTGTTGATTCCGCAGGTGCGAAATGTTAGAGTTTTAGACGATAGTAAAAGTAGAGAGTACGCATTTGATGTTCAGGTTCGAGATGGAACATCGTTTAGTTCTCGTGTAATTAGTGATGGTACTATCCGACTTTTAGCGCTTCTTGCGGTAATCGATGACCCTAATCGCCAAGGTATTCTTTGCTTCGAAGAGCCGGAAAACGGTGTCCATGAAGGTCGAATACCAGACTTACTGACGTTGTTGCGCGAAGCTACCAAAGAGCAGGGTGAAGATGGTGACTATTTTCAAGTCCTTATCAATACTCACTCACCGGCGGTAATGGGAACTTTGAATTCTGACGAAGTTTTGTTCGCTGATATGGTTCGCAGCACCCATGTGGGTTCAGAGATTTCTGAAACTCGCACTAGAATGAGAAGGATTGCCCCATCAAAGGGTCTTTTCGATGACGAACACCATTTGTATCCGGAAAAAATAGAGGAAATTTTGAGAAACAAGGCGGGTGGCATTTAATGTATCTGTCTTGGTCTGCCTTCTATGAAGGCAAGAGTGATGCTCAATACTTCAATGTTATCATTCCCAGATTACTGGACGATATCATCCGTATTTCCGGCAAAAGACCTTGTGATATTGGTGAATTTCCTGCGCTGGAATTTGGAATTGGAGATCGCTCGTTCGATAAGGTGGCTGCAGAGATTTGCCAGCGAAAGAACGAGTTCCATATTATATTCGTGCATGCCGATCTTGGGGGGCGTGGGCTAGCTGCAAATGTGGCACAACGCAGAGAGCAACTCATTCAAAAGGCGCAGGAGATATGTGACTTTAATGCTCAGATTGCGGTCATGTTATCTCCAGAAAAAGAAGTAGAAGCTTGGGCATTGGCGGATCTCACCGCAATTAAAGCAGCGCTGGGTGTAAATGAGATTTCGCATCATCTAGTCCCGGATACCCCGTTGGCTGCTGAGAGGCTTCTAGATCCTAAAGCAAGTCTCGAAGCTATAATAAGAAGCGTGACAAACAGGAGATCAACCGCTCGGAATATTCTTGTTAGAATTGCGCAGGAGCAAAGCATTGATCAGCTGCGTCGTGCCAATTCTTTTAAGATGTTCGAGGTCAGTTTGCGAAATGCTCTCACTCATGCCGGTTTCCTTGAGTAAACCGTTGATGTAAAGAGGTTACTTGTTGGTCTAAGGCTAGCTGCGTCTCAGCAAATGTCGCTAAATGGCTAGCGGTCTAAATACATCTATCATGCCGTTTCGCGGATGGCGGTGCGTCAAGGCAGACGGATAGCAATCCGCTACTACAGATAACGGGATAGTCGCTAATCGGCCACTTCTCCCTGTCCTACACCCCACCACCCATGCCATAATCCCCCCAAGCTCTTTCCACCGTCAGCCTCCCGCCCGCCACGCAATACCCCAGCGCGGCACGCCCCCATTTCGCAAAAATTCTCCTATTGCGAAATCGACGCCACCCGTCCGTCCCCACGCTTTTGCGTCAGCCACGACGGTGTGAACTTCGCAACGCATCACCGCTTTGTAAAACGCCGCGACCACGGCTTTCCGACCCCGCGCACCCATGCTAAGGGCGCGCCCATGCTGAATCTCAACGCCATCACCGTGCGCCTTGGCGGCCGCGTCATTCTCGATCGCGCCGCCGCTGCCTTGCCGCCGCGCAGCCGCGTCGGCCTCATCGGCCGCAACGGCGCGGGCAAGTCCACGCTGATGAAGGTGATGATCGGCCAGCTCGATCCCGACGAAGGCTCGTGCGACATGCCCCGCGACACGCGGCTGGGCTATATCGCGCAGGAAGCCCCGTCCGGCACCGCGACCCCCTTCGACACCGTGCTCGAAGCCGACAAGGAACGCGCCGAATTGATGGCGGAGGCGGAGCATACGCAAGACCCCGATCGCCTCGGCCATATCTACGAGCGGCTGACGGCGATCGACGCCTATACCGCGCCCGCCCGCGCCGCCCGCATCCTCGTCGGCCTCGGCTTTGACGAGGAAATGCAGGGCCGCCCGCTCGACAGCTATTCGGGCGGCTGGAAGATGCGCGTGGCGCTCGCCTCTTTGCTCTTCTCCAACCCGGACCTGCTGCTGCTCGACGAACCGTCGAACCATCTCGACCTCGAAGCGACGCTCTGGCTGGAAAATTTCCTCAAGGCCTATCGCGGGACCGTGGTCGTCATCAGCCACGAACGCGACCTGCTCAACAATGTGGTCGACTATATCCTCCATCTGGAAGGGGGGAAGGTCACCCTCTATCCCGGTGGTTACGACGCCTTCGAACGGCAGCGCGCCGAACGGCTCGCCCAGCTCGAATCCGCCCGCGCCAAGCAGCAGGCGGAGCGCGAAAAGTTGCAGGACTATGTCGCCCGCAACTCGGCCCGCGCCTCGACCGCGAAACAGGCCCAGTCCCGCGCCAAGGCGCTGGCCCGGATGCAGCCCATCGCCGCGGCCAGCGAAGATCCGACGCTGCATTTCGGCTTTCCCAGCCCCGCCGAACTGCGGCCGCCGCTCATCACCATGGACATGGCCTCGGTCGGCTACACCGAAACGCCGATCCTCAAGCGCATCAACCTGCGCATCGATCCTGACGACCGCCTGGCGCTGCTCGGCCGCAACGGCAATGGCAAGACGACGCTGGCCCGCCTAATCGCCGCGCAACTCGCCCCGATGGAAGGGACGATGGCCTCCAGCCCCAAGATGAATGTCGGCTATTTCACCCAATATCAGGTGGAGGAACTGGACGTCACCGACACGCCGCTGGAACATATGACCCGCGTCATGAAGGGCGCGACGCCGGGCGCGGTCCGCGCCCAGCTCGGCCGCTTCGGCTTTTCCGGCGAGCGCGCGGTACAGAAGGTCGGCTCCATGTCCGGCGGCGAGCGCGCCCGTCTGGCGCTGGCGCTCATCACCCGCGACGCGCCGCACATGCTGATCCTCGACGAACCGACCAACCATCTCGACGTCGACAGCCGCGAAGCGCTGGTCCAGGCGCTCAACGACTATAGCGGCGCGGTGGTGATCGTGTCGCACGACCGGCACATGATCGAACTGGTCGCCGATCGTCTGGTGCTGGTCGACAACGGCACCGCCCAGCCGTTCGACGGATCGCTCGATGACTATACCGACATCATCCTGCGCAAGGCGGACGGCAACAGCAGCAGCGGCGACGCCCCGAAGGTCGATCGCAAGGCGGACAAGAAGGCCGCCGCCGAATGGCGCGAAAAGCAGAAGGTGCTGAAAAACGCGGTCAACAAGGCGGAGCGCGAAATGACCACCCTGATCGCCGAGCGCAAGCGTATCGATACGGTCCTGTCCGACCCCAAGGCGGCGACCGGCGCGGAAGCGAAGATGACCACCAGCCAGCTGATGATGAAGCGGGCCGAGGTTGAAAAGAAGCTGGAGAGCGCCGAGGAAATCTGGATGGAGGCCGGCGCGGCGCTGGAAGCGGGTTAACGCCCCATCAGAATGAACGGCGCCCAGATATAGGGCTGGGCGGCGGCGGGCCGCTTCGATCCGATCAGCTTGAGCATCGCCCGCTGCAGCGCCACGGCGCGGGGCAGGCCACGCGCCGCGCCCTTCACCGTCTCCAATGTGACGAAGGCGCTGGCGTCGTCCCGCACCGGCCAGTGCGACACCAGCAGCGATCCCGCCCCGGCATAGCGAAACGCCTGCGCCAGCCCCGAATAGGCCGGGGCCTGCGCGTCGTTCCCCGCCGCGGTGTTGCACGCCGACAGGATGACCCAGTCCGCGCCGATCCGCATCGCCGCCACTTCCGACGCCGTCAGCAGCCCGTCGTCGCCGACCGCATCGGCGGCCGGGGGGGACAGTAGCAGCGCGGGCTCGGTCACGCCTTCCATCTCGCCGCTGACCAGCCCATGGGTCGCGAACAGGATCACGGCATAGCCGGACAGGTCACGGTCCCGCAGCGCAGCTTCGCTGGCGTCCCGTCCGATCAGCAAGGTGGTGCGATCCATGCCGAAGCGATGCGCTACGGCTTGCAATTCGGCCTGCGATCCGGGCAGCGGCGGCAATTGCGACAGCGCCCGCGCATCCGCGCCGCCAGTGCGGAAATAGGCGTTGGCGGCCAGCATCGCCCCGGCGCCGCGCGGCGCATCGGTCGTCTGGACGGCGCCAAAGGTCAGCGGCGCGCCAATGCCCAGAAAACGCTGGTTCCGCGCCGCCATCTGCTGTCGCCGATCTCTGGTCGCGGTAAATCCGGGCTGCACCTCGATTGCGAAGCGGCGGATCAGCCAGGGCGCATGGCGCGTCACCGCGGCCATCGGCCGCTGCGGCAGCATCCCGAAGGGTAGCGAGGCGAAGGCGCCGGTCGGCACGATGCGCAGCATCCGCGCCTTGCCCAGCGTGGCGAGGATGCCGGGGGTGAATATCTGGCGATATAGCATGTGTGCGCTGCCCTGGTCGAAACCGGCTGGACTAAGCGAACCGCGCAGCCGCCCCACCAACGCCACCAGCGCGGCGCGATCCATCTGCGCCCGCTCGATCCGCGTGCCCCCGGCGCTGACCGCGAGCAGATAGACTCCGTCGAAAGCGGGCATCACCGCCAGCAGCGCTTCGTCCTCACCCAGCCCGGCGCGCACAGTCTCCAGATCGGGCCGCTCGCCGCCCTTCGCCTCCACCCAGCGTGGATAGTCGCGGGCGATGGCGGCGCGCTCGGCATCGACCGTTGCCGCCACGGCGGCGCGTTCGGTGCGGGCCGCCGCGACGCCGTTGTCGGTCGCCAAGGCCTTGAGCAGGCGGCTGTCGGCGGCCTGAAGCGTCTTGGTACGGTCTTGCAGGCGGCGCACCCGCGCAGCCAGCGCCGGATCGGCGACCAGCCGCTGGGCGACCAGCCGGTTGGCCTGGGCGATGCGCGATCCGGCCAGGATCGCCATCGCGTCCAGCGCCAGCGCGGCGTCCTGCGCCTGCGTCGCCACCGCCAGGATCGTGTCGAGCGCGGCCCGCTGCTCCTCTGTCAGTTCGGCGTCGTCATGGACACTGGCATCGTCGCGCAGCAAGCCGGCAAGGCGTCGCGCCGTCTCGCCGAGCGCCGCCTGGTCCGATCCGGTCCAGGCGGACAGCATCGCCGCCTGCGCCAAGGGAATCGCAGGCGCATTGTCGAGCTGGCGCGTTTCAGCCGCAAAGGCGGCAGCGGCGGCGCGGGCCTCTTCGCCATGTCCGGCGGCGATCAAAGCCGGGATGAGATAGGGATAGACCCGCTGGCCGATATCCCGGTCCTTGTCCGATCCGGCGCGCACCCGCGCCAATGCAGCGTTGAACCGCTCGACACTCTGGTCGCGCCGCCCCTCTGCCAGCGTTGCGGATGCGGCGAAGGCGAGGGCGCGAGCCGATTGCGGGCTATTTTCCCCTTCGATCCCACGAAAGCCGCGTTCCGCCTCCATGAACAGGGTTTCAGCGTCGGCATAGCGTTCCAGCGGCAACAGCACGGTGCCGAGATTTTGCAGGCCGAACTGGAAATAGAGGCTGCCGGCGCCGACCGTGTCGCGCTTGATGGCGATGGCGCGCTGCAGATAATCGAGGCTCTCGTTGCGCCGTCCGGTGCGCGACAGCAGCAGACCCAGCGCTTCGAGTGCGCGAGCGTAGCTGGGATGTTTGCGGTCGACATGATCGGTGGCGATGTCGACCGCCATGCGCGCATATTTTTCCGCCTCCACATCGCGGTCGGCGCGCTGAAGCATCTGCGCATAGCTGTAATAAGAACCGATCGTGTCGGGGCTGTTGGGGCCGGCCGCCGCGATCCGCGCCTCCATGCTGGCTTTTTGCGCGTCCACCGCCTCGTCATTGCGGCCAAGCCGGGTCAGCGCCTGGGCGTGGGAGAAGGCGATGTTCGATCGCAGCATATGCGTCGACGGGTCGAGTTTGTCGGACGGCGTGCGAGCAATATAGCCGTCCATATAGCGGCTGGCCTGCGCCAATATCTCCGCTGCGCCGGTCACGTCGCCCAGCGCCGCCTGGACATAGCCCTTGATCGACAGGCCCTGCATCCAGGCCACGGAATAGGCGTCGGCGAAGGGCGCGAGCAGCGCCAGGCCTGCATTGGCATGGGCCAGCGCGTCGGGATTCTTGCCGTCGATCTGGTCCATGGAGGATAGGTTGATCAAGGCGACCCCGGCGAGCGGGTGGGGCTTGCCCGCGACCTTTGTCTTCATTGCGGCGCTATGCAGTCGGGTCCAGGCGTCGCGGGTCTTTTGCGACATGGACAGCGCATAATCGTCGCTGTCGAACAGAGCAGTCGCCTGCCGTTCAAGCAAATAGAGCCGGGCATGGCGCAGGTCGGTGGGCGAAAAAGCCCCCGTCGGGGCGGCCGCGGACGCCGCATGGGTCGGCAGGGCCAGCGCCAGAATCATGGCCGCACACCGCGTGGAAAGCTGCACGACACCACCCCCGCTTTTGACTCGACCCGCCTGTCTCTTGGGTCGGCGGAAAGCGGCCGTCAAGGCCGATGCCGGTGCTTGACCGTCAGCCCAGCGTCAGCCGCCAGTCCCAACGCAGCGGATCGCCGTCCATCACCTCGACCCCGCGGGCGATCAGGGCGTCGCGAATCTCGTCCGACAGGGCGAAGTCCTTTTCGGCGCGGGCGACGGTGCGGCGCTCCAGTTCGGCCTCGATCGCCTCCGGCGCGATCTGCGCATCCTTGGGCTGGAGGCGCAGGTCCGCACGGCTGAGCGTCAGCAGGTTCAGGCCCAGCGCCTGATCGAAGGCGGCGATCAGGCAGAGCTTTTCGTCCACCGGCACCTTCTTGATGCCGATCGCCTCTTCCAGCAGCGGAAGGGCGCGCGGCGTCATCAGGTCGTCGGTTATCGCCGCGTCGAACTGTTCGAGCAGCGGCGTCAGCTTGGGATGGAGGTTGGCGCGCAGATAGTCGAGACGCGGGGATTGCCAGGTCACGCCCTCGGCGCGGGCCTTCAGGCCCTCGACCCCCATGATCAGTCGCTTGAGCCGGGTCAGCGCGGCGGCCAGATTGTCGGCGCTGAATTCCAGTTCGGACCGGTAATGGGCGCCCAGGCACAACAGACGGTAGGCGATGGGATGCACGCCCGCGTCGATGAGGCTGAAGAGGGTAGTGAAGCCGCCCTTCGACTTTGACATTTTGCCTTGGCGGTCGACCAGGAAGTTGTTGTGCATCCACCAGCGCGCGCCGGTGAAGCCGGCCGCCGCCACACCGGGATCGCCGCAGCAGACATGGAAAGCCTGGTTCTGGGCGATTTCATTGGGATGGTGGATTTCGCGATGGTCGATGCCGCCGGTGTGGATGTCGAACGGCTGACCCAGCCGGGTCTGCGACATGACGGAACATTCCAGATGCCAACCCGGCGCGCCCTTGCCCCAGGGGCTGTCCCATTCCATCTGGCGCTGCTCGCCGGGCGGCGACTTGCGCCAGATCGCGAAGTCGGATGGGTTGCGCTTGCCCGCGACGGGATCGATCCGGGCGTGCGCCGCATCGTCGCGGCCGCCGGCCAGCGCGCCATAATCGGGCACGCTGCTGCTGTCGAAATAAAGGCCGCTGTCCAGTTCATAGCAATGTGTCGGCGCGATCTTTTCGGCAAAGGCGATCATCTGCGGCACATAGTCGGTCGCGACCGTCCATTCGCTGGGCGACAGGATGTTAAGGTCGGCGATGTTCTGCTTGAAGGCCTGCGTATAATGGGCGGCGATATCCCAGATGCTCTTGGCCGATGCGCGCGCGGCCGCCTCCATCTTGTCGTCGCCTGCGTCGGCGTCACTGGTCAAATGGCCGACATCGGTGATGTTGATGATGTGGGTGACGGCCAGCCCTTTCCACAACAACGTCCGGCGCAGCGTGTCGGTGAAGACATAGGCGCGCAGATTGCCGATATGGGCGTAATTATAGACCGTCGGGCCGCAGCTATAGACGCGCGCATGATGATCCTCGATCGGCGCGAATGGCTCGATCGTGCGGATCAGACTGTTGAACAGGCGCAGCGGCGCGGGGATATGCTGGTCGTCGGACATGGGATACGCCATGTCGCGAAGCGTCGTGAGGGTCAATCCTTCCTTGCCATCCCCATGAGGTCATTATGTTACTTAGCTAAGTAACGACAATGGGTGAAGCAATACAAATGTCCAACTTGCTGTCTCTTTCGCGCAGGGCCGCCCCCGTCCATGACCTGCTGTCCATGACGTGCGCGACATCGTCAGATTGTAATAAAATGTTGCAGGCGGGCTCATCCCTTGCGGCCGGGCATTGAGCATCCGATATTGTCGATGCGGGCCGGGCCCCTCTGGCGACATGGATTTCCCCCTTATCCCTGTCGCGATGTCGGACCGCATCGGGTGTGCCCGGTGCTGGTTTTGCGGTAATTTGCCCCCTCTCGTTGCCGCAGGAGACCGCACCGGGCCACTCGAACCACATTGGATGATGGAGTGAGTGTTTCCCATGAATAATCCCGTTCGCATGTCGGGCTATGGCGCCAGCCAGACGGCGCAGACCGACGCCGGCCTGCGCGCACACATGCTGGGCGTCTTCCGCAATATGGGTCTTGGCCTGGTCATCACCGGCCTGGTCGCGGCGCTGGTCGGCAATATGCCGACGCTGGCCGCCGCCATTTACGGCACGCCGCTCAAATGGGTGGCGATTTTCGCGCCGCTGGCCTTCGTGTTCTTCTTCAGCTTTCGCATCGACAGGATGACGACCGCGACCGCGCGCATGACTTTCTGGGCGTTCGCGGCGGTGATGGGCGTGTCGCTGGGCAGCGTGTTCCTGGTCTTCACCGGCGGCAGCATCGCCCAGGCCTTCTTCTCGGCCGCGGTCATGTTCCTCACCATGGCACTGTGGGGCTATACAACCCAGCGCGACCTGACGAAGATGGGCAGCTTCCTCATGATGGGCCTGATCGGCATCATCGTCGCCAGCCTGATCAACATCTTCCTGGGGTCTTCGGCGATGCAGATGGTCATCTCGATCATCGGCGTGGTGGTCTTCACCGGCCTGACCGCCTGGGACGTGCAGCGCATCAAGTCGGACTATTTCGTCTATGCCGGGCATGAAGTGGCGCAGAAGATGCAGGTCATGGGCGCGCTGTCGCTGTACCTGAACTTCGTCAACCTGTTCCAGATGCTGCTCAGCCTGACCGGCGAGCGGGAATAAGCGGATGCGGGATCAGGCTGCCGTATCGGCCATGCTCTGCCCGGTCTGTCATGTCGGATTGGCGATGACGGATCGGCAGGGGGTGGAGATCGATTATTGCCCGCAATGCCGGGGCGTCTGGCTGGACCGGGGCGAGTTGGACAAGATCATCGAGCGGTCGGGGCAGGCAAGCGCCCCGTCGCCGCCGTCCGCGCCCTTTGGGCAGGCCAGCTATCGTCCCGATCGCGATTATCGGGATGATGATCGGGGCTACCCGAAAAAGCGAAAGAAAAGCTTTTTGGAAGAGTTGTTCGATTAAAAGAAGGCCGGTCCGTTGAGGGCCGGCCTTTTCTGCAATGGGCGTGCGAAAGAAGAGAGACCTCTTAAATTCACGGAACAAGCGCAACATCTGCGAGAGAATGTTTCGTTAAATATAATGGAAGTCGCGCGCTCTATTTTTTCATATCCTTTTAGGCGAAGGCGCGGGCCTTATTTTTCTGCGCGATGCGCTATCTGCTCGGATTGCATCGACCACGCAACGTGCACCTAGCGCCCTAAAAAAAGGGGCCGCCCTTGCAGGCGACCCCTTCCCTATCCTCTCCCCTGTAACAGGGATGATCCGTCAGCGCCTTAGTCGGCCTTAGACTGGAGATTCACCGCGGCGTATTTGCCGCGACGATCGACTTCCAGTTCGAAGTCGAGCCGGTCGCCCTCATTCAGGGCGGCCATGCCGGCGCGTTCGACGGCGCTGATGTGCACGAAGGCGTCGGGCTGGCCGTCATCACGCTGAATGAAGCCGAAGCCCTTCATCGCGTTGAAGAACTTCACGGTGCCGCTGGAGCGCTCGCCGGTCAACTGACGCTGCGGGCCGCCACGGTCCGGCGCGCCACCGAAACCACCGGCGCGAGGTTCACGCGCTTCACGCGGCGGACCGCGATCGGTGACGGGGAGCGGTTCACCGTCGATCACCAGATCGGTCGCCGACACCTTGCCGCCACGATCGACCAGGGTGAAGCCGAGCGGCTGTCCTTCGGCCAGACCGGTCAGGCCGGCCTGCTCGACGGCGCTGATGTGCACGAACACGTCTTCGCCGCCATCGTCACGAACGATGAAGCCGAAGCCCTTTTGTCCGTTGAAGAATTTTACGACGCCCTTGCCTTCGCCGACGACCTGGGCAGGCATGCCGCGACCACCACCGCCGCCGCCGCCGCCGAAACCACCGCCGCCGAAGCCGCCGCCACTGCGACCACCGCCAAAGCCGCCGCCGCGATCACCGCCGCCGAAACCTCCACGATCGCCACCGAAGCCGCCGCCACCGCCGCCGAAGCGATCACCACCGCCGAAACCGCCGCCGAAGCCACCGCCGCCGCGGCCGCCCTGATCGTAGAAATTGTCGTCGCCGAAACCGTCGCGCTTGTCCTTGCCGCGCCCGCCGCGGCGACCTCTATCAAAACTCATGCCCTGTTAGTCACTTTCGCTTCGCCCCAAGACCAATCGGACAAACACATGTCGGGCGAATGACATGCAGAATCCACCGCAGACGCGGGTTTGGGAATCACTATATCAACTTTTCAGACCAGCGCGAATGATTTTCACTGTTGCGGTCCTGTTCCGTTCCAATTGGCCAAAATGACCTCCAACGACCACCATTCGCCGAGCGAATACGGCCTTTTGTCGCGAAGATCCGGCCCGGCAAAGCCTTGATTGCGGTCGGCTCTGTTTCGCCATAAGGGAAGAGCATGACCGTCCATTTCCATGAAGAAGATCTGCCCGCTGGCGTGCTCGCCCCCGGCCCGATCGCCATCGACACCGAAACCATGGGGCTGATCACCCCGCGCGACCGCCTGTGCGTGGTCCAGATCAGCGATGGCAAGGGCGACGAGCATCTCGTCCGCTTCAAGCCCGGCAGCAATTACGCCGCGCCCAACCTGCGCGCCGTGCTGGCCGATCCTGAGCGGCTGAAACTCTATCATTTCGGCCGGTTCGATCTGGCAGCGATCAAATATTATATGGGCGTGGTCGCCGCGCCCGTCTATTGCACCAAGATCGCTTCGCGCCTGATCCGCACCTATACCGACCGCCATGGCCTGAAGGAACTGGTCCGCGAACTGCTGGGCCAGGACATCAGCAAGCAGCAGCAGTCGAGCGACTGGGGCGGCCCCGTCCTGTCCGACGCGCAGAAGGATTATGCCGCCTCGGACGTGCGCTACCTCCATGCGCTGAAAGCCGAACTGGACAAGCGCCTGATCCGCGAAGGGCGGATGGAACTGGCCCAGGCCTGTTTCGACTTCCTGCCCCATCGCGCCGAACTCGACCTGGCCGGATGGCCGGAAATCGACATCTTCTCACATATGTGACGCAGGCTGAAAGGTCCAACCATGTCCGTCCAGGCCGATCAGCAACGCGATGTCCGCCGCCTATGGGCGCAGCCGGGCGGTAGTCACGACCGGCTGGTCGCGCTGCTCAAAAACTGGCTGCCGGTCGCGGTCGGCGTGCTGGCCGCGCTGCTGGCGACCGCGCCCTTCACCGGCGGCGACAAGGTCAGCTTCGTGCTCGACAAGAACAAGGTCGAGGTGGCTAAGGACCGGATGCGGCTGACCGAGGCGCTCTATCGCGGCGAGGACAGCAAGGGCCAGCCCTTCTCGCTGCGCGCTGGCTCTGCGGTGCAAAAAAGCTCGCGCGAACCGATCGTGGACCTCAACAGCATGTCGGCGCGCATCCTGCTGTCGGACGGCCCCGCCGTCCTGACCGCGCAGAAGGGGCGATATGACATGGATACCGAGCGAGTCGGCATTGAAGGGCCGGTGCAGTTCGAGGCTGCAGGCGGATATCGCCTGACCACCCGCGACGTCGGCATCGACCTCAAGACCCGGCGGATGCGCAGCGCGGGCCGCGTGGACGGGCGCATCCCGATCGGCACCTTCAGTGGCGACCATCTGGAAGCGGACATGGGCGCGCGCACGGTGACATTGAATGGCCGGGCAAGCTTGCGTATCGAACAAAATGGCCTCAAAGGGCGAAACTGATGACACGCACCCTGATCCTGCTCTCGACCGGCTTGGTGGGCGCCGCCGCGATGATGTTCGCCGGCGCGAGCGCCCCTTCCTTCGCGCAGGTGTTCAGAAATCATGACAGCAATGCGCCCGTCAATTTCAACGCCGATCGGATCGAGGTGCAGGACCGCGCCGATCGCGTCGTGGTATCGGGTAATGTCGTGGTGACGCAGGCCGGCATGACGCTGAACGCCGCGCGCATGACGGTCGCCTATAGCAAGCAGCCGAGCGGCGGATCCAATGGCGTGGACATCGACCGAATCGACGCATCGGGCAACGTCGTGGTGACCAAGGCGGATCAGACTGCGCGCGGCAACGTGGCCATTTACGACCTCAACAGCAAACTCATCACCATGTTGGGCAATGTCACGCTGACGCAGGGGTCGAACCGCCTGAGCGGCGGGCGTCTGGTCATGGACCTCAACAGCGGCCGATCGACTGTCGACGGTCGATCGTCGGGCGGCGTGCCCGGCGCCGCGACCAGCCCCAGCGGGCGCGTGTCGGGTACATTCACGGTGCCCCAGCGCAAGAATTGACGGGCTAGAGGGGCTTGTCGCCCCATCATCCTATTGCGTCGCCAGCAACAGGTCGCGCAGGTCGGTGAGGCTGGGCAATATCTGCGCGCAGGCGAGGACCAGTTCCTCGGTCGGGGGCAGCAGGTCGGGCACCATCACCGTCGCGATGCCCGCCGCCATGGCGGAGCGGACGCCAACATGGCTGTCCTCGACCGCAACGCAGTCCGCCGGATCGATCCGCAGCAGACGCGCCGCCAGCAGATAGGGTTCCGCGTGCGGCTTAGGCTGGTCGACATCGCTGCGCGTCACCACCACGTCAAAATAATGGAGCAGGCCGCTCTTCTCCAGCCGTTGCTGCGCATAGGGTGCGGCGGTCGACGTGGCGAGCGCCATCGGGACGCCCGCCTGCGCCAGATGATCGAGCAGCAGGCGCGCGCCGGGGCGCAGCAAGATGCCGGCGTCAACAGCGGCCTCGAACAGCGCGTCGCTGTCGGCGTAGAAGCGAGCGAGCGGAAAGTCCGGCCCCAGATGCGCCGCCAACATCCGCTGATTTTCGTCGCGGTGGATGCCGACCATCGACAGCAACAGGTCATCCGCCATCGGCCAGCCGATCGCTTCGCCCGTTTCGGCAAAGGCGCGCCGATGCGCCGCCTCGGTATCGAGCAGGGTGCCGTCCATATCGAAGATCACCGCGCGGACCGGGTTCGGCAGGGTGGATGCGGCAGTCGCGGCGGTGGATTGGCGTAACGCTTGGATCATGGCGCCAATATGGCCGCCTATCGTTCCAATTCCATTGCAAAGCGCGGCGCGGCGGTTGCGTGGGATGGCCGCCGCAAGCTGCGCTTTGCCGTGAAACTATTCCATCACCTGCGCCGACCATGTCCTGATCCAGTGCCAGGCGCCGCGGCATTCGCCCATGCTGGTGGCTTCGATCAGGCGGAAGCGGGCGCCGTCCCAGACATAGGCTTCGCTGCCGCCGCAATCGCCGATGCCGCGCCCCTTGGCGAAGCTGTCGAGCCGCAGCTTGCGGCGGTCCAGCCGACATTGACCAGCATTGGCCGGGCCTCCTCCTCGCTCCAGCCTGGTTTATAGTCGAAGCTGGCGAGGCGGAAAGCGCGCCGGCCGGCGATGCCGGTGGCGATGACCGGGACCGAGGTGAAATTATAGGCGCCGCTGCCGCAGGGGACGAGGATCAGCGTTTCGGTACGCGACAGGCGAAAGAGCTGCGGCGGCTCCGCGCCCTTCATCTCGTCGGTGCAGCGGGTGAATTTGCCGAGCGCGGTCAGTTCCTCCCGCCACAGGGCGGCGGGTGCGGTCGCACCGGGCAAGGGTGCGCGCTTGATGATCGGTGCGGCGGGCGCAGCGCGCACGGCGAGCGGGCCAAGCGGACCGGTGGCGACCAGTGCGGTGCTGGTCCCGGCCCGCCCCTGCCGCGCATCCATATAGCGCAGGGCCGCGCCGGACCCGGCCAGCGACGGCTTGCCGATCGCGCGATTGCCCATGCGCAGTTCCAGTATGCTGCCGCGCGCCATGGCGATGGCCAGCGCGGCGGCCTGCGGCCCTCTTATGGTGGCGTCGCCATCGCGGCTCATGGCGCTGGCGATCCGGCGTCCGTCGACATGCACGCTGATCTCGCCACCGCTATTGGTGTCGCGGCTGACCCAGACTTCGGTGGCGGCATCCGGCCCGGCGTCGCGGACCACCCCGACCATCACCGGACTGTCCGGCCAATCCGCACCCTCGGCGAGCAGGGACACGGTTTCGCATCGGTTGCGATTGTCGCAGCCGATGGTCCAGTCCTTGTAGGTTTCCAACACGCCGGGCTTGGGCGCCTGCATCTTGGCCTGCGTTGCAGGCCCTTGCGCGGACCCGACGCCCGACCAGCCTAGGGCCGCCAGAGCGACCATGAAAAAATCTTTTGCCCCCATGGGTTAACCATAACCGATTTGCAGGGACGATGGTAGCGTTTCCGTTACGGAGCCGACCTGATCGATATCACAGGCTGAGCATCACGCCCGCCAGCGCCGCACTCATCAGGTTGGCAAGGCTGCCGGCGACCAGCGCCTTCAGCCCCAGCTTCGCGATCATCGGCCGCTGGTTGGGGGCGAGATTGCCGGTGACGGCCATCTGGATCGCGATCGAGCTGAAATTGGCGAAGCCGCACAGCGCGAAGGTGATGATGGCGATGGTCGCGGGCGACAGCGCGCCCTGCACCTGGCCGAGGTTGATATAGGCGACGAATTCGTTGAGCACGACTTTCGTGCCGAACAGGCCGCCTGCCACCTGCGCTTCGGCCCAGGGGATGTTGAGCAGATACATGACTGGCTGGAACACATAGCCCAGCAGCATCTGGAAGCTGAGGGTCGGATAGCCGAACCACGCCCCGATGCCGCCCAATATGCCGTTGGCCAGCGCCACCAGCGCGACAAAGGCCAGCACCATGGCGCCGACCGCGACGGCGAGTTTGACACCTGTCTGCGCACCCTGCGCCGCGGCCATAATCAGGTTGGCGGGCTTTTCCTCATCATGGCTGGCCTGCGGCATGGGTTCGCCCGGCGTGCCTTCGGGCAACAAGGCGGCGGGGCCGGCGCCGCTGATCCGGGTTTCGGGCAGCAGCAGGTCGGGATGGTCGCCCAGCGGCAATTCGCCCTGCACCGGCGCGCGCGGGTCGGGCATCATGATCTTGGCCATCAACAGGCCGCCGGGAGCCGCCATGAAGCTGGCCGCGAGCAGATAGTCGATCTTGATTCCCATCGAGGCATAGGCGGCCAATATGGTGCCCGCCACGCCCGCCATGCCGCTGGTCATCACCGCGAACAGTTGCGGCGGGGTGAGGCCGGCCAGATAGGGACGGATGACGAGCGGGCTTTCGCTCTGCCCGACGAAGATGTTGGCGGCCGCGCACAGGCTTTCCACCTTCGACACGCCCGTCACCCATTCGATCGCGCCGCCGACCCAGCGGACGATGAACTGCATGATCCCCAGATAATAGAGGATCGACACCAGGCTGGCGAAGAAGATGATGACCGGCAGCGCGGCGATGGCGAAGCTGGCCCCGCCGATTTCAGGCTTGGCCAGCGGGCCGAAAATAAAGTCGGTGCCCGCCTGCGCATAGCCGAGCAGGTTGGCGACCCCGCGCGACATGCCCGCGATGATGCCGCGCCCCGCGGGCACATAGAGCACCAGCAGGGCGATCCCCGCCTGCAACAGGAAGGCCGCGCCCACCACCCGCGGCTTGATGGCGCGACGATCCGACGAAAGAGCGAAAGCGATGGCGAGGATCAGGAGAATGCCGGCGAGGCCGATGAGAAGATGCATGAAGCGCTTTCGCGTGGGAAGGACAAACCTGCGCGACTATATGGGCCATGTCGCGGGGTGGCCAGAGCGTTTGATGGCTACAAAGACGCTACATTGGGCAATCGGCCGGAGACATGCCGCCATTAGGGACGATTCCGAGGGTCTTTGAGCAACAAGACAAGAGGGATAGGGTAGATGGCTGGACATGACGACGCGCACGACCATGGGTTGATGCACGACCTGGAACAGATGCGCGCGCTGGCGCGAGAGAGCATCGGGCGGCGGCGCACCTTGCGGCTGCTGTTTTCCGCGAGCGGCGCGGCGCTGATCGGCGCCTGTGGCGGCGGATCGGGATCGTCGAGCGGATCGACCGCGACGCCCACCCCCACGCCTACGCCCACACCAACCCCGACGCCGACACCCACCCCGACACCCACCGGCACCTGCATCGCCGATCCGACCGAAACCAACGGTCCCTATCCGGCCGACGGGTCCAACAGCAGCAACGGCAGCGTGGTCAATGTGCTGGACGACACGGGCATTGTGCGCACCGACATCCGGTCGAGCTTCGGATCGTCGAGCGGCACCGCGGCGGGTATCACCATGACACTGACCATCACGGTCGTGAACGTCAACAGCAGCTGCGCCGCGCTGGAAGGCTATGCCGTCTATATCTGGCACTGCACCCGCGACGGGCTCTATTCGCTCTACACCGTGCCGGGCGAAAATTATCTGCGCGGCGTGGGCGTGACCGACGCCAACGGGCAGGTGACCTTCACCAGCATCTTCCCCGGCTGCTATTCCGGCCGCTACCCGCATATCCATTTCGAGGTCTATCCGAGCCTGGCGCGCGCCACCAGCTACGCCAATCGCGTGCTGACGTCGCAATTCGCCATGCCGGCCGACGCCTGCACCACGGTCTACGCCACCAGCGGCTATACCAGCAGCAAGAGCAATTTCGCCAGCATATCGACCAGCAGCGACAATGTGTTCGGCGACAATACGTCGGCGCAGGTGACGGCGATGACGCCGACGATGACCGGCGACATCACCAACGGCTATACCGGCGCGGTGACGGTCGGCTTGGCGATTTGATCGGATCAGCGTGCAGATGACTTTGCAGGAGGCGCATTCCGCCGATATGCTGGCGCCCATGGATGGTTCGCGCATATTGGTGGTAGACGACGATGCGGACATCCGCACGCTGCTGTCGGATTTTCTGAAGCAGCATGGCTTTGCCGTGACCGCGGTGGCCGACGGTGCCGCCATGGATCATGTGCTGGCGGCGCAGGATTTCGATATCGCGGTGCTCGACGTGATGATGCCGGGTGAGGACGGGCTGTCGATCCTGCGGCGGCTGTCCGCGCGCGGCGGCCTGCCGGTCATCATGTTGTCGGCGATCGGCAGCGACATCGACCGGATCGTCGGGTTGGAAATGGGGGCGGAGGATTATCTGCCCAAGCCGTGCAACCCACGCGAGTTGCTCGCCCGCGTCCGGACCGTCCTGCGCCGCCATCGGCGACAGGTGGCGGAGACGGCCGAACCGAGCGGCCGGAAGCTGCGCTTCGCCGGCTGGCATGTCGACATGACGGGGCGGCTGCTGACCGATCCCGACAATGTCGTCGTCACCCTGACCGATGGCGAGTTCCGGCTACTGCGCGCCTTCATCGACCATCCCCGCCGGGTGCTGAGCCGCGACCAGTTGCTCGATTATTCGGCGGGCAATGACAGCGAGAGCTATGACCGGGCGATCGACGTGCAGGTCAGCCGGCTGCGGCGCAAGCTGGAGCGTAGCGCGCGGACCGAGGGTACGGACGAACTGGTCCGCACCATCCGCAACGAAGGCTATATGTTCACCGCCGAGGTCCGTCCGGCGTGAACCCGCGCCTGGGCCGCCTGAACCCGTCGATCCTGACCCGCATCGTCGCGCTGGTCGCCGCGACCCTGCTGCTGGCGCTGGGGGCGATGATGCTGGTCGCCTTTCGCGGGCCGCCGCCGCACAGCCGCCCGATGATGCTGGGCGAGGCCGCCGCCTTGTTGCAGGGCGCCGCCGCCCCGGCGGGCAGTTGGACGGTGGCGCGCTATCGGTCCGATCCCGCCCCACTGGCCGAACCGGGACAGATGGAGGACCGGCGCGCTGCGGCGCAAGTCGCTACGCTGCTGGGCGCGCGCCCGGCTGACGTCCGCCTGGTGCGTGAATTACCGCCGATGCGGATGGCCGATCCCGATCGGAAGGCTTGGCCCGTGCCCGGTTCCGGGCCAAGCTTCGGCCCGGACGGGACGATGCTGCACCGCGCCTTCCTGTTGGCGCGGCGCACGGCCGACGGCTGGCAGGTGGTTCAGGCGCGGCAGGGGGCCAATGGGCGCTGGTACGCCATCACCCTGTCGCTGATGGCGGGCATTTTCATCCTGCTTCTGCTGCCGGCCTATTGGGTGGCGCGGCGCATTACCCAACCGATCCGGCGACTGGCCGACGGCGCGGCGACCGAACGGCCCGAACGCGCCGACCCCCTGCCGCTGACCGGCCCGCCGGAGGTGCGCGCGGTGGGCGCGGCCTATAATCATATGCGCGCGCGGATCGCCGATTATCTGAACAAGCGCACGGCGATGCTGGTCGCGATCGCGCACGATCTGCGCACGCCCATGACCCGCCTGTCCTTCCGGCTGGAGGCGCTGCCCGACGGGCCGCGCGCCAAAGCGCAGGCGGATGTGCAGGAAATGCGCGCGATGGTTACCGACCTGCTGGATTTCATGCGTGGCCAAGGCGAGGGCGCGGCGCAGGTGCGGGTCGACCTGTCGGCCATAGTCGAGACGCTGGCCGACGATCTGGCCGATATGGGGCAGGATGTGGCGGTGACGCACAGCAGCCGCGCGGTGGTGCGCGGCGACGCGGTGGCGCTGCGGCGCTGCATCGCCAATCTGGTCGAAAATGCGGTGCGCTATGGCGGATCGGCGCGGATCGCGATGACCGTGACGAACGGGCGCGTCACGGTGGCGGTCGAGGATGACGGGCCGGGCGTGCCGGACGCGGCGATCGAGCGGCTGTGCGAGCCCTTTTATCGCGGCGAGGCGTCCCGCAACCGGGAAACGGGCGGCGTAGGCCTGGGCCTGTCCATCGCCCGGCGGATCGCGGACGGCCATGGCGGCACCCTGGCCTTCGCCAACCGCGCCGGGGCCGGCAACCCCAGCGGTTTGCGGGCCAGCATCACCCTGCCGCTGGACCGCTGAAACCCCGGAGAGATCGCCGATCAGTCGCCGCTTTCGAAGGCGAGCGAGACCCAGGACGCCATGGCGTCCACCGCCAATGGCGACAGGCGGATCGCGCGGCGACGCCGGCTGCTGGGCGAACTGCGATGTTCAGCCAGCAGGCCGGGACTGTCAGGATTTCCGTGTGCGGCCGGGCGGTTGATCATCAGGCCGCCATGGCTCTGATGAAACGTTCGCCGAAGATCACGGCAAATTGCGCCTTCGCCATGGTCCACTCACGTGGTGGCATCT
>NZ_SEOO01000034.1 GCF_004152865.1 Sphingobium cupriresistens | reverse complement strand
TTCCACGCTGTAGATCCCCACACCTCCCTGACTCGGCAGAAAGGCTTCAAGGTGGACGACTTTTACGCCGCCCGCAGCAGGACTATCCCGCCGCTACCGTGGTCGAATATTGCTCCGCCGTTCTCATTTCGACATGAAAATGATCGACCATTTTACATGCGACCTTGCCCCATCCATTCGCCGGGGCACCAACTGGAATGTAAGGGTCCAACTCCGCATTTGTCGGTCGCCTATACCAATCAACCGGAAACAACTGCACCCCGCCCGGCCCTTCGCCCGGCCCGGCCACCGCCGCGCTGTCGCCCTTGCCCTGACCCGCGCCCTGCGCGCCCTTGGGCAGGTTGCCGATATCGGCCGACGCCATCTGCTCGCGGCTAAGCGTCAGGAAGGGGAAGGGCGATGGCGGCTGCTCCGCAGGCTTTTCGACGGGGATGGGCGGGCGCACCACCGGATCGGCCTGTTGCTGCGGCGCGGCGTTGTTCTGCTCGCGCTTTTCCGCCTTTTCGGCCTTGGCCTGTTGCTGCTCGGTCTTCTGCCCCGTCTCTACGTCGAACGTCACCGGCAGGCGATCCTCCTGCTTGGGCGGCTCCATGTTCGGCGACAAGGTGAACAGCGCGAGCAGCAGCAGCAGGTTTAGCACCAACGCGAACGCCATGCCGCCTGCGCGCTGCCGCACCTTGTCCCACGGAATCGCGGGAACCTTGAAAATGGAATGCAATGTCAAACGCGCCGACCAAAAGGACTCTATGGGGTAAGTCCATGCCCAGACGACGCTGGACAATCAACCCCGTCGGTCGAACGGCCGGCGCTACCTTAGCCCTTAATCAGCACACATCCTCTTCGCGCACCACCGGCCGGCTTTCCCGCGTCGCCCGCATCCGGCTCGCCTTGTCGTCCTCGTCGCTGGTCAGCACGACATAGTCGTCATGCACCTCCAGCAAGACCCCGGCGAACGGAAAACCGTCCAGGCTGCCCGTCACCCGGTAACTCACCGGATCGCCGACCTTGAAGGTCGCGGGATCGGTATTGAAGGTGAAGGGACAACCGCCCTCGCCCATGCCCTGCATATCGTCTCTCCTTCGCCGCCATAATATCCGCCCGATCAACCGGCGCAATATCTTTGCCCAAGCCGTCACCGGATCGCTATGGGCAAGCCCATGGACATCCGCCTCGCCACCGCCGCCGACCTGCCCCTGCTCCATCCGGTGATAGAGCGCGCCTATCGCGGCGACTCCGCCCGCGCCGGCTGGACCTTCGAATCCGACCTGCTCACCGGCCCGCGCACCAGCCTCGATACACTCCGCATGATCCTCGCCAGCCCTGCCGAACGGCTGGTGGTCGCGCTGGATGCGGGGAAAATGCCGATCGGCTGCGTCCAGATTACGGACCGGGGCGGCGGCATCGCCTATCTCGGCCTGCTCTGCATCGATCCCGCGCGCCAGGCCGGCGGCCTTGGCCGTCGCCTCATCGCCGCGGCGGAGGATCATGCCGCCCGCCTCTTCGCCACCCACCTCATGGAAATGACCGTCATCGACAGCCGCGCCGAACTGATCGCCTGGTATCAGCGCCGCGGCTATGCCCTGACCGGCGAAACGCGTCCCTTTCCGATCCCGCTCGATCCGCCGCTGGCGATGGTGGTGCTGGCAAAAGCGCTGGCGACCCGAAACGATCTCGGCTAGGCCCGGCCGCGATGCTCACCAAGCTCTACCAATGGACCCTGGCCAAGGCGGCGCATCGCCACGCCGAACGCTGGCTTTTCGCCATCAGCTTCATGGAATCGAGCTTCTTCCCGATCCCGCCGCATCCGCTGCTCGGCCTCATGTGCCTGGCCCGGCCGGAAAAGGCGCTGCGCTTCGGTTTCATCTGCACCCTGGCCTCGGTGCTGGGCGGCCTGCTGGGCTATGGCATCGGCCATTTCCTGTACGAAGCCCTCGGCCAGCAGATCCTGACTGCGCTGGGCCTCGCCGCCAAATTCCCGGTCGCGGCCTGCTATCTGCGCGATTACGGCGCGGAAATCATCCTGATCAAGGGCGCAACGCCCATCCCGTTCAAACTCATCACCATCACGGCGGGCTTTGTCGGCCTGTCGCTCTTCACCTTCCTCTGGGCCAGCATCGTCAGCCGCGCTTTCCAGTTCATGCTGGTGGGTTTCCTGTTCTGGAAATTCGGCCGCCCGATCAAGGCGTTCATCGAAAAATATCTCGCCCTCCTCTCCGCCCTTTTCCTCGTCCTGATCGTCGGCGGCTTCATCGCCGCCTCGATGCTGACCGGCGGCGTGAAGAAGGACGATAAGTGCAGCCACGCCACCATGGCGACGCTGAATGCGACGGGCGCCCGATAACGCCCATGCGCGCGCTGCTTGCCATGGTCGCCGCCCGGCCGAAACTGGCCGCGCTGCTCGCCGGTTTCGCCTCGGCCACCGGCTTCGCGCCGCTCGACCTCTGGCCCGTCACCCTCGCCTGCCTAGCGGCGCTGATCGTCCTGATCGAACGCGCGCCCGACCGCCGCGCCGCCTTCACCCGCGGTTGGCTGTTCGGCGTCGGCCATTTCACCTGTGGCCTCAACTGGATCGCCCACGCCTTCACCTTCCAGGATTCGATGCCGCACTGGTTCGGCTATGGCGCGGTGGTCCTCCTGTCGCTCTATCTCGCCGCCTTCCCCGGCTTTGCGACGCTCGGCGCATGGTGGCTGTCCAAAAACCCGGCGCTCCCGCGCAGGCGGGAACACGCTACGCCCCTGTTCCTCGCCGCCGCCTGGCTCGCCACCGAATATCTGCGCGCGACTCTCTTCACCGGCTTCGCCTGGAACCCGCTGGGCGCCGTCCTGCTGGCGCCCCGCGCCGCGATCGGCGCGACGGTGATCGGCACCTATGGCCTGGGCGCCGTCACCATCCTGACGGCGGCCGGATGCCTGCTCGCCTGGCGTCGGCAGGCAAGGCCCGCCATCGCGCTGCTCCTGCCCTTCTTCTGCTTCTCGCTCTGGGGCCTCCTCTCCCCCGCCCCGATCACACCCCCCGGCGCGCCCCGCGTCCGCGTGGTCCAGCCCAATATCGGCCAGGACGAAAAATATTCCGCCGCCCTCGAACAGGCGCATTTCCGCACCCTCGCCGCCCTGTCCGGCACGCCGCGCCCGGCCCCGCGCCTGATCTTCTGGCCCGAAGCCGCCATCCCCGCCTATCTGGACATGGAACCCGACTGGCGCGCCCGCCTCGCCGGCCTGCTCGGCCCCGGCGACCTGCTGATGACCGGCGCGACCAAAGTCTATTTCAAGCCCGACCCGGACAGCCCGGTGGGAGAGCAGAAACTGGCCGGCGCGAACAACAGCCTGTTCATCGTCACCCCCGACGCCCGCCTCCTCACTCGCTATGACAAGGCGCATCTGGTCCCCTATGGCGAATATCTGCCGATGCGCTCGATCCTCCAGCCGATCGGCCTGTCCCGCCTCGTCCCCGGCGACGCCGATTTCTGGCCCGGCCCCGGCCCGCAAAGCCTGACCCTGCCCGCCACGCTTGGCCGCACGGAGCTGAAAATGGGCGTCCAGATTTGCTACGAGATCATCTTTTCGGGCCATGTCATCGACGCCGCGAACCGCCCCGCCTTCCTCTTCAACCCCTCCAACGACGCCTGGTTCGGCAGTTGGGGCCCGGTCCAGCATCTGGCCCAGGCGCGTCTCCGCGCGATCGAGGAGGGCGTGCCGATCATCCGCTCCACCCCCACCGGCGTCTCGGCGATCATCGATGCGCGCGGCCATGTCGTCCACACGCTCGGCCTCAACCGCGCCGGGTTCCTCGACGCCGCCCTGCCCCCGGCGCTCCCGCCCACGTTGTTCGCCCGGCTTGGCAACTGGGCGCCCGGCCTGCTGATGCTCATCCTGCTGGGCGCGGCCCTTGCCTTGCGCAGAGGCAAAAGCTAATAGCCACATAAAGTTTTCTTTATGTCCTTTCGTCCGCCCATGTCTTACGGGAGTCTCATGCGCAATCAATTTCTCTTCACCTCGGAATCCGTGTCCGAAGGCCATCCCGACAAGGTCGCGGACCAGATTTCCGACTCGATCGTCGATCTGTTCCTGTCGAAAGACCCCGAAGCCCGTATCGCCTGCGAAACCCTGACGACGACCCAGCTCGTCGTCCTGGCCGGCGAAATCCGCTGCAAGGGCGTCTATGAAAATGGCGAATGGGCACCGGGCGCCAAGGAAGAGATCGAAGCGACCGTCCGCGCCACCGTCAAGCGCATCGGCTATGAGCAGGACGGCTTCCACTGGCAGACCTTCCGCTTCGAAAACAACCTCCACGGCCAGTCCGCGCACATCGCGCAGGGCGTCGATGAAAGCGGCAACAAGGATGAAGGCGCCGGCGATCAGGGCATCATGTTCGGCTATGCGTCGGACGAAACCCCCGACCTGATGCCCGCCACCCTCTATTACAGCCACAAGATCCTGGAACGCCTGGCCCACGACCGTCACAACAAAGTAGTCGATTTTCTCGAACCCGACGCCAAGAGCCAGGTGACGCTGGAATATGTCAACGAAGTGCCGGTCCGCGCGACCGCTCTCGTCGTCTCCACCCAGCACGCCAAGGACATGGACAATGACGAAAGCCGCGCAAAGCTGCGCGCCTACGTCAAGGGCGTCTTCGCCGACATCCTGCCCGAAGGCTGGCTGCCGGGCGACGAGAGCATCTACGTCAACCCGACCGGCCTGTTCGAAATCGGCGGCCCTGACGGCGACGCCGGCCTCACCGGCCGCAAGATCATCGTCGACACCTATGGCGGCGCGTCGCCCCATGGCGGCGGCGCTTTCTCCGGCAAAGACCCCACGAAGGTCGACCGCTCGGCCGCCTATGTCACCCGCTATCTGGCGAAGAACATCGTCGCCGCCGGCCTCGCCCGCCGCTGCACGATCCAGCTCAGCTACGCCATCGGCGTCGCCGAGCCGCTCTCGCTCTATGTCGACCTGCACGGCACCGGCACGGTCGAGGCGTCCGCGATCGAAGCCGTCCTGCCGACGCTCGTGCGCCTGACGCCCAAGGGCATCCGCACCCATCTCGGCCTTAACAAGCCGATCTACCAGAAAACCGCCGCCTACGGCCATTTCGGCCGCACCCCCGACGGCGACTATTTCCCCTGGGAAAAGACCGACCTGGTCGACGCGCTCAAGGCTGCGCTGGCCTAACCTGTTTAGCCCCTCCCCTTCAGGGGAGGGGTAGGGGGTGGGGGCTGTCGTCCAGGCGCACTATTGAAGCCCCCCACCCCGCTGCGACTAGGTCCGACTTCGCCGAACCAAGTCTCGCTGCCCCTCACTTGAAGGAGAGGGGATGCATCTTCCAAAATATCATCCAATCCCCAAAAAGGGCGCCGCAGCACCATGCTCCGGCGCCCTTTTCGCGCATTCCCCACCTGTCCATAAGATGACGAAAAGTTCATTAGGAAAGCCCGCGCGCCCGGCCCATAGCGCTCTTGTCGGGTTCGCCACCCCTGTCGGACCCGACACCTCTGCCAAAGAGGCTTTCGATGACAAGGATGGTTGCCACGCCCTCGTCGACCTTGCCGTGATCGTCGGCCATGCTGCTCCTGCATCTGCCGCCCCCTGCAAGGACGCGAAGGGCAAGTTCGTGACAGGCCCAACCTGACGAAACCAGGCGGCGGTCGGCTTTCAGCCATATCCGCCGAAACCGGCGGCGCTCCTCCTCAGCGCCCGCCGACAACCGCCTTTCATGCTGTCCCTTCCGCCGACCCCGACTGCACAGAAGGGGTTGGGGGAGGGACAGGTTTCAGGCTGCGCCATGGCATCGCCTCGCGACCGGAGCGCCTCTGCGCTCGGCCCTTGCCCCCATTCCCCTCGCCCGCTAGTCAGCCGTCCCATGACAGCGCATAAATCCGGCGATCCCACGACCCTCAACCGCCTCTATGGCCGCCAGTCGGGGCACAAGTTGCGCCAGGGGCAGCAGGAACTGGTCGACACTCTCCTGCCCGCCATATCGGTGCCGGAAGACGGCGAGATCACCGCCGCGGGCCTGTTCGGTTACGATCGCCCGCTCCATTTCGAAATCGGCTTCGGCGGCGGCGAACATATGGCCCATCGCGCCGACATGCTGCCCGACCATGGCTTCATCGGCGCGGAACCGTTCCTCAACGGCGTCGTCACCGCGCTCGGCCATGTCCGCGACGGTGCGCTGGGCAACGTCCGCCTCCACATGGGCGACGCGCTTCAAGTCTTGTCGCGCATCCCCGACGGCGCGCTCAGCTTCGTCTATCTGCTGCATCCCGATCCCTGGCCCAAGGCGCGTCATGCCAAGCGCCGCATGATGAACCCCGGCCCGGTCGCGATGATCGCGCGCAAACTCAAGCCCGGCGGCGAATTTCGCTTCGGCACCGACCATCCGGTCTATCTGCGCTGGGCGCTGATGGTGATGAACGGCCATCCCGACTTCGAATGGCTGGCCAGCGAACCGAAGGATTTCCAGACCCGCCCCGGCGGCTGGCCCGAAACCCGTTATGAGGCCAAGGCCCGCCGCATCGGCCACGAAGTCTGGTACTTCCGCTACCGGCGGCGCTGAACCCTCGCGCGGCTCATACGTTGGGCATGGCGAAAGGAGAGACGCCATGTCCAGCAACAGCCATGAGGAAATGATCCGCGAAGATGGTCTGCCCGGTCACGAAAGCCGCCTCGACCCCAAGCCCGAATGGGAACCGCGCTATCCCGGCTCCGGGCGCCTCGACGGCAAAGTCGCGCTTGTCACCGGCGCGGACAGCGGCATCGGCCGCGCCGTCGCCGCGCTCTACGCCCGCGAGGGCGCAGACGTCGCCATCCTGTATCTGTGCGAACATGACGATGCCCGCAAAACCGCGCAAATCGTCGAAGCCGAAGGGCGCGAGGCGCTGACCATCGCCGGCGATATCGGCGAGAAGAGCTTTTGCGACGCCGCGATCCAGCAGGTGATGGATCGCTTCGGCCGGCTCGACATTCTCGTCAACAATGCCGGCGAACAACATCCCGATCAGGATATCACCGATATCACCGAAGACCAGCTTCGCCGTACCTTCCAAACCAATATCTTCGGCATGTTCTTCCTGACTCAGGCTGCCCGCCCGCACTTCAAAAAGGGCGCGGCGATCGTCAATTGCACCAGCGTCACCATGTATCAGGGCGCGTCCGAACTGCTGGACTATAGCAGCACCAAGGGCGCGATCACCGCTTTCACCCGCAGCCTGTCGGAAAATCTGGTAAAGGACGGCATCCGCGTCAACGCGGTCGCCCCCGGCCCGATCTGGACCCCGCTCAACCCCAGCGGCGGCGTTTCGCCGGAGAAGCTGGCGCATTTCGGCGAATCGACCCCCATGGGCCGCCCCGGCCAGCCCAACGAAGTCGCCCCCGCCTTCCTCTTCCTCGCCTGCGATGACGCCAGCTATATGTCGGGCCAGGTGCTTCATCCCAATGGAGGCACGATCGTCAACGGATAAAGCGCAAATTTTAGCCCCTCGCTTTTAATGAAGGGGTGGGGGTGGGCGCCTGAGCGGCCGCGCCACCCTCACTCCGCTCGCTCGAACAGCCCCATCGGCGCGCCAAATTCGTCGGGCCAGGCCAGATAGACGACATCGGTCGGCCCGACGAAGAAGTCCCGCACGATCCACCGTCCGTCCTTCTGCTCCAGCAGGGCGTAGACGTCCGGCTCGTCGAATATCCCCGCCTCGACCCGCTCGGCATGGCGCGTCTGGCTGAAATCGATCGAACCGCCCACCGGCGTCTGCGGCACGACATGGGCGAAGGCCCATCGATCCTGCCGCCGCAGCGCGCGCACCACGAACTTGACCTTCTGCATCAGGTCGCGCTCGATCGCGGGCCGCAACGCATCGAGCAGCGCCCGCCGCTGCGGATCGGCGACGCCGATATCGCTCGCCCCGGCCAGCGCGGCCACCACCATCATCGTCGCGATCATCCGCCCCTCCCGTCAAAGCCGGACCGATAGCCCAGGCCCGCCCGCTTGGACATGAAAAAGGCCGCGCAAGGCCCCCACCCCACGCGGCCTTTTCGTTAAGGCGAACGAGCCCGGACCGTAAAGGTCGCGCTCAGTTGGCCTTGGAAAGATCCACCTTTTCCACCCATTCGGGGTAGAAGGTCGGTTCGCGATTGGACCAGCCCACCGCCGTCGCCGCCGCCTCGCTGATCGACTGGAGCAGCGCGCGCCGCTTTTCGGGGTGGAGGTGCGGCAGGCTGGCCGCGGCGCAGAAAGCGCCCGGCAACCAGGGCCGCGCCCCCGCGCCCAGCAGTCGCTCATACAGGAAGCGGTAGGAGGAAAAGCTGCCCAGACGATCCTGGCCCAGGTCGAAGGCGGATATGGTCACCAGCGGCGCCATGAACGGCTCCACCTGTTCCAGACCGCTGTCGTCGGGTACGCGCGCCTTGATATCGTCCAGCCGCCCATAGATGCGCGCCTGCGCCCGGATGGAGGCTTCCTCGACCATGTCGCGGGACCATAGCTTCATCGCGTCGCGGCGATGCAGCCCGATATCCAGCGATCGGCGAATATAGCGTTGCGTGGAGGATGAGAAGCTTGCGAACTCTCGCAGTTCCGCCAGGGTTACAGCCCCATCCGCCGGTCTTGCACTCGTACCCATGTTAAGCCCTCCGACTTGAAGTCGTAGGATGGAACATGCGCCCTCTATGGTTACTGAAGGCTTAAGGGCCTGTTCCACCGCCATTCACAAGGGACCAGATTTCTTTTTGCAGCGCAACATGAAAATCTTGTGACTGCGGCGAACGGAATTTTCGGCAAGCATCTCAAAGCCCAAACTCCCGCGACCGCGACCAGGCGCAGGGCGCGCCTCAACCGCCCAGCGCCGCGCGCAACGTCACGCCGATGGTGCGCGGATCGCTCGGCGTGCCGACGATCAGTCCGCTATTGCCGGCCTGTACGGTCAGGTTCTGCATATAATTTTTATCGAAAATGTTCCGCGCGAACACCGCCACCTCCCAACGCGGCGTGCGATAGCCGATACTGCCATTGACCAGCGTATAGCCCTTGATGACGGTATAGGCCGACCCGGTCGCATCACCGAAAATCTTCGTGCGAGTGACCGCATCGGCGCGCAGCACCATCTCGCCTTCGCGGCCCGCCATCGATATGGGCAGGCGATATTCGCCACCCGCCGATCCGGTCCATTTGGGCAGGCCCGGCATAGCCTGCCCCGACAGGTCGCATTGCGCGGTGCCGCTGCCTGTCTTCTCGATCGGGCATGGCCCCTTGGGATAGCTGGCATAGATGCCGTCCGAATAGGCCCCCGCCGCGCGCAGCGTCAGCCGCGCGCCCACTCGCGCCGCGGCGTCGAACTCGATCCCCTTGACCGTCACTTTGGGGATATTGGCCAGATAGCTGCGCAGCGCGATCACCGCCGCGCTGTCCACCACATTGGCCTGGAAATCGTTGACGCGGGTATAATAGGCGTCGATGTTGAAGGTCAGCGCGTCGTTCAGCAGCCGTGTCTTGACCCCGCCCTCCCATGTGCTGTTCTTCTCCGGCCGCACCGTCACCGTGCTCAGGATCGGGTCGCCCGACGCATGGCCCGGCACACCGGCGGGATAGACCGGCAGGCCCGACATGTTGATCCCGCCCGACTTCTGCCCGCGCGCGAAACTGGCATAGGCCATCACCCCGTCGGTCAGGTCATAGGCGATGTTCACCCGTCCCGATGCGCTGCCATCGCCCAGATGCGCGCTGTAGGACTGGCTACGCAGGATCGAATTTTTGTCGCTGACCAAGGCCGGCGTCAGCCCCGTGGTCAGCCCGCCAAAGGCAGTCACATCATAGACGCCGTCCTTCTCTTCATAGGTATATCTTATGCCGCCGGTGATCGCGATCCGAGGCAGCGGCCGCCATGTCACCTCGCCGAAAATGCCGAAGCTTTCGGACCGGAAATCGGTGCGCCCGGCGGTCTGGTATCCGTCCAGCAGGTCCGCCGGCCGCCCCGGCAACAGCCAGTAGGTCGCCAGCGGGCCATAGATGCTGATCGGATGGCCGACGATCTTCTGGTGGAAATAATAGAGGCCCGCGACATAGTCTATCGGGCCGGGCGTGTTGGAACCGATGCGGAACTCCTGCGAAAACTGGTCCTGCCGCGACGGGATATGCTGGGTCGTCTGGATATGCAGCCCGGTATAGTCTCGGTCGTTCCCCGCATCCCAGTTCCAGAAGCGCCAGGCGCTGATCGACGTCAGCGTCACCCCGCCCAACGTCCACTCGGCGATGCCCGACACCCCGCCCTCATTGGTGTCCACGCCCAGCGGCGCGTCATTATCGGTCACCAGGTCATAGGGATTGGTGCTCGGCGGGGCATAGGCGCCGCCAGGCGCATTGGCGGCCAGCGCGGCATATTGCTGGGCCGCCGGCTTCAATGTCGGCGCGATCCGCACATGCACCTGCGCGCAGCAGTTGTTCTTGAAATTCGACCAGTCGCCGATCAGCCGCAGCGAAAAATCGTCCGATGGCGCGAACAGCAATTGTCCGCGGATCGCGTCATTATGAATATTGTTCTGATCCTCGTCCCGCACGATATTGCGGATATATCCATCCTGCCGCGTCACCGATCCAGACAGGCGGAACGCCAGCACGTCCCCGGCGATCGGCCCCGTCACCGCCGCCTTGGCCTGCAGAAAATCGCGGCTGCCATAGGATAGCTCCGCCTCTCCGCCCCAATCGAAGCCCGGCTTTTTCGACAGGATGTTGATCGCGCCGGCGGTCGTGTTCTTGCCGAACAACGTCCCCTGCGGCCCGCGCAGCACCTCGATCCGTTCAATATCGGTAAAATCGAACGCCGCCGTCGCCGGCCGGGCATGATAGACCCCGTCGACGTAGAAGCCCACGCCCGGCTCCAGCCCGTCATTGGCCTGGCTCACCGCCACGACGCTCGACCCCAGCCCGCGGATGGTGAAGGCGGTGTTGCGCGGATTGGCGGACGAATAATTGAGCGCCGGCGCCAACTGGCTCAACTGGCTGACATTGACCGTGTAAGTCCGCGTCAGTTCCTGGCCGCTGACGAGTGTCAACGCGGCCGGCACCTGCTGCGGGTCTTCCTCGCGCAACCGCGCCGTCACGACGATCGCGCCGTCGCCCGCATCGCCCTCCGCCGCCTGCGCCATGCCGCCGGTCCAGACGGCCGATCCCATCAGGACCGCCGCCGCCATCTTCATCCCCATCGTCACCCTGTCGTCCCCCATGATTTACGGGACCGATAAACAGGCTGCAAAGGATTCGCTATATATATTCGGATATAGCGATGAAACCGCGCAACAAGCGTCTCACTCGTTGTTGCTTTTGCCCGTCGTGTCGTCTGTCGCGTTGCCTGTCAGGCCGCCGCCGCCTGCGCTTCCATCAGCCAGACGAACGCCGCGTCCGCATCGGCGAAGATGCGCAGATAGGATTGCGTCATCTCCCGCCGCACCTGCAATTTGGCGATGGCGCTTGGCGTGACGATGGCGATGCGCGACGCGCGCGGGAACAGCCCTTCGCCCAGATGTTCGCGGAACGCCGCCACCGCGTCCTGCGGTTGCACCGCGCTACGGCGCATGTCCATCCGCAACCGATAGCCCGGCGAGAAACCCTCGGTTACGAACCGCCCTTTCACCTCCCGCGCATAGGCGGCCACGGCTTCGCCGCTGAACAGGCCATGCCAACTTATGTCGAGCAGGTTGATATCGTGGCGAAATTTAATGTCGTACATGCTGACAGCCTCCACGGCCCTCATGCCCGATCCGCCTTACCGAAATCCTATTCCGCTGCCTGGGCCGCCAATGGCTCAGCCCGCAACTGCCGCTCCAGTACCGGCCATGCGCCTTCACCCGCCCCCGACGCCGCCCGCTGCAACGCCCGATAGTCACGCAGCACCGCGGCCCCCATCTCGGTCAGCCGCGCGCCCTCGCTCGACGTCGCAACCAGCGGCTGCGCCCAGCATCGGTTCATCACATCCACCAGCAGCCAGCAACGCCGATAGCTCATGCCCAGTTTGCGTCCGGCGGCCGATATCGACCCCTCGCCCGCAATCGCGTCGAGCAGGTCGGCCTTGCCTGGCCCCATGGCGATCTGGTCGCCGCAATAAATCTGGATCTTGATCTTCAGCATCGGTCCGCCTTCCTGCCACAACGCAGGAGAATGGCCAATGCCGGCAAAAGGATCAGGCTCCGGCGCGCCGCTCCAGCACCGCGCCGATCATGGACCGCCACACCGCGACATCGCCCGCCTGCGCCATTTGGGCATCGGGTTCGCGCAATGTGTGCAATATGGCGTAGGCGTCATCGACATGGTCGGGCCATGCCGCATCCACCGCGCCGGACGCATGGGGATCGCTACCGCCGCCATTCAGGCTTAGCTGGCGACCGGCCAGGACGCGGGCGATACGCTCGATGGCGGGGGTGGTGGACGTCGGCATGGATGGCAAACTCCTCTCTCGCGGGGCGGCGCTTTCGCTCTGCCGCCGCCATGATAGCATGTTCATATCGGCGGAGCTATCTATCCCCGCCTTTCTTATAGCCCGAAGACGGCACCGGATCGCCATGGTCGCCCGGCTTGGTGGTCGATGGCGGATCGGATGCGTCCATCGAATCCTTCAGGCCTTCTTCCAGTTTTTCGTCCTTATCCAGAACATGATCCTGCGCGTCGCTTTCGCGCGCGTCGCCGGCTTCCTCGCGGCTGTTGGGACGTATGTCGGTCTTGTTGTCCGTCATTGTCTCTCTCCTCTATCCACCAAGGATGAACGGACGGCGCGGCGGCCCGGTTCCCCTCGCCGGCTTCGACCAACGCCGCCGCCCGTTCGACCAGCAACCGCGCGACCTACAGACTTTCGCCCCGCACCGGCGTAGACAGAGGCCATGACTGATCTTCCCGAAGACGGCGATCGCGGCGTGGCGCCGGCGATCGCGCTCTATTCCATCCTGGGCTTCTGGTTTTTCTACGCCTTGCTGGTTTCGTTGCGGGCCATGATCGTAGGCTTCGAATCGCAAGGCGAAATGGCGGTCCGCCGCATCATCGTCACCGTCATCGGCATCATCGTGACCTGGATACTCTATCTCGCGCTCCGGCGTTTCGACGCCAGGCCGCTCGCGATCAGGGTCGTCGCCGCCTTCTCGCTCGCCGCGCCCTTCGCGCTCGCGATGGCGGCGGCCAACTATTATATCTTCAACGTCTATGATCCGGGCAACTTCATCTCCGAAGGCGAGATGATGAAGATGACCAAGGAGGAGGGCTATCTCCTCGTCTCGATCGTGGAAGACGCGCTCAGCCGCTATTTCTTTCTCGCCGCCTGGGCGGGCCTGTATCTGGCTCTGTCCTACGCCAGCGAAGCCCATCGCACGGAGCGGCGCGCCGCCCGGCTGGAAAAGGCGGCGCAACAGGCCGAACTGCGCTCGCTGCGCTATCAGGTGAACCCGCATTTCCTGTTCAATACGCTGAACTCGCTCTCCACCCTGGTCATGCGCAACCGCCCGGACGAAGCGGAACGGATGATCATGTCGCTCTCCAACTTCTACCGCACCAGCCTGACCGGCGATCCGCTCGAAGAAGTGCCGCTGGAGGAGGAGGTCCATCTCCAGACGCTCTATCTGGATATCGAATCGGTCCGCTTCCCCGATCGGTTGAAGACGGTGGTCGACATCCCGCCCGTGCTGATGAACGCCTGCGTCCCCGGCCTCATCCTCCAGCCACTGGTCGAAAATGCGATCAAATATGGCGTCTCGCGCACCTCCAGCCCGGTGGAGATCCGCATCACCGCGCGCGAGGATGGCGACCTGATGCACATCGCCGTCACCGACGATGGCGACAATCCGCCGGGCCGGTCGGACAGCGGCAGCGGCATCGGCCTTGCCAATGTGCGCGATCGGCTGACGGCCCGCTTTGGGGATCAGGGCCAGATCGTCTATGGTCCGCGCGAGGGGAAGGGTTTTTCCGTCCTTCTCACCTTGCCCATCATCCGCCGGGGTTGCTGACTCCCATGTCCATTCGCGCTATGCCAGTCCGCACCATGATCGTCGACGATGAACCGCTCGCCGTCGAACGCCTCCAGATGCTCTGCGCGCGCGAACCGCGCATCGCGCTCGTCGGCACCGCCACCGATGGCGAAGCCGCGCTGCGCCTGATCGAAGGGTTGAAGCCCGACCTGGTCATGCTCGACATCGCCATGCCCTTGCTGGACGGCATCGGCGTCGCCCGCGCCGTCGGCCGCATGGGCATCCGCCCGGCCGTGATCTTCGTGACCGCGTTCGAAGGGTTCGCGGTGGAAGCGTTCGATCTCGCTGCGGTCGATTATCTGCTGAAACCCGTCGCCCATGATCGCCTGACCCGCGCGATCGATCGGGTCGAATTGGCGCTGCGCCATCAGTCCCCCGACACCGCGCCCGCCATCTCCAGCGCCCCGCAGCCCGAATGGGCCGAGGAATTCTGGGTGCCGCACCGCTCCGAACTGATCCGCATCGCCACCGACCAGATCGATCGGATAGAGGCCGAACGCGACTATATGCGTCTGCATGTCGGCGGTCACAGCTATCTGCTGCACCAGACGATCAGCAGCCTGGAGGAACGGCTCGACCCCCAACAATTTGTCCGCCTGCATCGCAGCCACATCGTCCGCCGCGACCATATCGCGCGCCTGCGCCACGACGGCAGCGGCGTCTGGTTCGCGGCGCTCGCCGACGGCGGCGAAATCCGCATCGGTCGCACCTTCCTGGCGAACGCACGGGCGATGACGGGGCGGTAGGGGCTTATCTTTTAACCGTTCAGCCCGAACGGAGGCGAGTTTCCTACAATGCCTGTCCGGCCGCCACGCCACTGGCCCAGGCCCATTGGAAATTATAGCCCCCCAGCCATCCGGTGACATCCACCGCCTCGCCGATCGCATACAGCCCCGGCGCCTTGGCCGCTTCCATCGTCCGCGACGACAGCCCGGCCGTCGCGATGCCGCCCACCGTCACCTCTGCCTTGGCATAGCCCTCCGTCCCCGACGGCGCGAACGCCCAGTCGCCCAGCCGCGCGGCCACTTGCCGCAGCGCCTTGTCCGACAGGTTGCCCATCTCGCCCTGCACCCCGATTCGCTCCAGCAGCGTATCGGCCAGCCGCTCGGTCAGCGCCTGCGCCACCACCCGGCGCAGCATCACCCGCGGCCGCTCCCGCTTCTCCGCCAGCAGCCAGTCCGCCGCCTTGTCCGGCAGGAAATCCACCTGGATCGGCGTGCGATGCTGCCAGTAGGAGGAAATCTGCAACATCGCCGGTCCGGACAGCCCCCGATGCGTGAACAGCGCGGCCTCGCGAAAGCGCGTCTTGTTCCAGCGCACTTCTACATCGGCCGACACCCCCGCCAGCGACTGGAACAGCGCCTCCTCCGGCCCCAGGGTGAAGGGCACCAAGGCCGGGCGCGGCTGCACGATGCTCAACCCGAAATGGCGCGCCACATCATAGGCGAAGCCGGTCGCGCCCATCTTGGGGATCGACGGTCCCCCGGTCGCCAGCACCAGCGCGGGCGCGCGATGCACCGTCCCGCCGATCGTCACCCGATACAGGCCCTCGCCATGATCGACATGCGCGATCGGCTGCCCCAGCGCCAGCGTCACGCCGCCTTTGACGCACTCCTCCTCCAGCATCGCGACGATCTGCTTCGCCGACCCGTCGCAGAATAATTGCCCCAGCGTCTTTTCATGCCAGGCGATGCCATAACGATCGACCAGTCCGATGAAATCCTGCGCCGTGTAACGCCCCAGCGCCGACTTGGCGAAATGCGGATTGGCCGACAGGTATCGGTCGGCGGCGGTATGGATATTGGTGAAATTGCACCGCCCGCCGCCGGAAATCAGGATCTTCTTGCCCACCGCATCGGCATGATCGACCAGCAGCACGCGCTTGCCCCGCTGCCCGGCGGTCGCGGCGCACATCATCCCCGCCGCGCCCGCGCCCAGCACGATCGCATCCCAAATGCCTGTATCAGCGTCGAGCATCACCGCCCCCGCTTCAGGCGGACGATGGTCTCGTCCAGCGCCTGCAGGAAGCGCGAGCGGTCATTCTTGCCGAAGGGCGGCGGCCCGCCGACCTGATCGCCGCCGGCCCGCAAATCCGCCATGATCGCCCGCGTCGCTATCGCCGCGCCGATCGAGCTATGGGTGAAAGGCTTGCCGTTGGGCGCGATCACGGTCGCCCCCGCCTTCAGGCAACGATCGGCCAGCAATATGTCCGCGGTAATGCATACCGACGCCCCATCGGCCCGCTCGGCGATCCAGTCGTCCGCCGCATCGAACCCGTCGCTCACCACCACCCGGTCCAGCAGCGGATGGGCGGGAATGCGGATCGGGCTGTTGCTCACGATCGTCACGGGAATCTCATGCCGCCAGGCGACCTTGTAGATCTCCTCCTTCACGGGGCAGGCATCGGCATCGACCAATATCTTCATGCGCTGGGCGATAGGCGGTGGGACCGGTCGAGACAAGGATGCCGGCTTATTTCGGTTGGGACCATTCCCCGCCTTCACCCCGCGCCGATCCTGCCCTACATGGACCTTCATGAACGCCCCCCTGTATAACAAGGACATATTGCGGCTCGCCGCCGGCATCCCGCACCACCAGCGGTTGCCGAACGCGCAGGCCAGCGTCGAAAAACGCTCCCCCACCTGCGGGTCGCGCGTCACCGCCGACGTGCGGATGACCGACGGCCGCCTCGCCGATCTCGGTCTGGACGTGAAGGCCTGCGCGCTGGGACAGGCCTCCGCTGCGCTGATGGCCGGTCACGCCATCGGCTTGACGGCGCAGGAACTGGCCGACGCCCGCGACAGGCTGGCCGCCTATCTGTCGGGCGACAGCGATGATCTCGAATTCTGGCCCGGCCTCGCCGTCCTCGCCCCCGCGCGCGGTTACCCGGCTCGCCACGCCTCGATTCGCCTCGGCTTCGAAGCGATCGCCGAAGCCGCCAGACAAGCAGACGCCTGATGGAAGCGCATCAGGCCGTCAGCGCCACCGACATTCTCCTGTCCGAAGGCGTCATCCTGCTCGGCGCCGCCGTGCTGTTCGTCATGCTCTTCCGCCGCTTCGGCCTCGGTGCGGTCCTTGGCTACCTTGTCGCGGGCGCACTGGTCGGACCGCAGGGCCTGGGCCTTGTCGGCGGCGGCGAATCGAAACTCGCCATCGCTGAAATCGGCATCGTCCTGCTGCTGTTCCTCGTCGGCCTCGAACTTCATCCCGTCCGGCTCTGGCGCCTGAAACGCGACATTTTCGCGCTCGGCCTGGCGCAGGTGGTGCTGTGCGGCTGCATCCTCACCGCCATCATCTTCTACTCGACCGGCTTCAGCTGGGGCGCGGCGATCGCGCTCGGCCTGCCGCTCGCCCTCTCCTCCACCGCGCAGGTGCTGCCGGGCCTGAAATCCAGCGGCCGCATCAACTCCCCCTTCGGTGAGAAGGTCTTCTCGATCCTGCTGTTCCAGGATCTCTCGATCGTCCCGCTCATC
The DNA here is from genome assembly GCF_004152865.1 of Sphingobium cupriresistens. GTDB lineage: Bacteria > Pseudomonadota > Alphaproteobacteria > Sphingomonadales > Sphingomonadaceae > Sphingobium > Sphingobium cupriresistens. Next base: position 18,699 of record NZ_SEOO01000034.1, on the reverse strand, counting down.
ACCATCGTCGCCGCCCTGTCGCGCAATCCTGCCGATGCCGGGGGGCCGCCGGGCTGGATGATGGCGGGCTACACCGTCGCCGCCATCGCCGGCCTCGTGCTGGCCGGCCGCTTCATCCTGCGCCCGCTGCTGGGGCTGGTGGGCCGCATGGGCGAGCGCGAGATGTTCGTCGTCGTGGGTCTCTTCACCGTGCTGGCCGCCGCCGCGCTGATGCACAGCCTGCACCTCTCGACCGCGCTGGGCGCCTTCGTCGCGGGCGTCATGCTCGCCGATTCGCCCTACCGGCATGAAATCGAATCCGACGTCGAGCCATTCCGCTCGATCCTGCTCGGCCTCTTCTTCCTTGCCGTCGGCATGGTGCTGGACCTGCGCGCCGTCGCCGCCAATCCGTTGTTCGTGCTCTCCATGGCGGTGGTTCTGGTTGCGACCAAGGCGGCGATCATCACCGGCCTCGCCCGCTTGTTCGGCATGGAATGGCGCCCGGCGCTGGGTGCGGGCCTGTTGCTCAGCCAGGGTGGCGAATTCGGCTTCGTCCTCTTCACCCAGGCGCAAAACGCCCTGCTCATCGCGCCGCAGGCGGCCAGCCTGTTCGCCGCCATCGTCACCTTCTCCATGGCGACGACGCCCTTCCTGATGCTCTTCGCCCGGCGCTTCGAGTTCGCCAAGCCCAGGGATCACGACCTGCCCGGCCCGGAAGATGCCCCGCGCGGCTCCGCCATCATCGTGGGCTATGGCCGCTTCGGCCAGACCGTCGCGCAGATGCTGATGGGCCATGGCTTCGGCGTCACCCTGATCGACAAGAAGCCCGCCCAGATCGAGGTGTCGAGCCGGTTCGACATGAAGGTCTATTATGGCGACGGCACCCGCATGGACCTGCTCCACCGCGCCGGCGCGGACGAAGCGCGCCTCATCGCCTTCTGCATCGACGACCCCTCGCTCGATTCGCGCGCGCTCCAGCCGATCGCCGAAGCCTTCCCCCAAGCCGCCTTGATGGTCCGCGCCTTCGACCGGCGACAGGTGCTGGAATTGCAGGATATGGACCTCGCCGGCATCGTCCGCGAAGTCTATGAATCGGCCATCTGCATGGGCGTACAGGCGATGCAGTCGCTTGGCGTACCGGACGAAGAAGTCGAGGAAGTCGAGCGCCAATATCGCCAGAATGACGCGCAACGCATGGCGCTCCAGACCGAACATGGCAGTCTGCTCGCGGCCAAGGACTTGATGTATCGCCCCGGCAAGTCCATGCGGCTGCTCAGCAGAGGGGATGGAGAAAAGGCATGATCGCGATACTGGCCTGCCTGTCCGCGGCGCTGGCGATAGGGGCCGGCGCGTTCGGCGCGCATGGCGTCGCCGATCCCAAGGCGGCGGAATGGCTGCGCACCGGCGGCCTCTATCAATTGATCCACGCCGTCGCCGCGGTCGCCCTCATCGGCGTTGCGCGCGGCGCGGCGGCGCTGATGCTCGTCGGCGCGGCGATCTTCGCCCTCACCCTCTACGCCATGGCGCTGGGCGGACCCAAATGGCTGGGCGCGGTCACGCCGATCGGCGGCATGTTGATGATCGCGGGCTGGCTATGGGCCGCATGGTCCTTCGGGCAGCGCTGACGCACCGCCCTTGCCCCCGGTCCCCTGCAAGCCTAGATTGACGCCATGGCCGACCATCACCACCATCATGAACCGACCGGCACGAAGCTCGCCGACGCCGCGCGCCTGACGCTGGAGGCGCAGGAAGAACAATGGACGCCCATGCGCGCCGCCATTTTCGACGCGCTCGCGGCGGAGGAACGACCGGCCTCGGCTTATGACATCGCCGATACCGTGTCCAAGGCGCGCGGCAAGCGCGTCGCGCCCAACAGCGTCTATCGCATCCTCGACCTGTTCGTGACCAACAATATCGCGATGCGGGTGGAAAGCGCCAACGCCTATATCGCCAACGCCCATCCCGGCTGCCACCATGACTGCATCTTCCTGGTCTGCCGCAATTGCAAGCAGGCGACCCATGTCGATGACGACAAGGTGACCGGCGATGTGCGCGCGATCGCCGCACATGAAGGCTTCCATGCCGAACGGCCGGTGATCGAGATATTGGGCACCTGCGCCAGGTGCGCGGCCTAAAGAGCGCCGTTGCGCTTGCCCACGGAACGGCCTAGCCGCTACACGAGTCTATGTCTTCGATGAACGATCGCCCCTCCACGCCGCTTCTCGACCAGGTCGTCTGGCCGTCGGACCTGCGCGCCCTCAAGCCTGACCAGTTGCGGCAACTGGCCGACGAATTGCGGCAGGAGGTGATCTCCGCCGTCGGCGTGACCGGCGGTCATTTGGGGTCCGGCCTTGGCGTGGTCGAACTGACGACCGCGATCCATTATGTGTTCGACACGCCGCAGGACAAGCTGGTGTGGGACGTCGGTCATCAATGCTATCCGCACAAGATCCTGACCGGCCGGCGCGACCGCATCCGCACCCTGCGCATGGGCGGCGGCCTGTCCGGCTTCACCAAGCGCGCCGAATCCGATTATGACCCCTTCGGCGCGGCGCACAGCTCCACCTCGATCAGCGCCGCGCTGGGCTTCGCCGTCGCCAACAAGATGCAGGATCGCCCTGGCAAGGGCATCGCCGTGATCGGCGACGGCGCCATGTCGGCAGGCATGGCCTATGAGGCGATGAACAACGCCCGCGCGGCCGGCAATCGCCTGGTCGTCATCCTCAACGACAATGACATGTCGATCGCTCCGCCGGTCGGTGGCCTGTCCGCCTATCTCGCCCGTCTGGTGTCCAGCCGTGAGTTTCTGGGCCTGCGCGACCTGGCCAAGCGCCTCGCCCGCAAACTGCCCCGCCCGCTCCACAATGCCGCGCGCAAGACGGACGAGTTCGCGCGTGGCATGGCGATGGGCGGCACCCTGTTCGAGGAACTGGGCTTCTATTATGTCGGCCCGGTCGACGGCCATAATCTCGACCAGTTGATCCCCGTGCTGGAAAATGTCCGCGACGCGGCCGAAGGGCCGTGCCTCGTCCATGTCGTCACGCAGAAGGGCAAGGGCTATGGCCCGGCCGAAGCGGCGGCGGACAAATATCATGGCGTCCAGAAATTCGACATCGTCACCGGCACCCAGGCGAAAGCTCCGCCGGGACCGCCCAGCTACACCAATGTCTTTGCCCAGGCGCTGATCGCCGAAGCGCAACGCGATCCCAAGGTCTGCGCCATCACCGCGGCGATGCCGTCGGGCACCGGCCTCGACAAGTTCGAACTGGCATTCCCCGACCGCAGCTTCGACGTCGGCATCGCCGAACAACATGCCGTGACCTTCGCCGCGGGCCTTGCAGCCGAAGGGATGCGTCCCTTCTGCGCCATCTATTCGACCTTCCTGCAACGCGCCTACGACCAGGTCGTGCATGACGTCGCGATCCAGAATCTGCCCGTCCGCTTCGCCATCGACCGCGCCGGCCTGGTCGGCGCCGACGGCTCGACTCATGCGGGCAGTTTCGACGTCACCTATCTTGCGACCCTGCCCAATATGGTGGTGATGGCTGCGGCGGACGAAGCCGAACTGGTTCATATGGTCCATACCTGCGCCATGTATGATAGCGGCCCGATCGCGCTGCGCTACCCGCGCGGCAACGGCACAGGCGTCGCCATGCCCGAAATCCCCGAACGGCTGGAAATCGGCAAAGGCCGGATCGTGCGCGAAGGGCGTCAGGTCGCCATCCTGTCGCTCGGCACCCGCCTCGAAGAAGCGCTCAAAGCCGCCGAAGCGCTGGAGGCCAAGGGCCTGTCCACCACCGTCGCCGACCTGCGCTTCGCCAAGCCGCTGGACGAAGCGCTGATCCGAAAGCTGCTGACCAGCCATGAAGTGGCCGTGACCATCGAGGAAGGCGCGATCGGCGGCCTGGGCGCGCATGTCCTGACGCTGGCCAGCGATCTCGGCCTGATCGACAACGGCCTCAAGCTGCGCACCCTGCGCCTGCCCGACATCTTCCAGGATCAGGACAAGCCCGAAAAACAATATGCCGACGCCCGTCTGGACGCCGACGCGATCGTCGACACCGTCCTGACCGCCCTGCGCCACAATAGCGTCGGCGCAGAGGCGCGGGCCTGACCAAAGACAGGAACTAAATTCCCGCCGCAAACGTAATGGATCAACCGTGCCGTCAATACGCTGAACGGCATGATCATCAGGAGCGGAGGAAACGGTTGCCGGCGCATTTTCAGTTGATTTCGCGGGCTTTGCCTAAACTGTCGCCGGCCCTTCTCGCGTTAATCTTATGCGCCGCGTGCCAGCAAAAGCCCGTAGACATTGCGCCGCCCCGCGCATCGGATCCTGTACCGGCGCCCCAGGAAAAGTCCCTGATCGCGGTGCCGGTCGATGCCGACGCCAGCGCATTGCGGGCGGCGATTGAACAGGCGGTGCCGCGCATCCTGTGGACCATCAACCGGCGCGAACCGCGCTGTGTCGCGCCGCAAAAGGTCAAGATATTCGGCGGCGAGTTAAAGGTCACGCCGCCCATCGGCTGCACCATCGTCGGCACCGTCACCCGCGGCCCGGTCAGCCTGCGCGGCGAGGGACGGGAGATCGTCGCCGACCTGCCCATCCATGCCAGCATCAGCGCGCGCGACGTGGGCGGTGTGCTGAAAGGCGAAACCGCCACCGGATCGGCCATGGTGCAGGCGCGCATCACCATCGACCTGGCGCGCGACTGGACACCTAAGGGGACGGTGCGGCTCCATTATGACTGGACCGCGCCGCCCGGCATCGATTTCCTGGGTCAGCGCATTCGCTTCACCGACGAAGCCGATGCAAAACTGCGCCCCGTCGTCGCCAGGCTGGAACGGGATTTGCCGCGCGAACTCAGCCGGATGAACCTGCGCGGCGAAGCGGAAAAATATTGGCGTCAGGCTTTCGCTACGCTGGAGTTGAACAGGCAAAATCCGCCAGTCTGGATGCGCATCAGCCCGCAGAAGATCTTCTACAACGGTTACACGATGCGCGGCCGCTCGCTTCGGCTGGACCTAGGCATGGAGGCGATCACGGAAACCTTTGTCGGCGATGCCCCGGCAGCGCCCCGGCCGACGGCCTTGCCCCCACTCAACCGAGCGCCGGTGCGCAACCGCCTGTCCTTCCATCTGCCGGTGACGGCGGATTATCGCCAGCTTCAACCCGTCATCCAGCGCGCCCTGTCAAAACGCGCTGCGCGTCCGTTCGACCTGCCCGGCATCGGCCCGGTGTCCGCGCGCTTTTCCAACGTGACCTGCTATGGGGCGACGGGCGGACGTGTCGCGGTGGGCGTGGATGTCACCGCGCGATTGGCCGATTCGACGGAGGATATCCATGGCCGCATCTGGCTGGCGGCGCGTCCGGTCAATGCCGTCAATTCGCCGCGCGTGGGCTTTGTCGATCCGGTCATTACTGGCGATACCGACGGCGTCAGTGGCGATATGCTGCTGGCGATCGGGCGAAGCCCCGGCTTCTCCAGCCTGATCGCCAGCGCGCTTGGTCAGAATTTCGCCAAGGATATCGTGGAACTCAAGCGCAAGATCGCCCGCGCCATCGCGGAAAGGCGGGAAGGCGCCTTCGTCATCCATGCCCATGCCGACAGGTTCGATATAGGTCAGATTCACGCTTATGGCCAGGGATTGCACCTGCCCGTCCGTGCGACGGGTCAGGCGCAGATCAGCTATCGGCCGTCCGGCGGCGCGGCTAAGCCAACCGCGCCGTCTGGATAATCAAGCCCTATTGATCAGGGCTGGGGCGTCGCAGCGCGGGCTTCCTGGCCGTCGCCTTCGGGCGCGGCGATGATGTCGCGGGTGGTGGCGCCCTTGTCCACGACCTGGGTGTCTGGATCGCCCACCGACGATCGGATGCCCGATGCCGCATTGGCGCGGCCCGCCGCGTTCAACGCGGCGCTTTCCGATGCGCTGCGCGCGGCGGGACCGCCGAACATCGCCTGCATCGCTTCGCTGCGCGAATCGACCGCCGCCGCCGCCGGGGTGCCCGGCGCGGGCGGCACCAGCGCGAAGTCGGGCGGGATCACCAGCGGCGCCTGGCGCGAGACGGCGAATTCATCGGGGCGCTCGCGGTTGAACAGCCCGCCGCCGCCGCCGCAGGCGGACAGGGTGGACACAAGGCCGGCAGCGAGGATCAGTTTACGCATTACTTCAAAGTCTCCGTCTTTGCGCCCTTGTCGCGCAGCAGCAACGCCCGCGCAAGCAGGATCAACACGCCGATGGTGATGGCGGCATCGGCCAGGTTGAAAATCAGGAAGGGCCGCCACTCGCCGATATGCAGGTCCGCATAATCAATGACATAGCCCAGCCGCACACGATCGACGATATTGCCGATCGCCCCGCCCAGCACCAGCCCCAGCGCCGCGACATCCTGCCGCGCCTTTTCGCGCCACATCCACACGCCGACAAATGCGGAGATCAGGATCGTCATCCCCACCAGCGCCCAGCGCGCCGTGTCGGTATCGGCATGGAAAAAGCCCATGGATACGCCGCGATTTTCCAGCCAGCGCAGGCGGAAGAACGGCAGGATGTCGATCCCCTCCACCCGGCTTTTCAGCGCCAGCGGATAGGTGACCGTATATTTGACGAGCTGGTCGAGCGCGAGCGTCACGATCGCAACGGTCAGCCCCAGTGGGCGATGATTGATGGCGCTCATGCCCTCAACACCCCGTCGCAACGGTCGCACAGCGTCCCGTCCTCCGTCACCTCCGGCAGCTTGCGCCAGCAGCGGCCGCATTTATGCCAGTCGCTGGGCGTCACGACGATGCCATCGCCCTCACCCATGGTCACCCGCGCGACGATCGCGACTTCGGCAAAGTCGACATCGCCCACCGGCACCAATTCGCCCATGGTGACGTCGGCGTCCAGACTGGACCGCACGATCTTTTCCCGGCGCAGCGGCTCGATCGCCTCGTTCACCTGCTCACGCTGGCTGCGCAATTCGGTCCACTTGTCGTCCAGATGCGCGTTGATCCAATGATGGTCGACTTCCGGCCATTCCAGGAAATGCACGCTGTCAGCCTCATCCGGGAAGCGGCTCTGCCACACTTCTTCCGCCGTGAAGGGGATGATCGGCGCGGCATAGCGGACCAGCGCATGGAACAGCGTATCCAGCAACGTGCGATAGGCGCGACGCTTGGGGTCGCTCTTCGCATCGCAATAGAGGCAATCCTTGCGGATATCGAAGAAGAAGGCCGACAGGTCGCTATTGGCGAAATCGAACAGCGCGCGGGTATAGCGGCTGAATTCCAGCCACGTCTCGCTGCCCTTGCTCTTGTCCACCACCGCGCGCAGTTCCGCGTCCAGCGCCGCCAGCCGGTGGAGCATATAGCGCTCCAGCTCCGGCATCTCGGCATAGGACACCGCTTCGCTCTCTTCATCATAGTCGGCCAGCGCGCCGAGCATATAGCGGAAGGTATTGCGCAGCTTGCGATAGGCGTCGGACGATCCGGCCAGCACTTCCTTGCCGATGCGCACGTCATCGAAATAGTCGGTGCTGGCGACCCAGACGCGCAAAATGTCCGCGCCGCTCTCGCCCATGATCTTGAGCGGATCGACGACATTGCCCAACGACTTGGACATTTTCTTGCCCGTACCGTCCAGCGCGAAGCCATGGGTCAGCACCGCCTTGTAAGGCGCTTGGCCCCGCGTACCGCAGCTTTCCAGGAGCGAGGACTGGAACCAGCCGCGATGCTGGTCCGACCCTTCGATATAGAGGTCGGCGCGCGTCCCTTCGCCATAGCGGCCCTCGACCACAAAGCTGTGGGTCGAACCTGAATCGAACCAGACGTCCAGAATGTCGTTCACGACCTCATAGTCGGCAAGGTCATAGTCGGAGCCGAGCAGCGCCTGATGATCCGCCCCGAACCAGGCGTCCGCCCCCGCGCCCTTGAACGCATCGATGATGCGGGCATTGACCGCCGGATCAACCAGATATTGCCCGCTCTTGCGATGGACATAGAGGGCGATCGGCACGCCCCAGGCACGCTGGCGGCTGATCACCCAGTCGGGACGGCCCTCCACCATCGAACGGATGCGGTTGGTCGAGCGCTCGGGCACCCAGCGGGTATGTGCGATCGCATCGACCGCGATTTCACGCAACGTCGGACCGTTGCCCGTGACGATCGGGGTCGGCATCACGCCGCCATCGACGTCGGCAATCCCGCCGTCTTGGGGTTTATCCATCGGGATGAACCATTGCGGCGTGCAGCGATAGATGATCCGCGCCTTCGACCGCCAGCTATGCGGATAGCTATGGCGGAAGTCGCTGGCGCTCAGCAGGGCGCCCGCGGCGCGCAGGTCGCTACAGATCGGACCGTCCACGCCATTAAACTTGGTGTTGATGACGCTGCCCTGCCCCGGCAGCCACTCCCAGTCGTCGCGATAGAAGCCCGCGTCATTGACCGCAAAAACCGGATCGATGCTCAGCTTCTTGCAGGCGAGGAAATCCTCCTCGCCATGGTCGGGCGCCATATGGACGAGGCCGGTGCCCGCGTCGGTGGTGACATGGTCGGCGGGCAGCAGCGGGCGCGGACGCGCGAAGAAGCCGCCGAGCGCGTGCATCGGGTGGCGGGCGATGGCGCCGGCGAGGTCGGTGCCATGGACGAAGCCATCGATACTCCAAACACCAACAAGCTCAGGACTCTCCGTCCCTCGGAGGGCTGCATCTGCTCGTGCCTGAAAGGCCGCAACAAGATCGGTTGCGACGAGAAAACGCCCAAGCGATTTTCCATCATGGTCGACGCAAGACACGATAGAATAATCTACAGCCTCCCCAAACGCGATCGCCTGGTTAACCGGGATCGTCCAGGGCGTCGTCGTCCAAATCACCGCATGGGCGCCAACCAGTTCCGGCGCGTTCGGCGCTTCGGCAATCTCGAACGCCACGTCGATCTGGGTCGAGGTCACATCCTCATATTCCACTTCCGCCTCGGCCAGCGCGGTCTTCTCCACCGGCGACCACATGACGGGCTTGGCCCCGCGATACAGTTGCCCGCTTTCCGCGAACTTCAGCAATTCGCCCACGATGGTGGCTTCGGCGTCGAACTTCATGGTCAGATAGGGATCGGCCCAATCGCCCATCACGCCCAGACGCTTGAACTGCTCCTTCTGCACGCCCACCCATTTGTCGGCATAGGCGCGGCACTGGGCGCGGAACTCGGCGGCGGGCACCTCATCCTTGTTCAGCTTCTTCTTGCGATATTCCTCCTCGATCTTCCATTCGATCGGCAGGCCATGGCAGTCCCAGCCGGGCACATAGGGCGCATCCTTGCCCAGCAACGACTGGCTGCGGACGATGATGTCCTTCAGCACCTTGTTCATCGCATGGCCCATATGGATGTCGCCATTGGCGTAAGGCGGGCCGTCATGCAGGATGAAGCGCTCACGCCCGACCCGCTTCTCGCGCAGGCGGTCATACAGACCCATCGCCTCCCACTTGGCGGCGATCGCCGGCTCCTTCTGGGCCAAGCCGGCCTTCATCGGAAAGTCGGTGACGGGCAGGAAGACGGTGGACTTATAATCGGGCTGGTCGGTCATGATGGGTCCGGCACTAGAACGCAAAACCGTTCGTGCTGAGTAGGGACTGAGCTTGTCGAAGGCCCGTATCGAAGCATCCGCGCCAAGGCCCAGTCCTTCGATACACCATTTCGACTTCGCTCAATGGCTACTCAGGACGAACGGGGTGAATGGAGAGCGTGCCTTAAGCGACGTAAGGCGTTCCCGCAAGGATTTGCCGCGCGTCCACGCAGTCCTTCGCGATCCCCGCCATCAGCGCGTCCAGCCCGTCATATTTCAACTCGGGATGCAGATAGTGGATCAACTGCACCTCAATGATCTGGTCGTAGAGGCTTTCGGCGAAATCGAAGAAATGCGGCTCCAGCAATTCCTTGGGCGGATCGAAGCTGGGACGGATACCCAAGTTCGCCGCGCCATCCAGCACCCGCCCGTCAGCCAACAGCCCGCGCACCGCATAAATGCCATAGGCCGGCCGCAGATAATGGCCCATGTCGATATTGGCGGTCGGAAAACCGATGGTACGGCCCAGCTTGTCGCCATGCTGCACCACCCCCTGAATGGTGAAGGGCCGCGTCAGCAGCCGCGTGGCGGTGGCGCAATCGCCGGCCTTCAGCGCATCGCGGATACGGCTGGAGGAGACGATCTCGCCGCTGTCGTCGGTCACGGCCGGCACCGCCTCAGCCACCATGTCCAGCGCCGCGCCGAGTTCGGCGAGCGTGGCGACATTGCCGCCCTTCGCCTTGCCAAAGGTGAAATCCTGCCCCGTCACGACCCCGGCCGCGCCCATATCCTGCACCAGAAACGCGGCGAATTCCTCTGCGCGCATCGCCGCCATCGCGGGGTTGAAGGCGAACACCAGCATCGCGTCCGCCCCCGCCGCCGCGAACAGCGCCTGTCGCTGGTCCAGCGTCGTCAGGCGGAACCAGGGCGTATCGGGCCGGAACAGCCGTACCGGATGGGGATCGAATGTGGCGACGATCGCCGGACGCCTCTCCGCCCGCGCGCGCGCAATCGCCCGCGCGACCACCGCCTGATGGCCCGCGTGAAACCCGTCGAAATTGCCGAGCGCCATGATGCTCCCGCGCAGATGCGCAGGGATCGGGGCGCTGCTGCTAAGCCGCTCCATGCCGCGGCCTATAGGGGGGTGGATGGGGCGTGGCAATGCGCTGTTCCATCCTTCGTCGCGCCCGCGTCCCGCGCAGGCGGAACCCCAGTTCCACGCTCAGGACTGCGCTCCCGCCTGCGCGGCAGGCCATGATGGCTAACCCCGCACCAACGTCACGAAACTATAGGCCGGTCGCCCATCCAGCGCGTCATGGTCCGCCCGCGCCGTTTCCCGCCAGTACGCCGGATCGGGATAGGCGATGCTGGCGTCGCCCGCCGCCTCCAGATGCACCTCGGTCAGTGCGATCCGGTCAGCGCGCGGCAGGAACAGCCGATAGATTTCCGCGCCCCCGATCACCATGACGGTCGGCGCATCAGCCAGCGCGATCGCCCCGTCTATATCATAGGCGACCTCCGCCCCCTCCCCGCGCCAGTTGCAATCGCGCGTCAGCACGATATGGCGGCGGCCGGGCAGCAGGCCGGGCAGGCTGTCGAACGTCTTGCGTCCCATCACCATCGGATGGCCGAGCGTCACCGCCTTGAAATGCCTGAGGTCGGCGGGCAGGCGCCAGGGCAGGTCGCCATCCTTGCCGATCACGCCATTGTCGGCGCGGGCGAGGACCAGGACGATTTCGCTCACAGCGTCAACCGCGTCACATGCCCCATTTTCCGCCCAGGCCGCGCCTCATGCTTGCCATAGAGGTGCAGATGGTTCGCCGGGTCGGACAGGATCGCCAGCCAGTCGTCAGCATCGTCACCGATCAGATTGCGCATCGCCACGACCTGCGCTGCCAGCGCAGTATCGCCCAGCGGCAGGCCGCAAATCGCGCGGACATGGTTCTCGAACTGGCTCGTCACCGCGCCTTCAATCGTCCAGTGGCCACTATTATGCACGCGCGGCGCCATTTCGTTGAATACCGGCCCGTCGGCGCTGGCGAAAAATTCGCAGGTCAGCACGCCGACATAATCGAGCGCGTCAGCGATCTTCTGCGCCATGCCGCGCGCCTGCGCCATCTGCCCCTCGATCAGCGCGCCCGCGGGCACGGTCGAGGTCGCCAATATGCCATCGACATGCACATTGGCCGCCGAATCCCAAAATCGCACCGCGCCGTCATGGCCGCGCACCAGGATCACGGAAAATTCCTGGTCGAAGGTCACGAACCCTTCCAAAATCGCGCTCTGCCGCCCGATCGCGTTCCACGCGCCCACCGCATCGCCCGGCTCGGACAGGCGGGCCTGCCCCTTGCCGTCATAGCCCATGCGGTTGGTCTTCAGGATCGCGCGGCTGCCGACCTGCTCGATCGCGCTTTCCAGATCGTCCAGGCTTTCGACCGACGCGAAGGGCGCGGTCAGCCCGCCCAGGTCGCAAACGAAGCGCTTCTCCGCCAGCCGGTCCTGCGCCACACGCAGCGCCTGCGCGCCGGGGCGGACCAGCCCATGGGTGGACAGTATCTCGACCGCGGCGGGATCGATATTCTCGAACTCATAGGTGACGACATCGACGCTGTCGGCAAAATCGCCCAGTGCTTGCGGGTCCTCATAGGCACCCCGCGTCCAGGTGGGCGACACGTCGGCGGCCGGGCCGCTCTCTTCGGGCGCGTAAATATGCGTGCGATAGCCCAGTTGCGCCGCTGCGGTGGCGATCATCCGACCGAGCTGGCCGCCGCCGAGAATGCCGATGGTGGCGCCAGGCGCGATGGTCGTCATGATCCTGCCTTCAATCCTCGACGGTTTCGGCGACGGCCTCGGTCTGGCGTGCGCGCCAGGCGTCCAGCCGGTCGGCCAGCGCATCGTCGGTGGTGGCCAGGATCGATGCCGCCAGCAGCCCCGCATTGATCGCGCCGGGCTTGCCGATGGCCAGCGTGGCGACGGGAATGCCGCCGGGCATCTGGACGATGGACAGCAGCGAATCCATGCCCTTCAACGCCTTGGATTCGACCGGCACGCCCAGCACCGGCAGGCGGGTCATCGACGCGGTCATGCCGGGCAGATGCGCCGCCCCGCCAGCCCCGGCGATGATGACCTTCAGGCCGCGGCCCACTGCGCCGGTGGCATAGTCATAGAGGCGCTGCGGGGTGCGGTGGGCCGACACCACCTTACATTCATGGGGAACGCCCAGCGCTTCGAGCGTTTCGGCGGCATGGCGCATCGTGTCCCAATCGGACCGCGACCCCATGATGATGCCGACCGTGACTGCCCCGCTCATATGCTGCTTCCCCTGGGACGAGCGACGCGACAGGTCGCCCGGAAAGCAAAGCCCCTTAGCGGTCGGGCCGCCAAGGGGCAATGTAGATTTGCGTAAACCGGCCCTTACCGTTCCGACAGATAATAGCGATCAATCGCGCTCAGATCGTCCGCCAGTTCATAGACGATCGGCTGGCCGGTCGGAATTTCCAGATGGGTGATCTCGTCATCGGGAATGTTCGACAGATGCTTCACCAGCGCGCGCAGCGAATTGCCATGCGCCGAAATCAGCACGCGCTTGCCGGCCTTCAGGTCGGGCGCGATCGTCGCCTCCCAATAGGGCAGGACGCGCGCGATCGTGTCCTTCAGGCTCTCGGTCGACGGGATGGCGATACCGTCATAGCGGCGGTCGGCCGACAGGTCGAATGCGCTGCCCGCTTCCAGCACCGGCGGCGGAATGTCGAAGCTGCGACGCCAGATCTTGACCTGATCGTCGCCATGCTTGGCGGCCGTTTCCGCCTTGTTCAGGCCGGTCAGCCCGCCATAATGGCGCTCGTTCAGCCGCCAGTCCTTCTCGACCGGCAACCACAGCCGCCCCATTTCCTCCAGCGCCAGATTGAGCGTCTTGATCGCACGGGTCTGGAAACTGGTATAGCACTGGTCGAAATCCAGACCTTTCTCCGCCATCAGGCGACCGGCGGCGCGCGCTTCTTCGGCGCCCTTCTCGGTCACGTCCACATCCCACCAGCCGGTGAAGCGGTTTTCCAGGTTCCATGACGACTGGCCATGGCGGATGAGGACGAGAGTGGGCATTGGGCGCGTCTCCTGCACGATAACGGCGAATGATGGCTCCCCATAACGCGCTAAATCGCGCGCGCAAGCTTGTCGCCCGATCCGTGCCCCCCACATTGCAGTCGGCGCATCCATCGGATAGCCAGACAGGGTCAACGGAAGGAAGCAGAAACTTGGCATTTGTGAAGGGCGCCTGGCGCATATTGGTCGCGATCAAGGACGGCCTCGTCCTGCTCTTCCTGCTGCTCTTCTTCGGCGCACTCTACGCCGCCCTCTCCTACTCGCCAAAGCCGGGCAAGACCGTGTCGTCGGGTGCGTTGCTGCTCGACCTGAATGGCAGCATCGTCGAGCAACCGGCCGAGATCGGCGCGATGGCCTTGCTCTCCGGCTCCGGCCCGGACGCCAAGGAGTATCGCCTGTCCGAGATCGTCGCCGCACTCGACTCTGCAAAGACGGATGCCAAGGTCAAGGCGGTCGTGCTGAACCTCGATGGATTCCTGGGCGGCGGCCAGGTCGCCATGGCGCGCGTGGGCAAAGCGCTGGACGCGGTGCGCGCCGCGAAGAAGCCGGTGCTGGCCTATGCCACCCTCTACAGCGACGACGGCTACCAGATTGCCGCCCATGCCACCGAAGTGTGGAGCGACCCGCTGGGCGGCGTCGCGATCATGGGACGGGGCGGATCGAACCTCTATTATAAAGGTCTGATCGACAAATTGGGCGTCAACACCCATGTCTATCGCGTCGGCACCTATAAGAGCTTCGTCGAACCCTTCACCCGCGCGGAACAATCGCCTGAAGCCAAACAGGCCAACCAGGCGCTGGCCGGTTCGCTCTGGCAAAGCTGGCAGGACGACGTGGCCAAGGCGCGACCCAAGGCGAAGATCGCCGCCTACGCCGCCAACCCGCTGGCCGCAGCGCAGGCGGCCGGGGGCGACATGGGCAAAGCGGCGCTGGCCAACGGGCTGGTCGATAAGCTGGGCGACGAAGCGGCCTTCGGCGAGCGTGTCGCCCAGATCGCGGGTGAAGCCGCCAGCGACAAGGCGGGCAGCTTCGCCACGATCGACCTTGCGTCTTATGTGAAGGCGCGCAAGCCCCCCAATGACGGCCAGATCGGCGTGCTGACGATCGCGGGCGACATTGTCGATGGCGAAGCCGGCCCCGGCACCGCGGCGGGCGACACCATTTCCGACCTGCTGCTGACCGCGCTCGATGAAAAGGAACTGAAGGCGCTCGTCGTCCGCGTCGATTCGCCTGGCGGCTCCGTCATGGCGTCGGAAAAGATCCGCGGCGCGATCCTGAAGGCCAAGGGTGACGGCCTGCCCGTGGTCGTCTCCATGGCCAATGTCGCGGCCAGCGGCGGCTATTGGGTGTCTACCCCGGCCGACATCATCTTCGCCGAACCGGACACGATCACCGGGTCGATCGGCGTGTTCGGCATATTGCCCAGCTTCGAAGGCACGCTGGCCAAGATGGGCATCACCACCGACGGCGTGCGCACCACGCCGCTGTCCGGCCAGCCCGATATCGCGGGCGGCACCACGCCGGAATTCGACCAGATCATGCAATTGGGCGTCGAGAATATCTATCGCCGCTTCGTCGGCCTTGTCGCGCAATCGCGCAAGAAGTCGCCGGAAGCGATCGACGCCATCGCGCAGGGCCGCGTCTGGGACGGCGGCACTGCGCGCCAGATCGGCTTGGTGGATCGCTTCGGCGGTCTGGAGGAGGCCATCGCCGAAGCCGCCCGCCGCGCGAAACTCGATCCGGCAAAGGCGAAAGCCTATTATATCGAAAAGCAACCCGACAGCTTCACCGCCTTCGTCCAGTCGGTCGCCGACCGCGAACAGGGCGACGCCAGCGCCCCGCCGCGCGACATGCTCGCGCGCCAGGCGCTGATCCAGCGCGGCTGGGCGATGCAGGCTGTGTCGGACGTCAAGGCGCTGGTCATGGGCGCCGGCGTCCGCGCCGACTGCCTGGAATGCCGCGGCTATGGCGCGCCAAAACACCGCAACGCAGCGCAACAGCGCAGCGTGCTAGCGATGCTGGCGGAATACTGGCGATGACCTCCGCTCCCGAATTGACAGAAGTGGACGAACTTAGCGGCGCAGCCCGGTAAGCGAAACGGCCGGTCGCGACCATCGGTCGACCCTGGCAACCCGTTCGCCCTGAGCGAAGTCGAAGGGCGTTGCTGAGCGGAGGCGAAGCATTTGACCTCGCTCCGCTCGGCAGAGGGTTTCGACTTCGCTCAGCCCGAACGGATTTCCTATGTCCGCTAACCACCCAATTTGCTATTTTCCCATGCCGCACGCCGTTCGTTTCCAGCCAGAATTGAACGGCGCGCCCGCCGTTCAAGCCAGGCCGACTTCCTTCAACGGCACGCTGGCATCGGCCAGTTGCGCCACGTCCAGCGCCGCGCCGCCGATCACATGGGCGCGGCCCTGCACATAATCCTTGACCATGTTGACGCAATCGAGCGCGATCACCTTGCCGCCCTTCAGGTACACGACGGAGAAGCTGCGTGTTGCAGGGTCGCCGCGCAGGATCGCCTGATCGAAGCCGGTCGACAGCCCCACCGTCTGGAGTTTCAGATCATATTGGTTCGACCAGAACCAGGGCACGGCGTCATAGGCCTCTTCCTTGCCCATGATATGGGCGACCGCGACCTTCGCCTGGTCGTTGGCGTTCTGGACCGATTCCAGACGCATCTGCGCGCCGCCGGCAAAGCGGTTGGCATGGGCGGCGCAATCGCCCACGGCATAGATGTCGTCGAGTGAGGTGCGGCAAAATTCGTCGACGTCCACGCCATTGCCGCCCGCCGCGCCCGCCGCGATAAGCGGGCCGGTTTCGGGGATGATGCCGATGCCCACGATCACCATGTCGGTTTCGATCCGCTCGCCATCCTGCATCAGAACGGCGGTCGCCTTCCCGTCGGTGACCTCGATACAATCCATCCGCGCGCCGGTGCGCAGGTCGACGCCATGGGCGCGATGCTCGGCTTCGTAAAAGCGCGACAGGTCTTCGCCCGCGACGCGCGCCAGCACCCGGTCCAGCGCTTCCAGCAGCACCACTGTCTTGCCGAATTTGGACAGGACGGCCGCGGCCTCCAACCCGATATAGCCGCCGCCGATGATGGTGACATGGGTGATGCTGTCGATCTTGGCCATCATCGCATCGACATCGTCGCGACGGCGCACGGCATGGACATTGCGCGCGTCCGCGCCGTTGCAGGTCAGCATCCGGGGGCTGCCCCCGGTGCACCAGATCAGCTTGCCATAACCGATCTCCTCGTCGCCCGCGGTCACGAACTTGCCCACCGGATCGACATTCTTCACGCGCTTGCCCAGCAGCATGTCGATATTGCGTTCGCCCCAGAAGGTGGCGGGGCGGATCAGGATGCGGTCGAAACTCTTGTCGCCGGCAAAATATTCCTTGGACAGCGGCGGACGTTCATAGGGCGGATATTTCTCATCACCGATCATCGCGATCGATCCTTCGAAGCCCGCCTGCCGCAACGCGATTCCCGCCTGCGCGCCCGCATGGCCCGCGCCCACGATCAGAACGTCATAATAGCTCATCCGCCTACTATCCTCTTTGCCCTGTTTGCGCCGCTGATTGGCGCGCTTTGCGACGGGAGGCAAGGGCGATGTCTGTCGATGGGATGATATTTGGGAGGAGGGACTCGAATTAATTCATTGAATTAATTGATTTTATTTCATATTATTCGATTTAATCTTGCCTAAAGCCCCCAAAAAGGCCCTAATAATTCTGGCCTGAAAAATCTCTGGAACCGACGACGTGCAAGCGGATGATCGCTGCATTCGGCTGCGATAGCTGGCCAAACGCTAATGGGCGATTCGTCACAATGATTTTGCTGGGCTGGCCCCTAACAGGTTTCACCTATTTATCGGTCATTCTGCGGCAAGGGAGCATCAGATTTGATCAGTAGGCAGCGCAGCTGAGCACTCTTCAACCCTAACAGATACGCACGCCATTCTGCTATTGCCTCAGCTTCTCATCGAAAAACGCCAGGATTTTGCTCCAGCTATCTCTCCGCGCATCATTATTAGACTCGATCGTTCCACCCATTCTCGCAAACATTTTGATGGACTTGTCGCTTTCTCCAGCGGCTATCCCCATTACGCCGTGCCCCGCATCTGGATAGCGCAGCAATCTTACCGCTGGACCGCCTTCTGCTTTTGCGCGTCTTATGATCTGCTCTGACATTAAGCATGAAGGCCACAGGTTATCGACTTCGCCGCACACCAGAAGCAAGTCACCCTTGAACTTTTCTATCGGAATAGCGGCATCAGGAAATTCATCAAGCCGCGCCAGACCCTTGTTGAATACCGACAGCATTCCACCATCGCCTCCTGGCAATCCATATGGCAGGCTTGCTACGGATTTGCCATTTTCTAACCAGGTACTGCTGGCATTTGACATTACGAAACTTTCGGGAGACATGCCATCCCAGAATACACTGGACGGCATACCCGCGACTATGGCCCTGATACCAGGATAGCGTGTTGCGATCAGCAGTGCCGCTTCTGCGCCTTTTGAATAGCCAATTATCCCTATCCGGTCAGAATCCACGCCGTCCTGAGTTTTCAACCAGTCCAGAGCTTTTGCAAAATCTTCGACCGGAATATTTTTCATTTTTCCGGTTTTGTGCGGCGCATTATGGTAAGCGAGATGCAACGCATTATAGCCGCTTTTCTGCAACGCCAACGCCTGCCTGGTGACGTCAATCGCAAGACCGCCCTCAGACCCTCCAAGAACCAGAATGGCTGGCTGGACCTCTTTTCCATTTGCAGGAAAATAATTTCCGAAGACCCCGTCACTATCTATTCTTTTGCCGGTTGGCCCGGCATCCACGATTTTTGCAGGTGGAGGTTCTCTGGTAAAAATATAGACGGTACCAGCAATAAATAATACGATCAGTACTCCAAGAAAGCAGATCAATATTTTCCAGCGTAGCCTCATCTAAGAGCCCGATCCGAAAGTTGTTGAGCAATACCAGCATGTTGTGATTCAGCCGTCTTTGCGACAAGATGGAGTGAATGGTGGCATGGACTGGTATTGCCCGGCGAGAGCATAGTCGGGAAGGTT
>NZ_SEOO01000033.1 GCF_004152865.1 Sphingobium cupriresistens | reverse complement strand
CAAACGGCCAGTTACAGGCAAAATGTTGTTAGCACATCCGGTTTTGCCCCCAAACCCACGCCTAGCAAAATCAAATACTTACCAGCTCGCGTTCCCTGCGTGTTCCGCCGGCACTGTTCAACTTGGGCCAGAGTGCCAGCACCGGCTCCAGCCGCCGAATGCCGACGAATTTCCAGATAGCGACCATGCAGAAATAAAAGGCGATCTCGACCGTCAGCGTCCAATAGGCGCCGTCCACCTCCGGCATGAAGGCGAAGCCCTGGAGCATGGTGAAATTGGCGAGGATCGCGACTGGTCCCACCAACAATTGCGTCGCCTGCGCCAGATATTCGATGCCCAGCGTCAGCAGCATCGCCACCAGATAGGCGGGATACAGACGGGCGAAGCGATTGACGACGAAATCGGCCACGGTGCGGATGCGATCGAGCGTGAAGAAGATCGCAAAACCGGAAATGGTGAAGAACAACAGGACGCGATAATTGCCGCCAGGAAAACTGAACGGCACATGCGCCGCTTGCGGAAACAGTTCGTGGAAGCGGGTGGAATAATGGAAGATCAACACGCACAGCGCCCCTATGCCGCGCAATGCGTCCATTTCCGTCAAGCGGCCACGACTACGCAGCGATCCGTCCATGCCGCCTCTTAGCAACAACGGAGCAATAAATCCGTTAAGATCGTGGTTAATGAGGGCAGCGAATGCGCTTTTCTTTGCTGCTTCCTTTCCAAAAGGCGTCGACAGGCTGCGCCACATCCTTCACCAGAGGTAAGCCAATCAGGATGGCGGCGTCTCCGCCACCCGTTTCAGGCCCTGCAATTGTTCTCCCAGCACCTGATCGACCATGGGCGCGATCTGGGCGGGACGGGTACGCAAATAGCCCCCGGCCACATAGGTCATGCGGACCGTCATTCCCTTGCCTGCCGGCGTGAGCACAAGGTCGAGCGTGCCGATCGCCGCATCGGTCTGCAAAGGTCCCAGCGCGCCGGACAGACGCAATTGCCGCCCCGGCACGACATAGATGACGCGGCCATGCTCGACCGAGCCGGCCGCGCCGGCCTTGGCCGGAATCGTCTCGCAGAAACAGCCGCCAGCATGGGCATCGATCGTCATATTCGCCGAATCGCCGCTATAGCTGTGGGCGTCGTTCCACCAGCGGCCGGGCGTCAGCAGCAGCGCATAGACGGCATCGGCGTCCGCCGCGATCTCGACTTCGCTTTCGATAACGAAACCGACGTCGCTGGTCGCCATAACGGCGGAATGGGCCGGCGCAGCCATCGCTGCACCAGCCCATCCCAATAATGTGATCATGCGCATGTCATACCGTCCCCTCGTTCGAAGGGAGGAGTTTAGCTCAAGCCGGCTCGCCGTCCAATATGGCCGCGATCGCCGTGCTCACATCGCCCATGTCGGCCATGCCGTCCACCCGCGATACGATATCGCGCGCTTCGTATATCGGCAGGATCGGCGCGGTCTTGGCGCGATATTCGGCCATGCGGGTGCGCACCGTTTCCTCATTATCGTCCGGCCGACGCTTGAATTCGTGACCGCCGCATTTGTCGCACGTATCTTCGACCTTGGGCTTGTGGAACAGGTCATGATAGCCAGCGCCACAGGTTCCACAGGTGAAGCGGCCAGTGATGCGCTCGACCAGCGCGTCCTCATCCACTTCCAATTCGATCACATGATCGAGCGTGCGGCGGCGGTCCGACAGGATGGTGTCGAGCGAATGGGCCTGGGCCTCCGTCCGCGGATAGCCATCAAAAATGACGCCCGTCTCCGGCGCCAGCGCGTCGAGCGCCTCGCCGATGATGCCCGACACCACTTCATCGGGAACCAGCGCGCCCGATTCCATCAGCACCTTGGCCTGAAGCCCGACCGGCGTCCCCGCCTTCACCGCGGCGCGCAGCATGTCGCCCGTGGACAGTTGCACCATGCCACGTTGCTCGACCAGCCGACTCGCCTGCGTTCCCTTGCCCGCCCCCGGCGGTCCAAGCAGAATGATGTTCATTGCGCGCATACTCCCCTGTTGTGCGCCCTTGTTTGTGGTCGCCTTAGCGCAGGCGACCCTTGAGCTTCGCCTTCTTGATCAGATCCCCATATTGGTGAGCGAGCAGATGGCTTTGAATCTGGGTCACGGTATCGACCGTAACATTGACGACGATCAACAGGCTAGTCCCACCAAGGTAGAAGGGAATGCCCGCCCGCGCGATGGCGAATTCCGGCACCAGGCAGATGAAGGCCAGATAGGCCGCGCCGATGACGGTGATGCGCGTCAGCACATAATCCAGATAATGTTCGGTGTTCTTGCCCGGACGGATGCCCGGAATAAAGCCGCCATTGCGCTTGAGATTATCGGCCGTCTCTTCCGGGTTGAACACCACGGCGGTGTAGAAGAAGCAGAAGAAGACGATGCCCAGGCCATAAAGCGCCATATAGACAGGGCTGCCATGCGACAGATACTGGTTCAGCGTCAGAACGAAATCGCCCCACTTGCTTTCGCCCGCGACCGTCTGCCCCGCGAACTGCGAAATGGTCAGCGGCATCAGCAGCAGCGACGA
Organism: Sphingobium cupriresistens; assembly: GCF_004152865.1. GTDB lineage: Bacteria > Pseudomonadota > Alphaproteobacteria > Sphingomonadales > Sphingomonadaceae > Sphingobium > Sphingobium cupriresistens. Next base: position 34,116 of record NZ_SEOO01000033.1, on the reverse strand, counting down.
CGCGAAGATCGGCGGGATGACGCCGGCGGTATTGACCTTGAGCGGCAGATGGCTGCGATCGGCCTGCATCAGGCCCTGGCGTGTCTGGCGCTTGGGATATTGGATCAGCACACGGCGCTGCGCCCGCTCCATGAAGCAGATCAGCAGGATCAGGCCCAGCGCCATCACCATGACGAACATGATGAGCAGGCCGGAAATCGACCCCTCGCTGCCCGATTTGAACAGGTTACTCAGCGTCACCGGCAACTGGGCGACGATGCCCGCCATGATGATGAGCGACACGCCGTTGCCGATCCCGCGCGAGGTGATCTGTTCACCCAGCCACATCAGGAACATGGTGCCACCGATCAGCGATACGACCGCCGTCAGGCGGAACAACACACCAGGCTCGATCACCGCCGCGACGCCCGACTGCGCGCCAAAGCTTTCCAGGCCAACGGCGATGAAATAGCCCTGTACCGCAGTCAGGCCGACCGTGCCGTAACGGGTATATTGGTTCAGTTTCTTGCGCCCGCTTTCGCCTTCCTTCTTGATCGCCGCGAGTTGCGGCGAGAGGCTGGCGCCCAGCTGCACCACGATCGAAGCGGTGATATAGGGCATCACGCCCAGCGCGATCAGGCTCATGCGCGACAGCGACCCACCCGAAAAGGTGTTGAAGATGTCGAGAATGCCGCCATTGGTCTGGCTGTAAAGCTGCGACAGCGCGGTCGGATCGACGCCGGGCAGCGGCACGAAGCTGAGGAAACGGAAGACGATCAAGGCGCCCAGCGTGAACCACAGGCGCTTCTTGAGGTCGGTCGCCTGGCTGAACTTTGCGAGGCTGAGATTGGATGCGAGCTGGTCGGCTCTCGATGCCATGGTGGCTGCCCTTCAAATCACTCTTGCCGGGGCATCAAGCCCCGGAGCGGAATCGCTCATCCCTTAGCGGGACGGGTTCAGCGTGTCGAACGGGGAGTTGCCGCCTGCGCGACAAATGGATTCCCCCCGATACGCATGACCCCGCCAACCCATATCGGGCAGCGGGGCCGTTGTTGCAAGTCTGGGCTTGCAAGTCTGCGACAGGCAGATCAGCCCTTATGGGCGGCCTTCTTGGCGGCCAGGGTGGCGCCCTTCTTGGCCTTCGCCTTGTCGGCGGCCGGAACGACTGCGATCACGTCGACCTTGCCACCGGCCTTCGCCACGGCGTCGATCGCGCTCTGCGACGCGCCGGCGACCAGGAAACTGACCTTGGCTGTCAGTTCGCCCTTGGCCAGCAGACGGACGCCGTCCTTGCCACCGCGGGTCAGGTTGGCGGCGTTCAAAGCGGCCTGGTCGATGGTCGCGGCAGCGTCCAGCTTGCCGGCGTCGATCGCCTTCTGCACGGCGCCCAGGTTTACGATCGCATAGTCGTTCGCGAAGATGTTGTTGAAGCCGCGCTTCGGGATGCGCATGTGGAGCGGCATTTGGCCACCTTCGAAGCCATTGATGGCAACGCCGGAACGCGCCTTGGCGCCCTTCTGGCCGCGACCGGCGGTCTTGCCCTTGCCGGAACCGATGCCGCGTCCAACGCGCATACGGCCCTTGCGGGCGCCATCATTGTCGCGGATGTCGTTCAGTTTGAAAGTCATATCGTGCACTCGCTTTCGCTTGGTTCGCGCGAGGCATGGTTGTCCTTGGACAATCATGCCGCCCCAGCGAAGGCTGGGGCCGGGTTGATCTGGACGCGCCCTTGCGGATGCAGCCAGCGATTGAGAACCGGGGGTTTCCTTTGGCAAGGACGCGCCATCCGGCATGAGATCCCAGCCTGTGCTGGGATTTTCAGAAGCGCGCCTGTAGCGCGCCTCTGAAAAAAACGAAAGAGGGGTCGCCCCCTCCTTCGCCTCTTTTCATAGGGTCGAAAGGCTCAGCCTTCGACGACCGCAACCATGTGCGGCAGCTTCTTGATCGCACCGCGGACTTCCGCCGTGTCTTCAAGCTCCACCACACGGTTCATCTTGCCAAGGCCCAGACCGACCAGAATCTTCTTCTGGTCGGCGGGACGGCGGATCGGCGAACCGATCTGCTTGATCTTGATCTTCGCCATATCAGTTACTCCGCAATCGCTTCGGCATCAGCCTGCGCGACGTCAGCGGATGCACCACCACGACGCAGAAGGTCGGCGACCTTCTTGCCGCGACGCTGCGCCACCGACTTGGGGCTGGTCTGTTCGACCAGCGCCGCGAAGGTCGCACGGATCATGTTATAGGGGTTCGACGTGCCGTTCGACTTGGTCACGACGTCAGCGACGCCGAGGCTTTCGAACACGGCGCGCATCGGACCGCCGGCGATGATGCCCGTACCGGCCGGGGCCGAACGAACCGTCACCTTGCCCGCACCGAAATGGCCCAGGCCATCATGATGCAGGGTGCGGCCTTCCTTCAGCGGAACGCGGACCATCGCCTTCTTGGCGGCGGCGGTCGCCTTGCTGATGGCTTCTGGCACTTCGCGCGCCTTGCCATGGCCAAAGCCTGCACGGCCCTTGCCATCGCCTACGACGACCAGCGCCGCGAAACCGAAGCGCTTGCCGCCCTTCACGGTCTTGGACACGCGGTTGATGTGGACCAGCTTCTCGATCAGTTCTTCGCCCTGATCTTCGTCGCGGTTGCCGCCACGACGATCATCGCGCCGACCACGGCCGCCGCGATCGCCACGGTTGCGATCATTGCCGCCGCCGCCGCGGTTGCCACGGCCACGGCCGGGACCACGACCCTCGGTCGGTGCTGTCGCTTCTGCGCCCTCGACGGGTGCGACGACTTCGTTGGTGTTTTCGTCAGCCATGATCAGAACTCCAGCCCGGCTTCACGAGCCGCGTCGGCCAGCGCCTTCACGCGGCCATGGAACAGGAAGCCACCACGGTCGAACACGACGCGGGTGACGCCGGCAGCGGTCGCCGCGGCGGCGACGCGCTTTCCGACATCGGCAGCCGCTTCCGAAGTGGCGCCGGTCTTGCCGCGCACGTCCTTGTCCAGGGTCGATGCGGCGGCAACGGTCTTGCCCTGCGCGTCATCGATGACTTGGGCGTAGATGTGACGGCCCGAACGGTGAACGCTGAGGCGCGGGCGGGTGCCCGAAACAGCCTTGAGCGCGGTGCGAACGCGGCGACGACGCCGCGCGAAGAGGGAAAGCTTTGCCATCTTACTTCTTCTTCCCTTCCTTGCGGAAGATGAATTCGCCAGCGTATTTGATACCCTTGCCCTTATAGGGTTCGGGCTTGCGCCAGCGACGGATTTCGGCCGCTACCTGACCGACCTGCTGCTTGTCGATGCCGCTGATCTCGACCGTGGTGTTATCCGGGGTCTTGATCTCGATCCCGTCGGGGATCGCGAAATCGACGTCATGGCTGTAGCCAAGCTGCAGCTTCAGGTTCTTGCCCTGCGAGTTGGCGCGGTAGCCGACGCCGGTGATGAGCAGCTTCTTGGAGAAGCCCTCGGTCACGCCGGTGATCAGGTTCTGCACCAGCGTCCGCTGCATACCCCAGAAGGCGCGCGCCTGCTTGGTCTTGTTGGCGGGCTGCACCGAAATGCCGTCATTTTCGAGCGTATAGCTGATCTCGTCGCGCATCTGCAGGGCCAGGGTGCCCTTGGGCCCCTTGACCGACAGCTGCCCGCCTTCGATGGTCGCGGTCACCCCTGCGGGGATCGCAACCGGCTTTTTACCGATGCGGCTCATTAGAACACCTCCGCCAGCACTTCGCCGCCGACATTCTGTTCGCGCGCTTCGGCATCGGACAGAACGCCGCGAGGCGTGGAGACAATGGTGATGCCAAGGCCGTTGCGCACGATCGGCAGTTCCTTGGAACCCGAATAGACGCGGCGACCAGGCTTGGACACGCGGGCGACATGCTTGATCGCCGGCTGGCCTTCGAAATATTTCAGCTCGATGCGCAAGCCGGGATGGCTGCCAAGGGCTTCTTCGGAATAGCCACGGATGTAGCCTTCACGCTGAAGCACGTCGAGCACGCGGGCGCGCAGCTTGGACGCCGGGGACATAACGCTGTCCTTCTTCGCCTGCTGCCCGTTGCGGATGCGGGTGAGCATATCACCCAAGGGATCGGTCAATGCCATGAGATGATATCCTTACCAGCTCGACTTGGTGACGCCGGGGATCAGGCCCTTGTTGGCCAGATCGCGCAGCTGAATACGGCAGAGCCGGAACTTGCGGTAATAGGCGCGCGGACGGCCGGTCATCTCGCAGCGGTTCCGAACGCGGGTCGGGTTGCCGTTGCGGGGAATTTCCGCCATCTTCAGACGCGCCATCAAACGGTCGCTATCGTCTGCGCTGGTATCGTTCGCGATCGTCTTGAGCTTCGCATAACGGCCGGCATATTTCTTGACCAGCTTCTTGCGGCGCTCATTCTTGTTGATCGAACTCAGTTTCGCCATGACTTAAGTTCTCTTCCTTAGCTTTAGCGTTGGGAGAGAAGCGGGGCCTAAATTAGGCCGCCTGCTTCTCTTCTTCCTGCGGGAAGGGGAAGCCGAAGAGGCGCAGCAGTTCGCGCGCTTCGTCGTCCGTCTTCGCGGTGGTGGTCACGATGATGTCCATGCCGCGCACCTTGTCGACACGGTCATAGCTGATCTCAGGGAAGATGATCTGCTCCTTGATGCCGAAGGCATAGTTGCCACGGCCATCGAAGCTCTTCGGGTTGAGACCACGGAAATCGCGGACGCGGGGCAGAGCGATGTTGATCATGCGGTCCAGGAATTCATACATGCGCTCGCGGCGCAGCGTGACCTTGGCGCCGATGGGCATGCCTTCACGCAGCTTGAACTGCGCGATCGACTTCTTCGCCTTGGTGATGACCGGCTTCTGGCCGGCGATCAGTTCCATTTCCTCGGCGGCCTGCGTGACCTTCTTCTTGTCCTGGGTCGCTTCGCCCACGCCCATGTTGAGCGTGATCTTGTCGATCTTGGGGACTTCCATGACGTTCTTGTAACCGAACTTCTCGGTCATCGCCTTGGCGATTTCAGCGTCATACTGCGCCTTGGAGCGCGGGATATATTTGTCGCTCATTACAGCACCTCACCGGACTTGACGGCGACGCGGACCTTCTTGCCGTCGCGGTCCTCGAAACGAACGCGGGTCGGCTTGCCATCCTTGTCAGCGACAGCGACATTCGAAATGTGCAGCGGCGCAGGCTTGCGCTCGATGCCGCCCTGAGGGTTCGCCTGATCGGGCTTGCGATGCTTGGCATGGACGTTGATGCCTTCGACAAGAACCTTGTCGTCCTTGGGCATCACCGCGAGGACGGCGCCGGTACGGCCCTTGTCCTTGCCAGCCAGGACGACGATCTTGTCGCCCTTCTTGATCTTAGCAGCGCTCATTACAGCACCTCTGGAGCAAGGCTGATGATCTTCATGTGCTTCTTGGCGCGCAGTTCGCGAACGACCGGGCCAAAGATACGAGTGCCGATCGGCTCCTCGTTCTTGTTGATCAGCACAGCGGCGTTGCCGTCGAAGCGGATGACCGAACCGTCTGCACGGCGGATATCCTTGGCGGTACGCACGATGACGGCGCGATGCACGTCACCCTTCTTCACCTTGCCACGCGGCGCGGCTTCCTTGATCGAGACGACGATGATGTCGCCAACGCCCGCGAAGCGACGCTTCGAGCCGCCCAGCACCTTGATGCACTGGACGCGCTTGGCGCCGCTGTTGTCAGCGACGTCAAGATTGGATTGCATCTGGATCATAGATCCGGTTCCTTCTCATTTGGCCTACCGGGGTTATTCCCGGCGGTTCCGAATTTCGTGCCTAGAGCCCGGTGACTCTACGCGAAGCGCGGGCCTGTAACCCTTTCCGAAGGAAAAGGCCAGCCCCGCGTCGCATTTAGAGTCAAAGGCTCAGCGAGCCGTCCCTCAGGACGCCGTTTCCGGCGACTTGTGGGTGTCCACGCGCTCGATGACCTTCCAGGTCTTGAGCTTGGAAATCGGGGCGGTCTCTTCGATTCGGACCGTCTCGCCTTCCTTGTAGACATTGCCCTCGTCATGGGCGTGATACTTCTTCGAACGGCGAATGATCTTGCCGTAGAGCGCATGTTTCACCTTGCGCTCCACGCGAACGACCACCGTCTTGTCGGTCTTGTCGGAAACCACAGTTCCCGTCAGCACGCGCTTGGGCATCGTGTGGTTCCTTTACTTGGCAGCGGAGCTGTTACGCTCCGTCTGCAGGGTCTTGATCTGCGCGATCGACCGACGGACTTCCTTGACGCGGCTGGGCTTCTCCAGCTGGTTGGTGGCCGCCTGGAAACGCAGATTGAACTGCTCGCGCTTCAGGTTGTTCAGTTCGGTCGACAGTTCGTCGTCCGTCTTGGTCTTCAGGTCTGCAACATTCGCCATGTGCTTAACCCTCCAGATGCGAGGTGTCGCCGAGGCGGGCGACGACCTTGGTCTTGATGGGCAGCTTCATCGCGGCGCGCGAGAAGGCCTCTGCTGCGAGCGGACCGGGCACGCCGTCCAGTTCGAACAGGATGCGACCCGGCTTCACGCGGGCGGCCCAATATTCGACCGAACCCTTGCCCTTGCCCTGACGGACTTCGGCAGGCTTCTTCGACACTGGAACGTCGGGGAAGATGCGGATCCACAACCGGCCCTGACGGCGGATATGGCGGGTGATCGCGCGGCGGGCCGCTTCGATCTGGCGCGCGGTGACGCGCTCTGGTTCCATGGCCTTGAGACCATAGGAACCGAAGTTCAGAGCCGAGCCACCCTTGGCATCGCCCTTGATCCGACCCTTGAAGGTCTTGCGGAACTTCATTTTCTTCGGTTGCAGCATGACGCTATTACCTTCTTATCTTCAACGCGCCGGGCGCACGCCGGAGGTTTGAGCCTCCAGCATCAGCCGGTCGGTCGCGAACGGATCATGGCCGAGAATCTCGCCCTTGAAGATCCAGACCTTGATGCCGCAAACGCCATAGGCGGTATGCGCCGTGGCTTCGGCATAGTCGACGTTCGCACGCAGCGTGTGCAGCGGAACGCGACCTTCGCGATACCATTCGACGCGCGCGATCTCTGCGCCGCCCAGACGGCCGCCGCAGGTGATCTTGATGCCTTCGGCGCCCAGACGCAGGGCCGACTGCACCGCACGCTTCATGGCGCGACGGAATGCCACGCGGCGTTCCAGCTGATCGGCGATGCCCTGTGCGACGAGCTTGGAATCGACTTCCGGCTTGCGGATCTCGACGATGTTCAGCGACACGTCGGACGAGGTCAGCGCGCCCAGCTTCTTGCGAAGCTTTTCGATGTCCGCACCCTTCTTGCCGATGATGACGCCCGGACGGGCGGCATAGATCGACACGCGGCACAGCTTGGCCGGACGCTCGATCACGACCTTGGAGATCGCGGCCTGCGGCAGCGTCTTGAAGATGAACTGGCGGATCTTGAGATCCTCCAGCAGAAGGCGACCATAGTCGGCGCCTTCGGCGAACCAGCGGCTGTCCCAGGTACGGTTGATCTGGAGACGCAGACCGATCGGATTGCTCTTGTGACCCATGTGCTTACGCCTCCGCTTCTTCGCCAGCTTCACGCACGACAATGCGCACGCGGCTGTAGGGCTTGAGGATACGGGTCGACTTGCCGCGGCCGCGAGCGTGGAAGCGCTTCAGGGTGAAGGCCTTGCCCACCGATGCTTCCGCGACGACCAGCGAATCGACGTCGAGATTATGGTTGTTTTCCGCGTTGGCGATGGCCGAAGCCAGCACCTTGCGCACGTCGACAGCCATCGCCTTCTTGGAGAAGGCGAGGATGTTCAGCGCGTCCTCGACCTTGCGGCCGCGGATCAGCGTCGCGACCAGGTTCAGCTTCTGGGCCGAACCACGGATCTGCGTGCCAACGGCCAGCGCCTCATTGTCGGCGACGCGACGGGGAGCTTTTTCCTTGCTCATCAGCGCTTGCCCTTCTTGTCGGCGGCATGGCCGGGGAAGAAGCGGGTCGGGGCGAATTCACCCAGCTTATGACCCACCATATCCTCGTTCACGGACACCGGAACATGCTTGCGGCCGTTATAGACGCTGAACGTCAGGCCAACGAACTGGGGCAGGATGGTGGAACGACGCGACCAGGTCTTGATCGGGGCGCGGCCACCGGCGTCCTGCGCCGTTTCTGCCTTCTTTAGAAGGCTGAGGTCCACGAAAGGACCTTTCCAGACGGAACGAGCCATCGCGGATTACCTCTTCTTCTTGGCGTGACGCGACCGGATGATCATCTTGTCGGTCGACTTGTTGTGACGAGTGCGAGCACCCTTGGTCGGCTTGCCCCATGGGGTAACCGGATGACGGCCGCCCGAAGTCCGGCCTTCACCACCACCATGAGGGTGATCGACCGGGTTCTTGGCGACGCCGCGGGTCAGCGGGCGGATGCCGTTCCAACGGTTGCGGCCTGCCTTGGCCAGGTTGGTGTTGCCATTGTCCGGGTTGCTGACGGCGCCGATGGTGCCCATGCAGTCCGAACGGATGTAGCGCTGCTCGCCCGAAGACAAACGCACCATCACCATGCCGCGATCGCGACCGACCAGCTGGGCGTAAGTACCCGCCGAACGGCAGAGTTGACCGCCCTTGCCCGGCTTCATCTCGATGTTGTGGATGATCGTGCCGACCGGCATCTGACCCAGTTCCATCGCGTTGCCCGGCTTCACGTCGGTCTTCTTGGCCGCGATGACCTTGTCACCGGGGGCAAGACGCTGCGGCGCCAGAATATAGTTCTGGGTGCCGTCGGGATAGTTGACCAGCGCGATGAACGCGGTGCGGTTGGGGTCATATTCCAGACGCTCGACCGTACCTTCGACATCCCACAAGCGACGCTTGAAGTCGATGATGCGATAGCGCTGCTTGTGACCGCCACCGATCCCGCGCGAGGTCACATGACCCTTGTTGTTGCGGCCACCGGTCTTGCGCTTGCCTTCGGTCAGCGCCTTGACGGGCTTGCCCTTGTGCAGGCTGGACTTGTCGACCAGGATCAGGCCGCGGCGAGCGGGGCTCGTCGGGTTATAATGCTTCAGAGCCATCTCAGCGGACTCCCTCGGTGATATCGATCGACTGGCCTTCGGCCAGGCGGACGATCGCCTTCTTCACGTCCGAACGCTTGTAGGGCTTGCCCTTCCAGCGCTTCGTCTTGCCCTTCGTGACCAGCGTGTTGACGCTCTTGACGTCCACACCCCAGATCGCCTCGACAGCGGCCTTGATCTCAGGCTTGGAGGCAGTGCCCGCCACCTTGAAGACCACGGCGTTGTTTTCGCTGAGAAGGGTCGACTTCTCGGTGATGTGCGGCGCGACAACGACGTCATAATGACGGTTGTCGACGGTTCCGGCTTGCTTTTTAGCCATTGAAACGAGCCTCCAGCTTTTCGACCGCGGCGCGGGTGAGCACCAGCGAGTCGGCTTTCAGGATGTCATAGACATTGGCGCCAACGGCGGGGAGCAGGTCCACGCCGATGATGTTCGCCGAAGCCTTCGCGAAGCTGACGTTCACCGCGTCGCCGTCGATGAACAGCACCTTGGTGAGGTTCAGCTTGGCAAGGCTGGCGACCAGCGCCTTGGTCTTGCCATCGGCAACGTCCAAGCTGTCGATGATCGTGAGCGTGCCGCTCTTGACCTTCGACGACAGCGCCATCTTCAGACCCAGCGCGCGAACCTTCTTGTTCAGCGAGGGGTTGAAGTCGCGGACGCGGGCGCCGTGCGCCTTACCACCACCGATGAACACCGGCGCGCGGCGATCGCCGTGACGGGCGGTGCCGCCGCCCTTCTGGCGGCCGAACTTCTTGCCGGTGCGGGCGACGTCGCTACGCTCGCGGGTGCCGCGGGCGGTGCCGCGACGCTTTTCGAGCTGCCAGGTGACGACGCGGTGCAGGATGTCGGCGCGGGGCTCGATACCGAACACGGCGTCGTTAAGCTCCAGATCGCCAGCTTCCGCTGCGTCGAGGGTCTGTACCTTGACCTTCATGGTTTAGCCCTCCTGGCCTTCGGTCGCTTCGGGAGCCGCGGCGTCTTCCGCCGGGGTGTTCGCCGGAGCGTCGTTGCTGTTGTCAGCCTTCTTCAGGCTGGCGGGATAGGGAACGTCGGCCGGACGAGGAACCTTGACGGAATCCTTGATGGTCAACCAGGTGCCCTTGGCGCCCGGAACGCTGCCCTTGACGAAGATCAGACCACGCTCGACGTCCGTGCGGACGATTTCGAGATTCTGCTGGGTCCGCTCGCGGTCGCCCATGTGACCGGCCATCTTCTTGTTCTTGAAGACGCGGCCCGGATCCTGGCGGTTGCCGGTCGAACCATGCGCACGGTGGCTGATGGACACGCCGTGGGTGGCGCGCATACCGCCGAAGCCCCAGCGCTTCATGGCGCCGGCGAAGCCCTTGCCCTGCGTGTGACCCGACACGTCGACCAGCTGGCCGTCGATGAAATGGTCAGCGGCGATTTCAGCGCCGACGTCGAGGAGCGCATCCTCGGCGACGCGGAATTCGACCAGGCGAGCCTTGGGCTCGACCTCCGCCTTGGCGAAGTGGCCACGCTGCGGCTTGGCGACATTCTTCACCTTGGCGACACCGGCGCCGAGCTGAACGGCGATATAGCCGTCGCTGTCGACATCCTTGCGCGCCACGACCTGATTGCCCTCAAGGGCCAAAACCGTAACCGGAATATGACGTCCGTCCTCTTGGAACAGACGGGTCATCCCGACTTTCTTAGCGATCACGCCTGTGCGCATCACTTGTTACTCCCATAGAGGCCCGTCTTAGCAACGGGCGTATCCAACGAAAAAACCGCTCAGGATTTCTCCTTCGCGGCCAACCCAATGTGCAGATCACCCCGTCCGGGTTGGATGCCACTCCTTCTCAGGAACGGCGACGGGGGACCAGAACCACAGACCCTCTGGTTGCCCAGCTCTGTGCGGTATCCCTTGTGTCGTTTGAGCTTCCGGTTTCCCGGAATACCCGATACCCTGCCCACCTTACGGAGAGCAGGGACTTGCCGGCTTAGGCCAGCTTGATCTCGACGTTCACGCCGGCAGCCAGGTCCAGCTTCATCAGCGCGTCGACCGTCTGCGGCGTCGGCTGCACAATGTCAAGCATACGCTTGTAAGTGCGGACCTCGAACTGCTCGCGCGACTTCTTGTCGATGTGCGGGCCACGATTGACCGTGAACTTTTCGATGCGCGTCGGAAGGGGAATCGGACCGCGGATAAGGGCGCCGGTGCGGCGGGCGGTGTCGGCGATGTCGCCGGTCGCCTGGTCAAGCACGCGATGATCGAACGCCTTGAGACGAATGCGGATGTTGCTGTCCATAGTTCCTGTACCGATGCGAAAGAGCCAAAAACTCAGAGCATTTTCAAAAATCAGCCGGAGCAGCCGATGATTTGTGAAAATGCGCCAACCAAAAAATATCCGCCCCGTATATTACCCTTCTAGCTCTTGCGAGCCGGAGAAAGGCGATCCGGGGCGGTTAAAATTCCGAGCGGCGCGAATCAGGCGATTCGCGCCGCTGCGGTCCTATATTACTTCGAGATCGTTCCGACAACCCCTGCGCCGACGGTGCGGCCGCCTTCGCGAATCGCGAAGCGCAGACCGGCATCCATGGCGATCGGAGCGATCAGCTTGACGCCGAGCTTCACGTTATCGCCAGGCATGACCATCTCGGTGCCTTCGGGAAGGATCACTTCGCCGGTCACGTCCGTCGTGCGGAAATAGAACTGAGGGCGATAGTTGGCGAAGAACGGGGTGTGACGGCCGCCTTCTTCCTTCGACAGGACGTACACTTCGGCGTCGAACTCGGTGTGCGGGGTGATGGTGCCCGGCTTCGCCAGAACCTGACCACGCTCCACGTCTTCACGCTTCGTGCCACGCACCAGGGCGCCGATATTGTCGCCAGCACGACCTTCGTCGAGCAGCTTGCGGAACATTTCCACGCCGGTCACGGTCGTCTTGGTGGTGTCCTTGAGGCCGACGATCTCGACTTCTTCACCAACCTTGATGATGCCGGTTTCGACGCGGCCGGTGACGACGGTGCCGCGACCGGAAATCGAGAACACGTCTTCGATCGGCATCAGGAACGGCTTGTCGACCGGACGCTCAGGCTGCGGAATCCAGCTATCGACGGCAGCCATCAGAGCCAGAACGGCGTCATGGCCGATTTCCGGGGTCTTATCCTGCAGCGCGGCGACGGCCGAACCGGGGATGACGGGGATGTTGTCGCCGTCGAAATCGTAGCTGCTGAGCAGTTCGCGGATTTCCAGCTCGACCAGCTCAAGAATTTCGGCGTCGTCGACCAGATCGACCTTGTTCATGAACACGACCAACTGGGGAACGCCGACCTGACGGGCGAGCAGGATGTGCTCACGGGTCTGGGGCATCGGGCCGTCGGTGGCCGACACGACCAGGATCGCGCCATCCATCTGGGCGGCGCCGGTGATCATGTTCTTCACATAGTCAGCGTGACCAGGGCAATCGACATGCGCATAGTGGCGGGCTTCAGTCTCATATTCGACGTGGGCGGTCGAAATGGTGATGCCGCGCTCGCGCTCTTCGGGCGCCTTGTCGATATTGTCGTACGAGGTGAAGGTCGCGCCGCCGGTTTCGGCCAGAACCTTCGTGATCGCTGCGGTCAGCGAGGTCTTGCCATGGTCGACGTGACCGATGGTGCCGATGTTGCAGTGCGGCTTGTTCCGCTCAAACTTAGCCTTAGCCATTTTATCCTACCTTCTAATCAAAATCAGCTTGGGTCTGACCGCTCGGCCGCGCCTCGCGAAGGCGCGTCCATAGCAGCAAATTTACAGATTACCAGCCCCTAACCGAGCCGTTCGCACGGCTCGGCATGGGAAAGTCATCAGGCCATCTTCGCCTTGACTTCATCCGCCACATTCTGCGGCACTTCGTCATAATGCGAGAAGGTCATCGAATAGTTCGCACGCCCTTGGGTGAACGAACGTAGCGAATTCACATAGCCGAACATGTTGGCCAGCGGCACCATCGCTTCCACGATCTGCGCGTTGCCGCGCGTATCGGTGCCCTGGATCTGACCGCGACGGCTGTTCATGTCACCGATGACGTCGCCCAGATATTCTTCCGGGGTGACGACTTCGACCTTCATGACCGGTTCGAGCAGCGTGATGCCCGATTTCTGCGCGACTTCGCGCATCGCGGCGCGACCGGTGATTTCGAACGCCAGCGCCGACGAATCGACGTCATGATAGGCGCCGTCATACAGGTTGATCTCAAAATCGATGATCGGGAAGCCGATCAGCGAACCGGTCGCTGCGGTTTCGCGCATACCCTTTTCGATCGCCGGGATATATTCCTTGGGAATATTACCGCCCTTGATCTCATCCTTGAAGATGATGCCCGCACCGCGCTCGCCCGGCGTGACCTTCACCTTGATGCGGCCGAACTGGCCGGTGCCGCCCGACTGCTTCTTGTGGGTATAATCGACGTCGACGGCCTTCTTGAGATATTCGCGATAGGCCACCTGCGGCGCACCGACGTTCGCCTCGACCTTGAACTCGCGCTTCATGCGGTCGACCAGGATTTCGAGGTGAAGCTCGCCCATGCCCTTGATGATGGTCTGACCCGATTCGTGGTCGGTCGACACGCGGAAGGACGGATCTTCGGCGGCCAGGCGGTTGAGCGCGACGCCCATCTTTTCCTGGTCGGCCTTGGTCTTGGGTTCGACCGACAGTTCGATGACCGGCTCAGGGAATTCCATTCGCTCCAGGATGATCGGCTTGCGCTCGGCGCACAGCGTGTCCCCGGTCGTGGTTTCCTTCATGCCGGCCAGCGCGACGATATCGCCGGCATAGGCCGCATCAATGTCTTCACGGCTGTTCGCATGCATCAACAGCATACGACCGATCTTTTCCTTCTTGTCCTTGACCGAGTTCAGATAGGTGCCCTTGGTCAGGGTGCCCGAATAGACGCGCAGGAAGGTCAGCGAGCCTACGAACGGATCGTTCATGATCTTGAACGCCAGGCCGGAGAAAGGCGCGTCGTCCGCCGTCGCGCGGCTATCCGGCTCGTCGGTGTCGGGATTGATGCCCTGCACGTCTTCGATGTCCAGCGGCGAAGGCAGATAGTCCACGACCGCGTCGAGCAGGGGCTGAACGCCCTTGTTCTTGAACGCCGAGCCGCACAGCACCGGCACGAACGACTGGTTCAGCGTGCCCTTGCGGATCAGCGCCTTCAGCGTCGCGGTGTCGGGCAGATTGCCTTCGAGATAGGCTTCCATCGCCTCGTCGTCCTGTTCGACGGCGAGTTCGATCAGCTTTTCGCGATATTCGGCGGCCTTGTCGGCGAGGTCGGCCGGAATCTCTTCATAGGAGAATTCGGCGCCCAGATTCTCATCCTTCCAGATGATGGCGCGGTCCTCGACCAGATCGACCAGGCCCTTGAACTCGCTCTCCGCGCCGATGGGGAGATAGAGAACGGCCGGGGTTGCGCCCAGGCGATCGATGATCGTCTGCACGCAATAATAGAAATTGGCGCCGGTGCGGTCGAGCTTGTTGATGAAGCACATCCGCGGAACCTTATACTTGTCCGCCTGGCGCCACACGGTTTCCGACTGCGGCTCAACGCCGGCGACGCCGTCGAACGCGGCGACCGCGCCGTCCAGCACGCGCAGCGAACGCTCGACTTCGATGGTGAAATCGACGTGGCCAGGGGTATCGATGATGTTCAGGCGGTGGTCGTTCCAGATGCAGGTCGTCGCAGCCGACGTGATGGTGATGCCACGCTCCTGCTCCTGCTCCATCCAGTCCATGGTCGCGGCGCCGTCATGGACTTCGCCGATCTTGTAGGACTTGCCGGTATAGTAAAGGATGCGCTCGGTCGTGGTGGTCTTGCCGGCGTCGATATGCGCCATGATACCGAAGTTGCGATATTTCTCGAGCGGATGGCTGCGGGCCATGATGCTTCTCCGTTGCCGGCGCGCCGGCGGTTGGGGATTCGTTAGATCTGGGCGTGCCCCTAAACCAATCCGTCCGCCATGGGTAGGCCCACGACGAACGGATGGATTTTTAGAGCGAAAAACGGGACAGACACCGCAAGGCGCCTGTTCCGTTGATCATTTTTACCAGCGATAGTGCGAGAAGGCGCGGTTCGCTTCCGCCATGCGGTGCGTGTCTTCGCGCTTCTTGACCGCATTGCCGCGGTTGTTGGCGGCATCCATCAACTCGCCCGACAGGCGAGCGGCCATGGTGGTCTCGCTGCGATTGCGCGCAGCGGTGATCAGCCAGCGGATGGCCAGGGCCTGCGACCGCTCCGGGCGGACTTCGACAGGCACCTGATAAGTGGCGCCGCCGACGCGGCGGCTGCGGACCTCGATGCCGGGCTTGATGTTGTTCAGCGCGTCATGGAACATGCCGATCGGATCCTTCTTGGCGCGGGCCTCGACGGTTTCGAGGGCGCCATAAACGATCGATTCAGCAACGGCTTTCTTGCCGTCCTGCATGATGGAGTTCATGAACTTGGACAGAACCTGATCGCCATATTTGGGATCGGGCAGGATGATGCGCTTTTCGGGGCGACGACGACGTGACATATTATTGTTCTCCCCTTACTTCGGACGCTTCGCGCCGTACTTCGAACGGCTCTGCTTGCGATCCTTGACGCCCTGGGTATCCAGAACGCCGCGAAGAACGTGATAGCGCACGCCCGGAAGATCTCGCACACGGCCGCCGCGGATCAGCACGACGCTGTGCTCCTGCAGGTTATGGCCTTCACCCGGAATATAGGTGATGACTTCGCGCTGGTTGACCAGGCGAACCTTGGCCACCTTGCGAAGCGCCGAGTTCGGCTTCTTCGGGGTCGTCGTATAGACGCGGGTGCAAACGCCGCGCTTTTGCGGGTTTGCATCCATTGCAGGGACCTTGCTCTTGGTCTTCTGCAGCTCGCGGCCCTTGCGGACCAGCTGATTGATTGTTGGCATGAAGCCCTTCACCTTTTTCAGTTACTTTACCTGGGCATCCCCGCGTCTCGCACCGCCTGGAGGAATGATTCGTCCAAACGGCAAAGGCCCCGGTGGGCATAAGCCCCCTGGAGCCGCAAGAGCACCCGGCAATGTTCAGCTCTAGTGTCGCCCAGTTGATATGACGCGAGGAGACGAGTCTTCGCACGGCAAGGCCGCTGGGCAGCCGCGCCTATAGCCATCGACGTCCGGCCGGTCAAGCGAGCAGCGTCGGCGGCGATCGGCGCTTTTCAGGTACACGCTTTTTCAGGCACTTAGTAAATTGATAACCTTAACAGTCCTATGATGACAACCCGCTGAGCCTGGACGCGACGTGACGATATTATCCCCTTTAACCGGCGAGTTTCGCGATCCCGACCGGGAATCGGCGTTCCAGGCCGAACGACTCCCCGAAACCCGCCGCCATGCCAGAACCTTGTTCGCCCTGTCGGCGCTGCTGAACGCCATCTTCCTGATCAGCGACTGGCGCTTTGCCGGCACCCCCCATTTCTGGGTCGCCATTCCCGCCCGCCTCGCCGTGGTCGCCGGATCGCTGCTGTGCCTCGCTCTGTGGCGCTACACCCGCAGCTTCTCCGCGCTGGAGCGACTCTGCTTCCTGTGGCAGGGGATCACCGCCATCGGCGTAGCGCTGCTCGTCAGTTCGCGCAGCGACATTGCCCTCTTCGTGCTGGTCATGCTGCCGCTCGTCTTCTACCTCGTCGTGCCCACCAGCTTCCGCGGCAATGCCGGCGGCGGCCTCGCCTGCGCGGTCGCGATGCTGACCGGCTATCTTGCCCCTGCGCCGCATAGTCAGACAGCGATCGGCATGATCCTGGCGATGCTGATCCTGCATTGCGGCATGTGGATGGCCATCACCCGGCACAACCGGCTGCAACGGCAGGAATGGACCGCCGGCCGACTGGCGCAGGTGGCGCAGGCGGCGCTGGCCAACAGCCTCGACGCGCTGGAGCGGATGTTCATGGCCGTGCCCATCCCCCTGCTCGTCACCCGGCGCGACGGCAGCATCCTGCGCCTGAACCAGGCCGCGCAGGACGCCTTTGCCGCCGGCAGCGTCATCCCGCTTGCGCATGTGGAGCAGACCTATGTCGACCTGCCGATCCGCAACCTGCTGTTCGGGATGTTGCAGCGGGAAGAGCGCGTCGACAATTTCGAATGCCGCCTGCGCCGGGCGGACGGACAGATTCGCGACACATTGCTGTCCTCGCGCCCGATCGTCGTCGACGACACGCCCTGCATCGTGACCAGCGTCGTGGACATCACCGAACGCAAGGAAGCCGAACAACATCTCGAGCGGCTGGCCATGACCGACGCACTGACTGGCCTTGCCAACCGCGCCCATTTCATGGCTGCCGTGACCCAGGCGACGAGCGGCCCGGCCAGCCGACTGGTGGATTCGGCCCAATCGGCGATTTTGCTGATCGATCTGGATGAATTCAAGCGGGTCAACGATACCGCCGGCCATGATGCGGGCGACGCGCTGCTCTGCGCCGTGGCCGATCGCCTGCGCGCGGCGCTGCGGCCGGGCGACCTGGTCGCGCGCATGGGCGGCGACGAATTTGCGGTGCTGCTGACGCGCCTGCCCGACGTCGACGCGCTGGCGCCCATATTGGCGCGCATCACCGAACATCTCCATCCCCCGCTCAGCTTTCGCGGTCGGCCGATCGAGGCGCGGGTCAGCATTGGCGTGGCGCTGTTCCCCGACCATGGCGGCGATGTCACCGCCTTGATCAAACATGCCGACATCGCCCTCTATCATGCCAAGAATAGCGGCCGCGGCCGCGCCACCCTGTTCGAACCGGCGCTGCTCGTCAATTGGGAGCGGGAAGCGACCATGCTCGACCGGGCGCGCCACCTGCTGGCGCAGGAACGCCCCTGCCCCTGGTATCAGCCCAAGATCGACCTCGCCACCGGCGCGCCGGTCGGGTTCGAGGCGCTGTTCCGCTGCCCCACCGCGACGGGCGCGACCATCATGCCCGGCGACATCGCCGCCGCCTTCGAACATCCCGAACTTGGCCCCGCCATCACCGCGCAGATGATCGACGGCATCCTGGCCGACTGCCGCCGCTGGCGCGACGCTGGCCTGCCCTTCGGCCATGTCGCCTTCAACGTGTCGGGCGCCGACCTCAATGACGATGATTTCGCCGACCGCCTGCTCCGCCGTCTGACGGACGCCGACCTGCCGCCGTCGATCATCGAACTGGAAGTGACCGAATCGGTGTTTCTGGGGCGCAATGCCGACCGGGTCGGCCGCCTGCTCCAGCGCTTGAGCGAAGCGGGCGTCGCCATCGCGCTCGATGATTTCGGCACCGGCTATGCGTCCCTCTCGCACCTCAAGCAATTCCCGATCGATGTCATCAAGATCGACCAGCGCTTCGTTCGCGACCTCGAAACCGACCCGGACGACGCCGCCATCGTCCGCACCGTGCTGAACCTGGCCTACAGCCTGGGCATCCGCACCGTGGCGGAGGGGGTCGAGAACCGGCAGCAACTGGATTATCTGCGCGCGGGCGGCTGTCACATGGCCCAGGGCTTTCATTTCAGCGCCGCCATCCCCGCCGCAGATGTGGAAGCCATGCTCGGCCAGCAGGATCAGTCCCATCGAAGCTGAAATAATCTGCAAAAGATCGTTCGGCATAGGGAACAAAAGGTCCGATCGATCATTTCGCCGCATTCAGCGCTCGACTCGTCACGACTCCGCAACGACGGATTCGCGGAAAAGGCGGAGCTTTGCTACCGGCCCCCTCACTAAAAAGAGTCGGGGTCGCATTGTTGCATCACAAGAAGAAGGGGATCGCTCCCCTCCGGGAACGGCTGCTCGCCCTGTGCCCTGAGCGGGAGATTTTTCTCCGGTCCGGCGGCCAGGTGAAGTTCGTCCGCATTTCCCGCCGCGCGCAGCTGGCCGCGATCGGCGTGGCGTCCGTCGCGCTGCTCGGCTGGGGCGGCATGACCCTGTCGATGCTGGCCGGCAGCGCATCGATCGCGCAGGAACGCGCCGCGCTGGCGCAACAGGGCCGCTCGGTCGCCACCGCCGCCACCAAGGTCGAAGGCTATCGCAAGTCGGTTCAGGATCTGGCGCAGGATCTGGAAGCCCGTCAGGACTTCATGGACGATCTCTACAAGACGCATTTCGGCGACCAGGACGACAAGGCGCCCGGCAGCGACATGGCCGCCCCGACCAAAGCCGATAAATCCGACGCGCTGACCGCCAAGATCAGCCTGGCGCCCGAAGCCGCCCCGCTGGTCCGGCTGGAAGCGCGCCAGCGGCAATTCGCCACCCTGCTGACCGCCGCGGTCGAACGCCGCGCGGACAAGGCCGCCGCCGCGATCCGCAGCTTCGGCCTCAACCCCGACCATCTCGCGCGCAGCGCCGCCCGCGCCCAAGGTGGCCCCTTCGTTCCGTGGAAAGGCGACAAAGGCGCGCTGACGAACGAACTGGAAACCCTCGCCGACGCCATGTCGCGGATGGAGTTTCTGGAACGCAGCCTGCTCACCATCCCGTCGGGTCAGCCCACCGCCGCGCCGATGCTGACCAGTTCCTATGGCTACCGCCGCGATCCCTTCAACGGCCATGCCGCCTTCCATGCCGGCCTCGACTTCCCCGGCCGCTACGGCCAGCCGATCACCGCCGCTGCCGATGGGAAGGTCAGCTATGTCGGCCAGCGTCATGGCTATGGCAATGTGGTCGAGGTCGAACATGGCAATGGCATCATGACCCGCTACGCCCACCTCTCCGGCTTCGCTGCCCATGTGGGGCAAAAGGTCGCGCGCGGCGACACGGTCGGCCGCATGGGATCGACCGGCCGATCGACCGGCACCCATCTCCATTTCGAAGTCCGCCTGAACGGCCAGGCCGTCAATCCCCGCCCTTTTCTGGAGGCCCGCAAAGATGTTCTCCAAGTCCAGCAAATCGCCACGGCCCGTTTCGCCGATGTCCGCGACCGGAGCTAAGCACACGCCCTTCTCGCTGATCGGCAGCGACGTGACGATCACCGGCAATCTCGCCGCGTCGGTCGACCTGCATGTCGATGGCACCATCGAGGGCGACATAAGCTGCGCCGCCCTGGTGCAGGGGCCGGACAGCCGCATCACCGGCCATGTGACGGCGCAGAGCGCGCGCCTCGCGGGCCTGGTCGATGGGTCGATCGCCGCCGGCGAACTGGTGGTCGAAAGCAGCGCCCGCATCACCGGCGACGTCGTCTATGAACGGATCACGATCGAACCGGGCAGCCGCATCGAAGGCCGCTTCCGCCCCAGGGACAGCGACACCCCCGCCACAGAATTGAAGCTGATCGCCAACGACAGCGCGGGGTAAGGCCCACGGTGATAACAAGAGGGTCACCCTCCTTCCGTTCGGGCTGAGCGAAGTCGAAGTCCTCGCCTGAACGCAGTGAAGGCACTTCGCCGATGCTCAGTGTGGCCCTTCGACTTCGCTCAGGGCGAACGGATTGCAAGGGTCGGCCAAGGTCCGCTTCCGGTCGATTGCGGCCACAAGCACATCCTCAATTCACCGGCACCCTGCGCCGATAGCTCAGCGCCTCCGCCACATGCACCCGCCCAACCTGCTCGGACCCGGCCAGATCGGCGATCGTGCGCGCCACACGCAGCACGCGGGTATAGCCCCGCGCCGACAGCTTCATCGCCGCAGCCGCCTGCGCCAGCAATTGCCGCCCCGGCTCGTCCGGCCCGGCGACGTCCTCCAGCCGCTCGCCATCCACCTCGGCATTGGTCCGCACCTTGGTCCCGGCATAGCGCGCGGTCTGCACGCGCCGCGCCGCCGCGACCCGCGCCGCCACTTCGGCCGATCCTTCGGCGGGCGGCGGCAGCACCAGATCGGCGGCCGTCACCGCCTGCACCTCGACATGCAGGTCGATGCGATCCAATAACGGCCCCGACACCTTGGCCTGATAATCCGCCGCGCAGCGCGGCGCGCGCGAGCAGGCCAGCGCCGGATCGCCCAGATGCCCGCAGCGGCACGGGTTCATCGCCGCAATCAACTGCACCCGCGCGGGGAAAGTCACATGCGCATTGGCCCGCGCCACCGTGACCTCGCCCGTCTCCAGCGGCTGGCGCAGCGAATCGAGCACGGTCCGTTGGAACTCCGGCAATTCGTCCAGGAACAGCACGCCCAGATGCGCCATGCTGACCTCGCCCGGCCGCGCCTTGAGGCCCCCGCCGACCAAGGCCGCCATCGACGCACTGTGATGCGGATTGCGGAACGGCCGCGCCCGGCTGATCCGCCCGCCCTCCAGCGTGCCGGCGACGCTCGCCACCATCGAACTTTCCAGCGCCTCGGCCGGCGTCATGTCGGGCAATATGCCCGGCAGGCAACTCGCCATCAGCGATTTACCCGCGCCCGGCGGCCCGACCATCAGCAGATTATGGCCGCCCGCCGCCGCGATCTCCAGCGCGCGCTTGGCGACCTCCTGCCCCTTGACCTGTTTCAGGTCCGCGCCCCGCACCGGCGCATCCACGACGCCCGGCTGCGGCGCCGACAGCGCCGACGTTCCCTTGAAATGATTGAGCAAACCCAGCAAATCCGGCGCGGCGACCACCTCCACCTCGCCCGCCCAGGCGGCCTCGGCCCCCTGCGCGACCGGGCAGACCAGCCCCATCTCCTGGCTGCCCGCATGGAGCGCCGCCAGCAGCACGCCGGGCGACGGCGCGGTGCGCCCGTCCAGCCCCAGCTCGCCGACCACGACATAGCCCGCCAGCGTTTCGGCATCGATCACCCCCATCGCGCCCAGCAAAGCCAGCGCGATCGGCAGGTCGAAATGCGATCCCTCCTTGGGCAGATCGGCGGGCGACAGGTTCACCGTGATCCGCTTGGGCGGCAATGACAGCCCGATCGCGGCGATGGCGTTGCGCACCCGCTCGCGGCTTTCGGCCACCGCCTTGTCGGGCAGGCCGACCAGGATGAAATTGGGCAGGCCCGGCACTAGCTGGCACTGCACCTCCACGGCGCGCGCCTCCAACCCCAGATAGGCGACCGTCGATACCGTTGCGACCAAATGCCCCCGCCTTTTCCCGCTGCCCCGCCAGTCTATTGCCGCACTATTCCTCTACCGGCTCCCCGGTCCGATCCCGCACAGGCTCGTCGGATCGCCCCTTGAACCCCTGCGCCACCACATACCATTCGACGCTGCCCTTGCGGCTGGCCGGCGGCTTGGCATGCTTGATCGTCGTGAAATTCTTCTTCAGCAGCACCAGCAACTCGCCATCGGTCCCGCCCGCAAACACCTTGGCGACGAACGTCCCGCCCTTGCGCAGATTTTCCACCGCGAACCAGGCCGCAGCTTCCACCAGCCCCATGGTGCGCAGATGGTCGGTCGCGGCATGGCCGACCGTATTGGCCGCCATGTCGGAAATCACCAGGTCCGGCGCATCGCCCAGCGCATCACACAGCATCTGCGGCGCCTTGTCGTCCATGAAATCCATTTCGAACAGCGTCACGCCCGCAATCGGATCGACCGGCAACAGGTCGATGCCCACCACCGCAGCTTTCGGCGCCAGCTTGCGCACCACCTGCGCCCAGCCGCCCGGCGCAACGCCCAAATCTACGACCGCCTTCGATCCCTTCACGAAATGGAATTTCTCGTCCAGTTCGATCAGCTTGAACGCGGCGCGGCTGCGCCACCCTTCCGCCTTGGCCTTTTTGACATAGGGATCGTTCAGATGCCGCTCCAGCCAGCGCACCGATTGGGCGGTACGCCCCTTGGCGGTTTTGACCCGCACCCTGCCTGCGCCAGCGCCCCTCACATCACTCTCCCGTCGCGGTCCATCAACCCGCGCAATATGCCTTCGCGAATCCCCCGGTCGGCCACGCCCAGTCGCGCGGCGGGCCATATGTCGAGGATCGATTCCAATATGGCGCAGCCCGCCACCACCAGGTCGGCGCGCTCGGTGCCGATGCAGGGCAGCTTCTGCCGCTCCGCCAGCGCCATGGTCGACAGCCGCTCCGAAATGGCGCGCATCGATTCGCACGGCACGATCAGCCCGTCGATCGCCTGCCGGTCGTAACGCGGCAGGTTGAGGTGCAGGCTGGCCAGCGTCGTCACCGTGCCCGACGTGCCGAGCAGGCGAATATCCTCCGCCCCCTGCGGCAGCCGCCGGGCCAGCGGCGAAAAGGCCTCGCTCACCCGCGCACGCATCCGGTCATAGGCCGCACGCCGCTGCGCCGGATCATCATGCTCGAACGCCTCGCTCTCGGTCAGCGACACCACGCCCCAGGGCGCGCTCACCCAATCGACGATATGCGGCGCGCCATCGCCATGGGCATCGACCAGCACCAACTCGGTCGATCCGCCCCCGATGTCGAAGATCAGCGCTGGTCCCTCGCCCGGCTCCAGCAACGCATGGCACCCCAGCACCGCCAGCCGCGCTTCTTCCTGCGCGCTGATGATGTCGAGCGCGATGCCGGTTTCGCGATAGACGCGCTGGATGAACTCCGCCCCGTTCGCCGCCCGGCGACAGGCTTCGGTCGCGACCGATCGCGCCAACGTCACATGGCGGCGGCGCAGCTTGTCGGCGCAGACGGACAGCGCCGCGATCGCCCGGTCGATCGCCGCATCGCTGATCCGGCCGGTCGCGGCCAGCCCCTCGCCCAGCCGGACGATGCGCGAAAAGGCGTCGATAACGATGAAGCCGTCGGCGGACGGCTTGGCGATCAACAGGCGACAATTATTGGTGCCCAGGTCGATGGCGGCATAGGACCGCCGCTCACGTCCGCCATGGAGCGGAAAACCCCGTTGCGTCGACGGGGGCGGAATGGCCGCAGCCTTGCTCCCATCGCCCGGACCGGGGCGGGCGCGCTTGCCCGCATAACGGCCGGTCGGGCCGGAACTCTGCGGCGATGGGCGGCTCTGCTGCACCATGCCGTAACTCGCTTCTATAATCGCCAGCCGCCAAAGGGCGACCGGAACTTGCCCTCATGCTTAAGCAGATATGGGGCGTTGCGCAAGGCGCGGCCGGTATGGCCGCTGATGCAAGACTTGATCAGGATTAGCGATACGCCCTGCACAGCCCTAAAAAGGAAGGTTCGTTTCGGATGAACAAAGAACAAGACCGCCTGTCGACGCCATCATCCTTTAGGACAAAACAGACATGCTGTGACGTTTTGGATACATGACATAAGTTTTCATAATTGGCCGATTGTCTTGGTCAATACAGTGGATTAGCTTCCCGCTCGGTCTTTGGGGAGTTTATATCATGCACATTCGCAAGAATGGCGCGGGCCTGTTGGCGCGCGTCGGTCGTCCTGCCTTGCTGGCGTCCGCGGCCATCGCCGCCCTCGCCGTAGCGCCGATGGCGCAGGCGGTCGTACCGACCGACGACAAAAGCCCTACCGACATCATCGACGGCAGCGATGTCAACGGCGTGGGCATCATGTATCGCGCCGACGGCTTCGTCTGCACCGGCACGCTGATCAACCCGCGCACCGTCATCTTCGCCGCCCACTGCGTCAACGACCAGACGTCGGCCGACTACAGCACCGTCAATGGCGGCGTGCCCGTTGCCTTCGCGTTCCAGAACGACGCCCGGCCGGGCCTGATCGACTGGCTCAGCAACGGGTTCCAGACCAACACGGCGCTCAGCGTCTATAATGTCAACAATATCGCCTATCACCCGGATTCGCTCGATCCCCCGGCGCTCAGCTTCCTCTATGGCGACGTCGCGATGGCGACGCTGGACACGCCCGCGTCCGACGTCCCCACCTGGGCGATGCTGTTTTCCGCCCTGCCCGCCCCGTCGTCGATCAGCGAGACGAGCGGCACCGGCTATCATGTCACGATCACGGGCTATGGCCGCAGCGGCAGCGGCACGACCGGGTCCACCTATGGCATCGATTTCCGTCGCAAGACGGCCGAGAATTTCCTGGGCCTGCTGGGCTCGCTGGATGACATCGACACCTTCCTCTACGGCGGCGGCAGCGGCTATACGCAGAATCTGTATCAGGCCGATTTTGACGATCCGACTGGCGAAAATCCGTTCGACTTCAATATTTTCAAGGACGACGCGCTGCCGAACGAAGGCCTCAGCGCAGGCGGAGATTCCGGCGGCCCGCTGATCCTCGACCAGACGTTCGATGAGAAGGTCGTGCTGGGCGTGCTGTCGGGTGGCAGCCGCTACTTCTTCGAACAGCCTTTCAGCTCCTATGGCGGCTCGTCCTTCTATCAGCCGCTCTATCTGTTCTGGGATTGGGTCGCGGAAAACAACCCCTACCGCTACGCCACCGCCAAGGCGGGCGACGGCAAGTGGAGCGACGCCTCCCACTGGATCACCGCCCTCGATCCCAATTACCGAATCATCGACAGCAACGGCAATCTGGCCAACGGCGTGCCCACGACGCCGGGTGCAGGCGCCTTTGGCGAAGATAGCGCCTCGAAATTCGGCCAGCTCTGCTACAGCCCGGACGATGTCTGCTATGATGTCGGCACCGGCACGCTGATCGTCAACGGGCAGCCTGTCGCCGACAGCGGTAGCGCCGCGGCCACGCCTGCCGGCGCCGTCACCCTTGCCGATAACAAGGGCCGGGTCGATCTGATCGAACATAGCGCCAATGGCACGACCGCAACCCCGCTAGGCGGCGCGGCGCACCAGGCCCAGGCCGAAGGCGACGGTGACGCCCTGCCCAGCCCGACGCTGGCCAACGGCCTGCCCGGCGCATCCGATTTCGTCCCCAACAATATCGACCCATTGGCGTCGCAGGGGATTATCGGCCGCTATTATGACGTGACGCTCAGCGCGGCGGGCAAGACCACGCTCGACACGGACGTCACCGTCGATCGCTTCACCATCGCCGGCACCGGCGCGGCGCTGGACGTCACGGCGGACGGCTCGCTGACCAGCCTGATGGACATTTCCCACCTGTCCGGGGTGGTGAATATCAACGGCACGATCGAAACGCCCGGCGACTATTTCCTGCTGACCGGCCTGTTGTCGGGCAGCGGCACGCTGCGCACGCCCTTCTTCACCAACATCCTGGGCACCGTCGCTCCCGGTGGCATCGGCACCATCGGCACGCTGACGGTCGAGGGCAATGCGCTGCTGACGTCGGGCAGCACACTCCAGATCGACCTGGGCGCCAATGGCGTGTCGGACGTGCTGGCGGTCAAGGCGACCGAGTTCGTCACGGATGATGGTGGCGAAGGCGAAGGCGAAAATCCCGACACCGGCGGCGGCGATGGCGGCGGCAGCACGGAGGAACAGCGCAGCGCCGCTGCGATCACCGCGGCGCAGGCCGATGGCGACGTGTCGCTCCTCGCGGTCGGCGATCCGATCGACGGCATCGCGGCGCTGGGCGGCCAGGTCGCCTTCGGCCAGGCTGCCGGCACCAAGATCCGTTTCGGCAACCAATATACGTTCGTAACGGCGGAAGGCGGCATCGACGGCACCTTCACCGCCCCGGCGCAGTTGTCCGCGGTGCTCAAGCCGGTGCTGATCTATGGCGAAAATTCCGTCAGCGTGCGTATCGACGCGGGTCTCTATGCCGATGTCGTCAATCCGGCGGCGCAGAACCAGACCAGCTTCGCCCAGCTGCTCGACCAGAACCGGTCGCTCTACGCCAATTACGCCGCCCTCTACGGCGAAGCGGACCTGCTGAGCGTCGCCGGCGTGCAGGCGACGTTCGAGGCGATGGCGCCGCGCACCGAAACGCTCAAGACGTCGATGGCCGAAGTGCTCAACGACAATATGGCGCGCTTCTATCGCGACCGCCTGACCAGGCTGGACGCCGGTTCGCTCGGCGGCACGCTGACCATGACCGGCCAGCCGATCCAGCTCGCCTCCGCCAGCCTCAACAATATCGACCTGGGCATGGACCAAGGCGGCGGCGGCGACACGACGACCCGCGAAGGCGTATTGCCCGACGATATGAGCGCCTTCCTGGCGGGCGGCTATCTCGACGGCAAGAGCGCGCCGATGCGCACCGCCATCCCGCTCGGCCGTGACCAGTTCGATGGCTGGTATGCGGCGGCGGGCGTCGAAAAGGCGTTTGGCGACAATGGCGTGATCGGCCTGGCCGCCTCGTTCAGCGAGCTGAAGGGCGATACGGGCGCCAATGACACGGCGCGCGCGCGGCTCTATCAGGGCACCGTCTATGGCGCCTTCGACCTGGGCGGCGTCAAGCTGGACGGCGTCGGCAGCGCCGGCACCCTCACCACCCGCTCGCGCCGTTCCTTCGCCGTCGGCGTCACCCCCTACACCCTTTATGGCAGCGACCAGGAACTGGCGCTGTCGGGCGAACTGGGGCTCAGCAAGGCGCTGGGCGGCGACGCCTTCAGCATCGTGCCGCGCGCCTCGATCCGTGGCGCTTACATCAGCTCGGGCAACCTGGCCGAATATGGCGGCGACGCCGCGCTGGTGATCAAACGTCACGCCATCCGCAGCGCCCAGGGCCGCCTGGGCGCCACGGTGAAGGCCAACACCGGCGGCTTCAAACCCTATGTCACCGCCAACTTCGTCCATGAATTCAACGACCAGCCGGCCTTCTTCCTGGCCAATCTGGTCGGCGGCACCGGCAGCCTGGCGCCCTTCGCGCTCGGCGGTTCGGACCGCAATTGGGGTGAGGTGGGCGGCGGCCTGACGATCACCACGGGCAATGTCGATCTCAGCCTGTCGGCCGACACGACCTTGTGGCGCAGCGACGTGAAATATCAGAGCTATCGCGCCGCGGTGAAATTCCGCTTCTGATTTCCGGCTCCCAGCCGAAAGGAAAGGGCCGCCCGATGGGGCGGCCCTTTTTCGTTGGGGTGGCGGTGGGACAGGATCATGAACGTCCGTCCGCTTCGAGCGTAGATGGCTTTTCGCACCTCACTGCGTATACAGCTTCACCAGCCGGTACAGGAATGCCCGCCCGTCCAGAATCGACTTGACGCGGATGCGTTCGTTCAGGCCATGGACCCCCTGCCCGTCCGGGTCGGCGAACATGCCCGACACGCCATAGGTGGGGATGCCCGCCGCATTGGTGAAACGCCCGTCGGTCGCCCCGGTGGCGAGGCGCGGGATCACCGGCACGCCCGGCCACATCTCCTTGGTCAGCGCTTCAATCGGCCCCATGATCTGCGGCGTTAGTTCGGGCGCGGAGGATTTGGGCTGCGGCGGATCGGCCAGCGTCACCTTGACCTTCGAATCGGCCGCCACCTCGCTCAACCGCGCCAACACGGCGTCCACCGCCTCGCCCGGAATGATCCTGCAATTGACGTTGGCGGTCACCGATTGCGGCTGGGCATTGGGCGCATGGCCGCCGGAAATCAGCGTCGGGATGCAGGTTGTGCGCAGCGTCGCGTTCCAGCTCGCGCTCTCGGCCGACACCGTCGCATAGTCGGCCGCGCTTGCCTTGCCCGCGCCGATCGCCGCCATCGCGCTCGACACCTTGGCGGGATAGAGCGACGCCGACGCGCCGAAATAGGCTTTGGCCGCCGGGGTCAGGTTCACTGGGAAATCATAGGCGTTGACCCGCGCCAGCGCCGCCGCCATCCACCCGATCGCATTGACATGCGGGGTCTGGCGCGAACTATGGCCGCCCGGCGCGGTCGCGGTCAAGGTGAAGTCCTGATAGACTTTCTCGCCCGCCTGCACGCCCTGGCTCACCGGCTTGCCGCTCTCGTCCAGCGACCCGCCGCCGCCCTCGTTCAGCGCCCATCCGGCCGACATCGCATCGGGCTTGGTCTTGAGCAGATATTCGACGCCATTCAGCGCCTTCTCCGTCTCCTCGCCGCAGGTCAGCGCCAGCTTGATCGTCCGCTTTGGCGTGTAGCCCTCGGTCTTGTAACGGACCATCTGGTCGGTGAAGGCCGCCGCCATCGCCTTGTCGTCGGACGTGCCACGCCCGTAGAAATAGCCGCCTTCTTCGATCAGGCTGAACGGATCGCGCTCCCAGTCGCTGCGCTTGGCCGCGACCACGTCGATATGGGCGAGCAGCAGGATGGCGGGCAGCTTGGCGTCGCTGCCGCGCAGGATGGCGGTCAGATTGCCTTCCTTGGGATGCGCCGGATCGACGATGATCGCTACGTCGCTTGTCCCATAGCCCGCCGCCTTCAACCGCGCGCCCATCCGTTCGGCCGCCAGCGTGCAACTGCCGTCGGGCCAGCTCGAATCGGTTTCGACCAGTTCCTTGTACAGACCCCGGAAAGCGGCCTCGCCCCCGCGCGCCTGCGCATCGGGGGTCGCGGCGTGGGCGCTGGTGGTGACGAGAAGCGCCGCGATCAGCGCGGCGGCGGGACGACGAAATGCCATGGAAAAGCCCCTTGGATGGAAGAGGTGCGCAGCTTGGCGGAGCGGCGACGGGACGGCAAGGCTTCTAGCAAAGCGTGTGTGTTTCCGCGCAGGCGGGAACACGAAACCATCCATTACAAAGGCAGCAACGCCGCCACGATCTGCCGCTCCTCGGCGCGCAGCACGCCCCAGGCGCGGGCCGCGGCGCGGCTGTCCATCGCCTCCACGCCGATCCCCAACGCCTCGACCGCGCGGACGAAGGCGCGCGGCGGCTGCCGCAATCCGGCGCCGGTGCCCAGCAGCAGGAATTCAGGCTTCGGATCGGCATCGAACAAGTCGCCCAGCGCCTTCACCGTCAGCGCCTCGACATCCGGCGCATCGGCCCAGGCCATTGCCCGCACCGGACTGAGCAGCAGGCCGTCGGGAAACACGTCATCGCGCACCCGAAAGCCCCGGCCCTGAAAGCCGGTGACGATCGGTCCCTGACCGTCATCGTCCCGGCGAACCTTGATCCCGGCGTCGCTCAGGGCTTGGCCCCATCGTCGCGCGGCCCGACCCGCTCGGCGGTGCCGGCATAGTCGCCCTTCTTGGCCGCCTTCTTATCCGATGTCTGCGGGGTCAGACCCAGCGAAATCAGCAGCGAAGACGACACATAGACCGACGAATAGGTGCCAACGATAATGCCCAGCATCATGGCGGCGGTGAAGCCGCGCAGCACATGGCCGCCCAGCAGCAGCAGCGCGCCCAGCGCCAGCAGGATGGTGACGGACGTCATCACGGTCCGGGGAAGGGTCTCGTTGACCGACAGATCGATCAGCGCCTTCATGTCCATCTTGCGATATTTGCGCATATTTTCGCGGATACGGTCGTCGATCACCATCTTGTCGTTGATCGAATAGCCCACGATCGTCAGCACCGCGGCGATGATGTTGAGGTCGAATTCGAGCTGGGTGATCGCAAAGAAGCCCAGCGTCATCAGCACGTCATGCACGATCGCGACGAAGGTCGAGACGCCGAACTGCCATTCGTAGCGGAACCAGCTGAACACCGCGATGCCCAGGATCGCCAGCACGACCGCCAGCACGCCATTCTGGATCAGCTCGCCCGACACCTTGCCCGACACCGTGTCGTAGCGGGAGAAGGTGACGCCGGGGAATTGCGCGACCATCGCCTGGCGGGTCTTTTCCACCACAGCATTGGCCGCGCCGGCCCCGCCCTGATCGGGCAATGGCAGGCGAATCTGCACGGTATTGGCGTCGCCGAACTGCTGGAGCGAGCTTTCGCCCACGCCCAGACGGCCGATGGTGGAGCGCACCTTGTCGGTATCCACCGCCTGCGGGAATTTCGCCTCGATCATCAGGCCGCCGACGAAGTCGACGCCCAGATTGAGGCCCTTGTGCGCGGTCGCGCCCACGGCCAGCACGGTCAGCAGCGCGGTCAGGGCGAAGGCCCATTTGCGGATCGCAACGAAGCCGATATTGGTGTTGTCGGGGACGAGCTTGAGAAGTTTCATGGGTGTGTCCTCCCGCCCCTCTTAAATGTGAATGTCGGTCGGACGGGTGCGGCGCACCCAGTTCGCGACGACCATGCGGGTGAAGGTGACGGCGGTGAACACGCTGGTCGCGATGCCGATCAGCAGCACGATGGCGAAGCCCTTGACTGGCCCCGACCCCAGCGCGAGCATGATGCCGCCGGCGATGGCGTGGGTCACATTCGCCTCGAAGATCGTGCGGCTCGCTTCCTTGTAACCATGTTCGATCGCCGCCACGACATTGCGCCCCCGTCGCCGCTCTTCGCGGATGCGTTCGTAGATCAGCACGTTGGCGTCGACCGCCGTGCCGATGGTCAGCACGAAACCGGCGATGCCGGGCAACGTCAGCGTCGCGCCCAATATGCCCATGACGCCCAGGATGACCAGCACGTTGATCGCGACGGCCAGGTTCGCATACATGCCGAAGCGGCCATAGCTTACGAACATGAAGACCGCGACCGCGACCACCGCGACCACCGATGCGATCAGGCCCGCCCGGATCGAATCCGCGCCCAGCCCCGGCCCCACGGTGCGCTCTTCCACCACCACGAAGTTCACCGGCAGCTTGCCCGATCGCAGAGCGATGGCCAGCTGGTTGGCGCTTTCCACGGTGAAGCTGCCGCTGACCTGCGCGCTGCCGCCCAGGATCGGTTCGTTGATGTTCGGCGCCGACAGCACCTTGCCGTCCAGGATGATGGCGAAGGGGCGGTTGACATTCTGCGACGTCACCTGCCCGAACTTGCGGCCACCCGAACTGTTGAAACGGATGTTGACGATCGCCTGGTTGCTCTGGTCATAACCCTGCGTCGCGTCGGTCAGATCCTCGCCCGACACCATCACCTGGCGCTTGACCGCGATGAACGGCACGCCCGACGGGTTGTTGACATAGGGCAGCACTTCGCTGCCCACCGGCGCACGCCCCTGCGCCACTTCGGATGGGTTGGCGGTCGTGTCGACCAGCTTGAATTCCAGCTTGGCGGTCTGGCCCAGCAGCGCCTTCAATGCCTTGGGATCTTGCAGGCCCGGCACCTGCACGACGATGCGATTGTCGCCCTGCTGCTGGATCGTCGGTTCGCGCGTGCCCATTTCGTCGATGCGGCGGCGGATGACTTCGGTCGAAACCTCCATCGCGCTCTTGACCGCATTCTTGATGCCCGCCTCAGTCGGCGTGATGACGATGGTGGAGCTGTTGACCACCTCGACATTGAAATCGCGCTGCCCGGTCAGGCCCGCGCCCTGCGTCAGCGGGCGGATGCGCTCGACGGCGGCATCGACCTGCGACGGGTCACGCACCATGAAGCTCAGCTTCCCGTCGCGGCTCGAAATATCACCGATCGCGATCCTGGGATCGCCCCGGCGCAATTCGGTGCGGACCTGCTCTTCCATGTTGGTGAGGCGCTGCTTGGCCACATCCTGCGTCGACGCTTCCAGCAGCAGATGGCTGCCGCCCGACAGGTCGAGGCCCAGATTGACGCGCGTCTGCATGAAGCCGGGCAGTTTCGTCACGACGCTGTCGGGCAGGAAACTGGGCACGGCGCACAACACGCCGATCGCCAGAGGCAGGATGATCGCGAAGACCGCCCAGCGCGAGAAGTTCAGCATGAAGGCGCTCAGTCGTTCGCGGGCTTGGCGGCGGTCGGATCGATCACCTCGGTCAGGGTCGCCTTGACCGCCTTGACCTTCAGGCCCGGCGCCAGTTCGATGTCGGCGTAAATTTCGTCCACGCGCGCCACCTTGCCGACCAGGCCGCCGCCGGTGATGACCTGATCGCCCTTCTTCACGGCGTCGATCTTCGCCTTATGCGCCTTCATCTTCTTTTGTTGCGGACGGATCAGCAGGAAATAGAAGACGACGAAGATCAGGACCAGCGGCGCCATCTGCACCAGGATTCCGGCGCCGGAGGCTTGCCCGCCCGCGGTCTGGGCAAAGGCTGGGGTAATGAACATGGGTGGGACTGCCTCATTGTCTGTCGGTCGCGCACGCCCTCTCGGCGTCCACGGATCAAGGGCGGGCGGCTAACACAGATGGGGGCGCAGAGGCAATATGATTAGGGATTGCGGCGGTCGGCGCAAAGAGATGCGATTGAGCGCTTGCAACTTCCCATTTGTGCTACTATTGGGCGCCCTCCGGTCGGGACGTAGCGCAGCCTGGTAGCGCATCACACTGGGGGTGTGGGGGTCGGAGGTTCGAATCCTCTCGTCCCGACCAAAAAATCAATGACTTAGCCGAAAAACCCTCCCCTTTTGAGGGGCCAAATTTCGTCTGGTGGTGCACTGGTGGTGCAGATCAGAATGTTTTTTTTTGGCAATCCAACAGGACGCATCGGATTTGAACGCGATGTGATGGCTGTTCGGAATTGAAGACGCCCACCAATGCCCTTAAGCCTTAGCGCCGGATGCAGGAGCAGTTGCCTCTTCGCCCCGCCGAGTTCGTCAAAATTCGGGACGGCTTCATTGCGTTTCTGAGGCAACCAACCGGAACGTCCCTACAAGCCATCATTCCGGCTGACGTAATCGACGCTATGGCATCGGCAGCGAAACGCGGGCGCAAGCGGCGCTTGTGGCTCGACTTCGTGCGACTGGCTGCGGCGTTGGCGGTTCTGGTCGCGATTGTCCTCATCCTTGCGCCCGATCCAATCAAGACCGGCATTGGCGTTCCGCTGCTTCTGGGCGCGGGCACCGTGTTCATATTGGCCCATTTCCGCACCAAGGTTCGTGACGAACTGGAAATCGAGGACATTGTCGCGGAACCGAACGAGGCACTTCAACGTGACCTACGGGCGCTCGCCGAATTTCGGAACCTGATCGCGAGCGGAGATATTTCGTGCGCGGAAATGCTACCTGATGGAACGCTCAAGCCTTTGGTTCCAAAGGCGCTTCGCGCATTCGTCGCGGATCATGGCGCGCTGTTCGTTCTCAGCCGGGATCAGGCTCTTTGGCATTGCACGCCGCACCGCCCCATCCCGATGAGTGAATTGCGCGTCAAACTCGCAGGGCGGGTCGCGTCCGCGCTGGTCACATCACGAACCTTGCTGGACACCCTTGATCGCAATCTATTCGACCGGCGAGTGGAATGGCTTCTCTCACACGCCAATGAGCCTCGCGCCCGCTCCTTTCGAGAAGCCATCCAGATTATCGTGGCGTTGAGGCGTCCCGAACTCGACAGGCTGACCTTCGAGGGCAAGAAGGAAATCCTGCGCGCCGAAGGCATTAGCGACAGCCGACTGGAGAAAATCCATGCCGGTGTGTACCCCGCATTCAACAGCTTTCTGCGCTCTTTGCCCATGCATGAATGGTCGTGTCCCAGGAGGTGGTGTAGGAACCGTCAATCCACGGCAGGATCGGGATCGGGTTCGGGTCAGGCAGCCAGAGCTGGCAGGCTGACAATGGGGTTATGGCTCACCGCGCCGATTGTTTCCA
>NZ_SEOO01000032.1 GCF_004152865.1 Sphingobium cupriresistens | reverse complement strand
GCGCATCCTGAGGATCAACGGCCTGAACGCGATCACTGACGACGTGGTGGAAGCTGCACGCAGCACCCTCGTGATCGGTGTCACTTAGCGCTGACAGAACGGTGCCAATCAGCGCTGATATCTACAAAATATCGCAGCCTGGTGTCGGTGCATGATCTCCGCGAAGGCTGGCTGCCGACCCGCGAGCGTCAACGCCGCAAGTTCACCGTCGGAGCACGCCTGAAGATCCAGACTCACCGTACATCGTCGGTGAGCGCATGTACCACCGCCTGGTCGAAGGTCTTGGCCTGATCAGGGCGCAAGATCTGGCGCATGGCGAAGATATGACCAAGTGTTTCCTTTTGCAGCGCACCCATGGCCTGATGTGACTGATCGACGGCCGCCGCGACCCGCGGTCCGTTACCATGTTCGGTTTCGATCGCGGCTGCGAGACGCGCATTGTCCGCTCTCATTTCGAGCTCCAGTGCGCGTCGGCGCACGGCGAAGCGCTGCTCAAGAAGCTCGATTTGAGCCTTCTGACGGTCGTCCAGATCCAGCTTGCTGTGCAATACGTCGTGGAGTTCGACCCCGGCTGCCTTGGGCTGCGGGAAGAAGTAGCGACCCAGGAACACCCCCGCAACGGCCGCAACGAAGGCGACGATTGCGATCAGAACGAGCAGCTTCGGCTTCATCGAGGGCCCGCCAGCAAGGTTGAGGGAGCAAGCGGATTGGATGGCCCGAAAGGCGAGAGTGTTACCGATGCCTCGGCAGGTGGCGTGAATCCGTTGCTCGCGATACCGAGCAACACCGCGCCAAAGGCGGCCACCGCGCCGAGCCTGAGTTGAGAAGCGGCCGAAACCTGCGGCAGGGCGGCAATGCGCCTGAACACGGCCTCTTCCAGACCGATAAGGGCCGGATGTCCCGGTTCGTTTCGCAAGCGGGCCAAAAGCCCATCTAAATCCATATTCATCGCAAAATCCGATCTCTTATTTGGTAGGGCGCGCTGGCGCCGGACCCACCTTGCCCATTGTTCCCTCTATCGGTCTGTCCGTCAAAGCACCGCTGTCCTGAGCGGAGCCCGACTGCCAGCGCCTGCCGGGTAAGCACCACATCGTTATGGCATCGTCTTCTTCATGCCGGGCATATCCTTCATCATCGCGTCATGGTCTTCGGGCGCGCTGGCAATTGCGGCTTGATATTGGGCCGGGGTCATCTGCGGTAGCTTCCGCACAAAAGCGACCATATCCCAAATCAGTTCATCGCTATGCGTTTTACCCCAGGCCGGCATCGCGGTCAGCTTGACCCCATGCTTGATGATCCAGAATTGCGCCTTTACCGATCGCTGCTGTTCCCGGAAAAGCTCCGGAGCCCTGGGATAGAGACCTTGGCTGATCTCCGACTTTTCCAAACCCGGCCCGAGATGGCAGCCGCTGCACATCTCGGTGTAAAGTCCTGCGCCGCTCTGCAGCCGTTTCACGTCCGCTAGGTTGGCTGGGACGCTCACGTTGCGTGACCGGACGGCGATCGAACGATCACGGAGCTGCTCTATGAGCCAATAAACCGGCTTCGTGTGCGGCGCATCAGCCCCTATGTCATAGGCACCGACATACACGACGATCCCAGCAAGCGCTCCGCCAACTAAGCCGGTCGCGGCAATAAAGCCTACGCTTGGAAAATGCCTCCGCAGCCATGCTGTCCTCGAATTTTCCATCGCGTCCTCCCGAGCAGAATGCGTCCCTGGATCCTCGGTGATCTCGCACCCATCCAATTGAGCATACGCACGGCGCGCGTTCATCCCTCATCGGCCGCGCAGATCTCTGGTGCGAACCCGTAGGCCTCCCGACATTGAAGAAATCTTGGAAGCTAAATGAGGGGTCGCGCCACGCGGTGCGTAAATCGCTTTGTCGGCAGTATCGCCGCCCATGGAGAAATCGATGTTTCGTAAAACAGTTTTTGCCGTCGCCATGGCGGCGTCTGTCCTCACCGCTACTGCTGCCCAGGCCCACCCCAAGCTCAATAGCGCAACCCCTGCTGCAAATGCCGTGGTCGCCGCTCCGACCAGGATCCAGCTCGTCTTTTCTGAAGCATTGGTCGCGCAATTTTCCGGGATCGACCTGACGATGACCGAAATGCCCGGCATGAAGATGGGGCCAATGAAGATCAACGGCGTCAAGGCGACCGTGGGTGCAGACGGCAAGACGCTTGTCGCTACGCTGGCCAAGCCGTTGGCAGTTGGAACCTACAAGGTCGACTATCACGTCGTTTCTACCGACACACATCGCATTCAGGGCAGCTATACCTTCAAGGTCCAGTAAGAACGTGCCGGACATCATAGCGATCGCGGTCAGGCTAGGGCTTTACCTCGATCTCATGCTCCTCTTCGGGTTGCCGATGTTCGGCCTCTATACGTTGCGCGGGACCGAGCGGGCATCCGGCTCGGTCCTGCGCTTCCGCTCAGTCTTGGCGACAATAGCACTGGCCGGCATCGGACTATCGATCCTGGGCATGATGGTGCTCGCGTCCTCAATGGCAGGCGTTCCGCTCGATCAGGTGGACCGCGCCACGGTCAATCTTTTGATATCGGGCACGGCGATCGGCACAGTCTGGCAAGTGCGGGTCGCGGCCCTCCTGCTCGTGCTGTATTTTTCCATCGTCGGATGGCGTCGCCCCGCTTTCGCGCTGTGGTCGCTGTCCGCCACCGCCGCAGTCGCTCTCGCAACCTTGGCCTGGACCGGTCACGGCGCGGCCGATGAAGGCTTGCGGGGATGGATTCATCTTGGCGCCGACATCACCCATCTATGGTCCGCAGGCATATGGGTAGGAGCACTATTCGCCTTGTGCCTTCTCATTTTCCGCCCTGCCGCCCGCATGGCGATAGATCATATCCACCTCTCCCACCGCGCGCTGGATGGCTTTGCAAAGGTCGGCTCGGCTGTCGTGGCGCTGCTTATCCTGTCGGGCTTCGTCAACAGTTGGATTCTGATCGGACCGTCCAGGCTCGGATCACTTTTAACCAGTCTCTACGGTCTACTGCTGGCAGGAAAGCTGATCCTGTTCGGCGTCATGCTGATGCTGGCCGCCACCAATCGCTTCTTCCTGACGCCCTCCCTTGCTGCGGCCATTGAAACCGGCAACACATCCTCGGCGATAGGGTCACTCCGCCGCAGCCTCGCCATCGAGACCGGATGCGCCATCGCTATTCTTGCCCTCGTTGCCTGGTTGGGCCTGTTGGCCCCGCCTGCATCCGGGATGTAGGTCATTACGGCAGAACGCGCGAAATCGCCTTGATCGCTTTCAAGCCCGAGCCAAAGCGGGAAATCGACTCCTTGTGCCGTTCGAGCTCGTCATAAGGAAGATAGGCGATTTCCAGGTCCGCGATCCGGCTGAATGCTGGCCTTGCGATTTGCGCTCGCACTTCGCTTTCGCGAGCATCCGGAGCGACAAGGAACAATCCTGCGGTGGCATGCAGATCGCTGCCGCTGAGGGCAAGATCGAGCATCCGGACGATGCCCGAATAGATGGAGGTCGAATGTTCGACTTCGAAGGCTGCCGCGACACGGTCGCCGCCCTGCTCCAGCCACAAAACATCGATGAGGCGGATGGCGTCCGCGCCGGTCGATGTCGAAATCGAAGCCGGCAAGCTCTCTAGGCAACCCTCTCCCAGGCGCACACCGTCATGCAGTCGGCCCCGATCGTTGGATGCGATCCAGATGTCATACCCCAGCGCCAGACCGATATCGCGGAGCCACGCCTGAATTTCCGAATGGGTTCGATCACTCTCCCCCTGTTTCTGCATCGCTTTGTTGAGCGTCTGTGCTTCCGCACGGGCTTGCTCAAGCCGCGCGGTCCACGATCCCACTGTCTGGTCTTCCTCGTCGCGCGGCGGCGCCGGGTAGCGGCCTGAGCCGATATCGAACAGGAGGCCGCCAATGGCGCCGAGATCGTTCGATAGCAGGTCGCGAAACCGCTCGTTCAGGTCGAGCAAGCCCGAGCGCATCGCAAGAAAATGGTGCCAGCTTCCGAGCTTCACCTTGCCGCCGGTCAGCTTGTTATAGCCGTTGACGATCGCCGTGTTGAACGGCGGAACGAGCGTTGGATGCAGGAAATAGAGGAGATTGGCGACCGCTGGCCCAAGCCCCTTGATGTTCAGCCGATCGATCGTGTGAATGCCTGCAATGATTTCTTCCGCAGTGTCGCAGCAAGCGCAATGATCGAGCAATCGGCCGAACGCGCGTTGGTTCGCCGGGTTTTCATAGATGTCGGGGATGCGCAATTTGGGCTTCCAGAGAAACGCATGATCCGCGCCTTTGAAAATCTGTCTTTGCTCGGCGACCGAATGAACGACTGTTTCCAGCGAAGAACCGCGATAGGCCACGCCAAACCGACCGGCTTCGATCTCGGCCACCACCTGAGCCAAACCACGCCTGATCGAGCGAAAATTCTTGATCCGCTCGTCCCATAGAAACCAGCTTTGATAGGTCGCGTTCGGGTCTTCCTTCCATCGTTGGATCAGTTCCCGCGCCAGCAATTCAAACTCCGCCAAACCCCGTCCCCCCTTCGCTTCGATCCTCTCCGAGGCTAGCACTCTGCCCGTATACGACCAGTTTTTGCGCAGCCGTACCGGACGAAAACCGGCAGTCGTCATCGGATATCGTCTGGAATATGCACCAGCAGGTCACGGGTGTAGTCGATCAGGAGATCGCCAACGGTTACCCCGTACAGCGCGAGGAACAAGATGAACGCCAGGAGCTTGGGGACGAAGCTCACGGTCTGTTCATTGATCGACGTCGCAGCCTGGATCATCGAGATTATAAGCCCGACCACGAGCATGATTATCAGCGGGGGTCCAGCGACAAGCATGATCACCCAAAGCGCCTGGCCCATCGAAACCGAAAAAGGGCTGTAGGTCTCCATCTCTCCCCCGTCGATGATGGTGTCGTCGCCCCCTGACGTTGCGACCTGTGGTTGTTGCGGGGCGAGCGACATGGAGCGCGATCGGTAATTCCAATCCGTCTTCCCCACGTCCGCTCGCCCCCGCGCCACGCTGCGACCCGTGGGCACCTGAACTGTCCATCCTGCTGGCGATGGGCTTCATCTGAATTTACGCAGCGACGGGGCTTACCCCTCACGAGCTACTGCTTTTTTTTCGAGGAACGCGCACGCATTCGAGGGAAGGAGCGGCGTACCGCGTAATACAAGTGACGACCGAGGTAAGCGAAAGACAGGCATGTACGACTGCGTAATCATAGGCGGCGGTCCCGCAGGGCTGACAGCCGCAACCTATCTAGGCCGGTTTCTGCGTTCTACGCTGGTCATCGATGCTGGCGATGGCCGGGCGTCCTCCATCCCGACGACACATAACCTCCTCGGTTTTCCAGACGGTATCTCGGGCGGGAATCTGCTTGTTCGCATGCATCAACATGCAGCCCGCTACGGTGCCGAATTGGTCACCGGAGAGGTCGAGCGCATCGACCGGGTCGAGAAGGGTTTCGTCGTCGAAACGAAAGCGGAAATCTTCGGTGCGCGGACAATATTACTTGCCCAAGGCGTGACAAATCATCGACCGCGAATGGCGCAGGAAACGCATGATCGAGCTGTCGCCCAAGGGCTGATACGCTATTGCCCGATCTGCGACGGCTATGAGGTCCGCGGCAAGAGAGTGGCCGTGCTGGGCTGCTCCGACCATGGTGCGGCCGAGGCTCTGTTCGTTCGCCACTATAGCGACACCGTGACCTTACTGGCCCAAGACGGCTCGCAACTGTCGGACGCTGAAGAGGCAGATCTGGCTCGAGGCGGTCTTGCGGTCGAACGCGCACCTATCCGGGACTTGTCGATCCATGGTGAGAATTTGCTCGCCCATTTGACTGATGGCCAATTGCTCCCGTTCGACACCCTATATGTTGCCCTTGGAACCTCTCCTCGCTCGGAACTGGCGCGAATGGCTGGCGCTGAACTGAGTCCGGCAGGTTGCATCGTCGTTGACGAGCATCAGCAAACGACGGTCGGCGGCCTATTTGCTGCCGGCGACATGGTTGAAGGGCTGGATCAAATTGCGGTTGCGGCAGGTCAGGCGGCCAAGGCCGCGACGGCCATCCACAATCTATTGTCCGGCTGACGTGGGAACGCACCAAGGTACGCGCGCAAAAATAAATGTGGGCCGGGCTTGACCCTGACACGATGTCAGACCCCAGATTGACCTTCGTCGATAAGGAGACGAGCCTGTGACTGATCCTCTTCCAGCGAGCAATTCTGGTGCGCACGGCTGCTGCGCGGGCAAACACGGCGGCGACGCCGACGCGAAGACGGCCAAGGATCCGGTTTGCGGCATGATGGTCGATCCCACGGCAACGCCACATCATGCCTCGCATGACGGCGAGGACTATCATTTCTGCAGCGCCGGCTGCCGCACGAAGTTTGCCGACGACCCGGTGCGCTACTTGTCCGCGGGTGACACAGAGGCGGCGGTCGCCCAACCAGGCGCGATCTGGACCTGCCCGATGCACCCGGAAATCCGCCAAGACCATCCCGGGCCATGCCCGATCTGCGGCATGGCACTCGAGCCGGACCTCGTGACGGCAGACACCGGGCCAAGCGGCGAACTGCTGGATATGTCCCGGCGTTTCTGGATCGCGCTGTTGCTCACCATCCCGGTCTTTGTGCTGGAGATGGGCAGCCACCTGTTCCCGGCGCTGCACAATCTTGTGCCGGCCCGTCTATCGGGATGGTTGCAATTCGCGCTGGCAACCCCGGTCGTACTCTGGGCAGGCTGGCCATTCCTTGAACGCGGTTGGGTGTCCATCCGGACGCGCAACCTCAACATGTTCACGCTCATCGCAATGGGGACGGGCGTGGCCTGGGCCTATAGCGTGGTCGCAACCTTCGCTCCGAGGATCTTCCCCGCAGCGTTTCGGATGATGGACGGCACGGTCGCGGTCTATTTCGAGGCCGCCGCCGTCATCACCGTTCTCGTGCTGCTGGGACAGGTGCTCGAGCTGCGCGCCCGTGAGCGGACCTCGGGCGCCATCAAGGCGCTGCTCAACCTCGCGCCCAAGACCGCGCGCCGCATTGGCGCCGACGGGAATGACGAGGAGGTGTCGCTTGACCAGGTGGCCGTTGGCGATCGTCTCCGTGTTCGACCGGGCGAAAAGGTGCCGGTCGATGGGAAGGTCGAGGAGGGCCGATCCTCGCTCGATGAGTCGATGGTGACGGGCGAGTCGATGCCGGTCACGAAGGCGCTGGGCGACGTTGTCATCGGCGGAACGATCAATCAGAGCGGCGCGCTCGTCATGCGCGCCGAGAAGGTCGGCCGCGACACGATGCTCGCGCGCATTGTCCAGATGGTCGCGGACGCGCAGCGTTCGCGGGCACCGATCCAGCGACTGGCCGACCAGGTCGCGGGATTGTTTGTGCCCGCCGTTCTGCTGATCGCGCTCATTGCCTTTGGAGTATGGGGTATCTGGGGGCCGGAGCCGCGCCTCGCCCATGGCCTGATCGCCGCCGTCGCCGTCCTCATCATCGCCTGCCCCTGCGCCTTGGGGCTGGCGACGCCGATGTCGATCATGGTCGGCATCGGCCGGGGCGCTGGGCTCGGCGTGCTCATCAAGAATGCAGAAGCCCTGGAGCGGATGGAGAAGGTCGACACGCTCGTCGTCGACAAGACAGGCACGCTGACCGAAGGCCGGCCATCGGTCACCCGCATCATTCCCACGACAGGCTATGAGGAGACCGAGCTGCTGAGGCTTGCCGCCGGTGTGGAGCGGGCATCAGAACATCCGCTGGCGCTGGCCGTGATCGCCGCCGCCAAGGACAGGGGCATTGTGCTTCCCGAAGTCACGGACTTTGATTCACCGACCGGCAAGGGCGCGATCGGCACGGTGGATGGCAAGCGCATCACGCTCGGTAACGCCCGTTTCCTGTCAGAAAGCGGGATCGACGTCAGCGCCCTTGAGCGGCAAGCGGACGAACTGCGCCAGGATGGTGCGACCGCCATCTTCCTCGGCATCGACGGGCAGGCGGCCGGAATTCTTGCCATTGCCGATGCGATCAAGGCGACGACAGCCGAGGCCATCGCGGCGCTTCGCAAGGAGGGCATAAGGGTTGTGATGCTGACGGGCGACAATCGCACTACGGCGCAAGCGGTTGGGCGGAAGCTCGGGATCGACGATGTCGAAGCCGAAGTGCTACCGGATCAAAAGAGCGCAGTGGTCGCGCGCCTGAAGGCTGAGGGGCGTATCGTCGCCATGGCAGGAGACGGGGTCAATGACGCGCCTGCGCTCGCGGCGGCTGATGTCGGCATCGCGATGGGCTCCGGCACCGATGTCGCGATTGAAAGCGCGGGCGTGACGCTGCTGAAGGGTGACCTGAACGGCATTGTCCGTGCGCGCCGGTTGAGCGAGGCGACGATGTCCAATATCCGTCAGAACCTGTTCTTCGCTTTCATCTACAACGCCGCAGGTATCCCGATCGCAGCGGGGCTGCTCTATCCGATCTTCGGCATCCTCCTCTCCCCGATCATCGCGGCAGCGGCGATGGCATTGTCCTCGGCCAGCGTGGTCACCAACGCGCTCCGCCTTAATCGGGTGACGTTGTGAACATAGGTGGCGCGTCGGGCGCGAGCGGGGTCTCGCAGCGGATGATCCGCCACTATGAGAAGATCGGCCTTATCCCGTCGGCGGCGCGGCGGGATAGTGGCTATCGCGACTACAGC
This sequence comes from Sphingobium cupriresistens, assembly GCF_004152865.1. Taxonomy (GTDB): domain Bacteria; phylum Pseudomonadota; class Alphaproteobacteria; order Sphingomonadales; family Sphingomonadaceae; genus Sphingobium; species Sphingobium cupriresistens. Next base: position 28,228 of record NZ_SEOO01000032.1, on the reverse strand, counting down.
GAAGCCGACGTCCATCGGCTTCGTTTTATTGCAAATGCCCGCAATCTCGGCTTTCCGATCGAAGAAATCCGACAGCTGCTTTGTCTGTGGTCCGATCGCGATCGCGCCAGTTCGGAGGTCAAGATGTTGGCGGAATCGCGCGCCGCCGACCTCGGGCGGAAGGCGGATGCGCTCAACGCCATGCGGGAAGCGTTGCTCGACTTGGCAAAAGGCTGCCACGGCAATGAGCGGCCCGAATGTCCGATACTCGCGCGTCTGGCCTCCTGAGCCGATCCTACAGGTCTGCTAACGGCCGAGAAACGCAAGTTCAGCCCTTGGTGACCGTGAACTCGATGAGAGTTGCACGCTGCAGTACCAAGATTCGTTAGCCACGCTATGTCGGCATACAGCAAGGCATCGCAAGAAGACTGCCCCAGTCTCGACAGCGTTCGATCCAGACCGATGCGCGCTCAGTCGAGGACCACGTGCTTGGGATGCTGCCCGGCGCGTTGCGGCAGAACAATGATAAGAAGCAGGATGGCAGCGGTCAGAACGGCGGACGCCAACGGCCGGCTAAATGACAACCCGCCGTGATCCAGCGGTTTGTCAAGGAAATCGCCGACTGCAGCCCCGAGGGGGCGCGTCATAATGAACGCCGCCCAGAACAGCAGCACCCGACTAGCGTTTGTCGTGTAAAATAGCAGCCCCAGTACGGCGAGCAGCCCCGCGAATATGATCGCGGCGCCGATATAGCCGAGGTTGCCAGTATCGGCCGTCCAGTCGCCGAGCGCCGTGCCGAGCGTTTGCGAGAAGGTGATCGTGATCCAGTAGAACAGCTCGGCTTTCGGCTCGTGCACGGTGTCGACCGAGATCGATCCGAGCGTTCGATGCCAGACGATCAGCGAGGCTAGCACGCAGCCGAGCAGCAGCGCCGATCCTCCGGTATATCCGATGCCGAGCGAGCGGGTGGCGAAATCCGCCATCGTCGTTCCCGCCGTCGTCGAGGCGATGATCGTCGCCCAATAGAGGAACGGGTGAAAGCGCGTCGCCGCAACCTGCCACCACACCAAGGCGACCAGCACCGTCAGGAAGATCGCGGTGCCGACCAGATAGCCGAGATTCATCGTCATCGAGACGGTATCGCCGCCCGTTTCGCCGAGCGTGGTCGCGAGGATCTTGATGAGCCAGAAGCCCAGCGTGACCGCGGGCACCTTGCTCGCCAGTTCCCGCTTCGTCGGTTCCACCACGGCGTCTTCCTTTCGTCGGCTTCCGCGCGGTTCTAACGACACTCGACCGTGAGGTGCGCGAGTTCATGGACCGGCGCGAGCCGGGCGCGAATCTCGTCGCCGGTGACGCCCTGCCCGCTCACGACGCTGACGATCGCAGCGTGCGCTTCCGGGCCAACGCGCCAGACATGAAGGTCGGTTATGCGCGCGTCCCCCGGCGTCTCGACCAGCTCGCGCACTTCATCCTCGACATGATGATCGGTCGCATCGAGCAGCACCGATGCCGTGTCCCGCATCAGGGACCATGACCAGCGCGCGATCACGACCGCGCCGACGATCCCCATCACCGGGTCCATCCATACCCAGCCGAGATAGCGTCCGGCCAATAACGCCGCGATGGCAAGGACGGAGGTGAGCGCGTCGGCGAGGACGTGGATGTAGGCTGAGCGCATGTTGTTGTCGCCGCCATGCGCGCCGTGAGCATGGCCGTGTTCGTGTCCATGATGATCGTGCCCGTGATGGTGCCCGCCCGAAAGCAGGAAGGCGCTGGCGATGTTCACGCCCAAGCCGACCACCGCGATGATCGTCGCCTCCCCGAACGCTACCGTGATCGGCTGAAACAGACGAAGGATGGACTCGACGCCGATCCCGAGCGCTATCAGCCCCAGCACCATCGCCGACGCGAACCCGGCCAGATCGCCGACCTTGCCCGTGCCGAAGCTGTAGGCCCGGTTGGAGGCATGGCGCTTGGCATAGGCATAGGCAGCCGCGGCAACCCCGAGCGCGCCCGCGTGCGTCGCCATGTGAAAGCCATCGGCGAGCAGCGCCATCGAGCCGGTCAGGTATCCGGCGACAATCTCGACCACCATCATCCCGGCGGTGAGCGCCACGACCCACAAGGTTCGGCGCGCGTTGTCGTCGTGCGCCGCACCCAGGAATACATGATCGTGCGCAACGGCTTCGATTTCGGGCAATGTCGCCATGAGGAAGTCCTATTTGGAGTAGCGGCGGATCACCGCCAGCAATTCTTTGGCGCCGGCCGCCCGCTCGGCGTCATCGAGCCCTGCGCGGGACACATGCGCTTCCAGATGCTCGGCAATGATTTCGTACATGAGGCCATTCACCGCACCACGCACCGCCGCGACCAGGTGCAGCACGTCGGAACAGGAGGAATCCGATTGTAGTGCGCGCTCGACCGCCCCGACCTGTCCCGCAATTCGGCGCACGCGCGCCACCAGATCAGCATTCGTTTCGGACAAGTGAGCCATATCATACCCCCCTACCCTATATATGCCTGCATGACAACCTTTGGTAACGGGCTCGGGCGGCGCTCGTGGAGTTCAGCGCTCGCCGAAAAGCTCGCGCTGTGCCTTTTCCAACTCTTCAGTATAGCGCCGCCGGACATAGGTTTCCGAGACGAGGCCGAGCACATGACGATCGGCCGACAACACGGCAAGTTCATCGGTGCGTGCTTCATCGAAATTCGTCATCACTGCGGCTATGTCCATATCCGGCGTCAGCGCCACGTCGTGCCCTGAGGCGAGTGTGGCGACGCTGGCGTTCGGATCGAGCCCTTCCGCATAGGCGGCCGGTACGACTACGATACCGGCATAGACATCTTGCGCGTTGGCCAAGACAACCCTGCTGGTCGATCCGAGCGGGAAGGTACGCCGAAACTCCGCGATCGACATGGAGGCGGGCGTTGGCTTGGTTTCCTTTCGCATCATCCGCCCCGCGGTAAGGGTCTTCACCCATCCCACGTCGCGCGCGCTCTTGATAGTTTCGCCGCGCAGATGAAGTCGCCACGTCGAAAACGAATAGCCGAACAGCTCGCGCACGATGGTTGAGGACACCAATGACGCAGCAATGACGGCCCCCGTCAGAGAAAAATCATGCGTCGCTTGCAGGACAAGCATTGCCATCGTCATCGGCCCGCCCACGACCGCGACGGCGAACGCCGCCATCCCGACTAGCGCGGCATTGCGCGGATCAACCACGGGATGTCCGACCATCAATGTCAGAATTTCGGCGAAGAGGTGACCGATCAACGTTCCGAGGAACAGCGACGCAAAGAACAGGCCGCCCCGAAATCCAAATCCGAGCGATACGATCGACGCGGCGCTCTTGGCGAACAGCACGATCAGGATGAAACCAAGCGAGGCGCCGATCGCCAGATCAGCGTGAAGCGCATCGTGCCCGGCCGAGAGCGACTGTGGCGACACTATCGCGATCGGGATCAACAACAGGCCGCCTAGCGCGGGGCGCGCCCATTCCGGCATCCCCGTTCGTCGCGTTCCACGCTCGACCAGCGCCACGGCGCGCATCAGTAAAATCCCAAGCAGCGCACAGATAGCGCCCAGCCCTGCGTAGATCAGGTAATGGTGCGTCTCGACTGAGACGCTTGAGGCAGCGTCGATCAGATAGGGTTGCTGCCCGAAAGTTTGCGCGACTAGCGCACCGGCCAGAGCTGCAGCGGCCACGGGTGCAATCGCCGACGGCGTGTAAGCCCCGATAACGATCTCGAATGCGTAGAACGCCCCGGCTAGAGGAGCGCCGAACGCGGCGGCGATAGCCGCGCCCGTCCCGGCCCCGACCAGCGTTCGTTGATCGGCACGACGCAGCTTCAACCAACCGCCGAGCACCGATGCTACGGCCCCGCCCATTTGCGCATAGGCGGCTTCGAGGCCGACCGACGCTCCAAAGCCGTTCGAGAGAACCGTTTGCCCTGAGATGACAAGGCTATCCGGGAGCGACATGCGCCCGCCGTGCAGGGCATTAGCCTCGACCGCGTCCACCAGGCGGCGCTTGCGGGCACGGGTCGCGTATCCGAACGCTGTGAAGACAAGACCACCTAGCGGCAGAACGATTAGGCTCGGCAGTCCGAGAGCCGCGACGCCGCTTAATCGCATGTTCGGGGGTAGCGCGAATAACAAGTGCTGCAAAGTGCGCGCGAGCGCGCCCAGCGCCACGCTCAGCAGGCCTGAAGCCCCGCCAATGCCGATCGCCAGCACGATGAACGATGCTTCGCTGGCGCGCAGCCACCCCCGACAGTCGCGCACTAGTAGGCGGGCGCGCCTGCGAGTGATGATTTGCGGAACGATGATGCGACGAGGGCCGGTCATATTTGCGAGACGGTGGTCGCTGTATCCAAGCGACGCGTGCGGCCCGCGGACGTGGCAATCAGGTAAAATCCGCCGACGAACATCGGCAAGGTGAGCCACTGACCCATGTGGAGGCCGGTTCGCGCCGCGAAACCGACGAGCTGGGCATCAGGCTCGCGGAAAAACTCTACCGTGAACCGGGCCAGGCCATAGCCGATGAGGAACACCCCGACTAGCATACCGGGCCTTCGGCGGGCATTGGTGAACCAGAACAAGCAGGCGAGCACGGCAAACAGTGCCAACCCTTCAAGTCCGGCCTCATAGAGTTGGCTTGGATGCCGGGCGAGGCCGTCATGGCTTCCCGGGAACACGATCGCCCACGGCAGATCGGATGGCTTTCCCCACAGCTCACCGTTCACGAAGTTGGCGAGGCGGCCGAAAAACAGGCCGATCGGCACCGTGCAGGCGACGTAATCGTGGACACGCAACCAATCTAAGCCGTGCCGACGCGCGAAGAGGATCAGCGCGAGCGATACACCGGCAGCGCCCCCGTGAAATGACATGCCGCCATCCCACAGCTTCAAAATCTGCAGGGGATGGAGGATCATTTCGGGTCCATAAAAGATCACATAACCGAGCCGACCCCCCAGGATGACACCCAGGGTCGCGTAGAACACGAGATCATCAGCTTGCGCGCTGATCATTGGAGCCGCGGGTTGGGCCAGCAGCCGAAGCAGATACCACCAGCCCGCGACGATGCCCGCGATGTAGGCGAGTGAATACCAGCGCAGATCGAGCGGGCCTAGGGAAAGCGCGACCGGGTGGAGGCCCAGACCGGCAAACTGAATATGGTGCATCGCGACCAGCTTTCGGTGTTCCAGGGATGTTCAGAGTTGCGGCTGGTCGCTACCCCCTCTCTCGATCGAAACCAATTAAAGAACCAGCGGCAGGCCAAATCTTTTGCAGGTTCAAAAAAGCTAGGTTAGGTCACATCAGCACCGTGACAGCTAGGAATAACGGCACCATGAACTTATTCCGATGCGATCAAGGCGCCCGCCTCCTTGAGCGCCGAAAACCCGCCTGGCACGTGGACGACGTTCTCAACGCCCATTTCCTTGAGCGATTTTGCGGCAAGGGCTGAGCGGGCGCCGGACCCACAATAGAGCACCAGCCGCGATCCTGCCGCGAGCTTGGCATTGTGAGTAGGACTTTCCGGATCGATCTGGAATTCGAGCAGGCCACGCGGGACGTTCACCGCGCCAGCGACCAGACCCGATTTCGCGACTTCCGCTGGCTCGCGAATGTCAACAAACTGAATATCGGAATTGCCGACGAGCCGGGCTGCTTCTTCAGGCGGGAGACTTTCGACAAGGGCATTGGCTTCAGAAACCAGTTGTTTCGAGGTACGTCGCGGCATAAATCTTCTCCTGTGCATGGGCTCTCAACCCTGTTCGGACTTGCCGCCAATCTGGCGTAGCCGCTCGGGCAGATCTGTCGGGCAATCACCGCAAAGCTTGTTCGCGGGCACGGCGATGTCGATCTTCTTGGGGTAAGGCAGATCGAGAGCGTCCATGATCGCCACAAACTCCTGGACGGTCTTGCCCGCGAGGCGAGGGTTCCGCTCGCGCTCCTGAGCCACCGTCGTGATGCGACGATGATTGTAATCGTGAGCGGGGAAGATCTGTCCGTCCCCCGGCAGGGTGAAAATCTTTTGCGTGACCGATTGATAGAGCGTGGCGGCGTCGCCGTTCTGGAAGTCGGTGCGGCCACAGCCGTCAATCAGCAATGCGTCGCCGGTAAAAGCGCGGAGGACACCGGGCTGATCAACCAGGTAAGTATGATGGGCGTCGGTATGCCCCGGCGTAAACAGCGGTTGAAGCGTGAGCGCGCCGACAGTCAGGGGCTGGTCCTCAGCGACCCCTACGTCAGCACAAGGAAGGCCGTCCATCGCGGGATAAGCGATTTTGGAGCCGGTCAGGCTTCGCAGATAGCAGGCCGATGTGACGTGGTCCGCATGGACATGCGTCTCTAGCGTATAGGCCAGTTCAAGGTGGAGCTCCTGAAGCGCGGCAAGGTCGCGTTCGATCGACTCGAGGACGGGATCGATCAGGACGGCCTTGCGCGTCTCAGGACAGCCAAGGAGATAGGTGTAGGTCGAGGACTCCGGCTCGAACAATTGACGGAAAATCATGATCGGTCTCCAAAGGTGGTTAGGTGCCGATCCCGCCCAGGCTGCGGAACAGCATGTAGGTGGCCACGGCCAACAGGACGAAAGCGAACATGCGGGTGAGCAGGCCCTTATGGTCGGCGAGCCGGATGGCTATTTTCATGCCGGCGATGCCGCCACCGACCCCGCCTGCGATGAAGAAGCCGGCCACGCGCCAGTCCACGAGCCCTGACAGGGCGTAGTTGAAGGCTGTCGCCGAGCCGAACGCCCCCACGGAAAACAGCGACGAACCGACCGCGTTGAGGATAGGCATGCCGCTGCCGAGCATGATGCCGGGAACGATCAGAAAACCCCCGCCGATGCCGAAGAATCCTGACAGCAGGCCGGCGAGAAGCCCGATCACGACGAGCCGGACAGCGATCGGCCGCGTGATCCGCACGTCCGGGTCCCCGCCGCCAGACTTGCCGCGCAGCATGGAAAGTCCGACCACGATCATGACGCCCGCGAATAGCACCAGCAGGTGCTGACCGGCCACCATCTTGCCCAGGGTCGAGCCAATCAGGGCTCCGGCGACACCCGATACCCCGAAAACCAAGGCGCAGGGCCACTTCACGGTTCCCGCCCGGGCGTGCTGGACCAGGTTGGCGAAGGCGTTGGCGGCGACCGCCAGCGCGCTCGTGCCGATCGCCACGTGCGGGTCCTTCATGCCGACGACGTACAGCAATAATGGCAGGGCAAGGATCGAGCCGCCGCCGCCGATCACGCCCAAGGTGAAGCCAACGATCACACCGGATAGGAGGGTGAGGAGATCGACCGGCGTCATGGCTTAGCTCCCACCGCGGCCGCCTGGTGGCGCTGGAGGAGAGCGAAGAGGCCCATGCCGACGAGCATTGCGATGACGAACACCAGCGCCGCCGGTGCCCCAAGGCTCAACGCTACCAGGGCAGGGCCAGGGCAGTATCCGACGAGACCCCATCCAATGCCAAACAGAGCCGCGCCTGAGAGGAGCTTCCCGTCCAGGGAGCGGTTCGATGGACCGTTAAACGTAGCGGCGAAAAGCGGGGCCTCGCGCCTTCGGCCGAGCGCAAATCCCAACGCTGAAACGATGACCGCTGATACCAGGACCAGGGCCAGGCTTGGGTCCCAGGCCGGTGCGGTGACATCAAGGAACGCCAGAACCTTGCCTGGACTGACCATGGCCGAGACGATCAGACCCAAGCCGAAAATGAACCCTGAGGCCAGTGCAACGAGCAGCTTCTTCATTTTCTCATAGCCCAATGATGTGTCGGGCGACGTACACAGTCACCGCCGCCGTGATGAGGAAGATAGCGGTCGCAGCAAGCGACCGGGGCGAAAGCCTGGCGATCCCGCAGACGCCGTGGCCGCTGGTGCAGCCACTTCCGAGCCGTGTCCCAAACCCGACCAGGAGGCCGGCTGCGATCACGGCGATGAGGGGCGCCGGCGTGGCGAGGTTTGGGAGCACGCCCCCTGCCGCGCGGTAGAGCAAGGGCGCAGCGATCAGGCCGACCAGAAACATCCCGCGCCACGCCACATCGCCGTGAACGGGCGCAAGCACGCCGCCGACGATGCCGCTGATGCCGGCGATGCGCCCATTGGCGATCCACAGGAGCGAGGCCGAGAAGCCGATAAGCGCACCGCCCAGGATGGCCGAAAATGGGGTAAAACCCTCCATCGTCAGGATGCACCTTCCTCGACGTCGCCATCGGCGCAGAACAGCTTGTAGAGCTCAGTAAGGATCGGCAGCACGCGCTCCGACGTGATCCGGTAGTAGATAGTGGTTCTCGCGCGCCGAGTTCCTACCAGTCCCTCGTCGCGCAGCGTGGCCAGATGGCGGGACAGATTGGACTGCGTCAGTCCGAGGCGTTCGCCCAGTTCGGTAACCGACAACTCCCCCCCGAGCAGGCTGCACAGGATCATCAGCCGGTGCCGACTCGCCAGCGAACGGAGAAACGCCTCCGCTTCGCCGGCCTTTTTCTCCAGAAGCTCCGGAGACATTGCGAGAAAAAGTGACACCGGCCCTCCAAGAATCTTATATGCAACATATATGATGGATAGGTGTTGAATCAAGTTTAGGAGCCGCCGTGAGCTACTATTGTGCCAAAACTAATGACGCAGCCGAGCTGCCCCGCGCGTTGGATCAGGTTTGATGCTCGATCGACGTTCGCTTTTGGCTGGCGGAGCCGCGTTGTTTGCCACCGCCGCGTGTTCGCGCTCCACTTCAGCTCTCGGCGACGGCGGGCAAAACCTGCTGCCGATGCCACCGCTGTTGGACGCGCGGTCCAATCGCTCGTTCGCGCTACGCGTCCAGTCGGGCACGACCTCCTTTTATCCCGGCCGTCCGAGCGACACGCTCGGGTACAATGGCAGCTATCTCGGACCGACGATCAGGGTGCGTCGCGGCGACGACGTGGCGGCTGCGGTGACCAACGGACTGAAGGTGAACACGACTGTGCATTGGCACGGGCTTCTGATTCCCGGAGAACTGGACGGAGGCCCTCACCAGATCATCGCACCAGAAGCGACCTGGCGACCTACGCTCCCGATCCGGCAGCCAGCAGCGACGCTCCTTTATCACTCGCACGTCCATGGGTTGACGGCCGAGCAGGTCTATTCAGGCTTGGCCGGGGCATTGCTGGTAACCGACGACGAAGAACAGGGTCTGGGCTTGCCCTCGGAATATGGCGTGGATGATCTGCCGCTGCTCATCCAGGATCGCCAGTTTGAAAGCGGTCGCCTTGTCATGCCGGGTGGCATGATGGTCGCAATGCAGGGGCGGCGCGGCGACACGATCCTGGTGAACGGCGCGGTGAACCCTTTGGCTGCGGTCCCAAACCGGTTGGTCCGCCTGCGGCTCGTCAACGCATCGAACGCTCGGATCTACGAACTTTCGTTCAGTGACCAACGAAGCTTTCATTGGATCGGCACCGAAGGGGGGCTGCTCGAACGGGCAGTGGCGCTTGAAGCCATAACCCTGGCCCCGGGACAGCGTGCTGAGCTTCTCGTCGACTTTACTGACGGCAGACCCGCTTCGCTTGTGACGGCGGCAGACACCAACAGCTCGATGATGGGCGGGATGGGTATGATGGGGCGTAGCGCCGGCAGGGCTAATGCTGACGCGCCCGCGACCGTGCTGCGGTTTGAGCCACGACCCTTGGGACAGGCTCGTGCCAGCGGGGCGGTGCCAACCCTTCTGGCATCACGAGCCCGGCCCGACGCTGGCAAGGCGGTGCGCCGCCGCCGCCTCGTCCTGAACATGGGTATGGGCGGCATGATGGGGTCAGGCGGCGGAGGTGGAGGCCTAACGATCAACGGCAAACCATTCGATATGAATCGCATCGATGAGACCGTGAAGCTTGGCTCCACCGAGATATGGGAGGTGTCTGGTGAACTGATGCGCCACCCGGTTCACATTCACGGCGTCCACTTCGATGTTCTTAGTCGGGACGGCGGTAAGCCCGATGTTCTTGATCAGGGGCCGCGCGACACTGTGCTTGTGAAGGAGCCCGTAGAGCTTCTCATCCGTTTCGATCATCCGGCCAAAAGCGCTCCCTTCATGTACCACTGCCATATCCTTGAACATGAGGATAACGGGATGATGGGCCAGTTCAGTGTCGCCTAGTTTTCACAGCGCTCATGCAGCCTCTGTTGCTCAAGAGGAGAGCAACATTGTTGAAAAGAGCTTTTTACCATGCTTTACTCGCGGCCACGACGCTGACGGGCGGGACATCGCTGGCCGCACCAACAGATCGCATCTAACCCGTTATCCCGCAGTTCGGCTGTATAGTGGCCGTGCCCAGCGATGCCGAGCGTCCCGATCCCACACTCCGCTATCGGGTCTTGTTCAATATCATCAGGGCCGCCAGCTCTCCCGACCAATTAACCTGAGCCTTGAGAAAGTTGCACGCTTCGTGAACCTGCTGGGCGCTGAAAAGGTGCGCCCGGCCGCTGGCGACATCGTCGTAATCATCCATGGCCTCGCAACCCCGCTCGTCCTGCGTGGCGCGCCATATGCGGCGCGCATGAACGTGGCTGCCAATCCGAACGTCGCGCTTATTGTGGACCTCCAGAATGCCGGTGTGTCGGTCCGTGTGTGCAGCCAAGCCATGGTCGGCAACAAGATAAGGCCGGATCAGGTGACATCCGGCGCGGCGATCAATGATTCCGCGCTCACGACGTTGGCCAGTCTCCAACTTCGGGGCTTCGCGCTGACACCCGATTGAAAACGCCGCTGAGCCCCGCGGCCGACAAGCTCGCGTGTCTGGCGCGGGTATGGCCGAATACTTGAGACAAACGACCAGACCTAGCCAATCTTCGCCATGAGCCGTCCAGCAGCCCCGTGCTCCGCTGCAAGATTACGATTATAGGCAAGCGGCATTCTAGGCGATTTCCACCGCAGCGCGTCCATGATGCCGGCAAGATCCTCGCCACTCGCGAACAGGTCCTGATTGAGCCCCACGCGTGTGGAATGCGCGCTAACGCCTTTGAGCAGGCGCGCCAGATCATCCGTCGTCAAATCGGTGAGCGCGGCAGCATCGAATGCCCGCTGGATCATCGATCGGTAGATCGGCCCGACCGACGCGGGGTGGAGAGCCCCCTCCCCCACATCATACTCCACTCGCGCCGGCACAGCCCGTTTCGACAGCGTCTTGCGCAAATCCCACGCCTCCCGCCCGGAGATGCTGTCGATCCGCCGACCACGCACAGCCGCTCGCGCTTTATAGCGCCGCACGTTCACACGCCGAAACACCGGCCCCGCCTCGATCCCGGCCGCCTCCACCCAGGCCGCGATCGCCCGCACCGTCCGCGGACTGAGGTAGGCCGTGGCCCCCTCCCCTTCCTGGTCGCCCTTGCTGCGCGGGATGCTGAGCAAACGCGCGTCGGGATCGATCGCCTCGATAATGTGATCGACCTCGATCGCAACCAGCTCCGAGGCACGTAGCCCGGTGTCATAGCCGGCAGAGAGCAGAGCGCGATCACGCAGGCCCGGCAGATCCTCCGCGCAGCTTTCGAGTAACGCCCGCACATTCAGCCCGCGCGGCTCGTCGCGCTCGACGTTGGCTACCTGTCCCTTGAACCGCAGCGGCCGCGCCTGGGTCTGCGCCGTGCCGAGCCGCCGACGGATCGCCTGCAGGCGCAGCTTCACCAGCGACGCCGGGGTCGGATCCTTCAGCTCGAGCAGCTGGTGGATCTTGGCGATCGACGCCTTGTAACGGCCGAGCGAGGCCGGCTTGCCCCCCTGCCCTGCCCGCGCGTCGAGATAGTCCGCCACCGTCTCGGGCGTTGCCGGCAGCGCGATGCGGCTGTGGCGTCGGCACCAGCGGTCGAACGCCTCGAGGTCGGATTTGAGCGCACGGATGCTGTGCGGTGACGAAGCGGCCTGATAGGCGGCGAGCAGGCCTTCGTTGACGACGATACGCGCGCCCGCGCGCATTTGTACAACTGCCCACGAGAGATCGTCGGCAGCCGCTGGTGGCGCTGGCTCCGTTTCCCCCGCAATCCGGGCGTTGTCGTCGAGGTGCGCTGCGTCATTCATCGGCGCTGGCTGTACCGCACCTTATAGAACGGCGTCAATTCCGCATATATGATAACTGCAATTATCAAGGGTTAATATCCGAAAGCATCCGACTGGTTGTATAGTTATTGCTTGCTTGCTATACATATCTGAGAGCGCATTGATTTGACGGGGTTTTATGACCTCACCGCTGGCCTTTCCGTGTTACGGACCCGATGAACCGCCCTCCCCCGCGGATATCGAGGCGCTGTGCGCAACCCAGGTGCACGCGGCCCGCGCCCTCGGTCAGCTTGATGCCGCCCTCACGTGGTGTCCGCCCGACATATATCCCATCCTCGCTGCGCGTCTCATTCGCGAGACGCTGATCTCGGCGCTGCGGCAGGAAGGGCATGCGTTCACCGACGCTCGCTTCCATGCCTGGTTCGCGGGGCTTGTACCACTTTCCGACGAACCGCTCCAGTTCGCCCTCGCCCCCCGCGCTCTGGTGACCACCCTGCTCGCCGAGATGACCCGCAGCAGCTGGGCGCCGCTGGCGGACGCGGCACGTGGATTTGAAAAAGCCTGTCTGGCCCTGCGGGACCTCGACAACCATCCGGCCGTCGAAGCCGCGCTGGCCGCCATCGACGAGGCCGCGGCGCTGGTGGCAGATCTGGAGCCGGCCCCCCTCCCCTTTGCGGCCCTGGCCGCCCTCCACCGCGCCATCGGCCAAAGTCCGCGCTTTGCCCCCGCCGAGCGTGCAATCGAGCCGATCACGCTCGGTGGGCGACAAGTGGCGATTGAGCGGGCGCGGCCGCCCTCGCCGCGCTGGGCGGTCGAATACGCCTTTGCCGCCCATCTGCGAGCCACCGGCGCATTGAGTGCGGTACTGCCGCTGAACGGCCTGATCCGGCTCGATACGGTGCGCGCGGCCGACGTCGACGAAAAACCGGCACATGCCGCCATCGTTCAGTCCGAAGCGCTGCGCGATGCCCTGAATCACCTCAACAGCCTTCTGGTTGAGGCCCGCGACATATGCAGAGACCTCGCCGATCGTTATAGCGGGAAGCGCGCGAGTTCACGTGCCCCGCAACTCTACGGCCTCCTCTCCGGCTTTGGCCCGCTGCGTTCGTCCCAGATCGAAGCCGTGCTGGGCGCCACCCGCCTCGGGGTGCGGACCATGCTTGCCGCCCTGTCGCAGGCAGGCGACCTGACCATCGAAACCCTGTCGGGGGTCAAGCTCTATTCGGTTACGCACACTCGGGCGCCCCTTGCGCCATCCGCGCTGACCGATGAACCGGGCCACTTTTCGAGTGAGGCGCTCGAGGACTATGATGCCGCGCTCGCGCAGATCGACGCCCTGCTGGCGCGCTACGACGATCGAGACGATCGATCGGACGGCGAAAGCTGAAATCCGGCGAAAATCGCGTCCCCGCAAATGCCCCTTACAGCGCCAAAACGACACTGAGCCAGGCACGACTATAGCAAGGGCCTCAAATCGCGCTGTACGGGCTTCTCAGGGCAAATTTACATGCCGAGCGCGCCACGCCGACCGTCATCCACCCAATTTTGCACCAATGAGCTGCCTATGAAGCCGAACAAGCCATGTCCGTAATCGCGCGCCGCATGGCGACCGATCGGACCGCCCCGTCGGGCGCACCGCACGCGCCAAGTCGCGCGCGGCCTTATCGAGGCGTGCCAGCGACGTCGCAAGCCTGTCATCGCGGCGAGACCCATCGGATGCCGGCATCACCGACAAGGGCAATTGATGCTCGTGACACCACAAGTTGGCGCTCGATATTCATTCCTTGCGATATGAAGCGACCGCCCTTCGGCTAGCATGCCGGACCAGCAGCATGCGCACCCATAGTGGCGCAGGGCGGGTGGCAACAACCAATGCGCGGGCCACGCGGAAAAACCGTCCATCACCGCAGCGCTGCCGATATTCACTGCCCATCCCAGCCCGGTAACGAGTTCGTCGATGGCCGCATGATGCCACGTCGGCAGGTCGAGCTTGCCGCGCGCCGGATCATAATCTTCCGGATCGGTATCGAAATCGAAATAGCGGAACAAGGTTCTGCGCGAGGTGTCGTGGCGCCGCGCGATCCGGTCAAGCCACGAATCGAAACACTCTTCAGGCTGGCGCTACCATCGTTGGAATTCGTCACCACCGGCCTTGCTATGATGCTCTCGCTTGTGTTGCAGCCTTCCGAGTTCGTTTCCCCTTCCCTCTTGAATCTCTTTCAAAGAGAGGAAGCGCCGCAGGCGGCGTTACTTCGTTTAGACTCTAAGGTTCAAAAGTTAGCCTGTGGACGGCTTGCCTGCGACTCACGGATTCATCACGAGTCGCGCGCATTGCCCCGTTCCTAAAATACCGTTCGGCCGTTCCCGAAGTACCTAGCTATCCGTTCCCATTGAACCGTGATTCGGTTCCCAAAGTACCGTGCTGCGTTCCTGAAATACCGTGCCTCGGCTCGTGCTGTCCTGTGAGTAAAATGCGTTTTACCGGGACCTATATACCGGAAAACAGGGTCTTTTCCAGCGTTCAGGCTATTTCAGATTGCCTCATTTGGCGGGCGGTTGCGTCCGCGGGTTAGCGGCTTACGGATCGATTCGGCGACCCCAGATTCGCAATAGCGACTCGCCACGGTATTTCAGGAACGCCGAGGTGCCCTCTGGGGTGCTTCGCCGCTGTAGGACATCGCCGTTTGGTTAAATCGATGGCGCGAGACTGGCTCATAGGTGCGTGCCGGCAGCGACTTCGTCCGGCCGTTCGGGCGCCCTCCTGGCCTTTGGACCGAATTCATCGGGCCGTACACGGTACTTGGGGAACGGCTATTCCAGTGGCCCCGCAACGGAGTTGGGCGCCGGCTCCGCCAGTGTGGGGCATTCTCACGGTATTTCAGGAACGGCCTTGCGCTCAGGGCCTTGCGCATCTGTTGGTCAACATGGAGAGGCCCCCTACCCGCCCGCTCGGCGTGGCTCCCGTGACCGTCGGGCGAGCCTGAACATTGACGTCGTGCAGCCTGATCCGGCCTCGGCGCGTCTTGCAGGCGTCTGGCGCGCGTTCCCAATATACCGATATCTTGCGGTCGCGCTCTGTTGTGCTGTTCTGCTTTCAGATTTCTGAGTGCCGGGCGCTGGACGTCTCACTGACCGTCGCCATTGCGAGGACCCTATTGCGATCACGGCGTACGGATCGGGCGGAGAATCCGCAGGTGAGGGTGGGCCGCCGGGCAGGGTGATTGGTCAGCCGCGATGCCGGCGGGTTTGACGCGGTACTACAGGAACGGTCGGTCGGGCAGTTCCACGGTCTGCGGCTGTTGACCTAGAGGGCAGGGCGCTGCTTGGAGCAGAACGTCGCGAATATCTGGGTGATGTTCTTGGCGTTGTAGGCGATCTCGCGTTGACGCAGGAACGCACGAAAGTCGCTGGCCACCAGGCCGTAGTCTCGCTGCGGGCTCGGTAGGTTGGCGCGAGCGATCGCGCCGA
The DNA here is from genome assembly GCF_004152865.1 of Sphingobium cupriresistens. Taxonomy (GTDB): domain Bacteria; phylum Pseudomonadota; class Alphaproteobacteria; order Sphingomonadales; family Sphingomonadaceae; genus Sphingobium; species Sphingobium cupriresistens. The sequence continues at coordinate 12,754 of NZ_SEOO01000032.1, read as the reverse complement.
ACGGTGTGTGCGCAATATGACCGTCAGGGAAGACGATCTCCCGTTCGTCGGCCGAAGCTTTGCTCAACACGGTTTTGGAAGCTGGCGCGGGGACCGGGGCAGGGGAGGGGGTTCCTACTGCCTCCTGGGACAGGTCTCGGCGGACCATGCGCAGGAAGGGTTCAGCGTCATCCCGCGATTCCAGCTCGAGCGAATAACCGGGTAGGGAATCCTCTTTCACGATCTTGGTCATCTCGAACTTGAACCGACGGTAGTCGCCTTCAGCGCCGGATTTCTCGAACAAGGTGGGCATGGAAATGGCAAATCCATCGGAACCAGCGCCGCCGGCATGCTTCCTGGCAACCCGATAGAGCCACCGCTCGCGTCCGCCCGTTAGCGAGAAATACGCAGGATCGATCGCGAGGACGCCGCCCTCCATGAGCACGCCGTCATAGAACCATTTGGCGAGGGTGATCCGCATGCCGCGGATATTGCCCGTGCGATCCTTCAGCTGGCTATAGCTATCGATCCAGGAGAATGTCGTTTCGACCGAGTCTCCCGAGCGGATGTTCGTCTTGACGGTCGTCGACTGCAGCCTGTCGAGCGCATTGCCGAGGAGATCATAGGCGCGCCCGCCAACTTCGCGCTTAAGCGTCCGGAGCATGTCATAGGGCACGACATGCAGGGTCTGGGGAATGTCGTTCGTTCCGCGGCGCTTGTGTTCGATGAGCACCGACGCGCAGTAGATGAGAATGTCGAGATCGTAGATCGTCGCCAGCCCATACTCCGAGTTCGCCGTGACATGCACGGTGATCTTCCGGTCGGGGCTTACATAATCGATCGGCTTCAGGCGCTTGCGCTTGGACAGAGAGAAGAACGGCCGCTCCATCGTCTCGCGCTGGTCCCGGAGGGGCAGCGTCGTGAGCTGAGGAAGAAAGAGGTCGACCTGACCGTCTTCGCGGGCGTTCTTTGGCATCGCATGTCCTGGGCGGAGTAAAACACGTTTTACTCTCATCTAACTGATTGTTTTACAAATATAATCCCTAAATCCGTCCGTCGTCACCGAGTGAATTTCGCAGCTTCCAAAACCGGCCGCAGGGTCTCGAGGATCTCATCGATCGAGGCCGCGCCGCGCGGATTGATATTGACCGTAATCCCCTTGGCCCTGGTGTCGACGAGGATCTGCCCGATCTGCGCACCGCCGGCCATCGTCAGAGCCGCCTTTGCCCTGCGAGCCGGTTGCGCCTTGGTCGGCTGCGCTGCGCCGGCAAGGCGTTCGCACACTTTGCTGCCTTCGATCCGGTCGGCACCGGCATTACGCAAGGCGGCCTGCTCAGCCGCGATCTCGATCGCCGCTGCAACGATGCCATCGCGATGCCGCTCGTCCTTCAGCAGAGGCGCCAGGCGCATGCCGTGACGAACCTTGATATCGCCTGGATCAGCAAAGGCGGAAACGACTTCGTCCGGGAGCTCCGAGAGCTGCAGGAGGTTGTGAAGGTTCTGCTTGGGGATCGCGAGCCGGTCAGCCATCTGCGTCCGGACACCGCCATAATAGGCATCGACGGCATGACGGTAGTTGCGCGCGCGTTCGAGATCGGTGACATCCTCCCGTTCGCGGTTTTCAAGGTCCGCTAGCCGGAAGGCACCTTCGTCGTCGAGCGTTTCGATCCGCGCCACCAACTCGATTTCCGAGTGGTTGTTGGCGTGGAGCCAGGACACGCAGAAATGGCGCCTCGTTCCGACGATGAGCTCGTAGGGCCGATCGCTATTGGGAGTCCGGCGAACGACCACCGGCTCGCGGTTCGTGCCTTCTTCCCGAATGGATTCGATCAACGAGGAACAACGATCGTAGCTGAGCGCCGCGTAATCGCGCGCGTTGCCGCGCCAGATCGAGCATTCCGAGGGCTTCAGGCGAATCGTGGGCCGTTTGACGGTGCGGGCGATCTCATCGAACGCGATGCCGCGCCGCTCCAAGAAGGACGGGGCAGCGGGCTCCTCGCCCGGCAATTCCTGGACCGCGAGGTCCTGGCCATCGTCTTTCGCAATCGGGGTTGGCACCGGCGTCGTGCCGATGCTCTCGATGGCGTTTGTCAGGAGACTCCGTCGCTTGCCGCCCGCGCTGCTCATGCCGCCTCCGTCAGCCGATCGGTGCCAAGCTGCGCCATCCGGGACGGCCACTGCTTGCAGATATCCTTCTCAATCTCCCGGAACACCATGTTCAGGTTGTCCCGACAACGCGTGTAGGTCTGGTGCGAGCCATAGGGCTTGTTTATCTCGTAGATCGACGACATTGAGAGCCCGGCGTTCTTGACCTCTTCGGAGAGGAGGATCGGTGTCGAGAGCATCTGCCCGGCATAGGTCTTTTCCATGACCTGCAACATCTGCGCTTCATTGGTGCGACTGGGCTGGAACATGGTGCAGACGATCCGGATGAACCCGTAGTCGATCGAAGAATCGAACTTCGACACCAGTTCCATGGCCTCACGGCAGGTCTGCATGAAATGAATGGTCGACAGATAGTCGAGCTGCCTCGCGGGAACGGGAATCAACAAGCCATCAGCCGCGGTCAGCGTGTTGACGCCGAGGAACCCCATTGCCGGGGGCGGATCGAGAATGACGACGTCATAGTCGTAGCGAACCTCTTCCAGCCCGATCCGCAGCATCCGGAAAGCCCCGGCGATGGCCGTCGGACCCTCCTCGATCGTCGCCGTCAACTCCCACTCGGTATCCTGCAATCCGAGGTTCGCCGGGCAGATGTCGATATTCGGCCAGCAGGTCCTCTGGATCGTCTTGCGGAGCGAATCGGCCTCGTCGATGCGCGGCGACAGGAAGTTTGATAGCGTGTGCGTTTCGTCGACCAGCGCTTCGAGATTGACGTCGAACATCACGCTCATGGAGGCCTGCGGATCGCAGTCGACCACTAGGACGCGGTATCCGCGCAGACCGAGATAATCCGCAAGATGCTTGGCGGTCGTGGTCTTGCTGACCCCGCCCTTGAAGTTCTGCGTGGCGAGCACGACCGCCCGTTCCTCGGGCAATTTGCCCATTTTGATACCCAGGGCCTCGCGAATCGCGATCAGGTCCTCAACGGTATAGAAACGGCGTCCATTGGCCGCCGTCTTGGGCGCGGGAAGCCGCCCGCGCGCTTCCGCTTTGGACAACGCCTCAGGCGTGCGGCCGAGAAATTCCGCGGCGACCGTAGCGCCCATGGAGATGTTCAAGGTCTTCCGGTCGGAGGGGTCGATCGCCGCCTGGCGAAGCACGCTTTTGGCATTCTCGCACGAGGTGATCATCGCGTCGAGAATCTGACCCGAAAGCATCGTGATGTCCCCCTTCTCAGCAATATTTGGCAGGGGTTCGTGAAAACGGACCCTGAAATGACCATAATTCGGGACAACTATGCCAAATTGAGGGTGGTTAGTCAAATTGGTGCCATTGCGGGTCAACGAGCCGGTACAGACCCGAGAACGGCTGAGTCTTTCAGGACGCGTCCAGCAGCCGAAATAACCCCAAAAATCTACACACGGCAGGCAATACTCACAAATGCCATGCGGCGCGGCGTATAGATTTCCGCGAGCCCCTATCCAAAGAAGACCGCAGCCACCAGCGATCCCAATCACGAACCTCGTCCGAATCGCGCAGGCCCAAGACGCGCAAATCGATGTCTTGCGACTCACCGTGGGGAAACGCCTGATCCTTGCACGCACGACATGAATTGAGGAGCGTGGTTCGATGGTTGAGCGCCTTTTTCGCCCAAGAGCCTGGCGTTCCGACATTCCACCATCCTCAATGCTGCCCATGTGCGATCTTTGGCGCTCTGAAAAAGGGGAGGGGGAGACCCGCTGGTGAAAGGAGCTGATCAATGGCTCTCACCGCGATACGACCAACCCAAGACCTCATCGATCTCGTCGGCAGCCTCGGAGGCAGCTGGCACGGTCGTACTGCCATGTGCCTTTGCCCCGCCCATGCCGACCGGGAACCAAGCCTGTCGATCAGGCAGGGGGATCGGGGAATCCTGGTGACCTGCTTTGCTGGCTGCAGCCGGGAGGACGTGCTTCGCGAGCTGCGCCGGATACCGATCAGCCGCCGTTTCGCCTACACCGACACGCCGACCACGGTCGCGGGCAATGCGCTACGTCTCTGGGACGAAGCCTTGCCGGTCGAAGGAACCCTGGCCGAGCGCTATCTGAGCGGCCGTATCTTGCTGCCGATCCCTGGCGACCTGCGTTTCCATCCGCGCTGCCCTTATCGACCGCGTCCCTGGACCACCTATCATCCAGCCCTACTCGTGGCCGTGCGGGAAGGTCGGACGCTTACGGCGGTGCAGCGGATCTTCCTCGTTCCGGAAACGGCGCGCTACCGCATGAAGTTGATGCTCGGCAGGCCGCTGCGGGGGGCATGGCAATGCGGCGGGACCCAGGAGGGCAGGCTTGCGCTCGCCGAAGGGTTCGAGACCGCACGCGCATTCACGCTGCTCAATGCGATTCCCTGCTGGGCGAGCCTTGGCGCGCGGCGCCTCAACCAGATCCTGCTACCGGAGCACGTCACCACGCTCGTTCTTGCGCAGGACAATGATGCTGAGGGTCGCCGAGCCGCCGATCTTGCCGAAGACGCCTATGCAAGGGCCGGTCTCGTGATCGAGCGGATGCCGCCGCCGCCCCGCATCAAGGATTGGGCACGCGTACTCGAGCTGAGCACATCCCTCTAACGCGCTCTGAACGAATGCCCGGTTGGCAAGCAGGCTGCCGCTATCTGTCATCGTTTTTCCGGCGCGCGTTTTGCCGGTCATGCGCGCGTCCCCCAGCGACAGTGACCGCGAAACACAGGATCAGCAGCAGGATCGAGACGACGATGATCGCGAAAATGACCATGATTACCTTCTTGCGGAACGCGTGGGAATGCAGGCGTGTGATGGTGTGCTCATCAGGCCGCGCGGCGCCCGCCCGATCGACGTGGCCAGCGCAGCCGGCGTAGGATCCCGACACCAGCACGCGGAGCGCGCGTGTCGGTGTCATCGCTGCTCCGCTCCTCTTTATCGAGAGATTGGGGATCGAACGGTGACGCGAACCGGCCAGGCAAGGCGAACTCCCACAGGACTGCCGTCCGATCGGCATGATCCATCGTTTGGCCCTATCCTTATACGAAACGCTTGCCTGCATCGTTAAGATGCGAGTTTTGATGTTTGAAACATCAATAACCTTGACGCGGCGCGCTGTTCGGCAGGGCGTCTGCCACCCTATGGGTGCAGCCGGCGCGGTCGGGCACCGCGGCGGAGAAGTCAAAGGGAAGGGGGAGCGAAGGATTGATGCTGCCGATGGGGCAGCCAGTCCGGAGACCCCACCATGTCCGATCTCTTCGATACCACCACCGCGGCCGAGCGCCGCGCGGCCACGATTCTCGTCGATCGTCTGCGTTCGACCGAGCCGATCACCCGCGCCGACCTCAACGCCGCGATGGTCGAGGGCTATGGCGGAACGGATGCCGATGGCCTCTGGACCCAGCGCGACAGCTTCGAAATCCTGGAGCACGTTCTCGCGCATTACCTCCAATTCAGGCCCTATCCGCTCGGCTCGCTGAGCGATGTCGCGGCGGCGTGCGACCTGCTCGACCGGTTGCCCACCCAGACCGTGCGCAGCGAGGACCAGATCGAATGGCAGCAATTCTCGACGCCCGTCGATCTCGCCGCGGTCGCGGTCCTGCTCGCCAATGTCCAGACCGGCGATGTCATTCTCGAACCCAGCGCCGGCAACGGTCTCCTCGTAGCACACTGCCGCGACTTCTCCGCGCTCCAGCTCAACGAATATGCGCCCGCCCGCCGCGCGCGGCTCGCCGACGTCTTTCCCGACGCGGTCGTCACCGGACATGACGGCGCCACGATCAACTCGACCCTCGCCGATGCGCCGCGCCCCAACCTCATCCTGATGAACCCGCCCTTTTCCCGCTCGGTAGGACTGGGCGCGGACGCCCACGCCGCGGTGCGCCATCTCCAGGCGGCGCTGCGGCGGCTGCAGATCGGCGGACGGCTGGTCGCGATCATGCCCGACTGGTTCGGGCCCAATGCGCGGATGCGCGATCTCTTCGAGACGACATTGCGCGACGTCAGCGTCCGGACATCCGTGCGTCTCGAGAAATGCTATCTCAAGCATGGCACGTCGATCGCCGTCAGGCTCTTTGTCATCGACAAGATGCCCGGCACAGCCATCCCCGCAACGATCCAGCGCAGCTCCATCCGCGAGCTCATCAGCGCTCTCACCATCCACGAACGCGGGCCCCTTGGCGCACCCTCGGCACCGGCACCAAAGCGGTCGAGCAGTCCTTCGCTGTTCCGAGCGATGAAAAGCGGCCGCGCTCAGCCCCGTCCGTATCATGCTCCCGTGCGCAACAACGTGCTGCCGGTCGACTATATGCCGCTCGACACGCCTGCGCCGCTGCTCGAACAGGTGGGCGTCTATCTTCCCTATCGTCCGAGCCGCATCGCTTTCGATGCCGCCGGCGAGCATCCGACCGCGCTGGTCGAATCCGTCGCGATGGGCTCGATCGCGGCACCTATCCCGGCCTATGTCCCCAATCTTCCCGAACGAACCGTATCGGAGCGCCTGCTCTCAGCCTCGCAGCTTGAGACCGTGGTCTATGCCGGCCACGCCTGGGATCAGTTCCTGCCGGGCAAGTTCAGGCCCGCCAAAGAGGGCGTCGGGCTCGAAGATGCCGAGGACGGCCGCGCCTATCGCAAAGGTTATTTCCTGGGTGATGGCACCGGGGCGGGGAAGGGGCGGCAGGTCGCGGCCTGTATTCTCGACAGCTGGCTCGCCGGACGCCGGCGCAACATCTGGATCTCGAAGAACGAGGCGCTGCTCGAAGACGCGCGCCGCGACTGGACCGCGCTGGGCGGCCTCGCCGCCGACATCCAGCCTCTCGCCAACTGGAAGATCGATCAGGCGATCCCGCTCGAACAGGGCGTGCTCTTCGTCACCTACCCGACGCTCCGCTCGGCGCGTGGCGATCATAGCCGGCTGCAGCAGATCATCGACTGGGCGGGAGAGGACTTCGAGGGCGTGATCGGCTTCGACGAAGCCCATGAGATGGGCGGGGTCGCCGGTGGCGAGGGCGCGCTGGGCAAGAAGGAAGGCTCGCAGCAGGGAATCTGCGGCGTGCTGCTCCAGAACCATCTTCCCGGCGCGCGCGTCCTCTATGCGTCGGCGACGGGGGCGTCCGACGTCAACAATCTCGCCTATGCGGTGCGGCTGGGCCTCTGGGGCCCGGAAACGGCCTTCAGCAATCGCGAGCAGTTCATCTCGGGCATCCGCAAGGGTGGCATTGCGGCGATGGAGCTGGTCGCGCGCGACCTCAAGGCGCTCGGACTCTACACGGCGAGGGCGCTCAGCTTCGCCGGCGTCGAATATGAGATTCTGCGCCACGAGCTCAGTTCCGAGCAGATCGCGATCTACGATGCCTATGCCGACGCCTGGGGCATCATTCACCGCAACATGGAACATGCGCTCGAACTGACGGCCGTGGTCGACGGGATCGAAAATGCGACCCTCAACAGCGGGGCCAAGGCGTCGGCGCGATCTCGCTTCGAATCCACCAAGCAGCGCTTCTTCGGCCAGCTTCTCCTCAGCATGAAGCTTCCGACCGTGATCGCTGCGGTGAAGGCGCACCTGGCCGGTGGACAATCGGTCGTTCTCCAGCTGGTGACGACCGCGGAATCGATCCTCGACCGGCGGCTGGGCGAGCTCTCGCCGGATGAGCGCGCGAACTTGGAAATTGATCTGAGTCCTCGGGAGTACATAATCGACTACCTCGAACGCGCCTTTCCGACCCGCCAGATGCGCGTTTTCAAGGACGACACCGGCACGCCGCGATCGCTGCCGATGGTGAGTGAGGACGGCCATCCGGTCTACAATCCCGAGGCGCAGGCAGCGCGCGACGCGCTTATCGAGAAGCTCTGCGCGATGCCGCCAATCAAGTCGGCGCTCGACGCGCTGCTCGAGCATTTCGGGCACGACAATGTCGCGGAGGTCACTGGCCGAACCAAAAGGCTCATCACCGCGAGCGATGGACGGCAGAAACTGGAGAACCGGTCGGCCCGCACGAGCCAAGCCGAAGCCGCGGCGTTCATGGCGGGCAAGAAGCGGATGCTCGTCTTTTCCGACGCCGGCGGCACCGGGCGCAGCTACCATGCCTCGCTCGACGTGGCGAACCAGGAGCAGCGCGTGCATCTGCTGCTGGAGCCGGGCTGGCGCGCCGACCGCGCGATCCAGGGGCTAGGCCGGACCCATCGCACGCATCAGGCCACCACGCCGCTGTTTCGCCCGGTGACCACCGACTGCAAGGGCGAGCTGCGCTTCACCAGTACGATCGCACGGCGTCTCGACAGCCTCGGGGCGCTCACGCGCGGCCAGCGCCAGACCGGCGGGCAGGGCCTGTTCGATCCCGCCGACAACCTCGAAAGCGAATATGCCTGCGCCGCGCTTCTCTCCTGGTTCGACCTGCTGGCTGCGGGCAAGCTCTCCAGCACCACACTCGACGATTTCCAGCATCGCACCGGCCTTGAACTGGCCAACGAGGACGGTGTCCTCAAGGACGAGATGCCACCGATCCAGCGCTGGCTCAATCGCATCCTCGCGCTGCCGATCGCGCTCCAGAACAGCATCTTCGACGAGTTCCTTTCCCTGATTGAAACGCGCGTGTCTGCCGCGCGCGAAGCGGGGCGCCTCGATGTCGGCGTCGAAACGATCCTGGTCGACAAGGCGACGCTGATCGATGACGTGGTGTTGCGCACAGACGCGCGCACCGGCGCCACCTCGCATCTGCTCACCATCGAGATCGCGCGGCGCCGAAATCCCGTCTCGCTCGAGCGCATCCTGCGGATCGCCGATGGCGACGGAAGCGCCGGCTTCATGATCAACCGCAAGTCGGGCAAGGCGGCGCTGCGGATGCGGGCGCGATCGCTCATGGAGGAGAAGGAGGGCACGCCGATCCCGCGCGTCGAGATGATGCGGCCGACGCGCAACGAATATATGCGCGAGGATGATCTCTACGAATCCTCCTGGGAGGAGGTCGACCGCGAAGCCTTTTGCACCGAATGGTCAGCGGAAGTCGAGATCGCACGCGAGACCGTCGACAGTGAGACCATCCGCCTCGCAACGGGCCTGCTCCTGCCGATCTGGTCGGCGCTGCCGAGCGATCACATGGCAGTCAACCGCATCGTCGACGGGGAAGGGCGGTCCTGGCTCGGGCGCCTGGTGTTCGACGATCATGTGCCCCAGCTTTTCACCAAGCTGGGCATCGATCGGTCCGAAACACTGCCGGCCGATGCCGTGGTCAGGGCGGTGACGGCCGGGCGCAGCATCGACGTCTCCCATCCGTTTCCGCTCACGATCAAGCGGTCGGTCGTCAACGGTTCACCGCGAATTGAGCTCGTCGGTTGCCCATATGACCGCTTGGCCTGGCTCAAATCCATCGGTTGCTTCACCGAAGTGATCCAGTACCGCACCCGCATCTTCGTGCCGATGGCCTCGGCTGAGACGCTTCTGGCCCAGATTTTCGCCGAGCCCGGATGACTACTACGCGCCCTTTGAATCCTCGACGAACGGTGTCGAGCCGATCCGAGTTGGCTAGGGGGATGCCCTTGTCTGGTCGTACCTGGCATCAGCGTCAAACGGACGCTCGGCTCCCGGCCGTGTCCGGGTCGTTGGAGTCCTGAAGCTCGAGAGAGGGAAGGGGGAAGCGAAGCTGGTGTTCGGGCTGATCCGGACGCCAGATGGAGCTCTTCCCATGACCACTTCCGTTAAGCTCGCGAAGCTCACGCTCTCGCCCATCAATGTCCGCAAGCGGCCCGACGACCTGCTCGAAATCCCCCAGATGGCGGCCGATATCGAGGCGCGGGGTGTCCTGCAGAACCTGCTGGTCACGCCGCTGAAGAAGCCGCGCGGTACCTTCGAGGTGTTCGACGGCGGGCGCCGCTTGCGCGGTCTGCGGATGCTCGTCGAGCGCGGCGTCATCGACCCCGAGACTTACGATGTTCCCGTCAAGGTCCTGGTCGGCGACGAAGCCACGCTGTCGGAGACCTCGACCGCGGCGAACTTTCATCAGCTGAAGATGACGCCGGCCGAGGAATGCCGCGCGTTCCAGTATTTCATCGGCCTCAAGGGCGACATCGACGGCGTTGCCAAGCGCTTCGGCCTGACCCGCCGGTTCGTCGAAGGTCGCCTGCGCCTCGCGACCCTGGCCGAGCCGATCTTCGAAGCGCTGAGCGAGGGCTCAATCACGCTCGACGTCGCCAAGGCCTATGCATCGACCGAGAACCAGGAGAAACAGCTCCTCGTCTGGAGCAGCTACGGCAGCAGCTATTCGAACGCGGACACCATCCGCCGCGTCATCGCCAACGAGACGATGAATTCGACCGATCCCGTCGCCATCCTGGTGGGCGAAGACCGCTACGCGGAAGCCGGCGGCAAGGTCGATCGCGATCTCTTCAGCGACAGCGGCGACAAGTGGGTCAATCCCGAGATCGCGCAGCGGCTCGCCGCGGACATCATGGAGGCGGAAGCCAAGCGCGTCGGCGAGGAACTCGGCCTTGGATGGATCCGCCCGATCGCGTCCAACTTCACGCACAGCGCCGCCGCTGGTCTTTATCGCGTCATCCTGCCTGCACCCGAACTCACCGAGGAGCAGGAGACCCGGCTCGAAGAAATCTCGGCGCGGCAACAGGCCATTTCCGAGGAGATGGCCGACGATTCCATCGGTGAGGATGCCTGCAAGGCCCTCGACCAGGAATATGACGCGCTCACCGACGAGGATTATGCGATCCGGAACGTGGCGCCCACGTTGCCCGATGAGCTGCGGCCGCAAGTCGGCGCTTTCCTCAAGCTCACGCCCAAGGGCGCAATGGTACTCGACACGGAATATTATAGCGAGGAGCCGGTGCGGGTCGGCGGCACCGAGGACGAGGCGAAGGAAGGCGAGGATAGCGTCACGATCGGTCGTCCCACCGGGGGAGGCCGGGAAGGCGCCGCTCCAGTCCCTCGTCCCGAGGCCGTGGCCCCCGGAGGCAAGCCGCTCAGCGCGCGCCTCTACGATGAGCTCGCCATGCAGCGCCGCGACGTCTTGGCCGCGACGCTGCTCAGCCATCCGGCGCTCGCGCTCGACTATGCGCTGTTCGTCATGATCGACGACCGCATGAGCAGCTCCGCCGCCTACGGCTCGACCATTCGCGCCCGCTCCCCTCAGGATCCGGTATCGGGCGAGCTGCCGTCGACGCGGGCCCGAGCCTATTTGGCCGAAGCCCATGACGGGCTCGACGCGGTCTGGACGGAGCACAGCAGCGAAGTCGAGCGGTTCGAGGCGTTCCGGGCGCTTGACGACGACGGCAAGGCGGCTTGGCTCGCCTATATCGTCGCGATGTCGCTCGAAGCGCCGAGCTACCGTGCCGATCAGTGCCCGCTTCAGAACCGTCTCGCGACGATCATGGGAGTCGACGTCGCAAGCTGGTGGCGGCCGACCTCGGAGAACTTCTTCGACCGCGTCAGCAAGGGCTCGATCCTGACCTTGCTCGCCGAAGTCGGCGGCGCCGCGCTGACCGCCCGTCACGCCACCATGAAGAAGACGGAGATCTCGCAGTCCTGCGCGAAGCTCTTCGCAGGTGAGGCGATCGTCGAGCCGGAAGTTCGGGATACGGCGCTCGCTTGGGTACCGAACGCGATGAGGTTCCGCGACCAGGTGGACGTCGACGATCTCGACCTCGAGGAGGGTGCCGGCGAACAGCCGGACGATGCCGAGACCGTCGACGCGGTTGAAGCGAGCGAAACGGGGCTCGAACCGCACGCTGACGAACAAGGCGCGCTCGCGGCCTGAAGCCTCGCCTTCTGGATGTCCTGACCGCCGGCGTGCTTTCCCGCGTCGGCGGTTCCTTTTCCTCTCCACTCGGGAGTCCCCGCCATGCCAGTCTCTCGGCGATCCAGCCGCGATGTTGCCGCGGAAATCACGGACCTCATCATCCGCAAGCTCGAGGAAGGCGTCCCACCGTGGTCGAGGCCGTGGCGCATAAGCGGCGGCGGCGGTCGGCCGCTCCGTCATTGCGGGACTCCGTACACGGGGATCAACACGCTCTATTTATGGGCGCTCGGAGACGCGATGGGATATCGTTCCCGGTTCTGGATGACCTATCGCCAGGCCGAGGCGCTCGGGGCCAATGTTCGGCGCGGCGAAACCGGCGCAATCTCGGTCTACTATTCCTCGTTCAAGAAGCTGGAGGAGCATCCCGAAACGGGCAAGGAGGTGGAGCGCAACATCCGCTTCCTTCGCCATTACATCGTCTTCAACGCCGACCAGATCGATGCGCTGCCCGCCTATTTCTATGCGCCAGACGAGCCGCAGATGCCGGTGGCGCCCTCCCTCCGCCAGGCGGCAATCGATGCTTTCTTCGCCGGCATCCCCGCCGATGTGCGCCATGGCGGCAACCAAGCCTACTTCACGCCGACCTTTGATTATATCCAGATGCCAAATCGGACATCGTTCCGCAGCATGGATCTGTACGCATCGACAAGGTGCCATGAGACAGTCCACTGGTCGGGCCATGCCGACAGACTCGCTCGCACCTTCGGCAAGCGCTTCGGCGACAAAGCCTATGCATTTGAAGAGCTTGTCGCCTTATCTGGACAGTCTGCGCCGTCCGCAACATTGCAGTAAGGTCGGCGATGGACGCCCACGGTAGGCAGTAATCAGGCTGGCCGTAGCGCTGACCCAAGAGCTGGCGGAGGCCAGCCTGATTGCT
>NZ_SEOO01000031.1 GCF_004152865.1 Sphingobium cupriresistens | reverse complement strand
CTTCAACAAGCTCAAGAATGCCCGAAGGCTGGCAACCCGTTACGACAAAACCGCCGACAGCTACCTCGGCTTCATCCACATCGTCTCAATTCGCCTGTGGACCCGTCAATTTGTCAACGCCTCCTAGACGATCTTCGGGCGAAGCGACGCCGCCAGCGATTGACAATTCGCGCCGAGCGAAACCCTTTTTGGGCGAGCAATGTACGGGTAACTGGCAAGTTTCATTATAAACCTAACCAACATCATGCTGAACCAAAAATCCAGTCATTCCCCTTAACTTTCAAGGGCTTGAAGCGCGATTAAAGGATTGCGTTCTTAAGCTGATCTACGGCGTGTGCCTCGAATGCGACACCGAGCCTTTTGCGCACTGCGCCAAAAATGGCAGCGAGATTATCCATGCTCGGGTTACCCTTTTCGGACAACATCCTATGGAGGCTCTTGCTTGGATGCTTGGTGTCCGCTGCCAAAGCCTCGAAACCCAATGACCCATTGACCAAATCGCGCAGGATCAGGCGCGCCACATGCGGTTCGCCATTCAGAAATGCAGTAGCCGCCTCATCAAGCATGGCCTTGGAGAAGGCTGGGTCGCGCATGGCGCGTTCCTTCACTGTTTCCTTGAAATCTCGGGTCAGCGCCATCTCGCTACTTCCTGCCTTTTTTGTCAGTCGCCTTGCGGACCTTGTATTCATTCAGCAGCACCCCCGCCTGATCGATGTCTGACTGCTGCCGCTTCTTCGTCCCACCTACGAACAGGATGACGAGTTCATCCCCTTCCTTGGCGAGATAGAGACGATAGCCTGGTCCCCAGTCGATCCGATATTCTCCCAGGCCGCCGCCGATCCATTTTACATTCGAGGCATTACCCAACTCCAACCGCACTATGGCTGTGGCCACCTTAGCGGAGGCCTGTGGATCCAGACCGTCGAACCATGACCGGAACGGACAGGAACCGTCCTCGCGGATATATTCCTGAACTATCAACTCATAGCCTTTCAAGTAACATATATGTTACCATATGTCCAGCGTCTGCGATCAGGCGACCAGTCGCAGGCGGTCAAGCTTGGCGGCCCCTTGTGCCAGCAGCTTGGCGATTTCATCCGAAGTCCGTCGGACGGCCAGTTTCAGGGCTTCATCGACGTGAATATAGTCCTGCGTCACATTCTGTGATGCGTGACCCAGCATCGCGCGGATCGTCAGTTCAGAAAAACCAAGTTCGGCAGCAATACTGGCAAAAGTGTGCCGCAAGGTGTGGGGCGTAACGCCCACTATGCCTGCAAATCCGCAGATACGTTGCAGGCAGGCACTGGCCGCAGTGAAGGGGCCGTCGCCTGTCGTGGCCGGGAAAACATGGGGATTGCCTGCGACCTGTGGCTGCGCCACGATCACCTTGATTGCTTCCGGTCCGATAGCCCGGATTTGCCCGCCGGTTTTGGTGTCGGGGAAGGCTACAAAACCGCCCATCGGGTTCACCCATGAGCGCTCCATCGCTTGGCCTTCTTCACGGCGATATCCCGTCAGGAGCAACAATTTGATCACCGAAATCCCGGTGGGACTAACACCCTGCTGCTCGGCATATACCATCGCCTTGCCCAACGTTTCGATCTCTGCAACGCTGAGCCGACGGGTCTTTTTGTTGCCTGCCAGCTTCTTGGCGCCTTTAGTGGGGTGTTCGGAAAGCAACCCTTTATGCCTGGCATGGCCCAGGATCGCCTGGATCGTTCCGAGGCAGCGCGCAGCTACGCCGGGACCACCGGTCGCCTTACCACCACGCCCGCCACTGCGGCTCTTCTGCGTCTTATGATTTTTGACGTCGTCCTGCATTGCCTCGACGTCGGCGATTGTCAGATGCCGTGCTATGCGCTTGCCGATCAGGGGCTTGATATGCGTCTTGATCCGGCTTTCATCCATTGCCAGCGAGGATTCCTTGATCGGACGGTTCTTGCGGCCCAGAATCCTGCCGGCCCGAGCCTCCGTCAGATACCAATCGCACAGTTCCGTGACGGTCATCTCCTTACGCGCACGACGTGCCTCTTCGGCAGGGTCTTCGCCGGCAGCAACCTCGCCAAGCTTGATCTTCGCCAGATCGCGCGCCTGATCCACCGTAATGACGCCGAAGCGACCGATCTTGACGCGTCTGATGCGGCCTTCCTTGTTCATATATTGGATGACGAAGGTCTTGGTGCCGGTCGGCCCTATGCGGACCCCGAACCCTTTGATCTCGGTATCCCAAACGAACCCCTGGCCCGATTTGGGCGGGGTGAGAGCATCGACCGTTCGCTTGTTGAGCTTGGCCTTCGCCATGCGCGCCTCCTCCATTTTATTACGCGAGCCCTGAAAAGCCGAAAAGTAATAAGGACGTAATAAAAATCGGTCGTTTCGTGGCAAATCGGAGGTTACTGCGTCGTAACTGTCATGGCAATATCCATTTGAAAAGGCGTAGAAAATCGTAGGATGGCGAATTCTGGCGTAACGGTGCAGATCGGGTTGCCAAGGTTGGGGTCGAGGGTTCGAATCCCTTCGCCCGCTCCAGTTTTCTCCCAGAAAACTAACGGTTTAGACCTCGCGTAGCTCGCGAGCGGGTGGTGACAAAGCCCTCTCTGTTGATCATTGTCACCACATTGTCACCAGCAGGAAGACTGCTCGGGGCATCTCCGGGAAGCTCCCGGCGAAAGCCAAAAAATTACCGCAGCGTTTCGGGCTTAGATGAAGCGGCGCACAATGGCACGTCATTCGGATTGGCTCGGTGACGTTGGTGTGAATCGCCGTCGGTGCATTCCAGTCCAACACACTCATGTGCGCAACGGATTGGGGGCTTGCTTCACAGAACCACTCACTCGCATTAGCCGCTGATCCCTGGGCTCGAAGCCTGTCCTCCTTCAATCAACCCGTGAAGGGTCCGCTACGCTTGCGCGTGCGGCCGCAGCGTTACTGCGGTGATTGCGGCCAGTCCCCGGCCTGTGGGGCGACTGTCGAGCGGGGTGGTCCCGCTCCAAGGCAGGAGCCGCAACATGCCACTGGCAACCGCACAATCGCTTGGCTGGAACCTCTCCCGGACGCTGATGACGGTCATCGTCCTCATTGAAACCAATCAGGGCTACTTCGTCATCCCTGCTGCCGAATTTGATGGCGACCCCGAACAGGTGGTTCGCGAATATGACCCCTTCAGCCGCTAATCTCAGGCACATTTCGCCTTTTCGGCCTGCGCCTTGCCGTGCTATTCTTGCACGGCAGATTGCGCTGAGGTGGTGGTGGCGAGCGCGTCCAGTCAAGGGACGCTTATGACCATTTTTCTCATCCTCGGGGCCGTTGCAGGCCTCTATGTGCTCGCGCTGCTCTTCCGCCTCGCCAGCTACGCGCTGCCTGTCTATGCCGGGCTCACTTGTGCTTTCCTGCTGCTCCGCCATGATGTCGGCCATCTCGGAGCAATCCTGGGCGGACTGGCGGTAGGCATTGCCACGCTTCTGATTGGGCAGGGCCTCATTGCCCTTATCCGCTCTCCCTTGCTGCGTGCCGGGATCGCGCTCCTCTTTGCTATACCCGCGGGCATCGCCGGTTTTCAGGCCGCGCACGCGCTTGGATCACTGGCAACGGACAACAGCATGCTGCTGGCGATCCTTGGATACATCGCTGCAATGGCGACATCCCTCTCGGCATGGCGAAGCGTGACGATGTCGGAGCGTGACACGTGCGTCACCTCACAGTTTGCCGGTCCCGTCGGTGGGCAATCCTCTACAGGCCAATCGATGTCGGCCGAGTGATGCCGCGAGGGGGAAATACCGGCGGTCCACTTGCTTCCTTTGCTTGGCCGATTTTGATCCGAGGATTCAGGACCAGCGTTCACCCGGGCCAGTGTATGCGATCAGCATCTGGCGTCCTTCCCGGCAGAACCGACCAGTGCGGCCTCTTTCGATCCGCGCCCATGTCAGCAAGACGCTTCGCTTGGTAGGCTTGCCGCAACGGTGCTTGCCGAACTTTCTTCCCCCGGCGTTCCGCCGTTCCTCGCGAAACAAGAAAGCCCGGCCACACCGTCCTTCGCTGACGCTGCGGGCTGACGCTGCGGCGCCTGCCACTGGCTGACCCTTATCCGCGCATCGAGGCCGCACTGGCGCGGTCCCGTCCAACGGAAAGGAAATACCCATGGCAAAGATCGGCAACTTCAAGATGGTTTCAGGTGAACTCCGAGGCCAGATCGTCACTCTCGCCCTTCAGGCCAAATCGGTCAGGATCGTCGCGGAAGAAAACGCTACCGGCAATGCCCCGACCCACCGTGTCCTCGTCGGCGAAGTCGAAATCGGCGCCGCCTGGAAAAAGCACACCCAGGACGACCGGCCTTACCTCTCGGTGAAGCTCGACGACCCCAGCTTCACAGCCGCTATCTTCGCTCAGCTCTTCGAGGCCGAGGACGGCAGCCACGATCTGGTCTGGAACCGCCCCAGCCGCCGCAGCGACCATTGAAAGCCCCCAAGTCATCGCCCGGGTGAAACCGGGCGATGACGAATCCCTAGTATATTGGGTGGCAGTATATTAGGGTAACGCCGACCCACGAAGCATGAGGCTTCGGGAGATTTTTGGGACGAATTTAAGGCGATTGCGACACGCCAGTGGGCTTTCGCAGGAGGAATTGGCGCATCGTGCCGGAATCAACCGAAACTATGTCGGCCTTCTCGAACGCGCAGCCAACTCGCCGACGCTCGACACGATTGAGCGACTCGCAGAAGAACTTGCCGTCGATCCTGTGCGATTTTTCGAAAAACCTGGCGGTCGTTGAACGCAAACCCACCGCCATTCACCGAATCTCAGCAGCAATTTTACAATTTCTGAACTACAACAGGCAGATCATTGCCTCTGGGAATGTTTTGTCCCGGCAATCTGGGCTCGGCATTATCCCGTGCTGGGGATAGCGCACTGCCCGATTGGGGGTAAGTTCACCCCGCTTCTCTGCGCGCGTTGCAGGGGCGCAGTCACTAAACAGGTTTTGCTACAAGGAGAGACCCATGTCGGCTCCTGAGTTTGCCGATGAACCACCGCAGTCAGACCGATTGAGCGCTTATGATGAGCGCCACCTTGTCACGTATCTTCGCCTGCTGGATGCCGAAAAGGACGAGGCATCATGGGAAGAGGTGGTTTCAATCATCTTCGCCATCGATCCTGCCAGTGAGCCGGTGCGCGCGCGAAGGGTCTATGATACCCATCTCGCCCGCGCCAAGTGGATGACGCAACACGGCTACAAGCACCTTCTGGTCCCACGAACCCAATAAAACCCGGCAGTTAACACCAATATGGCGCAATCGATTGTGCCCTGCCGCGGGGGAGCCCGGAACTGACTCGAGCACTTCTCTCGTGACGGCTCCGACGTGATCGTTCGACTCCAAAAAAACCTCATAGGAGAGGTGCGATGGAGAAGCCGCCCGACTGGCGTTCGGAGAATTACGCCAAAGCGTATGAAACCTATGACCGCACGGATTTCGCGCAGGAATTCCTGCGCCGCAATCCTGAATACCGCGACCAATATGCTGAAGCCGTTGACGCTGCGCCACTCGCGCTGAGTCGTCTGGCCCGGCACTGGGGGTTGGTCTTTCGCTGCGGACCCTGATCTTCCAGCCCACCATCTCCCGATCATCTGGCACCCATCTACAGCGGCCAGCGTCATCCTTCTGCGCTCGGTGCCTTTCCCTTGCGACGGCTGCAGCCAAGCCGAAATTGTCGGGAGCATGAATATCGCGGCCCAGCACCGCGATGAGGAAGGCCTGCATCTCGTCTTATCGACGGGGAAGCGCCGCTACCGCCTGAATATTTGCGGCGAGACAACAGAGACCGAACCGCTCGCCTACGTTCTTCCGGGCGATGCATTTTGGGAAACACGGCAGGCCGCTGTTTCCGACTTTCATGACCATTGCCATCTCGGACATGTGAAGAAGCTCCCGTTCTGCCTTGCGCCCGGTCTTTCAGAACACTGGCGCTTAGTCCAATGGCTTCGGTTGCTCGATGCGCTGTCCGGCGGTGCAACCACGCGAGAATTGGCCATCGAACTTATCGCCCGCGATGCCGGGCGATATTCGGCCGCCGAATGGGACACGTCGAGCGAGCGCAAACGGATTGCTCGCTGGCAGCGACAGGCGCTCGCTATGCGCGACGGCGGCTATCTCGCCCTGTTGAGCGGCCACTGATCGGGACATTCGGCAGCCACGCCTTATGTCCGTTCACCCAAGTCCCTGAAAATCTCAAATCTCGCCTCCTGCTCGCCGGGCCAACCCCTTGTGTCCGGCACTTCACAGGAGACGTTTCATGGATGGAGATTTCGTCCCGGTATTCCCGCGCTATGTCAGGACGCCCGATGCTGCCGTGCATTTGGGTCTCTCAGCCCGCACGCTTGAAAAGCATCGTTGCTATGGGACGGGGCCGGCCTTTCACAAACTCGGTCGGCGGATTGTCTATGCCATAGTCGATCTCGATGCCTGGGCGCAAAATGGTCGCCGCAATTCAACATCCGATCCCGGACAAGGCATTTGCCTGTCAGCGCGACCGGTGCGCCGTTGATGCGAAGTTCAGCTGCCTCTTCCGCGCATGAAAAATGTGCGCAGCTCGACCTGTTCTACTCGATGCCCGGTGACATTGCCGCGCGCGATGCTCAGGATCTGATGTCCTGGCCCTTCTTCAGCCTTGCCAAGTCGCGGCGCTCCGCGCCGATCGACTTCGCAATGGGGGCCACATGGATCTCGGTCGAAGCCGTAGCCGAACACGGCATGGCGACCATCTGGGATGCCGACATTCTGATTTGGGCGGCGAGTCAGCTCGTCGAAGCGCTCGACGCAGGCCGCCCGACATCTCGGCACATCGCCGCCCGTCCGCACGAGATTCTGACCTTCATCGGGCGTGGGACTGGCAAGGACCATTATGAGCGGCTGCGCGCAGCGCTCGACCGCTTGCAATCGACGACCGTTGCCACGTCGATCCGCCAGCAACACCAGCGCCGACGCCACCGCTTCTCCTGGATCAACGAATGGCGGGAGACACTCGACGACCGTGGCCGAGCCGTTGGCATCGAGCTCATCCTGCCCGACTGGTTCTATGCGGGTGTGCTCGATCGCGGCCTGATCCTGACAATCGACCGCGCCTACTTTGCGCTGACTGGCGGCGTCGAGCGCTGGCTCTACCGTATCGTGCGCAAGCATGGTGGACATCAGCGCGGTGGCTGGAGCTTCGACGTTCCGCACCTTCATCTCAAATCAGGTGCGCTTTCGCCGCTCAAGCAATTCGCATTCGAGCTGCGGACCATCGTCCGGCGGCAGTCTCTCCCGGGCTACCATCTGAGCCTTGAGCACAGCTTTGGTCGCGAGCGCCTGATCTTCAAACCCATCCCCGTCGACCCGTTCGTTGCCGCTGCCCGGCGCGTCGGTCTCCCTGTGGAGAAGTTGGCATGACACTCGGCCTATTAAAAACCGTCGGACTCGGCCCATCGGAAACCCGATTCTCGGCCTATCGAAAACCGGGATCATGCGGAAACCCGCAGAATTCTGCGGCAAATCGGCGCTCCTCTAACGATGCTAATAGAAAAGAATCCTTCGGATTCTTGCTAACCCTTTTGCAGCCTGTGGATAATCGCGGTGCGACGGGCCTGCTCAACGTCCGTGTCAAGCTTGTCGTGTTCGCGGTGGCAGGAGCGCGGCCATGAGCGAGCCAACTGCGCAGCGGCACAGCTCCTCGCACGCCATCAGGTCAGCAACAGCCAGCGCCCTGACCGAGGTCGAAGTGACCTGGATCGAGAAGCGCTACGAACAATGGATCCGCTTCGGTCGCATCGCGGCTGACACGATCATCAACCGCCGCACGCGCGTCATCGCCTTTCGTCCCGGCGCGGTCTTCGCCTTCGTGCGCTGGTCCTCGAACGACTATGGCACCATCCATTCGTGCATCGACATCGTGACGGCAGTGGCACCGGGCGAGGCCTATACGACGTTGCCGTTTGTCCGTCCCGGCGCTGACATTCTGCTGCACATCGAGGGCTGGCCCAAGGTCGCACAGGTGTTGCAGGCCGTCGATGCGGTCGAAGCCGCCGGTGTTGATCCGTGCGACGCATCGCCCGATCACTGGCGCCACGTCGGCAACCGGCTGAATGCCGGAATGCCGTTCAGGGCTTACACAGCGGAGCGGCACGCGGCCTGGCTCCGGCGCAAGGCGCTCGAAGCATGAGCCGCCGCCGCTATGTTCGCGCCACGATACTGTGGGCAGGCTTGTTCAGCGCCGGGTTCGCAGCAGCCGCCATCCTGTCGCCGCGACCGAGACTGATGTGGAACGCGAGCGCCAGTGCGCCCGTCGGCCTCTATCGCCTCGTGAGCGACACACGCCCAAGGCTCGGCGAGTTGGTCGCCATTGTGCCGCCGGCTGCGACCGCACGGATGATGGCCGATCGCCACTATCTGCCGATCGGCGTACCGCTCATGAAACATGTCGCGGCCTTGCCCGGGCAATGGGCGTGCCGCGCCGGTGCTTTCGTCTCGGTGGACGGCAACCGTGTCGCTATAGCCAAATCGCACGACAGATTGGGTCGGCCTTTGCCAAGCTGGCAGGGCTGTCACCGCGTTCGAACAGACGAATTGTTCCTGTTGAACCCTGCGCCCGACAGCCTTGATGGGCGCTATTTCGGCGCTCTGCCCGCAGCCGGTCTTATCGGCACGGCACACCCCATCCTTACCCGTGATGCACCTGACCAGCCCCTGCGCTGGCGTGGATTTGGTGCGTCCGCCGGTTCCCCAACCACCAACCAGGAGCACAAACCATGATGATCGGCGTCTTTCATTCCGCGCAGGACAGTTTCACCGGGCAAATCCGGACCCTCATGCTCGATGCTGTCGTGACGCTCGTCCCGGCTCCATCGAACGACAGCGACAATGCACCCGACTGGCGCGTGCTGCTCGGCGATGCCGAAACCGGCACTGAAATTGGTGCTGGCTGGAACCGCACAGGCGAGCGCGCCGGTGCCTTTGTCGCGGTGCAGATCGACGACCCGGCCTTTGCCCATCCCCTGCGCGCCAACCTGCTTCGCTCCATGTCCCGTGACGACGAGCATCACTTGCTCTGGTCACGTCCGACCAATCGCGATCGGAAATAGGCCATGACCGTTGCTTTGCTTCGCATTCGACGGTGTTCCGTAGTTCGGATTGCCGTTCGGCTGCGCCTTCACCTTCTCCTTCCCGGCACTTGTTTTGCTCTCGGCCTGGCAGCGGCAACTTCTCCGGTTGCCGCAGTTGCGACGGTGCCTGACCAGTTTGCAGCGCATCCCTATGCGCCGCATGTCGCAGAGGCATCGCAGCGCTTCGGCATTCCCGAGCTCTGGATATGGGCGGTGATGCGGGCGGAAAGTCGCGGCAATTCGCGCGCGGTTTCGCCCACAGGAGCCATGGGGCTGATGCAGATCATGCCCGGCACTTGGTCTATGCTGAGCGCGCGGCATGGCCTTGGCTCTGACCCGTTCGATGTGCGTGCGAACATCCTTGGAGGTGCGGCCTATCTGCGCGCCATGTGGAATCGGTATCGCAATGTCAGCTTGATGCTGGCGGCCTACAATGCGGGACCAGGCCGTGCCGATGACTATGCTGCCGGTCGTCGCAGTCTTCCGGCAGAAACCGTCAACTACGTCGCCCAGATCGCGCCAAGTCTTGGAATGGTCAGCATCGCTTCGCCTGCTGCCATGCCACCTGCCAATGCTCATCCCTGGCGTCAGGCTACATTGTTCACACCGCGCGGCGATGGAGAAGCGAGCAGCACTGACGGTGCTGCCGATGTGCATCCACAGCGCACCCAGCTTGCGTCGCCGTCGGCCTCTTTGCCGTCACCGACCCCCGCGCCGCACCCCCTGTTTGTGTCGCTTTCACCGCGAAATCCGTGATGGGATGCTCAAGCATACCTCAGGCAGCTCTGGCGTCGTGTCGGATGGACACGGCGGGGAAGCATGTGTTTGAGCGAAAGGGCAATTTTGGAGGGCAAGATAAAAGGAGTGCCAGCACCTGGCCCTCATGTGGTTGTTGTAGCGAGATAATTCCGTATGGCACCGGGCAAAGCCTGCCATACAATGCTTCCCAAACGCCCGGAAATCTGCCGCGCAATCGTCTGGCACCTTCAAAATGAGCCGCGACGACAATGAATTTCGGGTGCGGCCGGGAAGAAGCAGGGACAGCGGTGCAGCCTCTGGGCGGCGGAGCCAGAAGCTGGCGGCTCAGGTCCAGCGGGCCGCCAACAAGGCGGGCCATGCGGGTTCACGGCGAGCGGGTCTGAAACGCGGCAGTGGCAGCGGCAAAGCTGCGCGCGGACGTCGGACGGTCGCCGCGATGCGCCGCACACCTGGCCAACGCCGCGTTACTGTCATGGCGCGCATCGCTCGCCATAACGGTGCGCATTACCGCGCCGCACCGCTGGCAAAGCACATCAAGTATCTTGAGCGTGACGGCGTGTCCCGCGACGGGCGCGACGCCTCGATGTTCGATGCCCAGACCGACAGGGCTGATCGGGATGCCTTTGCAGGGCGTTGCGAAGATGACCGGCACCACTTTCGCTTCATCGTCTCGCCCGAAGATGCCGGGGACATGGAAGACCTGCGCAGCTTCACCCGCGAATTGATGGCTGACGCGGCCAAGGATCTGGGCACCGAACTGGACTGGGTAGCCGTTGACCATTGGAACACCGACAATCCGCACATCCATGTGCTGGTGCGCGGCGTTGCCAGCGACGGCACTGATCTTGTTATTGACCGGGGCTACATAAGCGAAGGGCTGCGGTTCCGGGCGGAAGAGCGGGTGACGCTCGAACTGGGGCCGCGCACAGAGCTGGACATCCGCACCGCGCTCGAACGCGAGGTCGATGCCGAGCGCTGGACCAGTCTTGACCGGCAGCTTGAACGCTTGGGGCAGGATACTGCAGGCCTTGTCGATCTGCGTCCAGGCGGCGACGCCGATCCCGAAATGCGCCGGCTGCTTCTGGGCCGCGCCGCCAAACTGGAACAGCTGGGACTGGCGGCACGCGAAGGGCCTGCGGTGTGGGCGCTGGAGCCCGGTGCCGAAAACACATTGCGCGATCTTTCGGTGCGCAACGACATCATCAAGACGATGCACAATGCCATAAGCCGCGACGGCGGGCGGTTTGATGTATCGGCATTGGCCCTGCATCAGGACGTTCCAAGCGAACCGGTCATCGGACGCCTGGTCGAACGTGGCCTCCACGACGAGCTGACGGGCAGTGCCTATGCCATCGTCGATGGTGTCGATGGCCGCACGCACCATCTGCGGTTCAAGGACATGGAGATGACCGGCGATGCCAAAGCCGGATCGATCGTCGAGCTGCGCTCATGGGAGGATGCCAAAGGGCATGACCGGCTGTCGCTCGCCACACGATCAGACATACCTCTCGAGGCACAGATCAAAGCACCTGGCGCGACGTGGCTTGATCGCCAGCTTGCTGCCCGCGATCCCGTAGCAACGGGCAATGGTTTCGGGCGCGAGGTGCGCGATGCCCTGGATGCCCGCGCCAGCCATCTCGAAACGCAGGGGCTTGCCCGCCGGCAGGGCCAGCGGGTCATCCTTGCTCAGGATCTCGTCGGGACGCTGAAGAATCAGGAACTGACGGCCGCCACGCAGGCCATCGCCGCGCGCACGGGACTTGAGCACAAACCGTCGGGCGCAGGCGACTATGTCAGCGGCATCTACCGGGAGCGGGTGACGCTTTCGACGGGCCGCTTCGCGATGATCGACGAAGGACTGGGCTTTCAGCTCGTGCCCTGGCGCCCGGCGCTCGATCAGCACCTCGGCCAGCACATCACCGGCACCATGTCGCCGGGCGGTACTGTCGACTGGGCCTTGGGCCGCGGACGCGGGATCAGCCTGTGACCCTCATTTACCCCCTCATCAGGAGTAACTTTCAATGAACGCCACCCGTATTCTCTGGGGTCAGGTCATCGCCGTCATCAGCGTCACCTTGCTTGGCATCTGGTGTGCCACCCAATGGACGGCCCACGCCCTTGCGTACCAACCCGAGCTCGGCGAGCCCTGGTTCTGGCTTGGACCTTGGCCAATCTATCCGCCCTATGCCTTCTTCTGGTGGTGGTTTGCGTTCGACGCCTATGCACCACAGATCTTCCAAACCGGCGCTTTCATCGCGGTCTCAGGTGCCTTGGCCGCCATAGTCATCGCGATTGCCATGTCGGTGTGGCGCGCGCGGGAGGAGAAGCAGTCAGAGACCTATGGGTCTGCGCGGTGGGCAACCGACAAGGAAATCAAGAAGGCAGGCCTCCTGAAACAGGACGGCGTGGTGATCGGCTCGCACAAGAATCGGTATCTGCGGCACAATGGCCCCGAGCATATTCTCTGCTTTGCGCCGACCCGTTCCGGCAAGGGCGTTGGTCTCGTAATCCCCTCGCTGCTCGCCTGGCCGGGCAGTTGCATCGTCCACGATATCAAAGGCGAGAACTGGGATCTGACGGCGGGCTTTCGCGCCCGGCATGGCCGCGTCCTGCTGTTCGATCCGACCAACCCCGCATCCAACCCCTACAATCCGCTGCTCGAAGTCCGGAAGGGCGATTGGGAGGTGCGTGACGCCCAAAACATCGCCGACATCTTGATCGACCCCGAAGGGTCACTGGAAAAGCGCACGCATTGGGAGAAGACCAGTCATTCGCTGCTCGTCGGCACGATCCTGCACGTCCTCTATGCCGAGAAGGACAAGTCGCTGGCCGGGGTCGCTGGCTTCCTGTCTGATCCGCGCCGTTCGATCGAAACCACGCTGCACCGGATGAAGACGACCCCGCACCTGGGTAAGGACGGTGTCCACCCCGTTGTAGCAGCCGCCGCGCAAGAACTGCTGAACAAGTCTGACAATGAGCGGTCTGGCGTCCTGTCGACGGCCATGTCGTTCCTCGGCCTCTACCGCGACCCTGTGATTGCGCAGGTGACCGGAGCCTCGGACTGGCGCATCACCGATCTTGTCGATTCAGCGGCACCTGTGTCGCTCTATCTGGTCATTCCTCCTTCCGATATCAGCCGGACCAAGCCGCTCGTCCGCCTGATGCTCAATCAGATCGGGCGCCGCTTGACCGAAGAGCTGAGAGCCAAAGGACGCCGACAGCGCGTCATGTTCATGCTCGACGAATTCCCGGCTCTGGGGAGGCTCGACTTCTTCGAAAGCGCCCTGGCCTTTGTTGCAGGCTATGGGATCAAGGCATTCCTGATCGCGCAGTCGCTCAACCAGATTGAAAAAGCCTACGGGTCAAACAACGCCATTCTCGACAATTGCCATGTCCGCGTCGCGTTCGCGGCCAATGATGACAATACCGCCAGCCGCGTTTCCAATGCGCTCGGCACCGCCACCCAGATGCGGGCAATGAAGAATTATGCCGGGCATCGCCTCTCGCCATGGCTCGGCCATATCATGGTCTCACGTACTGAGACCGCGAGGCCGTTGCTGACCCCCGGCGAAGTTCAGCAATTTTCTGAGCACGAGGAGATAGTGCTGGTGGCCAGCACTCCGCCGATCCGCGCGGAAAAGGCAAAATACTTTCTCGACCCACGGTTTCGCGCGCGTCTTCTACCCGCACCCACTCCCAAGCCGCTGCACCCAAAAAAACGGCCAAAGGACGACTGGTCTGCGCTCGCACCCATTGCGGCACCGCTGCCGACCAAACCAGCCAAGGCAGAAGAGAAATGCTCCGAACAGCCGCCAGTTGATCAGCCAAAGCCGGGTGTGCCGTCAGCTGCTGATCGGGCCAAATCAGAAAATGATACGGCGAACTCCGGGATCAGGCGAGAACCCGAACTGGGCGAACATGAGGATGTCGTTCCCGTCCCCAAGCCACCGGTCAATGAGTTCGATCTTGATCGCGATGTGCCCGAGGATGACGCAGCCACGGTCAAACGGGAAGCTGATCGCACAATGAACCGCAATGCCCGCAATGCATCGCTCGACCCCGATGACGGCATCGACCTGTGAGGAAGAAGCCCCACAGCAAACAAACCTTCCGGCTCGATATCGAACTGGCCAAATTGCTGGAGGAACGCGCTCATGCCCGCGGCGTCTCGCGCACCGAAGTGGTGGAGGCGGCGTTGATGTCTCTGCTGCAGTCCGATCAGGATGAACGGATGGAAGCCGCTCTGGCGAGACGGCTCGATCGTCTGTCGCGGCAATTGGATCGGCTCGAATGGCATGTGGAATTGACGAACGAAGCGATCGGCCTGTTCGTGCGCTTCTGGCTCACCAGCAATCCGCCGCTGCCTGATGCCGCGATGAAGGCGGCGCAGGCGATGGGCAAGAAGAGGTGGCACGGATTTGTGGAATCACTCTCGCGGCGCATGGAGGCGGGGCCGAAACTGCGGGATGAGATGGAGCGCGAGAATCGAGATACCGCCTGAAGGTCAATTCATACTTGCAATCAAAGGAATGCAAAAATTCATTGTATTTGTATCATTCAGTTGGGGAAAGCTTTTGCTAGAAATTTCTTGGCTCGAAAGGTTGACCGATGATGGCGAAATGTGATGACCACGATTTTCCGTGCCAAAGCCCGGAATACGATGACTTCGACAAAATGGCACGTGAGGAGCTATCGCAGCCGCTTGCTGCCAATGATTTAGTGAACTTGAGCGAATATTGCATGATGATACCGGTCGCTGATGACTTCGTGATTGGCGATTTGAATCACAAAATATTTCTTAAAACTCTCAAGGGTCAGTCCGGTCTTTATCACCTGTGGACTGATTACGAATCATGTGATGACCATGAAACCCATACGATGTTGTGTGCCTATGTCGGGAAAGGGCCGCCCGACGCCCGCATCGCTAGCCACATTAAATCTAAATGGCCAGATGGGGTTCTGCTTTATGCGACATTTACAAAAATGAACAATCGCCTAGCCAAGTATTATGAGCAGCTATTTCTTGATTGTTACGACTTCACCTTAAACAAAGCGGAAAATTCAGGGACCAGGGCACTGTATGCCGTATGGGATAGTGACCGCCACCATATGGGGACTCATTCAAATGAGGTTTCCGGCATGAGCAAAATTGAAAGTTTCGACGATTGGTAAGTGATCAAAGGCTGGCGGGACCATGCCACCGTCTACGGCCTTCCAGCCATACGGTGGGAGCAGCAAACTACGCTCATCCCTGTTTTTCTATCCCCCACTGCTACGACGCTAAATCCTTGTTGAACTAGCCCCTTTTCTGCGTCTCTTACTCGTCCCCGTCGAGCCGGACGATCCTGTCCCGCTCCCGAAGCGGGGTATCCGATGGGCGCTGAGCCAGTCCGAATTGAAGCACGTTCACGCGGCGCACGCATGCTGCGCACGGCGATGGGCGTATCGATCGCGACCTGGCTGGCTGACCCGCAGGTCATCGAGATCATGCTCAATCCGGACGGACGCCTCTGGATCGACCGGCTGGGCATCGGACTATCCGACAGCGGTGAACGCCTGACCGCAGCCGATGGTGAGCGCATCATCCGATTGGTTGCCCATCATGTGGGTGCCGAAGTTCACGGCGATGCACCGCGCGTGTCAGCGGAGCTGCCGGAAAGCGGAGAACGGTTCGAAGGCCTCCTGCCACCGGTGGTGGCGGCTCCCACTTTTGCCATCCGCAAGCCCGCCGTCGCGGTGTTTTTGCTCGATGACTACGTCAGCACAGGAATCATGTGCGCAACTGAAGCCGAAAGTCTTCGTTCGGGTGTTGCAGAGCGGCTGAACATCCTTGTCGCTGGGGGCACTGGCACCGGCAAAACGACGCTCACGAACGCGCTGCTTGCCGAGGTCGCCAAGACCACCGACCGGGTGGTTCTCATCGAAGATACCCGCGAGCTCCAATGCCGCGCCCCGAACCTTGTGGCGATGCGGACCAAGGATGGCGTTGCCTCGCTATCCGATCTGGTCCGTTCCAGCCTTCGCCTTCGCCCTGACCGGATTCCGATTGGCGAAGTGCGCGGCGCCGAGGCGCTTGATCTCCTCAAGGCCTGGGGCACCGGCCACCCAGGCGGGATCGGGACGATCCACGCCGGAAGCGCGATCGGCGCCCTGCGGCGGATGGAGCAGCTGATCCAGGAAGCGGTCGTCACTGTCCCGCGCGCCCTGATCGCCGAGACCATCAACCTCGTCGCCGTACTGGTGCGCGATGGCACCGGGCGGCGCCTCGCCGAACTGGCCCGCGTCGACGGGCTCGACCCGGTCACCGGCGACTATCGCCTGATTCCTGCCACCCAAACCCAAGGAGACCCCCTATGATCCATGCCCTCCGGCGCGGCACCAATCGCGCTGCGCTCGCTGTCACCGCTGCTTTCGTGATGGTGGCCACTGCCACCCCGGCGCATGCCGGCGGTTCGTCGATGCCGTGGGAAGCCCCGCTGCAGTCGATCCTCGAGAGCATCGAGGGGCCGGTCGCCAAGATTGTTGCGGTGATCATCATCATCGTCACCGGCCTCAGCCTTGCCTTTGGCGATACATCGGGCGGCTTTCGCCGGCTGATCCAGATCGTGTTCGGCCTCTCCATCGCCTTTGCCGCATCGAGCTTCTTCCTGAGCTTCTTCAGCTTCGGCGGCGGAGCGCTGATCTGATGACATCGGCAGACGACATTCCCGGCTTCTATGCCCCGGTCCACCGCGCACTGGCCGAGCCGATCCTGCTCGGCGGTGCGCCGCGTGCACTCGCCATCGTCAATGGCACGCTGGCGGGCGCGATTGGCCTCGGCTTGCGGCTCTGGCTCGCTGGCTTTGCCATCTGGGCAATCGGCCATGTGCTTTCGGTCTGGGCTGCACGCCGCGATCCGCAGTTTGTCGATGTCGCGCGCCGCCATCTCAAATATCCGACCTGGGTGCGGCCATGATGTCGCTTCAGGAATATCGGACCAAATCCGCCAGTCTCGCAGACTTCCTCCCCTGGGTCGCACTGGTGGGGCCGGGCGTGGTGCTCAACAAGGACGGATCGTTTCAGCGCACGGCGCGCTTTCGCGGTCCCGATCTCGACAGTGCCACGCCCGCTGAACTCGTGGCCGTCACCTCCCGGCTCAACAATGCCCTGCGGCGGTTGGGCTCGGGATGGGCGGTTTTCGTCGAAGCGCAGCGCACCGCGGCGCAAGCCTATCCGCAATCCCGCTTTCCCGATCCTGTGTCGGCACTGGTCGACAGGGAACGCCGCGAACAGTTTCGTGA
This sequence comes from Sphingobium cupriresistens, assembly GCF_004152865.1. Lineage (GTDB taxonomy): Bacteria > Pseudomonadota > Alphaproteobacteria > Sphingomonadales > Sphingomonadaceae > Sphingobium > Sphingobium cupriresistens. The sequence goes on along the minus strand of NZ_SEOO01000031.1, from coordinate 24,981 downwards.
GGAAGGCGCGCATTTCGAAAGCGGCTATTATCTGACTCTGCTGTGGATGCCGCCGCCCGAGGAAGCGGCGCGCGCCGAAGGCTGGCTCTACGAAGGCAAGGCGTCGACCGGGGTCGATCCCAAGGAACTCGTCAAATCCTTCGCTGATCGTACCGACCGCGTGCTGCATCTGGTTGAGGGATTTATGCCCGAGGCCGCGTGGCTGGATGACGCTGCCACGCTGACCTATCTCCACAGCACGGTATCGACCAGGACGCAGCGCGTTCGCGTGCCCGAAACGCCGGTCTATCTCGACGCGCTGCTGGCCGATGAGCCGCTCACCGGCGGGCTCGAGCCCCTGCTCGGCGCCCTTCATCTGCGCACGCTCACGATCACCGGCTTTCCGACGGCGACCTTTCCCGGGCTGCTTGATGAGCTCAACCGGCAAGCCTTCCACTACCGCTGGTCAACGCGGGCAATCATGCTCGACAAGACCGACGCCACCAAACTGCTCTCGAAGATTCGGAGGCAATGGTTCGCCAAGCGCAAGTCGGTCGCCGCCATCCTCAAGGAGGTGATGACCAACGAGCAATCGGTGCTGATGGATTCGGACGCCTCGAACAAGGCTGCTGATGCCGACATGGCGTTGCAGGAGCTTGGCGCAGATCATGCCGGCATTGCTTACGTCACTGCGACGGTCACGGTCTGGGACCGCGACCCGGCGCTGGCGGCGGAGAAGCTGAGGCTGGTCGAAAAGGTCATTCAGGGCCGCGACTTCACCTGCACAGTCGAAGGTATGAATGCGCTCGAGGCATGGCTCGGATCGCTCCCCGGCCATGTCTACGCCAATGTCCGGCAGCCGCCCATTTCCACACTCAATCTCGCCCACCTGATCCCCCTGTCAGCGGTATGGGCGGGAGCGGAACGGGACGAGCATTTCGGTGACGCCCCCTTGCTTTACGGCAAGACCGAAGGCTCGACCCCGTTCCGCCTTTCCCTTCATGTCGGCGATGTCGGCCACAGTCTGATCGTCGGCCCGACAGGGGCAGGCAAATCCGTGCTGCTGGCGCTGATGGCGCTGCAGTTCCGGCGCTACAAAGGCAGCCAGATCTTCGCTTTCGATTTTGGTGGATCGATCCGCGCTGCTGCGCTCGGCATGGGCGGCGACTGGCAGGATCTCGGAGGCGCGCTGCATGCCGAGGAAGGCGACAGCGATGCCGTCGCCCTGCAGCCGCTTTCAAGGATCGACAACGCCGGCGAACGCGCCTGGGCCGCCGAATGGCTGGCGGCGATGCTGGCCGGCGAAGGCATGGTGATTGACCCTGCCGCCAAAGAACATCTCTGGTCGGCCCTGACATCGCTTGCTTCCGCACCACCTGCCGAGCGCACACTCACCGGTCTCGCGGTCCTCCTGCAATCCCAGGAATTGAAGCAGGCACTCGCCCCGTATCTCATCGGCGGTCCATGGGGACGGCTTCTCGATGCTGAACAGGAACGGCTGGGTGAGGCGTCCGTGCAGGCTTTCGAAACCGAAGGTCTGATTGGCGCATCATCGGCCGCGGCTGTGCTCGCCTACCTGTTCCACCGGATCGAGGGGCGGCTAGACGGCTCGCCGACCATGATCATCATCGATGAAGGCTGGCTTGTTCTCGACAGCCCGGCCTTCGCCGCGCAGCTGCGCGAATGGCTGAAGACGCTGCGCAAGAAGAATGCGAGCGTCATCTTCGCGACCCAGAGTCTTGCCGACATCGAGACGTCGGCCATCGCGCCTGCCATCATCGAAAGCTGTCCGACGCGCATCTTTCTGCCCAACGAGCGCGCGGCCGAACCGCAGATCGCACGGGTCTATGAGCGGTTCGGCCTCAATGATCGCCAGATCGAAATCCTGAGCCGGGCTACCCCGAAACGCGATTATTACTGCCAGTCGCGGCGCGGCAACCGGCTGTTTGAGCTGGGACTCGGCGATGTCGCACTCGCCTTCAGCGCCGCCTCTTCCAAAACCGATCAGATCCGCATCGCCGAGCTTTTCGCAGCCCATGGCCGCGAAGGCTTTGCAGCGGCCTGGCTCCAGAACCGCAGCCTCGAATGGGCGGCCGAGCTGCTTCCTCCCCCGCCGCCCGCACTAACCGACAAGGAAAACCACCCATGAAAATACCCGTCCTCCGCCGCGCTCTTATGGCGACGGCGATCGCCACTTCGCTGGTATCAGGCACCATGATCGCCGCGCCGGCGCAGGCCCAGTTTGGCGGGATCGTCTATGACCCCAGCAACTACGCGCAGAACGTGCTGACCGCCGCCCGGACGCTGCAGCAGATCAACAACCAGATCCAGCAGATCCAGAACCAGGCGACCAGCCTCATCAACGAGGCACGCAATCTTGCCAGTCTGCCGGTCTCGACGATCCAGACGCTGCAGCAACAGGTAGACCAGACCCGCCAGTTGCTGAACCAGGCCCAGCGCATCGCCTATGACGTGACCGACGTGCAGCAGGTGTTCAACGGCCGTTACAAGGGGGCGGCACTCACCGGCGGGCAGGCCCAGATGGTCGCTAACGCCAATGCGCGATGGCAGGACAGCGTCGGCGCCTTCGAAGACGCAATGAAGGTTCAGGCCGGGATCGTCGGCAATTTGGGTGCGACCCGCAGCTCGATCACGACACTGGTCGGCGCCAGCCAGTCAGCGACCGGGGCTCTGCAGGCGGCACAGGCCGGCAATCAGCTACTGGCTTTGCAAACCCAGCAACTGGCCGATCTGACCGCCGCCATTGCGGCGCAGGGCCGCGCGCAGTCGATCGAGGCCGCGCGCAATGCCGCGACCGAGGCCGAGGGCCGCGAGCGTTTCCGCCGCTTCCGGACCCGGAACTGACATGAGCCGGTCGGTCAAGCTGGCGGCAGCCGCTGCTTTTGGCGGATTGCTGATCGCGGTCGCGGTTGTGTCGGCAACGCGGCCGCCGGCTCGGCACGACACAACGACCTATGTCGCGGAAGAGACAGGATCTCCGAACCCTCACGCCGAAGAACTCAAGCGCTGCAGCACGATCACCATGCCGGAATCGGGATGCGATGCGGTCTGGGAAGCTGAGCGCCGCCGATTTTTCCATGGAAGGGACCGGCAGCCATGAATGATACCGGCGTCATCGACCAGTTTCTGACGGTCTTCACCCAATACATCGACAGCGGCTTCGGTCTGCTCGGCGGTGAGGTCGGCTTCCTGTCGACCACCCTCATCGTCATCGACGTGACCATAGCAGCCTTGTTCTGGGCCTGGGGCACCGATGAAGATGTGCTGCAGCGCCTGATCAAGAAGACGCTCTACATCGGCACTTTCGCCTTCATCATCGGCAACTTCTCGAATCTCGCTGGCATCATGCTTCAGAGCTTTGCCGGGCTTGGCCTGCAGGCCAGTGGCAGCGGCATGGCGATCGGCGATTTCATGCGCCCCGGCGTTGTGGCCGCAACCGGTCTTGATGCCGGGCAGCCACTGCTCGATGCCACCGCCGACCTTGTCGGACCGGTGGGCCTATTCACCAATTTCGTGCAGATCCTGATCCTGCTGATTTCTTGGCTGATCGTCGTCATCGCCTTCTTCGTGCTGGCGATCCAGGTCTTCGTCACCATCATCGAGTTCAAACTGGTGACGCTTGCAGGCTTCGTGCTGCTGCCGTTCGCCTTTTTCGGGCGCACCGCCTTCATGGCCGAGCGCGTCCTTGGCCATATCATTTCCTCCGGCATCAAGGTTCTGGTGCTTGCCGTCATCACCGGCATTGGCACGACCCTCTTCACGCAGTTCATCAATGCCGGTATCGGGGCCGAACCCGACATCCAGCAGGTCATGGCGATTGCGCTCGCAGCGTTGACCTTGCTCGGCCTTGGTATCTTTGGTCCCAGCATCGCCAACGGCATTGTGTCGGGCGGACCGCAGCTTGGCGCAGGCGCGGCAGCAGGTACGGCGATCGCCGCTGGCGCAACGATTGCGGGCGGTATCGCAGGTGCCAAACTCGCCGCAGGGGCCGCCGGCTCGGCCATGGCGGGCGCGGCCACGGGCAGTGCCCGCGCGGCAGGCGGCGCATCGGGTGCCTATGCAGCCGGAGCCGCTGGCAAAACCGGACGGGCTGCGGCTGCTTCGGGTCTCGCCAATGTCGCAAAATCAGCCGCAAGCAGCGCAGCGTCACCACTTCGCCGGGCCGCGGACAGCCTCAAAGCGAACTATGCCGCTGGCAAGGCCGGGACGCCCGCCAATGCGGCAGCGACCGGCGCCGGCGATGGCCCCCCTGCATGGGCCACCGCGATGAAGCGGCGTCAGGCGATGACGCAGGGTGCCAACATGGCCTCGCATACCCTCAAGGGCGGCGACAGCCACGGCGGCGGCTCTGGCCCCGACATCTCCGACAAAAGCTGAAACTTCCGAAAAGGATCCGACATGTTTCGACGCCCCTCTATACGCTACGGGACCAGTCACGAGCCCGTCACACCCTATCAACGCGCCGCCCAGGTCTGGGATGACCGCATCGGTTCGGCCCGCGTGCAGGCGAAAAACTGGCGGCTCGCCTTTTTCGGCTGCCTGGCGCTTTCGGGAGGGCTGGCAGGCGGTCTCGTCTGGCAATCGGCGCGCGGCACGATCACGCCCTGGGTGGTCGAGGTCGACAAGCTCGGCCAGGCACAGGCCATCGCGCCTGCTGATGTCGATTATCGCCCAACCGACCCGCAGATGGCGTTCCACCTTGCTCGCTTCATCGAACAGGTGCGCGCCATTCCCGCCGATCCGATCGTGCTGCGGCAAGACTGGCTCAGGGCTTACGACTTCACCACCGACCGCGGAGCGCAGGCGCTCAATGACTATGCGCGCAACAACGATCCCTTTGCCCAAGTCGGCAAGGTGCAGGTCGCGGTCGATGTGTCGAGCGTCGTTCGTGCGTCGAACGACAGCTTTCGCGTCGGCTGGACCGAGCGGCGTTACCAGGATGGCGCACTTCTCGAGACTTCGCGCTGGTCAGCGATCCTGACCACCGTCGTGCAGCCACCACGCACCCCCGATGCCCTGCGCAAGAATCCGCTCGGCCTGTTCATCAACGCCATCAACTGGTCAAAGGAGCTTAGCCAATGATCCGCCCGACGCGCGCCCTGCGCACATCCATTATGCTCTCAGCGGTAACGCTGCTCTGCATCCCTGCTCAAGCCATGGCGCACGAACAGCGCGGTCAGCCGCATGCAATTCCTGCTGCATCGGCGCAGACCGTTGAGCCTGTCGACCCGCGCACCCGTGTTGGTAGGGCCAACGCCGCAGCGCGCGTGGAACCGGAGCGCACCAGCTATTTCAACGCTATCCAGCAATATGCCTATACCGATGGAGCCCTGTTCCAAATTTACACCGCACCGGGGCAGATCACCGACATCATGCTGCAGGAAGGCGAGGAACTCGTCGGACCGGGGCCGGTCGCATCGGGCGATACGGTCCGCTGGATCATCGGCGACACGGTGAGCGGTGCCGGAGCAGCGCGCCGCGTTCACATCCTCGTCAAGCCGACGCGGGCCGACATTCGCACCAACCTCATCATCAATACCAATCGGCGCACCTATCATCTTGAACTCAGCGCGACGAACTCGACCTATATGGCCGCTGTCTCCTGGACCTATCCGCAGGACGCCTTGATCGCCCTGCGTACTGCCGAGGCCGAGCGCGAACGCACGGCTCCGGTGGCGGCGGGAATCGATTTCTCAAGCCTGAACTTTCGCTACCGCATCGGGGGCGATCATCCCGGATGGCGACCAGTACGGGTGTTCGATGATGGCCGGCAGGTGTTCATCGAGTTTCCGGGTGACATCGCGAGCGGTGATATGCCGCCGCTGTTCGTGATCGGCGCGGATCAGGCGGCTGAGCTGGTGAACTACCGCGTGCAGGGCCGCTACATGGTTGTCGACCGGCTGTTTGAGCGTGCCGAACTGCGGCTTGGCGCAGGCAATAGCGCCAAGCAGGTTCGCATTGAGCGTGAACGCGCACGCCGCCGGAGCCGCTCATGAACACGCGACCGCAGGATGATGGTGTGCCACCTGTCGCCAACCCGATTGTTGAGGCTGACGTCGAGTCCGACGTTGAAACTGACGTTGACGTTGACGTCGATGCCGAAGGCGATGAGCCTGACGACGAGCGCCCGGTTGCACCAGCCAACCCCGACGGGTTTCGCCTTGACGGCGAACCACCCCGCGTCATGCGCCTGTCACGCAAGGCACTCGCAATCCTTGGTCTTCTCGCCAGCGTCGGGATTGGTGGTTCGCTGATTTATGCACTTCAGCCCAAGAACCATGCGCCAGCCGAGAATCTCTACGACACGAACAGCCGCAACCGCGCGGACTCGGTCAACGGTGCGCCTGCCAACTATGGCGACGTGCCCAAGTTGGGGCCTGCACTTCCCGGTGATCTCGGCGGCCCGATCGTTGCCGCGCAGCAGCGCGGGCAAAATGTCCCGATCCCGCCCATTGGCACCGCCCCGGCCGCAGGACAGCCCGATCCGCGGATTGCCGCCACCGAGCAGGCGCGCGAGCGCGCGGCCCAGGAGCGTGACAGTGCCCGGACCAGTCGCCTGTTTCTTGCCGGAGAGACCGGAACGACCGACAATCGGTCTGCAACCGCAGTAGGGCCAGCGCCATCAGCTTCGCTACCAGGTGCCGATCCAGCTCAACCGTCTGCACCAACAGCCACGTCAAGCCGCCGCGCATTTCTCGGACAGCGCGGCAACCGCAGCACGGAAAGCCCTGAGCGCATCATGCGCCTTGCATCGCCTTACGTTGTGCAAGCCGGAAGCGTGATACCGGCAGCGCTCATAACCGGCATCCGGTCCGACCTTCCAGGTCAGATCACAGCGCAGGTTACACAAAACGTCTACGACAGCCCCTCGGGCCGCATACTTCTGATCCCCCAAGGCTCAAGGCTGATCGGTGAATATGACAGCGACGTAGCCGCCGGACAGAACCGCGTGCTGCTGGCGTGGGACCGCCTCATCCTTCCCGGAGGTCAATCGATCCTGCTTGATCGCCTGCCCGGCGCTGATGCTGCCGGTATGGCCGGCCTTGAAGACCAGACCAACTATCATTGGGGCAACATGCTCAAGGCCGCGCTCATTTCGACATTGCTGGGGGCTGGTACAGAGCTCATCTCGAACGGTGATAGCGATCTCATTCGGGCGCTGCGTTTCGGCACGCAGGACACCATAAGCCAGACTGGCAGGCAGGTCGTGCAGCGGCAATTGAACGTGCCGCCGACACTGACCGTGCGCCCCGGATTTTCGCTGCGCATCATCGTGACTCGCGATCTGGTGCTCGAACCGGTGCCTGCAGGAGGAATGCGATGACCCGTCTCAAACTGGCTGATCTCGCCGACGAAAAACCGGTGCGGCTGACCTTGGAGCTCTCTGCACGACTTCACCGTGATCTGGTGGCTTATGCGCTCGCCGTAAACGGCGGGGATGCCAAAGGTGCGCCGACCACCGAGCGGCTTATTCCGCCCATGCTTGAGCGGTTTATCGCAACTGACCGGGCTTTTGCCAAAGCGCGCAAGACACCTCAGACGGGGTAACGCTCGTTGAGCAGCGTGAAGAAGCGTTGCAGCGCGGGATTGTCATTGTCTTCTCGCCAGTAAACCGAGAATTCGAGGCGCGTCGTGCCGTTCTGATCGTGGATATCGCGGAAATGGATATCCGGCCATGTCACGCCCTGCGAGGCTTCGGTTGCGATTGATATGAAGCGGCCGACCGACACAATGCTAAGCACGCTTTCGAGGCTCGTATTCTGCACGATGATGTTCGGCCGCCCGCCTTGCCCGGTCAGCCGCGCAGCAAGCAGATTGGCCAAAGTCGGACCAATGCCGCCGCCCGGTACCACGAAAACCTCGCGGCGCAGATCACTCCAGTAGATCCGGTCGCTTTCGAGAAGCCGATGGCCCGACTGCAAGGCGACCATCAGCCTGTCAGACCAGACCGAGCGCGTCAGAATGCCGCTCTCTTCCATCCCGGCCGGTGCCACCGCGACATCGATGGTTCGCGATTGCAGGGCATTCATAAGCTTTTCGGGAGCGGCTTCCTCGCCATCAAACTGGACGTCAGGAAATCGGGTCAGATACTCGGAGAAGGTCTGCTTCAGATTGCCTGCCATCAGGGAGGAGCTGTAACCGACGGCAAGCCGTCCCTGCTCGCCATAGCTGACCGCCCGCGCGGTGGTTTGCAGATTGTCGATGTCAGTGATGATGCGCCGCGCAGACTCAAGGAAGACCTGGCCCATCTCGGTTGGCTCAGCTCCCCGCGTCGAGCGCGTAAACAACTTGATGCCGAGTTTGTCCTCAAGTTGCGTAACCCGCAGGCTCAGCGTCGCCTGCTTCATGTTGAGCGCCGTGGCAGCACGGGAAAAGCTGCGGGTATCTGCGGTCAGAACGGCGTAGCGGAGTTGCCGAACCTCGATCGTCATGCTGCTAATGCTCCCCCGTTCTCTTTCTTGCCGACATTGAGGCGCAATCGGACTGAAATCGCAATATAAATTCGCGATAATGGAATGAGGTCAGAGATCGATCCGTAAGTTTACTTGCCCAGTCAGGCGGATGCCGGAATTTAACTTCAAATCTGTTTGATCTATTTTGGAGATAAATTTTAACGGCGGCGTGGTAAGGATTCAACATGTCGAATGAACCCCGTGCTCCACGTCTTGCTGTCCTCATCGACGCTGACAATGCCTCCTCCCGTATCGCTACCCGTCTGTTCGAAGAGATCGCCAAGATCGGTGAAGCCAGTGTGCGCCGGATTTATGGCGACTTCTCCGGAACCCGCCTCAAATCCTGGGCAGAGGTGCTTTCAACCCACGCAATCCGGGCGCAGCAGAATTTCGCCTACACCACCGGCAAGAATGCGTCTGACATTGCGCTCGTGATCGACGCCATGGACCTGTTGCATACCGGGCGCTTCGACGCCTTCTGTCTGGTATCGTCTGACAGTGATTTCACCGGGCTTGCGGCCCGCATCCGCGAGCAAGGCATCGATGTCTATGGCTTCGGCGAGCAGAAAACCCCCGAGAGCTTCCGCCAGGCTTGCCGACGCTTCATCTACACGGAGAATCTTCTGCCGGAGGCTCCGACCTCGGAAGAGCCCGAACGCGCCGACCTGCGTCCCGCGGCAGCCAAACAAGCCCCAAGCGCGGCCGCCCCGCTTATTCGCAAGGCCATTGCGCAGCTGGACGATGACGGTGGCTGGGTTCCCTTGGGCCGAGTGGGCCAGCGTCTCGCTGAACTCGCGTCGGATTTCGATCCGCGTACCTATGGTCAGGCCAAGCTCAGCGATCTCGTCGACAAGGCGGGTGCCTTCGAATCTCGAAGGACGGAGTCAGGGCATGTCCAAATCCGGCTGAAAACCAATGGAAAGACGATAAAAAAATGAACGTTGGTCCAGCCCAATCGAGGCGTATCAGCAGCCCCTGGGCACAGACCTTCGATACTCATCCAGCTGAATTCTTTAATCGGCCACCCATATTTCGCTGCGGTGCCAAGCCAGTCGGCTTCTTTGTTCATCTACCAACTGCAACGGCGGCGCTTTTTCCAGCGCCAGTGCAAGACGCGCTGATTTGCCAAGGCTGGGCGAGGCAATAGCATTGCCCAAGTCGTCGAAAGTCACCAGGCCGCTGTCGAATGCGGCGTCCCACAAGGACGACAGTAGCAAACCATTGTGGACATTCAGCCTTTCCTGATCGCTTTCGCAATCGGCCCAAGGGATTATATGTGAGGCGCGAAGCAGTTGCGGCTCAACTACGCCAGTGAAGGGGCAAGTTCTGTTCCAGTAATCCATGACTGCTACCCGGAATCGATCCTGACCTATCCGGACCTTCTGAGCGCGTTCGGCCTCTGTGTCGCCCAGGTGAGAGGTTTCCCGAATGAAGTCTTCAAAGGGCAAAGTCGGCAGGCTCAGCGACAGGCGGTAGACTGCACTGACGCCCGCAAAGAGGGCGTCTCTGGTCATGAAGGCAAAGGCTGCGGCGTGCCCCTTTGCACAAGGCCCGGCAGACTCCGCCTTGAGTTCCCTAGCTGCACCTGGATGAGCGACTGACAAGAAAAATGGCCCATTCAAGCCAGATGCCGTCGCAGCGACAGCAATCTCGCCCGGCGCAGACGCAGACGAATAAAACAGCCAACCAGCTGCCTGACCTTGGGCAATGCGATACCCCTGACCATTGGCGGCATCCCGGAGCTCAGATTCAAGCGCAAACGGGTAATCAAAAAGGCGCTGCCCGGTGTCGATCATGCGATAGGTTCGCTTTCAATCTGGTCACCAGTTCTCGTGAAAGAGCTGTGAAACCGGTTCCATCGATCCCGGGAGTGCGTTCCCAGAACAAGTGAGCCCCAAAAAAGTCGCAGCACGGGTAGCGCCGACGTAAATATAACGCTCGAAGAGCTCGGGTTCTTGGCGGGCAAGTTCGTCAATATCGACAAAGAAGATTGCCTCGAACTCAAGGCCCTTGATGTGCTGAACCTCAAATATTCTCACGTCATTTTCGGGACCGATAGCCTGACCCTTTGGACATGCCACAGCACGAATGGCTTGGTCTTCCAGGGCCTCATTCAAGGCATCGGCAAGCGGTTGGAGCTGGTCTTCCCGATTCACAAGCACCGCAATTGACGGAAGAAGCTCGGAGAATCGTTCGATCTCGCGAACTCGCGCAGCCAACCATCGAGCAAGCAGCCCTATATCCGCCAGATCCATTCCAAGGACTGGCGAAACCCCTTCATTTTCCATGAATTCGGGGAGGGTGGATTGGCTTTCTGCGTCACCTGCAATGACCAACTGATTGGCGAATTCATTCAGCTTCCGACTTTGCCGGTAGACGATCGAAACTTCCCTGATGTCAATGTCAGGGAAAAGCCACTTGAGCTCATCCTTGGATCTCGTGCCCCATTTTGTGAGGCGCTGATTGAAGTCGCCGATCGCAAAGAACGAATCTGTGCGGGGGTCGACCAAGGCCGTCATGCAGGCCAATTGAACTGGCGAAAAGTCGGTGGCCTCGTCGACTAGGATCTGATTGCGCTGCAATCCAGCTACATCTTCAAGAATTGCTGGAGACCGATCACCCAGACGACGGAGCAGCTGGGCATCGCCAGAAATCTGGCGGGCTGCACGCAACATCGCCAATATCACGATATCAAGCTCAAGCGCATCGACATCTGCTGGCCCGAGTAGCGCTGAATACCAGTTACCCTCGGCCAGTGATTCACGGCGGAAACGGCGATATCTTGCCGGAATCTTTGCCACAAAATTAGTCGGCGCTTTGGAAAGCTGGGTCATGGCACGCTGCATGACAATGTTCGCACCGACCCCACCAAGAGCCGGCAGCACCAGTTTCCTATCGTCCAACCAGGACAAAACCTGAGCATTCCGGCTGGTCTTGGCAGGAGCTCTCTTTGTGACTTCTGCCACAGCTTTTGCGCGCAACGCCTTATAGAAAGCAGCCTCGGCGGCCCGAAGACCCTGTTGAGGCACCGGCTCGTCGTCCTCATCGTCACCGTCGGGGTCGTCGAGCTCGTCCTCATTCTCTGGTGTCAGCGTAGCGACAAAACGCGCTAGCGCCTCAAGCAAACCCTTGTCCTTGCGGACCTCGAGGGAAAGCATCGATCTTAGGCGTTGCCGGGTTTCGTCCCGCGATGTCGCCAACAGCTTCTGCAAATCTTCGAGCAGACCTGCCAGCTCGAACAGGAGGCGCGCAGGCCTCCCCTGGCTCCGCTCGATCGCCGCGCCGATCTGGGTTCCAATTGCCGCGACCTTCGGGTCGTTAACCGCATCAAGGCGACCCGCAGCTTCCCCCAGTTCGTCAAGGAACAGCGCCTGCTGAAAGGCGGTGAATGCTTCGAACCACTCGATCTGATGAGCGGGCGTTTCAGTCTTCAGAATGCCTGGCTCGGGCTTGATCACCATGCCCTTTCGCTTGCCGGACCGGAGGATCGGCAGGCTACGCCGGGCAATTACGTGGCGATAATCTTCCCATGTCTGGATGCGCTCGTCAGTGACGGGCACATCTTCCCTGTTGAACGCCGCCTTCACATACTCCTTTAGAAGCGTGGTAGGCGTGAACATCAGCCAGCTGTGCGCATGATCCAGTCCGCTCGCTCCGGGCTCTTCAACAAGGTCCTGTTCCTCTGGATCGAGGTGAGCAAAGTCCAGTTTCTGACGCAGGCGCTTGATCAACGTGGTCGTCTTGCCTGAACCGGGAGGGCCAAGGATGGCGAGACGGCTATCCAGCGGCAGGCGGAAAATCTCGTCCTGATACTGGTCCAGCAGCGGCTGGACGCGCATCTGCATGGCGGTCAGAACCGAGCGTTGAAGACCCTTCACAATGTTGTCTGCCGCGTCTGCCTCGGCCAGCTGCCGCTCCAGCTCATCGATCTCGTCTTCAGCGAAACCGTCCGCGCGCAACAATTCGCGCAGCGATTTGATGGTCTGCGGCGGCTGCTTTTCCAGAAAATGGACCGCCGGGCGGGAATCCCAGACATCCTGATCGGTCGTCGGCTCGAACGTCAGCTTTTGCCGAACTTCAAAATAGCGCCGGCCAGCGGGCAAAGTGATATCGGTCCCTTCGCCCACAGGCAGGGAGGCAAGCCGCCCCTTGCCACGATTGTTCAGATAACTGCAAAGCTTGATGCCGGGAATGCTGAGCTCAGCGTTCGGCGTGATGTAGATCGTTTCTACGTTGTCATCTTCATCGGCCACTTCAAGTCGCGCAATCGCTGGCTTGCGGCATAGCTGACGCAGATTGCCGGTCCGCTCCAAATTGCGGTCCTGCATACTCTTCGCAAGCGTATCGGCTGTTGCATGATTGATGCTCGCCATCGCATCCAGCGAAAGCCCTCGTTCGCCAAGGCGCTTTTTGGCTGAATCCGCAATCGTTTCGATTGTGATGAGCGCTTCGTTGGCAAGGCTCTTCAAGTTATCCATTTGCACCCCCGAATTCAGACGGCTGCGGCTGCTCTTGCGCAGCCGGAGCCTCTATCCCTTGATCTGTCACTGGCGGCTTGCCCGCCCACATTGAAAAGCAGCCCATGGCTGCCGCCACTTCTTCGGTCGTGCTGGCGCCGCTCACATCGATGCCGAAATCTTCCAGCGCATCCCGCGCGCCGTTGAACCAGGCCCGCAGGTAAGGGCGCAGCGTGAACAGATCGCTGTCCAGCTCCGTCGCGATAATCCGGGAGACTTCCATGAAGTTGCGCTGACCGGCTTCCAGATGGAAACCGGCCACCTGCGCGCCACTGGAAAACATCTCGGAATCGAACTCGCTCACCGATACCCCTCCGTGCGGGGCCGCATGCCGTCTGTTACCAGCGCGTCATAGGCGGCGAGGACGAGGCGCTGGGTGCGGTATTCGCCGTGTTTGGCGATTTCGTTCTTTTGCAGGACGCGGAAGGTTTCGCTGGGGTAGTCTGCGCCCATCACGTCCTTGGGGTCGAGCACATAGCGCAGCTCGTCGCGGGTCAGGCCGTAGGCGAGCGCATACCAGGCATCGAGTTCGGCGCGCAGATGGGCGCGGCGGTCTTCGTCCCATGCGAAGGGTTCGCCATCATAGCCCAGATCGCGGGCGAAGGGGGCCATGCTATGGCTGGTATAGCTCAGCTCTAGCACGCGAGGGACGATGAAGGTGAGATCGGATTTGAAATAGGCGGTGGGAGGCAGAATGGGAAGTTGCTTCAAATATCCTTGGGTAACATGCGAGCCTCCGACCTTCTGCCTCGCGACATAGTCCAAGACCAACGAATTTAGGTTTGCAATCAATACAGATGCACGTTCCTTGTCATTATTTACCCGCATGACCGGCAATGTATGCCCGGCTGCCGAATATGGAAACGGCGCAAAAACAATGGTCCGCTCAACTTTGGCATTTGAGACATCTCTCCAGCCAATTAGCCAATAATCATTGATATCAAGACTTTGTAGCCTTGAACTAACTACACCTGCCTTTACCCAATAACGCGGTGTAATCTCAAATTTAGGATCATTGTATTCGTCAATTTCTACAGGCGGCAAGCCGCGACCGCCTCGACCTTTTGCGATTCCTAAATTATGATATGAACTAAATCTATGATCGAAGTGCCAAATAAACTTGCCTTCATAGAGCGGGACACAATCAGCTTCCTCCTTCTCGAAAAACAGATCCGAGTCGCCAGCCATATGGAATGGTGCAGAAAAGCCAACGTCCCATAAATTCTGAGGTTCATTCGGGTCTTTTGGCCCTTTGAAGAAAGTGGGTATTCTTTTGTATAGGCTTTCAGTTAGCGATTTATCCGCTGACGCTCGAAACGCTGGGCAGGTCAAAGAAAGTGGATTCATTAGATCCAAATCCTCCGATTTCAAATAATATCGACGGCGGTCATCCTCGATATCTCCAATTTGCCGGAGATAGAATGCGAGCTCGCAGCCGGGTTCCCGCATTTTTTGGCGCGAAATCGTAAACAATCCAAACCTATTAACGTTAGCGATGCCTGGAAAAATAAACTCCTCATTTTCGAAGCATATTGCCGATACTAGAGACCCGCTTATGAATAGATCATAAAAGAATAGCTTCAACGGATCGCTTGTTAGCAAATCTGTTGGAGCAATAATGCCAGAATTTCCTCCAATTCTTAGTAATGATCTAAAGTGCTCAGTGAATAGACCGTATGTATTTACGTCACCGGTCCCGCTAAGCGCAAATCGCCCGCCATCTTGACCAGACACTCTTGCAAATACGCTATTGGCTTCCGCAACTCGCTTTGCCATCTCGAACTTAGAGTATAAGGTTCGTGCGCCAGAACCTTCAATGGATTCCGCCAATTCCTTGATCATCTTTGATCGAACAGAAGCGTTGGATGCATTAGCGATATCAGGATCGAGCGCGGCAAAGAACTCCTGCTCTTGTAGCTTGATCCGCTCCCATGGCGGATTGCCGAGCACAACATCAAACCCGCCCTTGCCGATCATCACCTCCGGAAAGGCGAGTGGCCAATGGAAGGCGCGAGCAAAACCCGCCGCATCGACAACGGCAGCTTCCAGCGGTCCATAAATCTGTCCGCCACCCAATCGCGTTCGCAGATGAGACGTCGTCGGCACGGTTACGCTGTTGGCATTAACGGGCACGCCGCCCTTTTTGGGTAGTAAGAAGGCGGCGATGTAGAGATCGCAGGCGACCTTGGTCGCATAGCGCTTCGGGTCTGCCTCCCACGCGGCGAAACGACGGCGCTTTTCCGCGATCTGGGCCACGCTATCTTCGGGCAGGTGGCGCAGATCGTCCATCGTCGCGGCCAGCTTGGCCGGGGGCAACGTGCCGCCGCCGCCGATGAAATCGAGCGTGCCCTGGCCCTTCTTCTCATCCTTGTTGCGCTTGGCGAAGTATTTCGCCGTATCCTTGTCGTCGCCGGTCAGCGCCTTGTAGGCATCATCGGGAATGCCCTCATCCAGCGCCTTCAGGTCGAACACGCCCAGCAGACTATCACCGCACTGGATATTGGCATCAAGGAAGCCGAGCGGCTTGCCCGGTTCCACCGATTCAATCCACAGCGCCACCTTGGCCAGCTCAATCGCCATCGGGTTGCGGTCCACGCCGTGGATGCAATTGCGCACCACATCGCGCATGGCCGCATTGTAATCGGGCGCATCGGGATTGCGCAGCTGCGCCACCCGCGTCGCCATCCGCCGCGCAGCGCCCAGCAAGAAATGGCCCGATCCGCAGGCCGGATCGATGACGTTGAGTTCGAGAATAGCATCGGCACCGCCTTCTGCCTCGGCCCGCTCCAGCACAGGATCGAGCGCGGAATCGAGCAGGCACTGCACCAGACTGTCCGGCGTGTAATAGCTGCCCGAAACCTTACGCGCATTGCCGCGCGCTTCCGCGCCGCCCGCGAAGCTGAAGGTGCGCCCCTCATCCTCTCGCACCGGCACAAGTTCGAGCAACCCTTCATAGACGCTGCCCAGTTCCTCGGTCGCCATATCGCGCCAGTTGATCCGCACGCGGCGGCCATCTTCGATCAGCCAGCCCAGCTTGAACGCAGCCGCCAGCAGCGAGCGGTTGGGGATTTGCGCGGCATCGAGATCGGGGGTGAGCGCACGGTCGAACAGGCCGCCCAGTGCGGGGAGGCCCAGCAACTTTTCACCGCGTTCCAGAGCGCGGAACGTGACCTTCACGCCTTCCCAGGCATCGTGATGATGATCATGCGCGTTACGGCGCGTTGATCTGTCCCGTGCCCAGGCGAACCCATAATTGTTGCTGTAGAGATCGCGTACCGCCTTTGGCGTTGCAGGAGGGTGCAGCAGATCACGGTCCTCGGCCACGCCAAGGAAGATCAGACGATAGACCACGCGCAGCATCTGTTCGAACAGGTGCGGCATGGTCAGTTGATTGCTGTCGAGCCGTTCCCGGATGGCGGGGTTGGCATCGAGGATGCCTTGACCCAGCGCCATCAGCGCTTCCTCGACATTGACGCGCAACCGCTCACGCGCGGAGGTGCCCGCCCTCATGCCAGCTTCGCGCCAGCGTTCCAGCGCGCAATCGCTAGCCGCAGCGCCCTCGGCTCCGAAACGGCTCGCGTGGATCAGCAGCCACAGCGCCGCGAAATCGGCGAACATCTCGTCGCGGAAAATCGCGCCGAGGTCTGCCTCGATCCATGCAGGCCGGGTCAGGCTGGCATTGTCCCGCATCAGCCGCACCCGGTCGCCCGCGAAGACCAGGCCCCAATAGAAGTCCGGATTGGCATTGAGCCAGTCCTGCAACAGTACGGTGGGGGAACGGCGCGCGATACGACCGTCGGCGCCATCGCCGAACTCGGGCAAAGCGCGGGCGAAGCCGTCGCCAGCCTTGCCCTTATCTGCCGGAGCGGGAGGCGCGATGACGATGGGCACGCGTCCGCCTTTGGCTTCCCAGGCGATGGTGAAGCGTCGATCCTCACGCA
Organism: Sphingobium cupriresistens; assembly: GCF_004152865.1. Lineage (GTDB taxonomy): Bacteria > Pseudomonadota > Alphaproteobacteria > Sphingomonadales > Sphingomonadaceae > Sphingobium > Sphingobium cupriresistens. The sequence goes on along the minus strand of NZ_SEOO01000031.1, from coordinate 8,070 downwards.
TTTGGTGGTGCGGCCCGGCCAGTTCAAAGCCGAATGCCTGCTCGAGCAGATTGCGGGCGAACTCCGCCGTCTGCTGCATCGTCGGCTGTTCGAGCCGCGCGTAACCCTGCCAATGGGCCTGGGCGATACGGAAATAACGCGTGATCTCGTCGCGCAGGCCCGTGCCCTTGGGGCAGCCATAGTCCGCCGCAGTCTTCTGATCGGGCGCGGCTGAGGCGATGGCCTGAACCTGATCGGGCGCGATCAGCCCGCCTTCGATAGTGAGCGCGGCAAAGCCGGTGTCGCTTGAGCGTTTGGTGTGCCGGGACATCAGTTCACCTCCGGCAGCAGGACATAGAGGCCGATGATATCCGCCGGGAGGACTGGGGTCACCTTGACGGTTGCACCGCCGCCTGCCGCTTCGGTCAGCCGCAGATGATCGTGAGACAGGGCTTCACCTCTTCGATGCGCGAAGGCCTCGATGGCCGGGCGATAGGCGGTAAGACGTTCATGCGCGGCCTCGATCTGCCGAATGCGGGCGCTTTCATCCATGTTGCTTGATGCCTCGGCCTCAAGCAGCGACAGCGCGCCTTCGGCATTAAGCGCGACGTCCTGACCGAGGCCAGAGAAGGCAAGCCCTGTAGCCTCTTCGGCCAGCAGCAGCCGGTTCAGACGTCCGCTCGTCACCAGCTTGTAGCGCAGCCGCAGAACGAGCAGCGTCGTCATCTGGGTGACCGCCCGAGTCCGCCAGACGCCTGCGCGGCCAAGGGCCTTGCCGTCTGCGCCAGCAGGATCGAGTGCGCCTTCGGCCAGTGTTTCGGCCAGCACCGCGACGATGGGATGCACCCGCCCGACATAAGTGACGCCGGGAAGTGGATCATCCTCAAAGCTGATCCGCCTTGTCCCTTTAAGCCCGCGCTGCTGGAGCCGTTCGCGCATCATGTCAGGCAGGAAATCGGTGTGGAGAAGGGAGTGACCCTTTGAAGCCTCAAGCGGGGCCTGCAAACGTTTCAGGGCACGCTCTGTGAATCGGGAGACCTCTTGCGGGCCTCCGTTGAGCGCCCGCATCTTGCGCCATTCGGGCAGGACTTCATCTGGCTTCAGCGCGCCTTGTGCATAACGTGCGCGGCTGGCCTTTGCGCCTTCCGCCGTATCGCGCCATTGGCGTTCGAACAGCTCGGCACCCGGGCCGAAATCAAAAGCCATCTGGCTGCGCGCGCTACCGCCGCGATGCAGCAAAACCGCCTGCATCAGCGCGGAAGTCACACTCTCCTGATCCTCCGGCATCGGAACGCTGACGCCGGTGGCCTTTTCGATGGCTTCAGCTTTGCGCAGGATCACGTTGAGCACGGCACCATCGATGGGGCTGTTGTCGCCATACATCATGATCGAGCGCACGACCTTCGCCCGCTGGCCGAACCGGTCGACCCGGCCTTCGCGCTGTTGGTGCCGTGTCGGGTTCCAGCTGAGATCATAATGGACCACCGCATCGAATAGGCTCTGGAGGTTGATCCCCTCCGACAGGCAGTCCGTCGCCACCAGGATACGGTTCTCATGCGGCTCCAGCGCATCCACCCTAACCCGGCGTTCGTCGGGTGCCAGCGTGCCAGTCACCACCGCGATCTGATGTTTTGGGAAGATTGTGCGCAGCGTTTCCCCCAGCGCTTCAGCCGTAGCAATGAAGCGGCAGAAAATGACCGGTTTCACGCCGTCCTTCAGCAGGGGGCGAAGTTCGGCAACAAGCTGTCTCACCTTCGGATCGTCATCACGCCTGCTGCACAGGGTTTGTGCAAGGTCGATCAGACCGCGCAGCGCAGCCCCCTCTTCGCCATGCTCACTTGCGGTCGCGGGTTCTACATCGCTGTCATTGAGCACACCGTCCTCAGCATCGAAGACCACCGGCTCGATTGCTTCCTCCTCGGCCATCCCGCCCAGCCGATTGCGAAGGGCACTCAAGGCCGCAGCGGGCGATGAGCCAACGCAGCGCATCAGGGCCAACGTTCCCCAGAAGGCAAGGCGGCGATGGCGCTGATCAGACCCGGCGCGCTCGGTCACCGAAAGGCAATAGTCCAGCACTGCATCCTGAAATGCGGCGAAGTCTCCTGTCAGCGTGAACGGCGCTTCCTTGGCCTCGTGTTTCGCAAAGGCGCGCTGTTCGTCCCAGCCGTCCTGAATGTCTGGGCGGCGACGCTGTACAAAATGCTGCGCCAGACGTCGGGCGTAGCGCTCTCGGGCATTGCTGTCGCCCGCATCGGGGCCGCCCTGCAGATCCTTGTGCACAAGGCCAAGCAAACGATCGTAGGCCACAGTGTCGCCGCTATGTGGCGTGGCTGTGAGCAGGAGCAAGTGCCGCTCGCCTTCTGCGGCAAGTCGCTCAAGCAAATCGTAGCGTTGGTGCTTGCCACGTTCGTTGCCGACGCAGGCATGCGCCTCATCGACAATCACAAAGGGGGGGCACGCCCGAGCAAAATCGTCCCGGCGACTGTCGGCCTTGATGTAGTCGAGACTGACGACCGTAAAGGGATAGGCCTCGAAGAGGCTTTGTGAGGTGGGCAGCCCCCGCTCAAGACCGCGCGCCCTGGCAGCCGTTACAGCAACCGCGTCGATATCGAACTTTTCGCCAAGTTCGCTAACCCATTGGTCGACGAGATGCGGCGGGCAAAGCACGGCAAAGCGATCAACGATCCCGCGATCCAGCCATTCGCGCAGGATCATGCCCGCCTCGATGGTTTTGCCTATGCCGACATCGTCTGCGATCAGCAGCCGAGCAACCGATTGCTTGAGCGCCATCATGAGCGGAACAAGCTGATATGCGCGAGGCTCTACCCCGAGATGGGCCGCGCTTCGAAATGGCCCAGCCCCGCGGCGAAGAGACAGCCGCAAAGCATCCGCCAGCAATCTGGCGCCGTCCTGCGTGTCTAGGCGATCCGAGGTCGGTGCGGCAAAGCTTGCGGCCGAAACTGGAGATGCTTCCAGCGCGGGCGCTATCAGCTGAGCGTCATCATCCGTGCCCGACAATGGCCGCACATTGAGCAACTCTTCCGACGGGGAAGGCAGAACAATCCATTCGCGGCCACGCGCGCGCACCATGTCTCCGGGAGAAAAAACAATCGCGTTCATGCGCTAATTCCCAAAGCTGCAAGGAGTTCGTGCCTAGCCTGCTCATCAGGCGTCAGAGGCAACGATATGATGTCGAGAATGCCAAGCGCAGAAGCTTCAGCCACCAGGCCGGGTGTCGGGCCGCCAGGCACTGCGAGGACGCCTCGCGCGGGCCAGAACAATTCCTGCACCGATCCGTCGATGGTGATCGCGGAAGGTGTTGGAACACCCCATTGCTCAACTGAGGCCAGCCATGGATGCTCCGTTCCAGTGTTTTCCAGCCCAACTTCAGTCGCATGTGCGAGCTTGCAAAGGACTTCGATCACCTGTTCGTGACGGCGATCAATCAGCTCGTGATCGGGCTGATTGAAATAGGACAGGATGCAGCGATAACATCCCGCAACGCAGGCATCATCGGTCTCCAGCATATCGGCGGGCTCGAACGGCTCGCGATAATGCATGAGTGTGAGCGCCACCTGAGCGACTTCGGCGACCTTTTTGGGGTCAGCCACCAGCCGGTTCAGCACGCCAGCGCCGCCCTCGGTCGCCTCATAAAGAAGAATGGCATTGCGAATGTCGCGGCTCGGCAAAGATTCGCCGAGAATTTCACCCTCTTCCAGCTCGAAAACCAGCTGTGTGCCGCGAATAAACGCGTGCTGGAATGTCGCCATTTCCTCCGTGCTGAAGGATACCTGTGGTTGCAACAACAGTGCGTTCTTGTGATCCTCGACCATCGGGACGATTCGCTGCGGCTTGGCCTGGGTCGGATCGCCCATGCCATCATCATCGTCACCATTGGCAGGGTCTTTCAGCCATCGTCCCGAATTGGGGTCGATGAAGAATCCGCAGATCGATTTCGATTTTCGCCGCCGCAGCCCCTTGTTGATGCGCGAGAGCTTTGTCGCAGCGCCATAATCCAGTCTGAGCAAGTCCTCTCCATCGTGCTCAAGCACCGTGGATCGGATGTCTGGCCCACCGTTTTGGACCGGCCATTGAAAGACCGTCTGGATCTCGAAACCGCGGCGTTGACGATCCTCGTCATTGGCCGTGATCCGCTCTGCGGGCGCGGTCTCGACATTGTCGATGCGGAACACTGTATCGAGCCGCTCCGCACCGCCCAGCGAAGTGTGGCACGCGTGGCAGCGTTCCTGAAGCTCGTCGGTATGCGCAGCTCCGCACTCCGGGCACAGGATCAGTGTCGACGTCGCCAGCTGTCCGTTGTCCATTCGGCCCTCAGCGGGGAGTTTTGCCTTGGTTACGCGGTAGGCCCGGCCTTCATGATAGATCATGCTATTCGGCCCGAATTCGGCAATCGCGAGGAAGCGCGGACGTTGCAAAACCGCGCTCTTGGCAGCCGGGATGAAGGCATACAGCGGGAGACGGGGGAAGTTGTAGCCCGGCAGAAAGCCCTCGGTGGCGAGGTAGCGATAGGTATAGAAATCCGAACTGTTGGATGCCTTCCCGCACTCAAGGATCTCAAGCTCCCTGGATGCATTGCGATACCGACCTGCTGCTGCAGTTCTCTCCCCGGCCTTCAGACCCACCTTATTCTGGATGGCGTGAGCCAGTTCCTGTTCGCGGCGCGCACTGCTGTGCAAATTGCGCCAGCGATCGAAGGCCTCACTCAACGAGGCCAAGGCCTCCTTGTCGGTCCGCTCGACAAAGGCATCGACGTCCGCAAGCCAGGGTGCATCACGAAGATTGACTGCAGGTAGCATGGAATCGATGAGGCGGCGCAGGATTGGCTTGGCTGCCCCACTTGCTGCAAGCATCTGTAAGCCGTCGTTGATTTCTACCGTCAACGGCTTCCCATCTCCGCCCATGTCCAGGTTTTCCGGAATAGAGGATTTCAGCGGCACATTGGCTGCAGCCAGCCATTCGGCGTGGAGGTGGCTACGCAGGAGGTCCTGATTGGCGAGATCAAGCGCTGGCGGTCGCACGGCGCCTGCAACCACAGCCTGTTGATCCGCGAAATAATATTGATCGTGGGGCGATTGGGCAGCGCAATAGACAACGATCAACGCCGCTTGCCCGCTACGCCCCGCTCGGCCTGAGCGTTGGGCATAGTTGGCGGGAGTCGGAGGCACGTTACGCAGGTAAACAGCATTCAATGCGCTGATATCGACGCCAAGCTCCATTGTCGGTGAGCAGAACAGAGCAGGAAGGAAGCTATTCGGCTCACCTTGCTCTCGCATCTGCTCAAGATTGGTTTTCAACCTTTCACGATCCGGCTGCTCAAAGCGGAAGCGATCTTCCCGCCACGCTCGTACTTCCTGATCGACCTGTGCCGTGTGTTCCCTGGCCTCGAAACTGTAGGGAAGATCGCCGGGATGGCTGAGCATGTCTGCGACCTGCTCGTACAAATCCCGGAAGAAAAGGTTTTGCCGCTTGCCATCACGACGTGCGTCAGCAGGGATCAGGCGGATTGCTGTCGGCGCCATGCGCCATGCCGGCGCCTCATAACCGACATTGACCCGTCGCACGAACTGATGGGCCTCGGCAGCCTTCAGCAAGGTCTCGATCAGTTCGTCATACTCTTTCGCCGGAACCTGTTCGTTGTTCCAAAGCTTAGGATGGCGCAGGGCTTTGCCGAGCTTGCTCTGGCGGCCAGCCCGCAGAATCAAGGCTGCTTCAGAAGCTCGTATGGTGCCGCTTCGAGGAGGCGAAATCATCAGGAAACCACACTCCCGCAGCGTGTTTTCCTCCTCCCTGTCGATAGCCCACGGAAGCCGCAGGCGGTTGCGTGATACTTCTGCCGATTGCTTCACCTTGCCCCGGTCAAGCGCGTCCGTTGCAACCGCGAGACCCTGCCGCATCTGATCGAACAGTATTTCGAACAAATGACGTCTCTGGTCTGGCGTTGCCGACGCCAGGCGCGGATTGCCGGCAAACTCTTCGTCGTCGCCAATCAGATCATCCAGCCCCGGGAAGTGCGCCGTGACCAGACCGACTTCTTCCAGATTGGGATTTGTGTAACGCCACCCTCTGCGCAAATCTGCCCAAAGCCGGTGAGCCAAAACTTCGGACAGAGCCTCTTGGGCCTCCTGCCGGTTTTGGTAGCCCTTGGCGTTCGGATCGAGCATCCATTCGCCAAGGCGTTCCTTATCTTCGAGGTCGAAGCCCAAGGCCAACCGCACGGCCTCACCAAACTTGTCTGCCTTTAGCCCCTGGGGACCGGCATTCCTGACCGCCCGCAGGATCGCTGCACGCAGAAGGGTGACAAAGATAAAATCATTGAAGTGACCTGCCTGAAGCGCTGCGTCTTGCCGGTTGTCGGTGAAGCCGAGCAACTTGCGGGTATGCGGGTCGAGCGACCCATCCCGCTCCATCCATGCCAGAATGGTAGCAACGATCAGGGTGGTAGCCGAACTTCGTCCTTCAGCGGACAGACCGGCCAGCTTGTTGATTTCACGCGCTTGTGATGCTGGCTGATGACCGCACTCCGGGCAGAAGCGGTACTTTCCTGAAAAGAACCAAGCCGGGATGCCCTCGTCGCCAAAGCTGCCGTCCGGGCGCACCATGACAAGCCGCCCTTCATGCTTTCCGCGATGCGCGGACTTCAGACGAATCTCACCGCTTGCCGTAGGCTCCAGCCATTCGTCAGGGTAGTCATCCGGACTGCCTGCAAACCGGAAACCTGCGTTGACCGCAGGCACCAGATAACCCTATAGCGCGACGATCTGGATGAGAGGCGGGCGTCAATCAGGATGAGAACAGATTGTCGCGACTGTTCCTGTTTGGCTGTGTTGATTGACGCTGGCAAGAGCTATTGGGCGGGTTGATTGTCGCGGAGCGACATTTCGTCGACGGCTTTGATTGTCGCGTAGGTTGGTGGTCTGCCGGCCTTTGATTGTCGCTGGATGGCAGCTCGGCGGCGGTAGCTCTCGACGTTCATCTCGAAGATGGTGGCGTGGTGGACAAGGCGATCGACAGCTGCCAGCGTCATGGCAGGATCGGGGAAGATCCTGTTCCATTCGCCGAAGGGCTGGTTTGCCGTGATAAGCATGGACTTGCGTTCGTAGCGGGCACTGATCAGTTCGAACAGAACAGAGGTCTCGGCCTGATCCTTGGCGACGTAGGCCAGATCGTCGAGGATCAGCAGATGATATTTGTCGAGCTTGGTGATGGCAGCTTCGAGCGCGAGTTCGCGACGTGCGACCTGGAGCTTTTGGACAAGGTCAGAAGTGCGGGCGAACAGGACGCGCCAGCCATTTTCGATGAGGGCAAGGCCGATGGCGGCGGCGAGATGGCTCTTTCCTCCGCCCGGCGGCCCGAACAGGATGAGGTTGGCGCCCTGTTCGAGCCATCCATCGCCAGAGCACATCGCGGTCACCTGAGCGCGCGAGATCATCGGCACAGCATCGAAGGCGAAGCTGTCGAGGGTTTTGCCCGCAGGCAACCGGGCATCGCTCAGATGCCGTTCGATCCGACGTCGATCGCGCTCAGCCATTTCATGCTCAGCGATGGCAGCAAGCAGGCGTGCACCAGGCCAGCCCTCCTTGTCAGCCCGTTGCGTGAAGTCGGGCCAGACGACCTTAATCGCGGGCAGACGCAACTCGTTGAGAATGAAGCTCAGGCGCTGGGCGTCGATATTATGGGAAGCGTTGCTCATGCGGCCTCTCCCATCAGCAAGGCATCGTAATCGCTCAGAGGACCGAGCTGAACGACTACATCGGGCAGAGCGGCCGGATCGGGCGCAAAGCGCACCCGCAATGCGTTGATGTCAGGTAGTCGGTTGGCTTCGAGATCCTGGGCCAGCAAATCAGCAAGCTCAGCTTCGCAGGCCCGCTCATGCGCCATGCTCAGCAACTCGACCATCAGGCGGCAGGCGTTGCGTTCTGGCATGGCATCGGTCAGCCGTTCGAACATCAGCCTGTAGGCATCCCGCGGGAAGAGCTGGTCCCGATAGGACAATCGCATCAGCGCCATGGGTTTGCGCCGCAGACTATGGATGACGTGACGATAGTCGATCCTCCGACCGCAAACGCCGGA
>NZ_SEOO01000030.1 GCF_004152865.1 Sphingobium cupriresistens | reverse complement strand
GCTCGCGAAAGACTGGGAGCGATCCATCGCCTCATCAACAGCTTGGGCCCTCATCGCCTCAATCCGCATGCTCACACGCAGAACCGCAAGGTATTGTCAGAATTGAGAAACTTCCGAATCCGGCTCTTAGAGATGATATTGAGGGTTAACGGGATTGCAGTTAACCCTTTCTTTTGCGTTCATGCGCATAGGAAGTTCCCGTCAGCCCATCGCTGGAAATCCAGAGAGAGGCGCGGGGTAACAAGAGAAGAGTGGATCCTATGTCGGTACGGATGGCTTTGGCGAAATTATGCGCCTGCACTTGCGGCGGAGCGATCATTGGCGGCGGCGCCGTCCATGTCGCCGAAAACGCCCGGCCGGCGGTGGTTCACAGCAGCAAGAGCATGAAGGCCGCGCCCAAGAAGCGCCTGGCCGTCCGCACGGTGCAACGCAAGATCGTCAAGACCGTGCAGGTCACCAAGCCGCAGACGGTGACGGTGGTGACGCAGGCCGCGCCCATTCCGCTGCCCGCGCCGATGCCACGCGCAGAAATGCCGATGATGTCGGGCGGTGGCGGCGCCGTGCCGGTCGTGATGGGCGGTGGCGGCGGCTTTGGCGGCGGCGGGTTCATCGGCGGTTTCTTCGGCGGCGGTGGCGGCGGCAGCGGCGGTGGATCGGTCGTGATCTCCTCGACCAGCAGCTCGACCGGCGGCATCAGCAGCTCGACCAGTTCGACCACGGGCGGCGTCTCGACCTCCACCGGCGGCGTGTCCACATCGACCGGCGGCGTTTCGACGTCGAGCGGGAATGTGTCGACCTCTTCCGGCAATGTGTCGACGTCGTCGGGCAATGTCAGCAGCAGCTCGTCTTCTTCGTCCAGCTCCAGTTCCAGTTCCTCCTCCTCGTCCAGTTCGTCGTCGAGCAGTTCGGGCGGTTCGAGCGGCGGCAAGCCACCCAAGCCGGGTCACCCCGGTTCGAGCGGCGGCAGTTCGGGCAGCAGCGGCTCCAGCGGCAGTTCGGGGTCCAGCGGCAGCTCCGGGTCCAGCGGCGGGTCCGGTTCGTCCTCCTCGTCCAGTTCGTCGTCCAGCAGTTCTTCCTCGTCGGGCGGCTCGTCCAGCTTCGGCAGCACGGGCAGCACCGGATCGAGCGGCAGTTCCGGTTCCAGCGGGTCGAGCGGCAGCTCTTCCTCTTCGTCCAGCAGTTCGTCATCCAGCAGTTCGAGCGGGGGTTCGAGCAGCACCGGGGGCACCGATGTTCCGGCTCCGCCCATGGTGCTCCTGTTTGGCGCGGCGGCCGTGGCGCTTGTCGCCCGCCGCCGTTTCGCCGAACGCAAGGCGAAGGCCGCCGCTTAATTGCAGCGCCCGCCACAAAAAGGGGCGGCCCCGGCATCGGGCGCCGCCCCTTTTTGTCGTGCCAAGCCGGACGGGTCAGGCCGCTGCGATAATTTTCTCGATCTCCAACACCGGATGATTGGTCAGATCCTTAGCGATCTCACCGACCAGGCGGCTCTGCACTTCCTTATGATAATGTTTGCGCATCTCGCCCAGTGCGGTGGGCGGGGCGACGATGATCAGCTTCTCGTAATCCTGCGCAAAGGCCCGACGCTTGAGCAGGTCGGTCGCTTCGGTGGCGAAGCGCGCTTCTTCCAGATCATGAAAGTTGACCTGCTCCATCGAACTCTGACGCCCGCCCATGGGGGACGAAGACCGACCCGCCGCGTCCGAAGCCTGATCGCGATTGGCGGGGTTATCCTGCACCTTGACCTCTTCCGCCTCCAGTTGGGGAAAGGCGTCATCGCCCTTGTTGCGGAAGAAAAGCAGCTTGCGGCCGTCCGCCACCAGCACCATCGCGTCATGTTCGATCTGCATCGCTTCGTCCTTTTCTTTTTGATTGATGCAGGACTAACGAGCCAGCGGCGCATAGGGTTGCGCGGCCCGTCGCGCGGCGGCATAGGACTGCCCCATGCATGATATCCGCTTCATCCGCGAAACCCCCGCCGCCTTCGACGCTGACCTTGCCCGGCGCGGTCTGGCCCCGCTCTCCGCCGAGATATTGGCGCTGGATGAGCAGAGTCGGTCGATCAAGACGCAATTGCAGCAGGACCAGGCCCGCCGCAACGAGGCGAGCAAGGCGATCGGGCAGGCGATGGCCGCCAGGGATATGGCCAAGGCCGATGCGTTGAAGGCGGAAGTCGCGGCGCTGAAAGAAGGCGCGCCCGCGCTGGAAGCCCAGGACAAGGCGGTCGGCGACGCGCTGACCGCGATGCTGGCCGCCATCCCCAACCTGCCCGCCGACGATGTGCCGCAGGGCGCGGACGAGGCGGATAATGTGGAGGTCAGCCGCTGGGGCACGCCGCGCGATTTCGACTTTCCGCCGCAGGACCATGCCGATTTCGGGCCGGCGCTGGGGCTGGATTTCGAGGGCGGCGCGAAGCTGTCGGGCGCGCGTTTCACGGCGCTGCGCGGGCAGATGGCGCGGCTGCATCGGGCGCTGGCGCAATATATGCTGGATACCCAGACGGGCGCCAACGGCTATGAGGAGGTCAACCCGCCGCTGTTGGTGCGGGATGAGGCGCTGTTCGGGACGGGGCAGTTGCCCAAGTTCGCCGAGGATCTGTTTCGCACGACCGACGGCCGCTGGCTGATCCCGACCGCCGAAGTCTCGCTGACCAATCTGGTTGCCGACCACATTGTGCCGACCGACAGCCTGCCGCTGCGGCTGACCGCGCTGACCCCGTGCTTCCGGTCCGAAGCCGGTTCGGCGGGGCGCGATACGCGCGGCTTCATCCGCCAGCATCAGTTCGAGAAGGTCGAGCTGGTCGCGATCGCCAAGCCCGAACAGTCCGAGGCCGAACATGCGCGCATGTGCGCGGCGGCGGAGGGGATTTTGCAGGCGCTGGACCTGCCCTATCGCAAGATGCTGCTGTGCACCGGCGACATGGGCTTTGGCGCGCGCAAGACATGGGATTTGGAAGTGTGGCTGCCCAGCCAGGCCACCTATCGCGAGATCAGTTCCGTCTCCAACTGCGGCGATTTCCAGGCGCGGCGGATGAATGCGCGCTACAAGCCAGAGGGCGAGAAGCAGACCCGCTTCCTCCACACGCTCAACGGGTCGGGACTGGCGGTGGGGCGGACGCTGGTCGCGGTGCTGGAAAATTACCAGCAGGCCGATGGCAGCGTCACCGTGCCGGACGTGCTGGCGCCCTATATGGGCGGGATCACGAAGCTGGAGCCGCGCTGAACCCTGCCCCGTTCGGTTCTCGACAGGCGCGAACCGAACGGGCGTTTGAGACAGGGAGTGCGACAGTTGCACGCGATTGCGCTATTTTTTAGTTAGCTAACTAACTGAATCACGCTCCGCCTCGCTGCGGACTGAAAATGCTGGAAACCATGGCAGGATCAGATACACACGGCGCGATGCAGCGCCCGTTTCTTCTGATCCTGCCGCTCGGCACGCTCCTGCTGGCCGCCTGTATTCCCTATCAGGCCGAACGCGCCGATCCGGCGCCCACGCCGCCGCCGCAGATGGATGCGGACGCATCGACCGTCGAACTGGCGGAAAAGCAGCCGGTCTGGACCGCGCAGCAGGTTGTGGCGAACGCCCGCACCGTGGCCAGCGCCACCTATGTCGTGCAGCCCGGCGATACGCTGCGCGGGGTCGGCAATCGCACCGGCGCAGGGTCGGAGGCGATCGCGCGCCACAATGGCCTGACCGCGCCCTATGCGATCCGGGCGGGGCAGAAGCTCCACATCCCCGGCGGCCGTTATCATCTGGTGGCGGAGGGGGAGACGGGCATCGCCATCGCATCGGCCTATGGCGTCGCGTGGAGCAGGATCGTCGCGGTCAATGACCTGAGCGAACCCTATATGCTGCGGCGGGGCCAGCGGCTTTTGCTGCCCGGCGACGCGCCCGCCCGCGCGCCGGGCATCGAGCAACGCGCCGCCGCCTTCCGCATCGATATCGACGATGTGCTGACCGGCGGCCAGCCCGCCGCGGCCGACAATGCGGCGGTCGCCGTCGCATCCAGCGCGCCACGCCCCCTGCCCTCCAACGTGCCGATCGCCCAGCCCACGCGCTTCGCCGGCAGCTTCGCCTGGCCGGTCAAGGGCGTGATCCTGTCGCGTTTCGGCCCCGGTGAAAGCGGCGCGAAGAACAACGGCATCGACATCGCCGCGCCCGCCGGCACGCCGATCCGTGCGACCGCGGACGGCGTCGTCGCCTATGCCGGGGACAAGGTGGCGGTGTTCGGCGGCCTGGTCCTCATCAACCATGGCGGCAGTTGGGTCAGCGCCTATGGCCATGCCGCCCGTGTCGATGTGGTGCGCGGGCAGAAGGTGACCAGGGGTCAGGTGATCGGCCTGGTCGGCGACACCGGTTACGCCAGCAAGCCCAAGCTGCATTTCGAATTGCGCAAGGACCGGGCGCCGGTGAACCCGATCGGTCAGTTGCCGCCGGCATGAGGATCAACGAAGCCCGCCCCGCGCTTGGCGCCGCTGGCTTTCTGCGGCGACGATCGTCTATGCCGATGTGGGCGGACCTGGTGTGGCGCGTCGCGCTGGTGTTCGGGCTGATCGCGCTGGTGCTGTTGCTGCACTGGGTCGGGCGCGATGGGCTGAAGGACAATCTCGACAACGATATCAGCTTCGTCGATGTCCTTTACTTCACCACGGTCACGGTGACGACGGTCGGCTATGGCGATATCGTCCCGGTGACGCCGGAAGCACGGCTGTTCGAAGCGCTGCTCGTCACCCCCATCCGATTGTTCGTCTGGCTGATCTTCCTCGGCACGGCCTATAACCTCTTCCTCCGCAACATCCTCTACAGGTGGCGCATGGCGCGTATTCAGGCTGATCTGCACAATCACATCATCGTCACCGGTTTCGGCACCAGCGGGCAGGAAGCGGTGCATGAACTTCTCGCCCGCGGCACCGACCCGCGCGAGATCGTCGTCATCGACGGCAGCGAAAAGGCGCTGGAACTGGCCGAAGCGCAGGGATGCAATGTGCTGTGCGGCGATTCGACGCGCGACCGCACGCTCAAGGATGTGGCGATCCACCGCGCCCGCAGCATGATCGTGTCGGCGGGGCGCGACGATACCTCGATCCTCATCACGCTCACCGCCCGCCACCTGGCGCCGCGCCTGCCGATCAGCATCGTCGTGCGCAACGAAGATAATGAGTTGCCCGCGCGGCAGGCCGGGGCGACCACGGTCATCAACCCGGTCAGTTTTGCCGGACTGCTGCTGGCCGGCAGCACCAGCGGCCGGCATATCGCCGATTATATGGCGGATCTGGCCGCATCGGGCGGGCGGGTGAAGCTGAACGAGCGAACCGTGCTGCCCGAAGAGGTGGGCGGGCCATTGTCGGCGATCGGCACCGGCCTTGGCCTGCGCATCTATCGCGGCGACCGCCCGATCGGCTTTTGGGAGGAGGAGGCCAAGCGGCTCCAGAGCGGCGACGTCATCATCGAGATCACCGAAGGGAATGGCCTCCCCGAACCTGCGGACGGCGACTGATTCCGGGGACGCTATGGCGGCGCGTGACATTTGGCGCGTAAATCCCTATGTGCGCGACCATCATGGCAACCAAATTTCCTGACGCGCCGAAGATCGGCATGGTTTCGCTCGGCTGTCCCAAGAACCTGGTCGATTCCGAGCGCATCCTGACGAAGCTGCGTTCCGACGGCTATCAGATGTCGCCCGACTATGCCGGCGCCGACGTCGTGCTGGTCAACACCTGCGGCTTCCTGGATTCCGCCAAGGAGGAATCGCTGGAGGCGATCGGCGAGGCGATGGCCGAAAATGGCCGTGTGATCGTGACCGGCTGCATGGGCGACGAGGCGGATGTCATCCGTGCGAAATTCCCGCAGGTGCTGGCCGTTACCGGCGCGCATCAATATGAGCAGGTGGTCAATGCGGTGCATGATGCGTCGCCGCCCATCCCCAACGCTTTTGTCGACCTGGTGCCCGAAGGCGGGCTGAAACTGACGCCGCGCCACTACAGCTATCTGAAGATTTCGGAGGGCTGCAACCATCGCTGCTCCTTCTGCATCATCCCCTCGATCCGCGGCGACCTGGTGTCGCGCCGGATCGACGCGGTGCTGCGCGAAGCCGAAAAGCTGGTGCAGGCGGGCACGAAGGAATTGCTGGTCATCAGCCAGGATACGTCGGCCTATGGCGTCGATACGCGGCACGATCCCCGCCTGTGGAAGGGGCGCGAGGTGCGCGCGCACATGACCGACCTGGCCCGCGAACTGGGGCAGTTGCGCACGGCGGATGACGTCGCGCCCTGGGTGCGGCTCCACTATGTCTATCCCTATCCCCATGTCGATCATGTCATTCCGCTGATGGCCGACGGGCTGCTGACGCCCTATCTCGACATCCCGTTCCAGCACGCCGCGCCGTCGGTACTGAAAGCCATGAAGCGCCCGGCCAACGAAGCCAAGGTGCTGGATCGCATCCATAAATGGCGGGCGATCTGCCCCGACATCACGATCCGGTCGACCTTCGTCGTGGGTTTCCCCGGCGAAACGGAGGCCGATTTCCAATATCTGCTCGACTGGCTGGACGAGGCGCAGCTCGATCGCGTCGGCGCCTTCCGCTTCGAGCCGGTCGAGGGCGCGCCGGCGAACGCCCTGCCGGGCGCCTTGCCCCAAGAGGTCAAGGAAGAGCGTTACCAGCGGATCATGGAGAAAACCGCCGCGATCAGCGCCGCCAAGTTGCAGGCGAAGATCGGCCGGGTGCTGCCCGTCATCATCGACGAAGTGGGCGAGCCGGACGAGGAAGATGGCAGCGTCGGCGCGACCGCGCGCAGCCAGGCGGATGCGCCGGAAATCGACGGCAATGTCTTCCTGCGCGATGTCGGCGAAGGGCGGAGGGCAGGCGATATATTCGACGTCGTGATCGAGGATGCCGACGAGCATGACCTTTATGGGACGCCTGTTCAGGACTGAAACGCGATAAGTCAGGGTCGTACATTACGACATGCGTTCCCGCGAGGGCGGAACCCAGTTCAGACGGCGGGACTGTGTTCCCGCCTTCACGGGAACACAGTCACTTTGCGCCACAGGTTACCGGGCCACGAACCCATCCTGATATTCGGTCTTGATCGCCTTGCGCATCGCCGCATCGACCGGCAGCGGCACGTCATAGCTGCCTTCCGCATAGGGTCCGGCGCTGTAGGGACCAACGATCACGGTGATGCTGTCGATCAGCTTGCCGTCCTTCGACGTCGGCACCAAAACCTGTTCCATCGGGTCGATGCATTTGGTGAATTCATCGTCGCCGCGCACCACCGGCGCGCCACGCTTTTCCGCGCGCTGCTTGTCGAGCGCCGCGCAGAAGGGTTCTTGGATCACCGCTGCGAAGGCGGCGGGCGACGTCATCATCGCCTTGACGCTCGTCTCGCGCTTGCGCGCCTTGTCCCACAGCAGCGCCTCAAAGCCAGTCATGCCATGCGCGCCGCCGGTATAGACATAGGTTTCCGACTGGAGCGCCAGAAAGCGCGGCGTGTCCGCAGCGACGCGCCATTGGGTTTCCAGGCTGTGGGGCCGGAACGGAAAGCCCGACTCCTTGGCGGCGGCGCTGTCTTCCTTCGCCATGGACAGCGCATCCGCCTTGGATGCAGCCCTGTCCTTCGCGAACTTCTCCACTATGACGGGCACCGCCGCGGCCTGCGCCGGATAGGCATAGGAAAATTCGAGGAAAGGATTTTTGTCCTTCTCGGCAAAGGGCTTGGCCGGCGGCGTCGGCGCTTCGACGCCGACCATCTTTCCCACATAGCGGGAGGCGGCCGCATTGGCCGCCGCGTCGCCGCCGCCATTATCCTGCGAAGGCGTGCAGGCGGCGGCCAACAGGGCCGCCGCCGGAACCAGTCCCCTGCCCCCGACCCCGCCTGATCGCATCAATGCGCCTTCGCTGCGCGGCAGCGTTCGCCGACCGCCTTGCGCGCGTAATCGCTGCCCAGCGCCAAGCCGGCATTGGGCCAGCCTTCCGCGATCAATGCTTGCTGCACCGCATGGCTGTTATCGAATTGGCCCGTTTCGGCCAGCGCATAGGCGCGCGCCCTGGCGGCCTGAAGGCCCCGGTCATCACCGTGAATCATTGTCCGTCTCCTTTAATCTATGCCTGTGAATCTAGGCCCGCCCGGTGCGCAGCGCAAACGAAGAAAGGGCCGAACGTGCCGGGTGCGCGATGAAAAAATTGCGCTTTCCATCCACATTCCCTTTCCCTTACACCCGCGCAATGACCGATTTTTCCGACCTGCTCAAAGCCGACAACCAGCAACCCGCCCGATCGATCCAGCTTGTCGACGCCAGGGGTTATGACGCATGGATCGCGGCCCAGCCGGCGCGGGCGCGCGCCCTGGTTTCGGCGCAGAAATTCAGGGGCCAGCCCCATGACGTCGCGATTCTGCCGGGCGAGAGGGACGATGACTGGTCGGTGGTCGCCGGGGTGGCCCATGGCGACGCCCTGGGATCATGGTGTCTGGCGCGGGCGGCCGAAACCCTGCCCGAAGGCGTCTATCGGCTGGCGCAGGGGTCGGCGGGAGCCGCGGCGCTGGGGTGGCTGACGGCGCAATATCGCTTCGACCGCTATCGCCGGGATGATGCGTCGGCTGGCGCGCGCGTCCTGCTGACGAGCGATGTCGCCCGGATCGCGCCGACGGTGCAACTGGGCCAAGCCGTCGCGCTGGTCCGCGACCTGGTGAACACGCCCGCCGCCGACATGGGGCCGCCCGATCTGGAAGCCGCGGTGGAGAAGGTCGCCGCCGCCTTTGGCGCGCATGTGGCGACCATCAGCGGCGATGCGCTGGAACAGGGCTATCCGATGATCCACGCGGTCGGCAAGGCGGCTGACAAGAGGTTCGCGCCGCGCCTGATCGAATTGCGGTGGGGTGACCCTGCCGCGCCGCGCATTGCGATCGTGGGCAAGGGCATTTGCTTCGATAGCGGGGGGCTGGATATCAAGCCGTCGTCGGGAATGCGCCTGATGAAGAAGGATATGGGCGGCGCGGCCCATGCGCTGGCGCTGGCGCAGCTCATCATGGCGGCGCGGTTGCCGGTGCGGCTGCACCTGCTGGTCCCGGCGGCGGAAAATGCGATCGCGGGCAATGCGTTTCGCCCCGGCGACATATTGCGCAGCCGCAAGGGGCTGAGCGTCGAAATCGGCAATACCGATGCCGAAGGGCGGCTGGTGCTGGGCGATGCCCTGACCCGCGCGGGGGAGGAAAAGCCGGAACTGATCGTCGATTTCGCGACCCTGACCGGCGCGGCGCGCGTGGCTGTCGGCCCCGACCTGCCCGCTTTGTTCGCCAATGACGATGCGCTGGCGGCCGATATGGCGGTCGCGGGTGGCGAGGTGGACGATCCGACCTGGCGACTGCCCCTATGGGATGGCTATGCCGACATGCTGAAGTCCGATATCGCGGACCTCAACAATGCGGGCGAAGGGGGCTTTGCCGGCGCGATCACAGCGGCGCTGTTCCTCAAGCGCTTCGTGCCCGACGACACGCCCTGGCTGCATCTCGACACCTTCGCCTGGCGCCCCTCCGCCAAGCCCGGCCGACCCAAGGGCGGCGAGGCGCTGGGGCTGCGCGCGGTCTTCCGCCTGCTGCAACATCGCTATGGGCGGGCCGGATAAAGGCTGCGATTGCGTCTCATCCGTTACGCAACCGGATTGGGAATGGTGCGTTAAGGTGACATGAACGCGCTATCCGCAACCGAAATCGACCGCCCCGGCCTGCAATCGCTTGGCCAATGGATGCGCACCCTCGTCGATTATGTCCGATCGGGCAAACCCGACCTGACCAACCGCCAGATGGCGTTGATGATGACCGTCTATATCGGGTCCGGTCCCCATACGGTGCGCGGCCTGGCCGAAGCGCTCCATGTTTCAAAGCCCGTCATCACGCGCGCACTGAACAAGCTGTCGGCGCTCGGCTACCTCCGCCGGGAACGCGATGTGGCGGACCGTCGTAATATTTTCATCACCCGGACGCCAAAAGGCGCGGAATTTCTTGACGCCTTTCACCATTTCATCGCAGGAACCGCGCGCGATGAACGGCATAATTACACCCCTGCGGAACGGACCGCCTGAACGAACCCGCTTCGAGCTTGATGGCCGGTCGGTCGCGCTGGATCGGCGCATCCATGCGGCGCGCGGCGACCTGGCGGACCTGTCGCTGGCTGGCGTCCTGTTTTCCGCCCATTATGCCCGCGCCGTGCCGCTCACCTGCGTTGCGCCCGGCGCCGCGATAACATCGGCCCCCACGCCGACAGCCGAAGCCGTCAGCGAATTGCTGCGCGGCGAAACCTTCCATGCACTCGACGTGATGACCGACTGGGCATGGGGCTTTTGCGGCCATGATGGCTATGTCGGCTATATTCGCCGCGATGCGCTCGACATTCTGGAAACGCCCAGCCATCGCATCATGGTGGAAAGCGCGCCACTGTTCAGCGCCGCCGACATCAAGTCGTCCATTGCCGAACATTGGCCGAGCGGCGCGCTGTTTTCCGGCGTTGTACAGGGCGACTTCATCGCCTGCGCCGAAGGCTTCGTCCATATCCGCCATGCCCAGCCGATCGATGCCAAGTCATCCGACTGGGTATCCGTGGCGGAACGCTATCTGGGCCAGCCCTATGTCTGGGGTGGACGCGGCCATCGCGGGATCGACTGTTCGGGCCTGGTGCAGGCCGCTCTGGGGCAGGCGGGCATCAGCGTCCCGCGCGACACCGACCTGCAATGCGAAGGCATCGGGATGCCGATCGACGGCGACGCGGCGCTGCAACGCGGCGACCTGGTCTTCTTCCCCGGCCATGTCGGCATCATGGCCGACGCCAAGACCCTGCTGCACGCCAACGCCTATTGGATGGCGGTTGTGAAGGAGCCGCTGGCGGACGTCGTCGCCCGGCTGGCCGACGCGCACCCGCAGCCGATCATCGCCCGGCGGAGGATCAGCGCATGAGCATCAACGTCTTCATCGACGGCGGTCACGGCACCACCGGGATCGAAATCGCCGACCGGCTGGCGGGGCGTTCCGAATTGTCGCTGATCACCGTGCCGGAAGAGCAGCGGCGGGACGCCGGCGCGCGCCGCGATGCGCTGAACGCCGCCGATATCGTCATCCTGTGCTTGCCCGACGATGCCGCGCGCGAAGCGGTAGCGCTGATCGACAATGATCGCACCCGCGTCATCGACGCATCGACCGCGCATCGCGTGGCCAATGGCTGGACCTATGGCTTTCCCGAATTGGAGCCGGGTCATCGTGAGGTGCTGGCGGGCAGCCGCTTCGTCGCCAATCCCGGCTGCTGGCCGACCGGCTTTCTGGCGCTCGTCCGTCCGTTGGTGCTGGCGGGGCTGATCCCCGCCGATTGGCCGGTGACGGTGTCAGGCGCTTCGGGCTATTCGGGCGGCGGCAAGGCGATGATCGCGGACTATGAGGGCGATACCGGCGCGCCCAGCGCCTTCCGTCCCTATGGCATGGCCCTGGGCCACAAGCATGTGCCGGAAATGACTCGCTATTCGGGGCTGACCCACCCGCCGCTGTTCGCGCCCGCGGTGGCCGACGCCTATCGCGGCATGATCGTGGAAGTGCCGTTGCAGTTGCGGGCGATGCCGGGCGCGCCGGCGCTGGCCGACATCCATGCCGCTCTTGCCGCCGCTTATGCCGGGTCGCAAATCGTCAGCGTGGCATCGCTGGAGGACAGCCTGAGCATCGGCCAGGTGGCGTTGGAGCATGTCGGCGCGACCGACCGGCTGGCGCTCTTCGTCTGCGGCAACGCCGACAGCGGGCAGGCCCGGCTGGTGGCGGCGCTCGACAATCTGGGCAAGGGCGCGGCCGGCGCGGCCGTGCAGAATCTCAACATCCTGGCGGGCCTGCCCGAAACCGCGGGCCTGCGGTTGTAACTGCGGCCGTGGATTTTAGTGGATGGTGCCGAGCGGCTGGTCGTAGGTCAGCAGCACGATCAGCCGCTCGATCTGACGCCAATGGCAGAAATGGATATGATTGCCCTGATCCAGGCTGCGGTCGGCGCGCGCGGCGGCTTCATAGCCGGCATTGTCACCGAAAGCCGCCATCAGCTCGGTCGCGTCTTCATAGCTCTTTCGGTTCGAAAGATATGGCACCTGCATTGCGACCCCCGACTCGTTCCTGGCGACCTTATTATGGAGCACGCTGTTCAATCACCGTGCCATTTCAACGCTTTGGCGTGAATGGCTGGTTTGGACGGTAAATCGTCCATTAGGGAAGTCCCGATATGGATCAGCCATCCCGTCACGGGACGATGCTTCCCGAAACGGGGCTGTCCGGGATGGCCTTCAAAGCCGCTGGCCTTGTCGCGCGGTCCATGGCAAGGGGCCGCCATGACCAAGGAGACGAAAAACCCGACCGGCGCTGGCGCGATCATCGCCTTCCTCATCCTGGCCGGTACGATCGGCGGCGGCTTGCTGGGCCAGCCCAGCATCGGGCTGCTGGCGGGCGCAAGCGCGGGCGTGCTGATCGCCGTCCTGCTGTGGCTGCGCGAACGCGGCAAATAAGCCGCACACGCCGCCTTGCCCGCCGCCCTGCGTCCGCATAGATGTGAGCGCATGAAGAAGCATATCATCGCCCTCGCCCTCATCGCGCTCCTGATCGCGGGCGGCATTTTCCTTTATCTGGCCCAGGGCAACACGGCGCAACTCCCGCCGGGCGCGGATACCGGGCGCGAGCCGCTGTTCACTACCCCGCGCAACGAAATGATTCCGACGGTCAATATCGCCGAGGTGAAGCCGTGGACCGGCGATGAAAAGCCGGTCGCGGCCAAGGGACTGAACGTGGCGCGCTATGCCGATGGCCTGGCCCATCCGCGCTCGCTGCTGCGCCTGCCCAATGGCGACGTGCTGGTGGCCGAAACCAACAGCCCGCCGCGGCCCAAGAACGGCATCGTCAGCCGGGTGATGAGCTATCTGATGGACAAGGCGGGGGCTGGCGCACCGTCCGCCAATCGCATCACGCTGCTGCGCGACGTCGATGGCGACGGGCGGGCGGAAACCAAGACCGCTTTCCTGACCGGCCTCAACTCCCCTTATGGCATGGCGCTGATCGGCGACACGCTCTATGTAGCGAACACCGACGCGCTGATGGCCTTCCCCTATAAGGAAGGCGATATCAGGATCACCGCCAAGGGGCGCAAGATCATCGACCTGCCCGCGCAGGCGCCCAACCAGCATTGGACCAAGAGCCTGGCCGCCAGCCCCGAAGGGCTGCTCTATGTCGGCGTCGGCTCCAACAGCAATGTCGCCGACAATGGGCTGGAAGTGGAAAAGGGCCGCGCCCTCGTGCTCGAAGTCAATCCCAAGACCGGCTATAAGCGCATATTCGCATCGGGCCTGCGCAACCCCGTGGGCCTTGCCTTCGAACCCAAGAGCGGCGCGCTGTGGGGCGTGGTCAACGAACGCGACATGCTGGGCGGCGACCTCGTCCCCGACTATCTGACGCGGGTGGAGTTCGGCGCTTTCTACGGCTGGCCATGGAATTACTGGGGCGGTTATGAAGATCGCCGCGTCCAGCCGCAGCGACCGGAAATCCGCGAATATACCCACCGGCCCGACTATGCGCTGGGCAACCATGTCGCGCCGCTGGGCCTGACCTTCGCCGACAAGCTGCAACTGGGCGCGCCCTATACCGACGGCGCGATCGTGGGCCTGCACGGCAGTTGGAACCGCAAACCGGCCGCCGGTTACAAGGTCGTCTATGTCGGCTTTGCCGATGGCGAAGCGGGCAAGGCCAAGCCGGTGGACCTGCTGACCGGCTTCCTGGACAAGGATGGCGCCGCGCATGGTCGGCCGGTCGACGTCACCGCCGACGCCAAGGGCGCGCTGCTGGTCAGCGACGATGTCGGGGGCGTGGTGTGGCGGGTGACGAAGGCGCAGTGATGGCAATCATCCGTTCGCTTCGAGCGAACGGATGCAGGCTTTACACACTCAGCCCATTGCGCCCGGCCAGGTCGACCACATACTGCCAGGCGACACGGCCCGACCGGCTGCCGCGCTGGGTCGCCCACTGGATCGCCTCCAGCGGATCGAACGCCAAGTCCAGCTTGGCCGCATAGCCGCCCACGATCGCAACATAGGCGTCCTGATCCAGCGCATGGAAGCCGAGGCTGAGACCGAAGCGGTCGGACAGCGCCATCTTGTCGTCCACCACATCGCGCGGATTGATGGGATCATCCTGTTCGGACAGGTGGCGCGGCACAATATGGCGGCGGTTCGACGTCACATAGAGGCGGACATTGGCGGGCCGCGCCGCCGTGCCCCCCTGCAACAGCGACCGCAGCGCCCGCGCGTCGCCCACGCCCTGTTCCTCGAACCCCAGATCGTCGAGGAACAGGATGAAGGGGCGCGTCGTGCCGCGCAGCAGGGCAAAGAGCGCGGGCAGGCTCGCCAGTTCATCGATTGCGCATTGCATCAGGGCGATGTCCTGCCCTTCCGCCTGCAACAGGCCGACGACGGACGCTACGGCCGCCGATTTGCCGGTCCCGCGCGCGCCCCACAGCAGCACGTCATGCGCGGCATGGCCGGCCGCATGGCGGCGGCTATTGTCCAGCAGCGCGCCCTTCTGCGCATCGATCCCGGTCAGCAGCGCATAGTCCACCGGCGCGAATGCCTCCACCGCATGGATCGCCCGCCCGTCCCAGACATAGGCGGGGAAAGCGGCGAGATCGGCGCACGAGGGAGGCGGCGGCGCGAGCCGTTCCAGCGCTTCGGCGATACGGATAAGGAGGGCGTCGGTCATGGTCGCGGCTTAACCGCCGATCCGCGCGGCTGCAAGCGCCCTGCTCCTCTCTGCGCGTCGATGTCATTTCCCTGACGCAATGGCCTTTTACTTGCCTAATCCGGGGTCTATATCGCGGGGGTCGTGACTATCGCTCATCCATCATTTTCGACGAAATCCTGCCGCTATGGCGCCGAAGCCCTGCGCGAGGCGGCCTTGCTGATCCGTGCGGGCGAGCCGGTGGCGGTGCCTACCGAGACGGTCTATGGCCTGGCCGCCGACGCCACCGACAGCAATGCCGTCGCCGCGGTCTACAGCGCCAAGGGGCGGCCCAGCTTCAATCCGCTGATCGTCCATGTCGCCGACCGCGCCATGGCGGAGCGGCTGGCCGATTTCTCGGCCGTGGCGGGTCTGCTCGCCGACCATTTCTGGCCAGGCCCGCTGACATTGGTGTTGCCGGTGCGCAGCGACAGCGGCCTGTCGCCGCTGGTGACGGCGGGGCTGCCGACCGTCGCGCTGCGCCTGCCCGCTCATCCGGCGATGCGCGCGCTGATCCGGGAAAGCGGCTGCCCGCTCGCCGCCCCCTCCGCCAATCGCAGCGGATCGATCAGCCCGACCTGCGCCGAACATGTGCTGGCCAGCCTGGGCGGCAAGATCCGCATGATATTGGACGAGGGGCCGACCAGCGAGGGACTGGAATCCACCATCGCCGCGCCCGCAGAGGATCGCGTCCGCCTGCTGCGCCCCGGCCCCGTCACCGCCGCCATGCTGGAGCAAGCGACCGGACTGCCGGTGATGATGACCGATGATGGGAAGATCGAGGCGCCCGGCCAGTTGGAAAGCCATTATGCGCCGTCAAAGCCGGTGCGACTGAATGCGCTGCGGGCGGAAAAGGACGAATATCTGATCGGCTTCGGGCTGATGCCCTGCCATATCAACCTCAGTCAGGAGGCGGACCTGCGCGAGGCCGCGGCCCATCTGTTCGCCGCCCTGCACGTCGCCGACGCCAGCGCTGCCGCCCGCATCGCCGTGGCGCCCATCCCGAACGAGGGCATCGGCGCGGCGATCAACGACCGGCTGCGGCGGGCCGCGGCTTGATCGGGATTAGTTGGTCGCGACAGAAAGCAGACGTTGAGCAGACGGGCTTTATGATCGGCAAGCGGATGACCCACTACCGTCACCCCAGCGAAGGCTGGGGTCTCAGGCGACAGTGCGATGCGGTTGAGTATGTGCCAAGCCGGACCGCCGCTTGCCCCCGCACGAGACCCCAGCCTTCGCTGGGGTGACGGGATTTTTACGTTGCCTGTCGCGTGAAGTCTCGCACAAAGTAGACAGTACGCTCTCCACCCAAACCAGACATACGCTCCGCCCCGGTCAAACGCCTGGCATTCCCGTTCAACCCAGCCTCACCCGCAATTGTCATAACCCGCGTCGCGGCACTGTCTGCGCCGCTCCTTGTCCGCCTTCTTGCGCTCCTTGCCCTCGCGCGCTTCCTGCTTGCGCATCTTGCGGCCATAATTGCGGTCGGCTTCATCCTGACTGGTGGTAGACCAGTCCACGATCTGCGATCCGGCGCGCACCGGCGCGGTCACGACGCTCGCCACCGTGCGCACGCAAGCCGGCAGCGCCAACAGCAATAAGGGCGTCGCCAGCAATACCCATTTTTTCATCGTCCATTCCCGACTTGTCGTTCGCGCCTCCCTAACACGGGCGACATGAACAGCCCACTAAGAACGGCGCGAAAAGCGACGGGCCGTAGCGACGGCTCAGCCCTCGATCCGGGCCGCGAAGCCCTTGCGCAGCTTGGCGAGCTTGGGCGGGATCACCGCCATGCAATAGGGGTTCCGGTCGCCGACCCGGTCCCAATATTTCTGGTGATAATCCTCGGCGGGATACCAGGGCGCGTCGGGCTCGATCGTCGTGACGATCGGATCGGCCTGGTCCGCCTGCGCTCGTTCGATGCCCGCGCGCGCCTGCGCTTCCTGCTCCGCCGAATGGGGAAATATCGCCGACCGATATTGGGTGCCGACATCATTGCCCTGCCGGTTCAGGGTCGTGGGATTATGGGTCGCGAAGAAGATGTCGAGCAGGTCGGCATAGCTGATGATCGCCGGATCATAGGTGATGCGGATCGCTTCGGCATGGCCGGTCGCGCCCGAACAGACCTGTTCATAGGTCGGATCGGGCAACGCGCCGCCGATATAGCCGCTTTCCACGCCCTCGACGCCCTTGAGATTCTGGTAGACCGCTTCGGTGCACCAGAAGCAGCCACCGGCCAGCGTCGCGATTTCCTGCGCCATGTTCATTCCTTATCCATGTTCGACGCCACAGATAAGCATTCTCACGCCGCGGTTCCAGCCTCCGCCCGCGCCGCGTCCGCCTTGGCGCGCTCTTCGGCCACCAGTTCCTTGCGCGACAGCTTGCCCACCAGCGTCTTGGGCAGGTTCAGCCGCACCTCGACCGCGCAGACCCGCTCATGCTTGCCCAGTTGCGGATTGAGCCAGTCCATGAGCGCCCCGCCGTCCATCTCCGCGCCTTCGTTCAGGGTCACGAACGCCTTGGGCTGCTCACCGCGATAATGGTCGGGTATGCCGATCACCAGCGCCTCCTTGACCGCAGGATGGTGATACAGGACCGATTCCACCTGGCTTGGAAACACCTTGAAGCCGCCGACCGCGATCATGTCCTTCAACCGGTCTACGATCTTCACATAGCCGTCCTCGTCGATCAGGCCGACATCGCCGGTGCGGACATAGTCGCCGACGAACACTTCGGCATCGGCGTCCGGCCGGTTCCAATAGCCCTTCATGATCTGCGGCCCGGCAAAGAGCAGTTCGCCCGGTTCGCCTTCGGCCGGCGGGCGGGTCGGGTCTTCACGATCGACCAGCTTCACCCGCGTCCCTGGCACGGGCTGACCCACCGTCCCGCTCTTGTTCAACCCCTCATAGGGATTGGTGCAGACGATCGGACTGGTTTCGGTCAGGCCATAGCCTTCGATCAGTTTGGCGCCGGTCGCCGCCTCGAACTTCTGCTTCAACTCCAGCGCCAGCGGCGCGCCGCCGGAAATGCAGGCGCGCAAGGAGGAGAAATCGATGTTGCGAATGGCGGGATGGTCCAGCAGCGCCTGGAACATCGTCGGCACGCCGGGCAGCGACGTCGCCTTGACCCGCTGCACAGCCGCCAGCACCTGCGCCGCGTCGAAGCGCGGCAGCATCACCATCTCGCCCCCATTCACCACCGTCCGGTTGAGCGTGCAGGTATTGGCGAAGACATGGAAGAAGGGCAGCACCGCGATGATCCGATCCGGCTCGTTCGCGTGCGGATCGATCGCCTGCGCCTGCCGCGCATTGGCGGTCAGGTTCTGGTGGGTCAGCATCGCCCCCTTGGGCGTGCCGGTCGTCCCACCGGTATATTGCAGCAACGCGACGTCGTTGACCGGGTCGATCTCCGGCACGGAACACCCCCCCGCATTGGCGACCAGCCGGTCGTAGCGGATGATGCGCGGATCGTCCGGCAAGGGCGTGGACTCGCTGGCCTTGAACCAACGGAACAGCAGCGATTTGACCGGCGGCAGCATCTCGGCGACCGACCCGACGATCAGCGTCTCCAGCGCGCTATGGTCCAGCACCTGCAGCGCGGTGGGCAGCAGCGCCTTGGCTGACAGGGTGAATAAAATCTTCGTGCCGCTATCTTCGACCTGATGTTCCAGTTCGGCCGCGGTGTAGAGGGGGGAGAAGTTGACGACGATCGCGCCGGCCATCAGCGCGCCATAATAGGCCGCGACATAATGGGGGGTGTTGGGCAGATAGAGGCCGACCCGGTCGCCTTTGCGCACGCCCATGGCCTGCAAGCCGCAGGCGATCCTGCGAATTTGCTCCAGCACCGCGCCATAGCTGAAATGCCGCCCCATGAAATCGATCATCGGCGCGTCGGGGTGGGCCGTTGCGCTGTTCGTGACCATGTCGCCCATCGACAACGGGGGGAATGTCTGGTCCCAGGCCGTGGGGTGCTGATAGCGTTCTCGCCAGATTTTTTCTATGCTCTCCATGCCCGAAGTGTATGGGCACCGGGCACTTTACGCAAGCGTCAACCAACGCAAAAAGGGCCACGCGGCGTGAACCGCGCGGCCCTGAAAAATGCTGCGTCGCCGCGACTTGGAGCAAGTCGCCGATGACGCTACGGCATTACACCTCGCCCTTGTTGCTGCTGAACGGATCGAGGATCGTGGCTGTCGCCGAAATCAGGTCCGTCTCGGCCTTCAACGCCTCTTCGGCGCGGCGCACCGTCTCCTGACGCTCCCGCCGCAGTTCCTCGATCAAGGCCTCGCGGTCGCCATCCAGGCGCGAATCGGTCGGCGCCTCGATGCCCAGCTTCTTGGCCGTCTTGGCGACCAGAGCGTCCAGCTCCCGCTGCGAACACAGTCCCAGCGTCACCGGGTCTTTGGGCGTGATGTTGGAGATGTTCCAGTGAGTGCGGTCGCGGATCGCCGCGATGGTGGTGCGCGTGGTGCCGATCAGCTTGCCGATCGCGCCATCGGACACTTCGGGATGATTGCGCAGTATCCAGGCGATGCCGTCCGGCTTGTCCTGACGCTTGCTGACGGGGGTGTAACGCGGCCCCTTGGTGCGGCGGACCGGCTCAGGGCCTTTGAGCATCTTGAGCCGATAGTCGGAATTGCTCTCGCCCTTGTGGATTTCCTCCATGGTGATTTCATGGGCGCGCACCGGATCGCGGCCGGTATATTTGATGCTGGCGGTGTCGTCGGCGATCGCCTGCACTTCCAAAATGTGGAGCCCGCAAAATTCCGCGATCTGGTCGAAGCTCAGGGCGCTATTGTCGATCAGCCAGCTGGCGGTCGCGTGAGGCATGAGGGGCTGGGACACGGGGTCTTCTCCGGCGTAAAAACGATAAGGGCCGCCCAAGCAGGGCGGCCACGACGGATAAGAGATAGTCCATGACGGCAGGCTGAGCAAGGAAAAGCGTCAGGCGGCGCTTTCGATCAGCGTGGCCGGGATGGCGTGCAGCCCCGCCAGGAACTCGCGCGCGCTGCGCTCCCAGCTGAAGCTGCGCCCATAGGCGGCGCAGGCGGCGCGATCGCACGGCAATGCGGCGGCGATCGCCTGCCCCAGATCCTCCGACAGCGCCCCGCATTCCGCCGTCACGATATCGACCGGCCCGGTCACCGGATAGGCCGCGACCGGCGTGCCGCAGGCCAGCGCCTCGATCATCACCAGCCCGAACGTGTCGGTGCGGCTGGGGAAGACGAACACATCCGCCCCGGCATAAGCCCCCGCCAGTTCAGCACCGAACATCGGCCCGATGAAGCGGGCCTGCGGATAGGCCCGCGCCAGCGCCGCGCGCGCCGGTCCATCGCCCACCACCACCTTGGTCCCGACATGGTCGGTGGCCAGGAACGCCTCCAAATTCTTTTCCACCGCGACCCGCCCGACATAGAGCATGATCGGGCGCGGCAGATAGGCGTAAAGCGCGGGCGGCGGCGCATCGGGGGTGAAGGCAGCCAGGTCTACGCCCCTGCCCCATGGCCGCACATTGGGCACGCCATGCGTGCGGAGTTGCTCGCGCACGGATCGGGTCGATACCAGCACCGCCTGCGCCGGCCCGTGGAACCAGCGGATATAGCGCCAGAACCAGGCCGCAGGCAGGCCGGTGCGCTGCGCGACATAATCGGGGAAATGGGTGTGATAGGCGGTGGTGAACGGCACCCCGCTGCGCAGACACCAGCGCCGCGCCGCCAGGCACAGCGGGCCTTCGGTCGCCAGATGCACCGCATCGGGCTGGAACGCCGCGATCGCCTGACCCACGACGGTCGATCGCACCAGCGCCAGCCGGATTTCGGGATAGGTCGGGCAAGGAATGGAGCCATAGAGATCGGGCGAGATGACCTCGACCACATGCCCCATCTGCTCCAGTTCGGCGCGGATCGTCTGGAGCGTGCGCACGACGCCATTGACCTGCGGGCTCCAGGCGTCGGTGACGATCGCTATGCGCATGGGGATCAACTCCATCATCCCGTCAAATCCAGCATATTCCCGCGCAGGCGGGAATCCTCAAGCCGCCATCCGCGCCCGAACATCCTGCTCGCCCTGCTCCCGCTTGGCGATCTCGTCGGCCCAGTGCAGCACGTCCATCCGGCCGTCATCATGCTCGACCAGCGCGGTGCAGCCTTCCACCCAGTCGCCGTCATTATAATAGTCGATGCCTTCGATCTCACGCATCTCGGCATTGTGGATATGGCCGCATACCACGCCGTCGACGCCGCGCGCCCCGGCCTCATGCGCCACCACCTCCTCGAAGCGGGAGATGAAGGACACCGCGTTCTTGACCTTGTGCTTGGCCATCTTGCTGAGCGACCAATAGGGCAGCCCCATCTTCTGCCGCACCGCATTGACCACGACGTTGAGCCGCATCAGCGTGGTATAGGCCGCGTCTCCCACGAAGGCGAGCCAGCGATGCGCCAGCATGATCGTGTCGAACTCGTCGCCATGCAGCACCAGCAGCTTCCGCCCGTCGGCGGTGGTGTGGATCGCCTTGCGCCGGATTTCGACGCCGCCAAAGCTCATGCCGGTGAACTGCCGGAACATCTCGTCATGATTGCCGGGGATATAGACGACCCGCGTGCCGCGCTTGGCCCGCTTCATCAGCCGCCACACCACGTCATTATGGCTGGCGGGCCAGTAGAAGCGCTTCTTCAGCCGCCAACCGTCGATGATGTCGCCGACCAGATAGATGGTGTCGCTATCCACATTGTCGAGGAAATCGATCAGCATCGCGGCATTGCAACCGCGCGTGCCGAGGTGGATGTCCGAAATCCAGATGGTGCGATAGCGGCGCCGCTGCCCTTCCCGTTCAGGGATATGGAAGCGGTCGTCCGCGCCCTCTTCCAGCTCGCTCAGGAAGGGCAGGCGCGTGATGGCGTTCATGATACGATCCCCAAAGACCAATGTCCTTGGGAGCGAATCCTTAAGCGCGCAATGTTACAGTTCCGAAGAGAATATGACGGAAATGCTACGGTTTGCGGGGCTTGACCGGAGGAGCGCGCCTCATTTGATTTGTCATGCTGAACTTGCTTCAGCATCCATCGCGCGGCACCAACCTTCCCTCGATTTGGCAAAATGGACCCTGAGCCGAAGGCCAGCGCAGCTAAACAAGTTCAGGGTGACATCTCCCTTTTATCATCCGCAGCATTAGGACGTCGGCTCACGACTTTTGGCTCATCGGGGTCAACATATCCCTTACACTCGCAGGCGGTGCACCACATTTCCCCGTCACCATCCCAGTGATAACCGATGAGATGTCCGCAACGCTTACAGCCTTCGGGTTCGCTAATGACCCCCATCAAACCACCAGCACGATCTTCCCGAAATGCTCGCCCGCATCCATCCGCGCGTGCGCCTTCGCCGCATCCGTCAGCGCGAACTTCTGGTCCATCGCCGGGCGAAGCTTCTCCTCGCCCACGAACGACCACACCGTCCGCATCAGCTCATCCGCGACCAGGCTCTTGAAGCCCACCGACCGCGCCCGCAGCGTCGATCCGGTGATGGTCAACCGCTTACTCATGATCGCCGGGATGAAGATTTCCGCCTTCGGCCCGCCCAGCACCGCTATCGACACATGCCGCCCATCCTCGGCCAGACAGGACAGGTTACGCGGCACATAATCGCCGCCGACCATGTCGAGCACCGCCTGCACCCCCTGCCCGCCGGTGATCGTCTTCACTTCCTCGACATAGTCCTGCGTCTTGTAATTGACCGCATGGTCCGCGCCCCACGCCTTGGCCTGTGCGCATTTCTCGTCCGACCCGCAGGTCACGATCACGCGCACGTCGAACAAGTTGCACAAGCGGATCGCCATCGTGCCGATGCCGCTGGTCCCGCCATGGACCAGCACCGTATCGCCGCCCACCGCATAGGCGCGCTCGAACAAGTTGGTCCACACGGTGAACAGGGTTTCGGGCAGCGCCGCCGCCTCGGCCAGATCATAATCGTCGGGCAGCGGCAGGCATTGCCCCGCCGGCGCCACCGCATATTCGGCATAGCCGCCGCCCGCCAGCAGCGCGCAGACCTTCTGCCCCACCAGCTTATCCGCGCCGCTGCCGGCCGCCACGATGGTTCCGGCCACCTCCAGCCCCGGAATGTCCGAAGCCCCCGGCGGCGGCGGATATTTGCCCTGCCGTTGCAGCACGTCGGGCCGATTGACGCCCGCAGCGGCCACGCGGATCAGCACCTCGCCCGCGCCCGGCACCGGCACCGGCCGCCGTTCCGGCACCAGCGCTTCCGGCCCGCCCGGCGTGGGAATCGCGATCGCCGTCATTTCGCGCGCTATTGCGTCCACATCCGCCATCTTACTGTCCCCGGTGATTAACCATGTTGCACCGCACCAGAAATCGACGGACGGAGCCAGCGCCCTTATTGACAGAGTGGCCCGCAGGGTCAACATTGGCGTCATGGACTTGGATGACGATCTGCCGAACAAGGGAGATGATCCTCTGGCCCGCCTGCCCAGGCAGGATCTGGGGCCTTTGTCCGTTGCCGAACTGGACGCCCGCATCCGCGCTCTGGAAACGGAAATCGCGCGCACCAGATCGACAAAAGAAAACGCCGTTAACCATAAGGCAAGTGCCGAGGCGTTATTCAGGCGATGAACCCGCGCCGTGCCCCCTGCGCCGATAAGGGCGCCATTGGGCTTGGGCAGTCAGGCAATTCCGCTGGTCAGGGCCATGGCCTTGATCCCGCGTCGAGCAATGCCGACATATGGTTCGATACCGCCCCTCTTTGGGGCCAGGAGTAGAACAGACATGCCTTCTTTCGCACCCGCTCTGGAAACCACCCTGCACAATGCGCTGACCCATGCGTCGGAGCGCAAGCATGAATATGCCACGCTGGAGCATCTGCTTCTGGCGCTGATTGATGACGAACATGCGTCAAAGGTGATGCAGGCGTGCGGCGTGGAAATCGGCGAACTGGGCGACGCCGTCACCCAGTATCTCGATACCGAACTCGACAGCCTGAAGGTCGAGGGGTCCAGCGATCCTTCCCCCACCAGCGGTTTCCAGCGCGTGGTTCAACGCGCCATCCTCCATGTCCAGTCGTCCGGCAAGGATGAGGTGACGGGCGCCAATGTGCTCGTCGCGCTCTTCTCCGAACGCGAATCCTATGCCGTCTATTTCCTGCAACAGCAGGATATGAGCCGCCTCGATGCCGTGAGCTTCATCAGCCATGGCGTCGGCAAGGGCACGCCCACGCCCGAGCGTCAGGAGACAAAGGGCGCTTCCGAGGAGGAAAAGAAGGTGCAGGACGGCAAGGCCAAGAAGGACAGCGCCCTCGAACAGTTCACCGTCAACCTCAACGAGAAAGCGGGCCGGGGCAAGGTCGATCCGCTGATCGGCCGCACTGCCGAAGTGGATCGCACGATCCAGATCCTGTGCCGCCGGTCCAAGAACAACCCGCTCTATGTCGGCGATCCGGGCGTGGGCAAGACTGCGATCGCGGAAGGTCTGGCGCGCAAGATCGTCGAGGGCGAAGTGCCCGACGTGCTCAAGGAAGCGGTCATCTACTCGCTCGACATGGGCGCGCTGCTGGCCGGCACCCGCTATCGCGGCGATTTCGAGGAACGATTGAAGGCCGTCGTCACCGAATTGGAAAAGATGCCGCACGCGGTCCTCTTCATCGATGAGATTCACACCGTGATCGGCGCTGGCGCGACCAGTGGCGGCGCGATGGATGCGTCGAACCTGCTGAAACCCGCTCTGTCGGGCGGCACGATCCGCTGCATCGGATCGACCACCTACAAGGAATTCCGCAACCATTTCGAAAAGGATCGTGCGCTGCTGCGGCGCTTCCAGAAGATCGACGTGAACGAACCCACGATCGAGGATACGATCAAGATTCTCGCCGGCCTGCGCACCGCGTTCGAGGAGCATCACCACGTCAAATATACGCCCGACGCGATCAAGGCGGCGGTGGAGTTGTCGGCGCGCTACATCAACGACCGGAAATTGCCCGACAAGGCGATCGACGTAATCGACGAGGTCGGCGCCATGCAGATGCTCGTGGTGCCGTCCAAGCGCAAGAAGACGATCACGCCCAAGGAGATCGAGCAGGTCATCGCGACCATGGCCCGCATCCCGCCCAAGACTGTGTCGTCCGACGACAAGACCGTGCTCAGTTCCCTGACTACGGACTTGAAGCGCGTCGTCTTCGGTCAGGACAAGGCGATCGAGGTGCTGTCCTCCGCGATCAAGCTGTCGCGCGCGGGCCTGCGGGATCCCGACAAGCCGATCGGCAACTATCTTTTCTCCGGCCCCACCGGCGTCGGCAAGACGGAGGTCGCGCGCCAGCTCGCATCGATCATGGGCATCCCGCTCCAGCGTTTCGACATGTCGGAATATATGGAACGCCATTCGGTCAGCCGTCTGATCGGCGCGCCTCCGGGCTATGTCGGCTATGACCAGGGCGGCCTGCTGACCGACGCCGTCGACCAGCAACCGCACAGCGTGCTGCTGCTGGACGAGATCGAAAAGGCGCACCCGGACCTGTTCAACATCCTCTTGCAGGTGATGGATAATGGCCGCCTGACCGATCATCACGGCAAGACCGTCGATTTCCGCAACACCATCCTCATCATGACCACCAATGCCGGTGCGTCGGACATGGCGAAGGAAAGCATCGGTTTCGGCGAATTTACCCGCGAAGATGTGCAGGAGGATGCGGTGAAGAAACTCTTCACCCCCGAATTCCGCAACCGCCTCGATGCGATCGTGCCGTTCGACTATCTGCCGACCGAAGTGGTGGCCCGCGTCATCGACAAGTTCGTGCTGCAACTGGAACTGCAACTGGCCGACCGCGACGTTCACATCACCCTGGATCAGGATGCCAAGGACTGGCTGACCAAGAAGGGCTATGACAAGCTGTACGGCGCCCGTCCGATGGGCCGCCTGATGCAGGAAAAAATCAAGCAGCCGCTGGCCGAGGAACTGTTGTTCGGCAAGCTGGTCCATGGCGGCGAGGTCCATGTCCATATGAAGGACGAAGCTTTGGCCTTCCAGATCACCCCCGCCGCCCCCAAAAAGGGCAAGAAGGGCGGCAAGGCCAAGGCATCGGAAGGCACGAAATAAGAGCCTTCCAGCAAGATAAACAAGGGCGGCCCGCAACGGCCGCCCTTTCTATTTGCCCTTCTCCCCGCGGGGAGAAGGATACGCAGCCTCAAGCGCGCAGCGCGTTAGGCGAAGTTGGATGAGGGGGGAAAGCCGCTCGCGGACTTGAACGCCTGCTTTCGCCGACACACCGCAAGATGAACCTAACCCCATGACCCAGCCGACCGAATCCATCCTCCTCCTCCACGGCTTCGGCGGTCACCCGCTCCAGACCACCCTCCTCGCCCGCCGCCTCCACGCTGCCGGCTACACCGTCGCGAACATCGGCTACCCTAGCTGGCGCTGGCCGATCGACCGCGTGCTGGCGCATCTCCACCAGCGTATCACCGCCGCTCCCGCCTACACCGCCCACCGCCTCCATTGCGTCGGCCACTCGATGGGCGGTCTGCTACTGCGCGCCTATCTCGCCCGCCACCGTCCTGCCCATCTCGGCCGCGTCGTCATGCTCGGCACGCCCAACAGCGGCAGCGAACTAGCAGATCTCCTCTATCGTTTGCGCCTTGATCGCCCGATCCTCAACAATTCGGGGGCGCTCCTGCGCACCCGACGCGACGCCGCGACACATGCGCTGTTCGGCCCGATCGACTATCCTCTCGGCATTATAGCCGGCGACCGCCCGATGATCAGCGCGCTCTCCCACCTCGTCTTCCGCGCACCCAATGACGGCAAGGTCAGCGTCGCCGCTACGCACCTGCCCGGCCAGACCGATCATCTCGTTCTTCCCGTCGCCCATACCGCCATGATCTACCGCCGTCCGGTCACCGACCAGATCACGCATTTTCTGCGCCATGGTCAGTTCGAACGACCCTCCCCGGCCGCCTGAATCTCTGCTACAAGCGCCCATCCCAGAAAAAAGGTCGCATCTCTTCCGTAACGATCAAGGAACAGATGTTGTGCGCAAACTCCTGACTTCGCGCCCCGCTCGCGGCGCGTTTCTGCT
This sequence comes from Sphingobium cupriresistens, assembly GCF_004152865.1. Classification (GTDB taxonomy): domain Bacteria; phylum Pseudomonadota; class Alphaproteobacteria; order Sphingomonadales; family Sphingomonadaceae; genus Sphingobium; species Sphingobium cupriresistens. Next base: position 18,164 of record NZ_SEOO01000030.1, on the reverse strand, counting down.
TGCATCCTTCACCCTCCTCGCCGCCCCCGGCACCAGCCAGCAGGCGTCCGGCCCCATCGCCCGCTACACGATCGACGCTGGCACAATGTCCGGCATGGCCGCCATGGCCGGTGGTGGAGGCGGCATGGGCGCGGCCATGGGCATGATAATGGGCGGCGGCCGCAACCAGCCGCTCCACGAACTCGTCCTGCGCCTCGGCTCCACCCGCGCGCCCACCAGCGGCGCGCCCGCGGCCGACCATTTCCTGCCTGCCACCGCTGGCCTGGGCGCTTCGGTCCCGCTCGTCACCCCGCGCGTCATCCCCAGCGACGACCAGCCCATCCCCGGCGAACGCCCCAGGGGCCGCCTGCTCATCTATTGGGGCTGCGGCGCGACGCCCGGCCCCGGCCAGCCGGTCGTGATCGACTTCGCCAAGGTTGCGAAGGGTCAGATGCCCCCCGGCCTCTACATGAGCGGCGCATCGATTCCACAGGAATGGCAAATCCGCGCCTCGAACAGCAAGACCTATGGCGACTGGCCCAACGGCCAGACCCGTAAGACCGTCCCCGCCAACAGCTCCCTGCTCGGCGACCATCGCATCGCCGGCAATTACAGCCCCGACATCGCCTTCACCCTGAGACAGGATTTCATGCCCGCCATCACCGGCGCCGCCCGGCAGATCGCCGGTGGCGCCACGATCATTAGCTGGAACAGCCTGCCCCAGGCGACCGGCTATTATGCATGGGCCTTCGGCGCGCAGGGCAACGGCGACATGGTCTGGTGGGCGTCTTCCGCCACCCAGGCGTTCGGCGGCCCGGTCTGGGACTGGATGTCGCCCGCCGCCGTGCAAAAGATGATCGCGCAGAAAATCGTCATGCCGCCCAGCCAGACCAGTTGCACCGTCCCCGCCGCGGTCACCCAGGCGGGCGGAGAGATGCTGATGGGCAGCCTCTACGCCTATGGTCCCGAAGCGAACTTCGCCTACCCGCCCCGCCCCGCAGATCCCAAGATCGCCTGGAAGCCGGAATGGATCGCCCGCGTCCGCTATCGCGCCAACACAATGTGGATGCTGAACGGCCCGGACATGGGGGACATGATGAGCCAGGCCGACGACGCGGATGAAGGCGACGAACCCGCGCCCCAGCCGAAGAAAAACAAGTGTCGCGGCGGCTTGGGCGGGATGCTCGGCGGCGCCATGGGTGTGGGCTGCTGATCGAAACGGGGTGGCGCTCGGCCCGTCCGTGCGCCACCCTTGCCGCCTTGCGATTCAGGAGCGCGTCATGACCCAAGAGCTGATTTTCTACACCAACCCCATGTCGCGCGGGCAGATCGCCCGCTGGATGCTGGAGGAGGTCGGCGCGTCCTATGAAACGGTCGTCCTCGATTATGCCGCGTCGATGAAGGCGCCCGACTATCTGGCGGTCAACCCGATGGGCAAGGTGCCGGCCATCGTCCATGGCGGCCGGATCGTCACCGAATGCGCCGCCATCTGCGCCTATCTGGCCGACGCCTTCCCGGCCGCCAACCTCGCCCCGCCCCCGGCCGATCGCCATGCCTATTATCGCTGGCTCTTCTTCTTCGCCGCCGGCCCGGTCGAAGCCGCCGTCACCAACAAGGCGATGGGCTTCGCCCTGCCCGAAGGGCGCGAGCGCACAGCGGGCTATGGCAGGTTCGAAGACACGATCGATGCGCTGGAAACCGCGATATCGGGTGACGCCTGGATCTGCGGTGACCAATTCACCGCCGCCGACGTTTATGTCGGCTCGCAGATCGACTGGGGCATCAGCTTCCAGTCCATCCCTAGTCGCCCCGTTTTCGAAGCCTATGCCGCCCGCCTGCGCGACCGCCCCGCCTATAAGCGGCAGAAAGAAATAGACGGCGCCCTGATCGCCGCGATGCAGAAAGAGGGCTGAGCTACCCCTCCACTCGCTTCGAGCGCAGTCGAGAAGCGGCTGGCGCTTCCCATGCGTTGTTCGACTGCGCTCGAAACGACCGGCCATTGTCTCATCAACGAAAAGGCCCGGCGGATCGCTCCGCCGGGCCTTTTATACGCACAAGTCCGCAAGGATCAGCGACGATCGCCGAACAGGCGCAGCAGGAACATGAACATGTTGATGAAGTCGAGATAGAGGTTCAACGCTCCCATCACCACCGACTTGCCCATCATGTCGGTGCCCGCGACCTGCGCATAAATGCTCTTGATCTTCTGCGTGTCATAGGCGGTCAGACCCGCGAACAGCAGCACGCCGACGCCGCTGATGACCAGGCTCATCGCATTCGATTGCATGAAGATGTTGATCAGGCTCGCCACCAGCAGACCGACCACGCCCATGATCAGGAAGGTGCCGAAACCCGACAGATCCTTCTTGGTGGTGTAGCCCCACAGGCTCAACCCCGCAAAGGCCGCTGCCGTCGCAAAGAACGTCTGCGCGATCGACGTGCCGGTATAGGCCAGGAAGATGTAGGACAACGATACGCCCATCACCGCCGCATAGGCCCAGAACAGGCCCTGCGCCGCCACGGTGGACAGGCGATTAATCCCGAAACTCAGCACCATAACGAACAGCAAAGGCGCGAACATCACGATATATTTCAGGATGCCGGGGCCGGTGAACACGGACGCCGCCATGCCGCTCGATGCGAACAGCAGCGCGACGACGCCCGTCAGCAGCACGCCGCTCGCCATATAATTATAGACCGACAGCATATAGCTGCGAAGCCCGGCGTCGAACGCCTCGCCGCGCGCAGCGGTGGCGCCGCCAAAGCCCGCAATGTCGGAACGGGGGTCGGACCAGTTGGCCATGAAAATCGTCTCCTTCACCGGCATGTCTTGCCGGTATCCCTATTATCGGCGCATTGGTCGCATGATTCAAGCCAAACCGGCACGAGCGGTGACGGATCGCGTCGATCATCCTATATCGGCCCCATGCACCGCCTGTTCGTCGCCATCCGCCCGCCCGCCGATCAGCGCGCCCACCTCCTGTCCCTGATGGACGGGGTCGATGGCGCACGGTGGCAAAGCGACGATCAACTGCACCTGACGCTGCGCTTCATCGGCGCAGTCGACCGCCACCGCGCCAACGACATCGCCGACGCGCTGGGCGCGATCCGCTTCGCCCCGTTCGACGTCCATCTGACAGGCGTCGGCGCGTTCGACCGCAAGGGCGTGGTCGATACGCTCTGGGCCGGCGTGAAGCCGCGCGATCCGTTGGCCGCGCTGCATCGGAAAATCGACCGCGCCTGCGTGTCCATCGGCCTGTCGCCCGAAAGCCGCGCCTATCTCCCCCATGTCACCCTTGCCCGCTTCGGCCGATCAGGCGGCCTGATCGACCCCTTCCTGGCCCGCCACGCCGCCCTCAACCGCGCGCCCTTCAGGGTCGATCGCTTCACCCTGTTCGAAAGCCGGCTGGGTCAGCAGGGCGCGATCTATCACGCGATAGCGGACTACCTCGCCAACGGCGCGGCGCGACCGTCGCTGGATTGACGGTCCGCCCATCGCAAAAGCGCCCCGAACCCGAAGGTCCAGAGCGCTTCCTTTGCTCGTATCGCGGAGCCTGAAGTCGTCATGGCTTGACGATGCGGCGTCAACAGCCGGCGTGCGCATGAGTTTACAGCAACACGCCCTGACGCGCTCAACCCGCCGCCAGCACCCCGCACGCCACGCGGCCACCGGCATTGCCGGCCGGATCGCTCTTATTGTCGTCGGCCTGCGCATGAACCACCACCGCCGCGCCATCGGCATCGAGCAGAGGCGTCACCCCCTCGCCGATCATCGCGTCGGCGATATGATATTCGATCGCGCCGGCGCCATCCGGTCCCACCGTCATATTGGGCATGTCGCCCATATGCATTCCGGCGGGATTATCCTTGCCATGCTGGCGCGCAGTCGGGTTCCAGTGGCCGCCGGCGCTGGCGAAGTCTGGCGCGGCGCACTGGCCGGTGGTGTGGATATGCACCGCGTGGATGCCGGGCGTCAGCCCCATCGCCTTGACCACGACATGCAACCCGTCGGCCGCCTGCGTCACCGTCGCCATGCCGCGCGCCGATCCGTCGGCGGCCGCCAGCTTGGCCGAAGCCGTCGGCGCGGCGCTGGCGGTTCCCGTCGTGGTGGCGCAGGCCGACGCGGCGAGGACGATCGGCAAGGCGGTGAGAAGCGGAATAATTTTCATGGATAGCTCCCAGAAAAGGGCAAGATAAGGCGCTAACGCCGCTGGAGCGCTTTTGTTGCCCAACCGCACCAATTTGTCACCGCCCTTCTGACAAGCTTTCGCAAGAAGCTGGATCAGGATCACAACCCGGTTCACTTACATCGCCGAAGCGGTCGTCTGCTTCCATGAACCCATCCTGGCGGGGCAAATGGTGACGTCGGATAGGTCGGGTTGACCGTTGATGGCCGGAACCTGTTCGATGTCGGGGAACTGGCCGCCGGCGGACAATATCGCAAGGTCATGAGCGACGTCGGCTTGACGGCGACAGAACCGATCGGTCGCGCCATCCCCTCGCCGCGCCATGGCGCGGGATCGACGCTTCGGCAACAGCCCCATCATCTCGCCGGCCGGCCCTAGACCACGCGCCGTTCGGCCATGCCACGGCGTTGCATAATTGATGACCGGACATCGGACCGAACGTGGCGCGTCGGGGCTTCGCAATCACCTGAGCAATAGATGCCGGCCAGACAATCTTCTCTTGGCGCCGCGCAAAGAAAAAGGGGCTGGTCCTGCGACCAGCCCCCCATTCTATTTCCATTCCGAGGAATGGAAATCGGCTTACATGCCCGCGCCGGGACCGTAGCTGATTTCCACGCGACGGTTCTGGACTTCGCGAACGCCGTCCGCGGTATCGACGCGCGGCTTCGATTCACCGAAGGCCTGGGTGGTGATGACACCATCAGGGATACCCTTCGAGGCCAGATAGGCCTTGGTCGAGTCAGCGCGGCGCTGCGAGAGGCCGACATTGTAGGAAGCGGCGCCCGAACGGTCAGCGTGACCGGCCAGCATGACCTGTGCGCTACCGCAGCTGCTATAGGCCGAAACCGCGTTGTCCAGGATGGTGGCGGCATCAGGCGTGATGTCCGACTTGTCCCATTCGAAGAACACGATGTACGGGCCAGGGTTGCATTCGGCAACCGGCGGCGGCGGCGGGGGCGGCGGGGGCGGGGGCGGCGGGGGCGGCGGGGGCGGCGGCGGAGGAGCCGTTTCGCCACCGAAGTTGTAGGTCAGGCCGAGCAGCAGGCTGTGCGTGCGCAGCTTGGTGTCGCCGGTCGAACCCGCCTGGCCGTAGATGCTCTGATAAGCCGGGATGACCTTGATGTCGTCCTGGTTGAAGAAGCGATACTTCAGCGAGACATCGACATTGTTGGTGACGGGGTAACGAACGCCCGCAATCGCCTGCCAGGCGAAACCGGTGTCGCTGTCGTTCACGATGTCCGAAGCCAGCTTGCCGCGCGATACGCCGACACCGCCGCCGACGAAGCCCTGCAGGCCGTCATCGGGACCGAAGTCCAGCAAACCGTTCAGCATGAACGACAAAGCCGAAGCTGCGCCGCCGAAGCCGCCGCCGGTCTTGTCGAAATCGATCTTGGCGCGCTTGTAGGCCGCTTCGGCCTCCAGGCGGAAGCCGCCGAAGTCGTAGCCGATGTTGGCGTCGAAATCATAGCCCTTATGGTAGTCGATCGAAGGAACGACCGAACCGCCGGGAGGAATGGACGAGAAGGTGAGGTCCTGGTCTTCGACGAGCAGGACGCCGGCGTCGACGCCGACATACCAGCTATTGTCACGCGCCATGGCCGGGGTGGCCAGGACGGTGGTCGCAAGCGCAGCCGCGAGGGCAAGCTTCCGCATTTGAATTCCCCTTTCAAGAGTGTCACGAAGGACTGCTGAAACCCTGTATTCGCAAGAAGGTTTCATGGCAAGTCCACAATTAGTGAAACCGTTGCAAAAATAACGCACTAGCCCGGCTTTCACAGCTTTACCAAGCTAATGTGGAGGAATCCTAGACTATTGACGCGGGCCTGCAACAAGAAATGCGCAGGCCCGTAATATTAGGTCGCGATCAGGCCGTGGGTGCGCAAGGCGGCCAGAATGTCCATCAGCGTAGAGCGCGCCTCAGCGTCAATCACGCCGCCCCCGCTCGGCGCCGCGATAGCCGCCATCCGCGGTCCCACCACTCGTTCTTCGTCCAGATAGACGCCATCGCCACGCACCGCATCGCTCCGCCATAGTGTCCCGTCGAAGAAAAGGGCATGATCGCGGTCGGCCGCCGCGACCCGAAGCCCGGCGCGCGGCGCGACGAAACGCCAACCGCCCTCCGTCCATAGCGCGACCGTATCCGCCTGCCCCGCCCAGTCGCCCGACGCGCCGGCCGCGACGATCCAGCACTGGCCGACCATCGGCGCACCCGGCGGGGCGCTCAGGTCGGCGCTCTCCACTCGTCCGTGCAACAATGCATCGACCACCACCAGCGCTTCATTATGCTGGATTTCCTTCTGCGCCTGCCCTGCGAATAGCAGCGGCAACGCCCAACGCGGCGTTTCGTCCATGCTCGTCTCCTCCTCGATCATCCGTGAAAAGCGTCAGGCGATAAAGCCGATCATCGCCGCCCGCCCCTGCGCCAGCGTCCCCAACTGGCGCACCTCCACCATCAGCGACTGCCCCGCCGTCCCATCCGCCGCGATCATCGCCGCGGAATAGGTCCAGCCCGGCGCCCCGCTCTCCGCGCTGCGGATCACGCTCGCTCCGTCCATCACCGCTATGCGATAACGCTCCGCCTCCTCGCCCAGCGGTACGTCGCCGCCATTGCTCCATCGCCACCCGGCGCGACTGCGCCGGACCCAGTCGAACGCCTGCCCGCCATCCAGCCCCCGCACCCTCAGGTGCACCGGCGATGGCGGCATCAGCGCCTCGCCGCTGATCGCGATCGCCGCCTCCACCGGCTCGACATCGCCCAGTCCGACCGCCGCCAGCCGCAGCGTCGCCCCGACCTCCCCCACCGTGCCCAGCGCCGCCAGCGGCTGAACCAATCGCTCCTCCTCGATCAGCAGGAACGGCTCGCCGGCCTCATGCCCGGCCATCGCCCATTCGGTGCCGCGCAGCCCCCGGCGCAGTCCACCCAGCCGATAGCTGGCCGGTCCGGTTCGCACCGCCGTCTCGAACTGCACCAGCTCGCGCCCGATCAGGCACAGGTTCCGCCCCTGCGCTAACCCCGCTTCATCCGCATCGCTCAAGTCCATGTCCGCCGCCAGCAACGTCACCAGCAGGCCGTGCCGCCGATCAACCAGCGCCGCGCTCCCGTCCGGCAGCGCGGCGTCGCTCGCCCCCATCACCGCCCGGAGCGCGCTGCGCCCGATCGGCATCGCCTCCCCGCTCTCGCCCATCACGAACAGCGCCGCGTTGCGCCATCCCTCCCCGCCGCTCGCCGCCACGACCAGCAAAGGTGCGCTCGCCGCCCCGTCCTGTATCTGCGGCAGGTCGGCCAGCATCAATGTCGTCGCGCCGTGGGGCGCATCCGCCTGCCGCACGATCGCGCCCGAAGACGCCCCGCCGGGCAGCGCCCCGCCCGCGCCCGGCACCCGGCGCAGCGCCAGCCGCACCGCCATCGCCTCCCATTCCCGTTCCTCGATCCGCCACAGTCCCGGCGCATCGGCCACCGTCACCACCGCGCCGGGGTCCAGCGCCAGCGCCCGCCAATCGCAGCGCAACGTCATCGTCGCCCGCCCGGTCCAACCCGCGCCCAGCCGCTCCGCCGCCACCGCCCGCGCCGCGTCCGCCGCCATCACCGCGGGCAGTTCGATCCCCAGTTCCTGCCGCCCCGGCCCCGGCCGCGTCACCCGCTGCACCCCGGTCTGATAATCGCGCGCGGCATCATAGTGGCGCAGGCTCAGCGCCACCGGCACGCCATCGGCTGCTGCGCCCGATCGCTCGACCGCATCGATCGCCTGCCCGTTTACCCGCCGCGCCAGCCCGTCCGCCCCGATCGCCCCGTCCGCAGCGCCTATGGCCGTCAATCGCAAACCATCGGCGCCGGACCGCAGCGCCAGCCCATGCGCCTCGACCAAAGGCGCGATCGCGGCCCGGACGTCCGCCCCGCTTGCCGCAAAGCCATCCACCGCAGCCAGTCCGTCGCCCTCCAGCCGCCCCGCGCTCAACGCCGCCGCCACTGCACCGATCGGCACCGGCGCAGCATCGGCCTCCACCTCGAACGTCAGCGACGGGATGCGATTGCCATAATCGGCCAGCGCCAGATCCTCGAACACGACATAGGCGATCCCCCGATGCGCCGGGGTCAGGCCCACACCCTCTGCCGCCGCGATCAGCGGATCGACCGGCTGGTCCTCGTCGCCCGCATGGACGCGAAAGGCGGAAATCTCCGTCTTGAAATCCCCCGCCGCCCCGCGCAGCAGGTTCCCGTCCGCCCAGATGCGCCGGATCTGCCCGATCGCCCGCGCCGACAGCGCCACCGCGAAACTCGCCGAATAGGCATAGCTGGTCACGCTCGGCCGCCCCTTGCCGCCGCCGCTCTTGCTCTTCGTCTCCTTCAGGTCGGTCGCCCAGATCACCGTCCCCGCCACCCGCATCGTCCCGAACAGCCTGGGAAGCTGCGTGCCATAGCTCGACGTCTGCAATTGCAGGTCGGACAGCCGCGCGCCCTCGCGCCCCTTGAACAATATCTGATTGTCGATGACATTGCCGATCACCGCGCCGATCGCAGCGCCGATCGGCCCGCCCAGCACGGTCCCCACCGCCGTCAGCACCACCGTCGCCATAATATTATCCTCCGTTCGTTTCGAGCGCAGTCGAGAAACAACGAGCGCGCGACTTCATGCCGCACGCCACCAACTCAAGACCGGCCATGGCGACGCGCCCGGCATCTCCACCACCCGCCCGATCCCCGCATGGGCGTGAATAAACCCCGCCCCCGTCCCGATCATCAGATGCAGTTGCAACGGCCCCGGCCGCACCAGCGCCAGATCGCCCGGCTGCCCTTGCGCCACCGGCCGCAATCCCGCCGCCGCCAGCCAGCGCTCCGCCCGCTCGATATCCCCGCTCCGCAAGCCATAGGCGCCATGCGCCTCCCGTCCCATCGCCAGCGCCGCCAGCCCCACGCAATCCAGCCCCGCGCGGCTGCGCCCATGCAATCGAAACGGCACCCCCACCAAAGCGCGCGCCCGCGCCACCACCGCGCTCATGCGCCGGGATAGCGGGTGAGCAGGTCCATGCCCGGCAGATAAGGCTCCCCACGAAAATTGCGCGCATTGCCGAACCGCGCCGCACAGGTCGCCAATTGCCGGTCGCACCCCTGCGTCAACAACGCCAACGTCCCCGCCGCCACCGCAAAGGCCGGCGGATCGGCCAGCGCCACCCCATCCGCGCCATTGTCGACCACCGCCTGCGTCAGCCCCGCATTGGCCCCGCTCAGCCAGCGCAGCGTCCCAAAGGCATAGACGCCCGCCGTCAGCCCGCTAACCGCCACGTCCACATCATCTATAGCGCCAACCGTCACGATCTTGCGCCGCCCGGCCATATCGACCCGGCACGCCCCGTCGCCCAGTCGCGCTCTGCAATCAGGCGAGGTAGACGGCGCCACCGGCCCGCCCAGCACCGCCGCCGCGCCCAGCAGTTCGGCGGTAAACGCCCCGCCCTTGCGCGCCACCGCGCCGATCTCGCCCCGCGCCAGCAACAGCCACAGCGCGCCCGGCTCCTCCCCCAAAGCCTCCCACTGGGTCAGCCGCAATTCCAGCGCCGCCCCATCCCAGCGCCCCGCCATCAGGTCCGCCTCGCCGATCGCATCGCTCGACAGCGCGCCCGCGACGTCGCTATCCTCGCCGTCCAGCCCGATGCCTGCGCGCACCGCCGAGGGCGTCATCCCCGGCGCGGCGCGATAGGTCAGCCCGCCGATGTCCAGATCCCGATCATGGCTGGTCAGCCCGATCGTCACCCCGTCCCGCCGCTCGATCCGCCAGCAAAAGGCCAGCGTATTGAGCGGCGCACCCAGCCGTTCCGCATCGGTCATTCCCGTATCTCCACCAACGGCACCGACGGCGCTTCGCCCGCGGCAAAGGTCGCCCGGTTGATGTCCAGCCGGTCCTCGGCGAAGCGCACCGGCACGTCGAACCGATAACCGGCGCTCAGCACCACGCCCGCATCCGGCGCCTCGTCAAACGCGATCACGCCCAACCCCGCATGGCTCCACCCCTCGGTCATCTCGCCCCCATCAGCCGCTACCCGGATGCTCCCCGCCACCGGCCGGGTGATGATCCGCCCCTGCGCCTCCTCGCCCACGCCATAATAGCGCATCAACTGGAACGTCGCCCGCACCCCGTCGCCAATCCCCAGCCGCTGGTCGATCGGCGAAGGCGCCACGCCCGGCGCGCCGCTGCGGTCGTCATAGGGGTCGGTGAAGCGGAACCCGCGCGCCGCGCCCCTGCGCGCGCGAAAGAAAGCGATCAGCGTCGCGATGTCCGCTTCGGACCTTACCCCCGGCCCCGCGTCGAAGGACAGCCGCGCATCCGCCCAGTCGCTGCTGCGCCGCTCATGACCCGACGGGCTTTCCACGATCTGCGTCGAAAAGGCCGGCGACAGGCTCGCCTCCCGCCCGATCGCCAGCGGAAAGATAATATCGTCAAAGGCTTGCATATCATCCTCCCCATCGATGCTGAAGCAGGTAAAGCCGTCGCGGCACACCTGCGGCAGCGCCCAGACGAATGTCTGCGCCGTCCCCCGCGCCACCGACGCCTGCGCCGCTGCGGCTATCTCCCGCCATTGCCCCGCCTGCTGCGGCAACAACACGAAGCCCGACAAATAATGCTGCTCTTCGATCGGATAGCCCAGCCGCGCCGTCGCCATCTCCACGCCCCGCGCGGTCAGTCCCGGCCGCCCCTCGGTCACCCAGTCATAATCTTCCAGTTGCAGCACATCGAAAGCGGGCGTCGCCCACCCCAGCGGCATGTTCGCTCGCTTCGCCTCCGGCGCGCGCGCGTCCAATATGGTCGGCAGATAGGCCAGCAAGTGCGTCACCGCCCCCGGTGCGACCGCCTTCACCGCCGCACAGAGCGCCGCGGTCGACGCCGCCAGCAAGGCCCCCGCCGCATCCAGCAACGCGCATTGCGCGCCGTCCAGCGCGCCGCGCACATCCGGGATCGACACCGGACTGCCGCCCAGCGCCGCCCGCGCCGCATCGTCATACAGGCATATCCGCCCGTCGCCCGGCATCACCCACCACCAGGGTTCACCCACCTGAAACAGGATCGGCAAGCCCGCCTCCAACCCAATGGAAACAAAGGCCCATGCTACCTGCTGCAAATAGCTCATCGCCCCGCCATGGGCCGGCGACAGCAATGTCGATGGCGGCGACCATCCGGTCAGCGCCGGATCGCCATTCTCGGCCCGCTGCTTCCAGTCGTTCCAGCAATGCGCATCGAACAGTTCATAGGATAGTGACCAGATGACGCCGAACCCCAATGCCCTGGCCCGCGCCGCAAAATCCCGATGCCAGGCCGCGCAGGGCGCATTGAGCACCCCGCCAGCCAGACTGACGTAAAGCCCCTCGCCCAAGCGTTCGAGCCGGAAATAATGGCTCATCCCGACATAATGGTTGATCGCCCCGCGATAGCCCAGCGCCTGGATCGCGCCGACCACCCGCTCCGGCGTCTGGTTGAAACAATCGTCATAGCCGGTCGCCATCGACAGCCCATGTTCGGGCAGCATCGCGTCGCCGATCGTCAGCATGGACCCCGCCCCGTCACAGGCGATCTCGCTCAGTTCCGCCCATCCCTCCTGCGGCCCGGCAAAGGGCGTGTCGCCCTCGTCATAACCGGGCGGCACCAGCGAAATAAACATCCGATCGACATCGCCCGCCCACACCGGATCATCGTCGTCCGGCAGGTCGTAACCGCCCATAATGACGGAAAAATCCAGCGTAATGACAGCATCTTCCGGCACGCCATTGGCATAGTTCCACAACCGCACATACCAGGCGCGCGGATTGCCGTCCTGATCCCGCCCCTCGATCGTCAGCGTCGGCCCATGCGTCTCGTCCAATGTCCGCACGCCGCCGCTGCGCCAGCGGAACGACAGCACACAGTCCCTAAAATCCCGATCCGTGTCATAGGCCAGCAAGGGATGGCTCCACTGGTCCGCCGCGTCCCAGATCAGCCCCGCCAGATCGCCCGACCCGTAAAACACCGTGTCCACCCGCAATGCGTCGGGCGCGCTCGTCACCACGCTCGCCATCATCGGCCGCGGGAAATTGACGGTCCAGTGCGTCGCCGCGAACCGCTTGATCCAGCGCGTCTCCTGTCCCCGCCGCGTATCCGCCAGCCAATATTCGATCCTGCCCATCAGCCCAGCGCCCCCTTCACCGCCCGCGCCACCTGCCGCGCGCTGCGCGCCAGCAACCGCGGCTCGCTCTCCCCACCGCGCCCATTGATCGCGATGCTCACCCGCACGTCGCGCGCCCCGCCGCCGCCATGCGCGACCACCTGCCCGCTGCTCGTGGGCACGAACATCTCCGGCCCGCGCTCACCGACCATATAGGCGCGCCCAGGCGTCACCGGCCCCCCGGTCGCCCGTCCCGGCAAACCTAATGCCGACGTCAGCAGCGACGCGCCCAGGCTCCCCAACCCGCCCCCGCTGCTCCCGCCGCCCACGGCCGACCGCAAAGCGCTCGCTGCAATCTCGTCCAGCACACTGACCGCGATCCGGCGCAGATCCTCGAACCCGAACTTGCCGGTCCGCACCGCGCGCATCAGACCCTGCTCGATCCGCCGCCCGGCCCGGTCCGCCCCATCGCCCAGCGACCCTTCCAGCCCCGCCCGCATCGCCTCGACATCGCGGTTCAACCCCTGCGTGTCGGCCCGCACCCGCACCACCAGCGTCTCGATTTCCTCGTCCACAGCCCGCCTCCCAACCTAAAAAGCCCCTCCCCTTCAGGGGAGGGGTTGGGGTGGGGGCGCGCCCCACACACCTACCTTCATGCTTAATCCGGCATCGCCCCCATCAACCGCGCCAACTCCCTGCCATCCACGCCATCCCCCGGCGCCTCGTCCCCCCGCGCCGCCTTCAACACCGCCGCCAGTTCCGCCGGGGTCGCGCGCCAGAACTCGTCCGGCCGCCAGCCCAGCAGCCACCCGGCCACCCCCGCCAGCCGCCCCGCGGCCTGCGCAAAGCGCGTCACTTCCCCGCCAATATCTGCTGCAAAACGGCTTTCAGCACCGGCGTCACCTTCGCCAGCCCGACCGCCACCACCGCCTCGCCCAGCGCCTCGCGGCTCACCGCCTCGCGATCCACCAGACAATGCCAGAACAACGCCACCAGATCGGCCAGCGACAGCTTGCCCTCCGCCGCCCGCTCGACCAGATCGAACAGCGGCCCCAGTTCCGCCTCCGCCGCCACCAGCGCGGCAAAGCTCGGCCGCAGCGCCAGCACCTCCCCGCCCAGCGCCAGCGCCGCCTCGCCCCTTTCGGGATTGGGCCGCTCCAGGTTTGCGCCAGCCCCGCTCATTCGCTCACCACCGCGCCGCTGCTTTCCAGGCTCAGCGCATAATTGCGCTCGCCATTATAGTCCCCGGCATAGTCCAGCCGCGTCACCAGAAATCGCCCGCGCATCCGCTCGCCGCTTTCGAAGCTCAGCTCATAATCCTCGATCGTGCCCGACAGCGCATGGTTGCGGATGCGCACCTCCGCCGCAGAGCCAGTGAACAGCCCCGCCGCCGACACGCTGACCGATCGCACCCCCGCGCCCGACAGCAATTCGCGCCAGCCGCCCGAATCCTTGCTGGTGATGTTCACCGCCTCGCCATTCACCGACAACTGGGTGGTCCGCATCCCGGCCACCGTCGCATATGTTGCAGGCATGTTTCCGTCGCTCACTTTGAGCAGAAACGCACTTCCCTTTTCGACGCCCATGGCGCATTCTCCAGCCAAGCGACCCCGACGCGGCAAGCACCCTGCTGCCGCCCGGAAAATCGCGAAAAAATAAAAGACTCGGATGGCATTCGACCATCCGGTCGCAGCGTGGACACGCCGCCATCGACGTGAAGACGCCGCTATGGAGAGGTTTCTATGATTGTTGCCGCTTCGCTCGTGATGATGCTGGCCGCCGCCCCGTCCGCTGACGCTGTCGGCGCCGGGCGCAAGGAATTTTCCAAATGCCTCAGCGCCCAGGTTCAGCCCGCGCTGGAAAAGAAATTGCCGGTCGGCGATTTCCAGTCCGCAATGAAAAAAGCCTGCGCCGACAAGGAAGCCGCCTTCCGCGCCGCGATCGTCGCCCAGAACAAGGCCGACAAGATGCCCGACGCCGCCGCCAACAGCGACGCCGACGAACAGATCGCGGAATATGTCGACAAGATCACCAGCGAATATGAGGAAAACAGCCAGTCGGGCTAACTTCCATCGGGAGGGGCATTACCCCTCCCGCACCACCCGCAACCGATAGTCGATCACCGCCCGCCACTCCAAGGCCGCGCCCGCGCCATCCCGCGCCACCCGCGACCGCACCAGCCGCGCGGTGACGATCCGCCATCCATCGCGCGCCTGCGCCTGGCCGATCGCCGGATCGATCCGCGCGATCATCCCCGCCAGCCGCGCCGGCGTCTCGTCCGCGCTCCGCAGACCGATGGTCAGCCGCACCTCGCGCCCCTCGACATCCTTGCCGCCCCAGTCCGCGCCGATACATTCGCCCACATGGCCATAGGGCGCGCTCGCCCGCCCCGGCTCGCTATCATATAGGTCGTTCAGCCCGTCCATCAGCGCCCCGTCCGCCCGCAATGCGGCGATCACCGCCGCCCGCGCCGCCACTTCCGCACTCATAGCCCATTCCTCCCGGCGTCCCGCACCGCCAGATCGCGCCACCAGCGCGCCGCCAGCCCCGGCGCGGACGCCCGCACCGCCGCGCCCTCGACAACCGCCGCCACCCCGGCCGCCTCCAGCGCCGCGACGATCCGCGCTCGCCGCCGCGCCGCCCGCGCCTCGACCAGCGCCACCAGCCGCGCCCTCATGCCAGCCGCATCCGCCGGAACGGCCGCCACAGCGCGCTCACCACCGCCGGCGGCGCGCTTTCGCCGCCCCGCGCCACGAAATGCTCCGCCGCCACAGGCTGGCGACTAGGCTCTGCCCGGCC
This sequence comes from Sphingobium cupriresistens, assembly GCF_004152865.1. Classification (GTDB taxonomy): domain Bacteria; phylum Pseudomonadota; class Alphaproteobacteria; order Sphingomonadales; family Sphingomonadaceae; genus Sphingobium; species Sphingobium cupriresistens. Next base: position 3,072 of record NZ_SEOO01000030.1, on the reverse strand, counting down.
AGATAGGCGGACCAGTCGATCGCATGATCGACCCGCGCCTGCGGGTCTTTGACAAAAAGGCTCATCGGACCTTGCTCCCCTCATGTTGATCGGGCCGCATCGCCCCCTCGCGCGCGGCCACCCGCGCGCCCTGCCCCGGCCGGACGCCCCAGTCCCACGGCCCCGGCGTCGCCACCCGCACCGCGCCCAGCGCGCCCGCGCCGATCGCCTCACCCGCCAGCATCGCCGCCTCCTGTTTCCAGCGCATCCAGACGCGCCGCCAGCGCCGCGATCGCGCGCCGCTGCCACAGCGCCTCCAGCGCGAAACATTCGTCATAGCGCAGGCCCCACCGCTCTCCCGCATCCCGCGCCGCCCGCACGATCGCGCCGTCCTCGCTCCGCAATTCCGGCTCCGCGTCCCATCTATCGTGGCACAACAGCCCCCAGCGGATCGCCGCGCCTTCGCCCAATCGCGCATCGATCACATCGCGCACCTGCTGCGCCGCCAGCCCCAGATGCCAGCGCGCCGCGTCGCCCTTCTCGGCCACCGCCTCGACGAAGCGATAGCGGCGCCAGCCGACCGCGCCCCAGGCGTCGATCAGGGCATCGTCGACCGTTCCGACATCGCATTTGGTCCGCGCGTCGGACGTGTTGATCGTCCCGCTCGCCGCATATACCTGGCTCCAGCGCGTCGTAGCGCCGCCCAGCGCATAGATATTGTCGGTCAACGGCGCGACATGGCCGGCGAAATCGACCATGCCATATTGCAACCGCATCAGGCTGGCCGGCCCCCCGCTCGTCCCGTCGCGGGTCGCGTGCCAGGAAAACATGACCTGCTTGTTCGACGCGCCCGGCGACGCCGATATCAGCGTCGCGCGCATTCGCGTCACTTCCTCGAACGCGCCGCCGATATAGGCGAAGGAAGCGACGTCGCCGATCACCGCGCCGCTCTCCAGATTGGCCGGCGACGCCTGCGATCCCAGCGCCCGATAGAGCCGCATCGACGCGGAACTGGCGCCATGGGCATAGGCCCGCATCGACGCGCCGATCCCATCGCCGCGCACCGCCATGATGGCGGTCCCTTCATTGCGATAGGCGGTGATCGTCTCGCTCGCGATCGGGGTGAAGGCTGCGCCGCTGGCATTGACCGTCAGCGTACCGGCCGATATCTGCGCCTCGCCGCTGCCCCCCAGCGCCCCGACATAGGATCGCACCGCCGCGCCGTCGGCCTGCGTCAACAATCCCCGTCCGAACCCGCTCGTCGCCAGCGCCGCGATCGCGCTCAATTCGTCGCTTGCCGCCTGCTTGCCCGCCAGCGCCGTATCCAGCCCCGCAATCTCATCCAACCCATGGCCATGATCGTTGACCTGTGCGACCCAACCCGCGTGCAGCGCCAGCCCGACATGCTTCTCGCCTACAACGAAATCCACCGCGCCGCCGCCCGCCGAAGAGGCTTGCGGCGCCCGCACCAGGCGGCCTTCGTCATCGATTCCGCCCGTCCCCGCCTCCCATTGGCCGGGATCGGCTACGCCCTGAATGACATAGGGAAAGGTCGCGCCAGGACCAGTCGCCGCGGCAAAGCCGCGATAGCCCGGCAACGGCCCGCCCAGCGCCAGCGGCCCCGCGCCCCCCCGCATGGCACGTCTCGCGCACCAGGTCCGCCATCTCCAGTTCCGTGATCGCCACGCCCGCCCCCTCACAAAAAAGGGGGAGCGCAAGGACGCTCCCCCAGAACCTTCTCCCCCAGCGGAGAAAGATACGAAGCCTTAGCCCGCAGGGCTCAGGCGCAGTTGGAAGAGGGGGAAGGACACGCAGCCTCCCCCCATCCCATCACGAAGCGGCGAACTTCATCAACTTGATCGCCTCGCTATTGGCCACCGCGCCGCCGATCCGCTTGACGGCGTAGAAATGCACGAACGGCTTGTTGCTGAACGGATCGCGCAGGATGCTCGTCTCGCTGCGTTCGGCGATGACATAGCCGGCCTGGAAATTGCCGAAAGCGATCGACAGGCTGTTGGCGGCGATATCGGGCATGTCCTCCGCCTCGACCACCGGATAGCCCAGCAAGGTTGCGGGCTGTCCGCCGCTCAGCCCCGGCTGCCAGATGAACGCGCCGTCGCTCGTCTTCATCTTGCGCACCGCCGCCAGCGTGGCGCTGTTCATCACGAAGCTCGCCCCCTGGCGATAGGGCGCGCGCAGGCTCTGGACCAGGTCGATCAGCTTGTCCTGCGGGTTCGACGCGGCAAAGGCGCCCGCCGCGCCCGACGCCAGATATTGCAGCGAGCCAAAGGCGCGCACGCCGTCGACCTCATTGGTCGTGGTATAGGTCAGGAAACCCTTGGGCTTGTTCGTCCCATTGCCGTTGACGAAGGCCGCGCCCTCCGCTGCCGCAAATTCGCGCGCGATCTCGCTCGCCAGCCAGGCTTCGACATCGAATTGCGCATCGTCCAGCATCGCCTGGCTGGCCGCCGGATTGGCGAACAGCTCGCCGCTGGGCGGCGCGATCTCGTTAAAGACAGGCGTCCCCGTCTCGGCCCGCGCGCCCGTCTCGCTCGCCCAGCCCGACACGATGCCGCCCGACGTCACCAGCTTGCGATACCCCGCCGTTCCGGTGCGCACCACATTGGCGATGCCGCGGATCGGCGAAATGGCCTTGAGCGTCGATCCGATCAACTGGTCGATCTCCCGCGGCACCGCATAGCCGCCCGCGCCACCGCTCGCCCCGGAAAAGCTCTTCAGCTCCACGCCCGCTTCATGCCCCTGCCGCAGATAGCGATCGACAAACGCCGCCCGCGCCGGATCGACCGCGCCCCCTTTCACGCCATCCAGCGCCGGTCGCTGCGCGGCCAGCAAAGCCCCTTTCAGCGCCGCAATCTCCCCCTCCAGTCCATCGATCCGCTCCCCCTGCACCACCGCATCGAACCGCGCTTCCAGTGCGTCCGTCACCTGATCCGTCATGTACATTCTCCGTAACCGACCGGTTGAGGCCGCCTGCCTTGCTGTGATGTGAGCGCGTAAGAGACGTCCATAAGGACGTCGTTATGGACGTCCTGAGCCAAAGCGAGGGACGGCGGTGGAGATATTGGGCCGGGA
>NZ_SEOO01000002.1 GCF_004152865.1 Sphingobium cupriresistens | reverse complement strand
AGGCGAGCGAACCGTCAGCGGGCTTTGGGGCCTGATAGGAAAGCTCGTCGATATCTTCCAGCCCGACGAATGCGCCAATTACTTCAAATCGTGCGGATATGAACCGGAATGAGTGGAAACCGCTCTAACCTGTGGATCGCGACTCGCTGCGCGCGGATTCGCATCGCCGACAAGGTGATGCATGGCGATGCGGGCAACGACCTGCTGGCGCGGCGGATGCGCGCGCACGCCAATTTCGTGGAATATACGCCGATCGTGCTGATCCTCTTCGCGCTGGTCGAAATGGCCGTGGGCGCGTCCCTATGGCTGTGGATCGGCGCCCTGGTCTATGTGGTGGCGCGGGTCGCTCATGCGTTCGGCATGGACGCGGACAAGCCCACGGTCTGGCGCGCGGGCGGCGCGCTGCTGACCTGGGGCGTGATGGTCGCGATGGCGATCGCGGCGCTGATGATCGCCTATATGGCGACGCGGGAAATGCCAGTGCCGCCGGCGATGGCGGCGCGGGGATAATCAACCCGCCAGCACCGAATCGGCGACGAAGGGGTTGGTGCGGCGTTCATGGGCGAAATTGCTCATCTGGCCATGGCCAGGCACGAACGCCGTCTCGCCGCCCAGCGGCCACAGCTTGCCGGTGATCGCGTCGATCAGATCCTGATGATTGCCGCGCGGGAAATCGGTGCGGCCGATCGAGCCTTGGAACAACACGTCGCCGACGATGGCCAGCTTGCTGGGCGCATGGTGGAAGACGACATGGCCGGGCGTGTGGCCGGGACAATGATAGACATCGAAGGTCAGATGGCCGACCGTCACCCGATCGCCGTCGCTCAGCCAGCGATCCGGCTCGAAACTCTCGCCTGGCACGCCCCAGCGCTCGCCATCCTGCGGCAACCGGTCGATCCAGAAACGGTCATCCTCATGCGGCCCCTCGATCGGGACATTGAGGTCGCGCGCCAGAACACCAGCTTGGCCGCAATGGTCGATATGACCATGGGTGACGAGGATCTTCTCGATCGTTACCCCCTTATCGGCGGCCGCCTTCTTGAGCACCGGCAGATCGCCGCCCGGATCGACAAAGGCGCCGCGCATCGTTTCGGTGCACCAGAAGAGGGTGCAATTCTGCTGCAACGGAGTGACGGGGATCAGGACGGCTTTGAGCGGCGGCATGGTCATGGGAATGATGTGGCGAAGGTGACGCGCTAGCGCAAGGCTCAGGCCTCATCCATCGTCGCGAACGGTTCGGCCAGGCTGATGCTGTCCAGCACCTTGGCCGTCTCGTCGCGCACGCGCAGCATCACACGGTGCAGGCGACATTCCGATTCGGGCAGGCAGTTGGTGCAGCTTTCATGCGCAAAGCGGCTGGCGCAGGGCGTCAGCGCGAGCGAGCCGCGGGTCAGCCGGACGATGTCGCCATAGCTGACATCCACCGGCGCCAGCGCCAGCCAATAGCCCCCGTCCCGCCCCCGCTGGGTCGCGACCAGTCCTTCCCGCGACAGTTCCGATAGGATCACGGTCAGGAATTTGGACGGGATATTCTGGCGCGTCGCAATGTCGTTGAGGGGCACTGGACCCTGGCGGTAGCGATCGGCGAGATGCTGAAGCGCACGGATGGCGTAACGGGTCTTCTGGGACAACATGCGGCTGTTATTCGCCCGCCCACCCGCTTTGGCAAGTCAAGCGTGGCGAGAGAGAAAGAAGTTTTCGGTGTGGCAGCCGGCAGAGTGAAGAACGAATGACTGATTAGCGCACCGACTCCAGCGCAGCCTTCACCTGCCCCGGAAAATCGCTGAAGACGCCATCGACGCCGGTGGCCGCAATGGCGCGGACCCAGGAGGCGAAGTCGCCACGGCCCTGCGGGTCGTCGGCACGCTGATATTGGGCGGGCAGGAAGATGTTTTCCATCCGCAGCGTCCAGACATGCACCTGCAGGCCCGCATCATGGGCGCGGCCAACCAGCGCGGTGGGGCCTTCGGGCGCGATGATGAGCGCCGCCGACGGACCAACGCCATCGGCATAGGTGGCGATGTCGGTGAGGCCCTGGACCGTCAGCATGTCGGCATAGGTCGTGCCGGGCAGGTCGGCCGGGCCGCCTTCCGCATCGACCAACTGGATCAGGCGCAGGCGCGAGGCGGCGCGCAGCGCTTTCAAATTGCCGACCTCGAACGACTGGATGAAGACGGGGTCGGCCTCGATTTGATAGCCGTAGCGGCCCAGCAGGTCGAGCAAGGCGGCCTGATGCGGCAGGCCGATGCCCGCAAAATAGCTGGGATGCTTGGTTTCGGGATAGAGGCCGATGCGACGGCCGGCCTCGGCCTCCTTCGCGCGGACCAGCTTCAATATCTCTTCGAAGGTCGCGATCGGATAGAGATCGTCAAAGCGCCTGTTCGCGGGACGCACATCGGGCAGCCGTTCGCGGGCGCGCAGGGTGCGCAGTTCGGCCAGGGTGAAGTCCTCGGTGAACCAGCCTGTCATGGCGACGCCGTCGATCGTCTTGCTTGTCTTGCGATCGGCGAATTCGGGATGATCCGCGACATCGGTCGTGCCGCCAATTTCATTTTCATGCCGGGCGACCAGGACGCCGTCCTTGGTCAACACCAGGTCGGGTTCGATAAAGTCGGCCCCCTGGTCGATCGCGCGCTCATAGGCGGCGAGCGTATGTTCGGGCCGTTCGCCGCTGGCGCCACGATGGGCGATCAGGATCGGTTCGGCCTGAACCGCAGAGAGGGGAATGAGGCTCATCAACAGATACAGTCCGATGCGCGCCAGCCCCCGCCCGATCATGCCTTCACGCCCTGAACCGCATTTTCATAGATTGTCGCCTTGAACCCGACGAGTATTTCGCGGCCGGTGTCGAGGATCGGGCGCTTGATCATCGAGGGGTTGGTGATCATCAGCAGGATCGCCTTGTCCGCGTCGATATGCGCCTTGTCGCCCGCATCCAGCGCCTTGAAGGTGGTGCCGGACCGGTTGAGGATGGTTTCCCAGCCATGTTCCATCACCCACTCTTCCAGCTTCGCCTTGTCGACGCCCGCGACCTTATAATCGTGGAAGCTGTAGCTGACCCGTTCATTGTCCAGCCAGTTGCGGGCCTTCTTGATCGTGTCGCAATTTTTGATGCCATACATGGTAATCATGATGCGGTGCTCCTGTTACCCTTTGAAGGCGGTGACTTCGATTTCGATCTTCATGTCCGGCTTGACGAGACCGGCGATGACGCAGCTGGCCGCAGGGCGGATGTCGCCGAACACGGAGCCGGCAATCTCGCCCATCACGTCCCAATAGGCCGCGTCGGTGATATAATAGGTCACGCGCACCACATCGGCAAAAGCAAAGCCGGCCTCGTCCAGCGCCTTGCCGATCACCTTGAGCGCGTTCCTGCCCTGCGCCACCACATCGTCCGGCATGGCCTTGGATTCGGGATCGGCGCCGGTGGTGCCGGCGACGAAGCACCAGTCGCCCTGGACGACGGCGCGCGAATAGCCGACCTGCGCCTCGAAGGGCGAGCCGGAGGAAATGAGCTGGCGGGGCATGGGAGATTCCTGCTGCAGTGCGAAAGGATCAGAGCGGCCTTTGCCTCCTTGACGAAAGACTGTCCAGTCATTTCCGGGCCAGTCATTTCCCCGGAACGGCGGGCGCGCAAGGCCGTTGGGGAAGGATCGGGCATCAGGCCCCAAGGAGACATGCGATGGACCGCCCTACCCCCGACCGCGAACTGGAAGACAATAAGGAACAGGCCGAAGCCGGCACCCAGGCGCAGGATGTCGCGGACGATGCGCGGGCGCGCTCAACCGACCTTGCCGAAGAAAGCGAGCATGGCGGGCGTACCAACCCGGCGCAGATCATCCCCGACGACACGCCCGACCTGGTCGACAAGATGACCGAGATGGACCGGTCCGGCCGGATCGACATGGACGCCTATGCCGGCGAGCCGCAAATGGATGACGAAGAGGAAGAGATGGGGCCGACCGAGGAGGACGAATAGCGCCGGGCGCTCGCGACGGCGTTCATCCTTTAAGCGCCATTTCGGATGATCCCGACCGGGATGGCAGCGCGCCGGGCCATGGCGTTGACCGGCGTCAAATCGGATCGCCGCCGGATCGGTGAAAAGCTGGATCGGCTTTAACGCCCTGTTTGCCGGACGCTCGCTAGAGCGGGGGCATGGCGAGACAAAAATATGCGCGCGGCCGGCAGGTCCGATCGGGATTTAGCGGGCCGGCGCTCCTCTACATGCTGTGCCTGGGCTTGCTGCTTGGCTGGTACGGGCCGGACTGGATCGCGCGGATCGACCTGCCCCCGATCGCTGCGCCGGCGCCGGAGGTTGCGGCCGACGGCCTGCGGGCCGATTTCAGCTTCTGCCATAGCGGCGGCGGGACCAACTGCGTGGTCGATGGCGACACATTCTGGTTCCGCGGCGACAAATATCGCATCGCCGACATCGATACGCCCGAAACTCATGGGCCGCGCTGCGCAGCGGAAGGCGAATTGGGCGCGCGCGCGACGCAGCGGTTGCAGGCGCTGATGAATGACGGCGCCTTTTCGCTGGAAAGCGGCGATCGCGACAGCGACCGCTATGGTCGCGCCCTGCGGATCGTGACGCGCGGAGGCCAGTCGATCGGCGACCAACTGGTCGCCGAAGGACTGGCCCGACGCTGGGATGGCAGTCGCCACCCCTGGTGCTAGTGCCAACTTAGCGGCAGTTGACGCCGCCGCGGTCGATCTCGCGACCCAGCAGCGCGCCGGCGCCGCCGCCGATCAGGATGCCCGCGACATTGGACTGGCCACGGTCGATCTGGCTGCCGAGCAGGCCGCCCAGCGCTGCGCCCACGATCAGGCCGGTGGTGCCGTCCGACCGGCGGCAATAATAGCGGTCGTCATAGCCGCGGTAGATGCGAGTGCGGCGATCGACCCGGATCGGGGCGTAGCCGGTGCGATAATAGCGGTCGGGCCGATAGGAACGACCATAGCGCGGATCGGGACGGTTCCAGTCATAGCTGTAGACCGGACGGCCGGGACGGCGATAGTCGGCGCGACGATTGTCCGCGCGGCGATCCTGGCGCCAATCGCGGCGGTCTTCCCGGCGATCCTGCCGGAAACCGCGACGATCGGCGCGACGATCCTGGCGAAAATCGCGACGGTCCTCGCGCTTTTCCTGGCGAAATTCTCGGCGATCCTCGCGCCGTTCCTGGCGATGCTCGCGATTATGATGGCCGGGCTGGGCGAAGGCCGGGGTGGCGGCGACGCCGGTCAGGGCGATTGCGCCGAGCGACAGGGCGGCGATGGCCTTGTGCAACGAAAATCTCACGGGTGGGACTCCTTCCCTCTGGGTATCGTGGCGGTAGAACCCGTGAGATTAGGGGATGTTGCATGAACGGAACAAAACGCATCGTTCAGTCCGGAGACAGGGACGAAAAGCGGCGACGCGGGCATCCGGAACTTCATGCCTGTCGATCATGGCAAGTTTTTTGCAGGACGATTTCTCCCTCGCGCGGCGGGATGCGGCCTGACGATGCGAAGGAACGGGCAGAGCATAGCGTAGCGGCGGCATGTAGGACAGCGCGGACGGGATCGGCCGGATGCGCCCAGAGCGCCAACGGCGTCAGAGCGCGCTGGCGAGGGCGGCGCGCTGGTCGTTGGTGAGGCCGTCGGCGGCAGCGTTGTCGTCCTGCGCGCCGGGACTGTCGTCGCCGGAGCCGACGAACTGGATGGCGGTCAGGATCACCAGCAGCGCCCAGAGCAGCGCGAACCAGCGGCTGGTGAAGAGCGAGCGGAGGCGGACGCCGAAGAACATGGCGCGCAGGATAAGCGAGCGGGGTTGAGGAAGCTTCACCCCGGCGACGCGGTCCTTTGTGGGATCGGGGCCGGATCGGGGGCGGCAAAGGTGATCGGGCTGGTCAGCACGACCCGGTCGAGCCGCGTGGCGCTCATGCAGCGATGACACCAGCACTGGTCGAAGACGACCTCCAGCACCCATTGCTGCGCCGCCATGTCCCACGCCGCCCAGGCATCGCGCGTGACATGGTCGCTGCCGCAGACATTGCAGATATAGCTGTGGCGGCGGGACGTGTGAGGGGGCGGGGCTGGCTCGGTCATGGGGCGAGCATAAAGCGGATTTCGCCATTTTGGCGGAAGATGGGTCCGTTATGGACGCAAAACGCCGGTCCCGCCGTCAGAGGCATATTGGAAGCGTAAAGGTGGCGCCATCGCATCGGCGCCACCTTGGATCATTGTCACTCCGCCGCGATGCCCGCCGCCTTGAACATGTCCGGGTCGCTTTCGTCGGTGTTGGCCGCGTCGCTGCCCTTGACCTTCTGGCGGCGGTCGAAGGCGTCCCAGACGTCATTCCACTGGCCGCGCGTCGCGCCCTTCGAATATTCGGTCGCGCGGGTTTCGAAGAAGTTCGCGTGCTCGACGCCGTTCAACAGCGGGGCGAGCCAGGGCAGCGGATGCTCGTCGATCATGTAGATGGGCTTGAGGCCCAGCTGGCCCAGGCGCCAGTCGGCGATGTAGCGGACATATTTCTTGATGTCCTTGGGCGTCATGCCGGGCACCGGCCCCATTTCGAAGACCAGATCGACGAAGGCGTCCTCGATCCGCACCGTCTTCTGGCACATGTCCATGATGTCGTCCTTGACCGCCGGGGTCAGGCAGTTGCGTTCCGCGCAGAAGGCGTGGAACAGCTTGATGATGCCTTCGCAATGGAGCGTTTCGTCGCGGATCGACCAGGTGACGATCTGCCCCATGCCCTTCATCTTGTTGAAGCGCGGGAAGTTCATCAGCATCGCGAAGGAGGCGAAGAGCTGCAGCCCTTCGGTAAAGCCGCCGAACATGGCGAGCGTGCGGGCGATATCCTCGTCCGTGTCGACGCCGAACTGCTGCAGATAGTCGTGTTTGTCCTTCATCTCCTTATACTGCATGAAAGCGCTATATTCGCTTTCGGGCATCCCGATCGTGTCGAGCAGATGCGAGTAAGCGGCGATATGGACGGTTTCCATGTTGCTGAACGCGGTCAGCATCATCTTGACCTCGGTCGGCTTGAACACGCGGCCATATTTTTCGTGGTAGCAATCCTGCACCTCCACGTCGGCCTGGGTGAAGAAGCGGAAGATTTGCGTGAGCAGGTTGCGCTCATGATCGGACAGCTTTTGCGCCCAGTCGCGGCAATCCTCACCCAAAGGCACTTCTTCGGGCAGCCAGTGCAGCTGTTGCTGGCGCTTCCAATATTCATAGGCCCAGGGATATTCGAAGGGCTTGTACACCTTGGAGGCTTGGAGAAGGGGCATGGTGGGTTACTCCGCGAAATCTGTTCATTCCCTCTCCCATTGGGAGAGGGAGGGACCCGCGCCGTCAGGCGTGGGAGGGTGAAGGTGTTTGATCGCCCGGCCATTTGCCCTCACACTCTCGGCGCTTCGCGCCTCCTTCCCTCTCCCGCAGAGAAAGGGAAATCCGGGTCAGGACTCCGTCCAGATTATCCATCACGTCATGGTTCCAAAAACGCAGAACCTGATAGCCTTGCGTTTCGAAATAGCGGGTGCGCACGTCATCCTGTTCGATGCTTTCCACATGGGTAGCACCGTCTGCTTCCACGATCAGCTTCGCCGAAAAGCAGAGGAAGTCCGCAACATAGAGGCCATGGGGGACCTGACGACGCCATTTGTAGCCAGCCAGTTTTTCTCGCAGTGCGCGCCATAACAGCTTTTCAGCGTCGGTGGCGTTGCGACGGAGAGCGCGGGCCTTGCTGACAGACCCGGAGGACAGATTGCGATAATTGCGCACCAACCTCACCCTTCCGCCGCTTCGCGGCTCCCTCCCTCTCCTGAAAGGAGAGGGAATCATGGCATCACTGACAGGCCAGACATTCGTCATAGTCGGTGGTCTCGCCGATTTCGAACTTGGGTGCGTCGATCGTATTGTCAGCCTCCACGCCGCCGGCGAAGCCCGCGCGCTGAACCGATTTCGACCGCAGATAGTAGAGCGACTTGATGCCCAGTTCCCAGGCGCGGAAGTGGAGCATGAGCAGATCCCATTTTTCCACATCAGCCGGGATGAACAGGTTCAGCGACTGCGCCTGGTCGATATAGGGCGTGCGGTCGGCGGCCAGTTCGAGCAGCCAGCGCTGGTCGATTTCGAAGCTGGTCTTGAACGTGTCCTTTTCTTCCTGGCTCAGGAAGTCGAGATGCTGGACCGAGCCGCCCTTTTCCAGGATCGAGTTCCACACCGCGCTGCTGTCCTTCGCCTTGGCGACCAGCAGCTTTTCCAGATAGGGATTCTTGATGGAGAAGCTGCCCGACAGCGTCTTGTGGGTATAGATGTTCGCCGGGATCGGTTCGATACAGGCCGACGTGCCGCCGCAGATGATGGAAATCGACGCGGTCGGCGCGATCGCCATCTTGCAGGAAAAGCGTTCCATCACGCCCTGATCGGCGGCGTCGGGGCACGGACCCCGCTCTTGCGCCAGCATCATCGACGCTTCGTTCACCTGGGCGTTGATATGTTTGAAGATGCGCAGGTTCCACGACTTGGCCATCGCGCCTTCGAAGGGAAGCCCACGCGCCTGGAGGAAGCTGTGGAAGCCCATGACGCCCAGGCCGACCGAGCGTTCGCGCATCGCGCTATATTTGGCGCGCGCCATTTCGGGCGGGGCGCGGTCGATATAATCCTGCAACACATTGTCGAGGAAGCGCATGATATCCTCGGCAAAGGTCGGATGATCCTTCCATTCGTCCCAGGTTTCCAGGTTCATCGACGACAGGCAGCAGACCGCCGTGCGATCATTGCCCAGATGGTCGCGGCCGGTGGGCAGCGTGATTTCCGAGCAGAGGTTGGAGGTCGATACTTTGAGGCCCAGATCGCGATGATGTTTGGGCATCATGCGGTTCACCGTGTCGTTGAACACGATATAGGGCTCGCCGGTGGCCAGCCGTACTTCGACCAGCTTCTGGAACAGGGCGCGGGCGTTGACCGTGCCGCGGATCGACTGATCCTTGGGGCTGCGCAGATGGAAGTCCGCGCCGTCGCGCACCGCTTCCATAAACTCGTCGGTCAGCAGGACGCCATGGTGGAGGTTGAGCGCCTTACGGTTGAAATCGCCCGACGTCTTGCGGATTTCCAGGAACTCCTCGATCTCCGGATGGGAGACGTCGAGATAGCAGGCGGCCGAACCACGGCGCAGCGACCCCTGGCTGATCGCCAGGGTCAGCGAATCCATCACCCGGACGAAGGGAATGATGCCGCTGGTCTTGCCGTTGAGGCCGACCGGTTCGCCGATGCCGCGGACATTGCCCCAATAGGTGCCGATACCGCCGCCGCGCGAGGCGAGCCAGACATTCTCGTTCCAGGTGTTGACGATGCCTTCCAGGCTGTCGTCCACGCTGTTGAGATAGCAGCTGATCGGCAGGCCACGGCCAGTGCCGCCGTTCGACAGGACCGGCGTCGCGGGCATGAACCAGAGGCGCGAAATATAGTCATAGACGCGCTGGGCGTGGGCGGCGTCGTCCGAATAGGCGGCCGCCACGCGAGCGAAGAGATCCTGATAGGATTCGCCGGGCAACAGATAGCGGTCGTTCAGCGTATCCTTGCCGAACTCCGTCAGCAGCGCGTCGCGCGACGAATCGGTTACGACGGGGAAGCGCCGCGCCTGCACGGTCGAGGAGGTCAGCACCTCCGGCTCGGCCCGCGCTTCCACCGGCGCCGCTGAGGCCTGCGCCTTCATATCGTCCAAAAGATCGTCCATCACAATCGCCACGTCGCCAGCACCTTGTCCACTATCTCGAAAATCCATGCGAGCCCCCGATGTTCCTGTTTCGTTCGATTCGGTCAAGCGGGTCGCGACAAGCCGCGCATCCTAGCATGAACCGTACCGCGCCGGGGACGGAAAAGGCCCAACCGAGCGATTGCAGGGGCAGGAATCCCCCCGCGCTGGAAATTTCACCAGCGACGCAATCACAATCTGTTGGGTGACCCCCGTTAACCCGATACCACAGATAGTGCCATAGCCCGTTGCAGGCGCAAGAGGGTAAATGACAATTGAAAGACTCGGCACATCGCCAACGGAAGCCATTTCGCTGTCAGGCGCGCAGGCGACGCATGGACTTGCCTTGCCCCCAAAAAAGGCAAGGGGGATATGCAGGCCGAAAAATAAATTTCGCTTGTCAGCCAAATTCAGACCGAGGTCTAAAACGGTTGTGACGATCGATCGTCAGCGCCGCCCGCCATGGACGGGGCGCGCCATGCCCGGCTGCTGCCAAATGTGCAGATATTGCTGTTATACGGAGAACGCCCGATGATTCTCTATTATCACCCCCTCTCCTCCTATTGCTGGAAAGTTCTGATCGCGTTCTACGAAAATGGCGCACCCTTTGCCGCCCGGACTCTGGAGGAAGCGGACGTCGCGCAGGAATGGATGACGCTGTGGCCGATCGGCAAATTTCCGCTGCTGCGTGATCCGGCGCGCGACGCCACAATCGGTGAAGCGAGCATCATTATCGAATATCTCGCCCAGCACGAACCCGGCACCTTCCGCCCCATCCCCGCCGATCCCGATGCCGCGCTGGAGGTGCGGTTGATGGATCGGTTGTTCGACAATTATGTCATGGCGCCGATGCAGGCGATCGTGGCCGACCGGCTGCGGCCGGAAGCGCAGCGCGATTCGCTGGGCGTGGCGCAGGCGCACGATCTGCTGTCCAAGGCCTATGCGCTGATCGAGGAGCGGATGGCCGGGCGGCGCTGGGCGGTGGGCGACGCCTTCACCCTGGCCGACTGCGCCGCCGCCCCGGCGATCTTTTATGCCGACAAGATCGTGCCGCTGGGTACGGATTTTCCGGTGCTCGCCGCCTATCTGGCGCGGCTGGAGGCGCGACCCAGCTTTGCCCGCGTGCTGGAAGAGAAAGAGCCATGGTGGCGCCTCTTCCCCTTCGCATGAGCAGAGAAAGGGCGGGGATGGACGAGGTGCCCGAATCGCGACTACAGCGTCGCCCACAAGGGCGGCCGCACAGACGGACGGTCCAAACCGTTAACGCAGAGACTATTCGCCCATGCCCGTCCAGATCCGCAATGCGCCAGACAATGATGTCCGCATTCCCGAAGATTTCCTTGCCAACCAAGGCGGCGTCGTCACCTTCACGGGCAAGGGCGGGTCGATCGAGATCGGCGCGGACTGCTACGCCGCGCAGATCAACCTGACGATAGGCGACGGCTGCGCCGTTCGCATCGGCAATGGTTGCCGGCTGGGGGCGATCACCATCCACACTGTCCGCGACTCCACCGTGTCGATCGGCGACCTGACCGGCTTTACCTGGACCTGCAACATGCAGTGCCATGAGTCCTTCGACATCAGCATCGGCAACGGGTCCCTGTTCGCGGGCGGCACATGGATCACGGTCAGCGACATGCATTCGGTGGTTGACGTCGCCAGCGGGCGGCGCATCAATCCGGGTGGAAACGTCCAAATAGGCGATCGGGTCTGGGTGGGGGATGGCGCCGCGATCCTGAAGGGATGCAGCATCGGCGCGGGCAGCGTCATCGCCGCGCGTGCGTTGGTGAGCAAGTCCGTGCCGGCGCAATGCGTGGCGGCCGGGGTGCCCGCACGCGTCGTGCGCACCGGCACGAGCTGGGATTTCCGGCTGCTGCCGGTAGAGGTCGAAACGGAAGAGGTCGATCCTGCGCCGCGTCGGGCCGGATGGTTCCGGCGACTGCTGGATGCGGCGCGCGGCTGATCGGGTCGCGCGGTAGTGGAATCTCCGGCATCCTCCAGATTCGGCGCCTTCTGGACTTGAACGGCCAAATGCCTATAGCCGCGCCTGCATGGACCCGCTGTGCAGAGGCGGGCCGCAGATAAGGACCAGGGTAGATGACGCTCATCAAAACCGCCGACCTGATCGAGAGCGTGGCCGACGCGCTCCAGTTCATCAGCTATTATCATCCGATGGATTATATCCGCGCGCTGGGCAAAGCCTATGACGCCGAAGCCAATCCGGCGGCCAAGGACGCCATCGCCCAGATCCTGACCAACAGCCGCATGTGCGCGGAAGGGCATCGCCCGATCTGCCAGGACACCGGCATCGTCAACGTCTTTATCAAATGGGGCATGGACTGCCGGCTGGACGATAACAGCCGTTCGATGCAGGAGATCGTCGATGACGGCGTGCGCAAGGCCTATCTGAACCCGGAAAACCGCCTGCGCGCGTCGATCCTGCGCGATCCCGCCTTTGCGCGGCAGAACACCAAGGACAACACGCCCTGCGTGCTGAACGTCGAAATGGTGCCGGGCAACAAGGTCGTCATCGACGTTGCGGCCAAGGGCGGCGGGTCGGAGAATAAGACCAAGTTCAAGATGATGAACCCCAGCGATTCGATCGTCGATTGGGTGCTGGAGATGATCCCGCAAATGGGCGCAGGCTGGTGCCCGCCCGGCATGTTGGGCATCGGCATCGGCGGCACCGCGGAAAAGGCGGTGGCGCTGGCCAAGGAAAGCCTGATGGAGCCCATCGACATGGGCGAATTGAAGCTCCGCGGGTCGCAGAACAAGATCGAAGAGATGCGGATCGAGATTTTCGACAAGGTCAATGCTCTGGGCATCGGCGCGCAGGGGCTGGGCGGGCTTTCCACCATCCTCGACGTCAAAATCCATGACTATCCCTGCCATGCGGCGGGCAAGCCCGTGGCGATGATCCCCAATTGCGCCGCCACGCGCCACGCGCATTTCACGCTCGACGGGTCTGGCCCGGCCTATCTGGAAGCGCCGAAGATTTCCGAATGGCCCGACGTGAACTGGGCACCGAGCAAGGAAGCGATCAGCGTCGATCTGAACGCCCTGACGCCGGAAATCGTGCAAAGCTGGAAGCATGGCGACCGGCTGTTGCTCAACGGCAAGATGCTGACCGGGCGCGACGCCGCGCACAAGCGGATCAAGGACATGCTGGCCAAGGGCGAGAGCCTGCCGGTCGATTTCAAGGGCCGCGTGATCTATTATGTCGGCCCGGTCGATCCGGTCGGCGACGAAGTGGTCGGCCCGGCCGGCCCCACCACCGCGACCCGCATGGACAGCTTCATGGACATGATGCTGGAACAGGGCCTGCTCAGTTGCGTCGGCAAGGCCGAGCGCGGCGTGGCGGCGACCGCGGCGATCGCCAAGCATAAAAGCGCCTATCTGATGGCGGTCGGCGGCGCGGCCTATCTGGTCGCGCGCGCGATCAAGGGCGCCAGGGTCGTGGGCTTTGAAGATCTGGGCATGGAGGCGATCTACGAGTTCGACGTGCAGGACATGCCGGTGACAGTGGCGGTCGACAGCGAAGGACAGAATGTCCATCACCTTGCCCCGCTGGTCTGGCAGGAGAAGATCAAGCGCGAGAAACTGCTCGAAGGCGCGTGACCCTCATCAACCCTCTCCGTCGCCAGATGGGGAGGGTTTGAAGAATCACGCTAACCCCGATCAAGTCCCCTGCCGACACCGGAACTCGCCCCCTCATCCCGCATTGTCACCGGCAGCCTCATACCGCCGGAGCAGCGCCCATGTCCTTTACCCAACTCGATCCGCCCCTGCCCGTCCATGTCGAGGGCAAGGGAAAAGGCTATGCCCTGGCCGTCATCGATTATGGGCAGGAACATAATCTGATCTGGGTGACCGGCCTGACCGATTCGGGCGAAATCTGGTGCGCGCCCAATCCGCTGGTGCGGATGGAGGCGAACTGGACCATGGGACGAACGGGTTTCCCGCACGCGCTGCCGCCCGGCGCGAAGCCGAGTTGATACCAGCCGATCAAGCCGTCTGGCATCCGTCATACACCGCTGATAGTCTCCCGATCCATGACGGGGGAAATCGAAGCGGCGGGTGACGCGATCACTGGGGGGATGCTGGCGCGCGCGGTCGAGCCGGGCCATGGCGAAGCGCATGACGCCGGCCATGGCGGGTGCCTCAATTGCGGGGCGGCGATCAACGGCAATTATTGCGCGCAATGCGGTCAGGCGGCGCATCTGCATCGCAGCTTCGGCGCGATCGGCCATGATCTGGCCCATGGCGTGCTGCATTTCGAGGGCAAGATATGGACCACCCTGCCTGAACTGGCGCTGCGGCCGGGTCATCTGACGCGGCGCTATATTCACGGCGAGCGTGCGAAATTCGTGTCGCCCTTCGCCCTGTTCCTGTTTTCCGCTTTCCTGATGTACGCGATCTTCTCGCTCACCAGCCATGGCCCGGAAGCCGGGAAAATGGTGCAGATAGACAAGGGCGAGATCGCCGAACTGAAGCAGGAAGAGGCCAAAGTCGACGCGCAGATCGCCAAGATCGAGGCCAAGCTGGCGGCGCCAGGCCTGTCGGCGGCACGCAAGGCGGCGCTGACCGAAAATCTGGTTGAAGCGCGCGAGGAGCGGCAGGGCCTGACCATGGCGAGCGGCCTGACCGACGCTCTGAGGGGCGAAGGCGTAAATGGCGGCGTGGCGCAGACCGTCGGCACGGCCATCAGCGCGGCGGCCAAGAATCCCGAATTCGCTTATTACAAGCTCAAGGCCAACGCCTATAAATTTTCCTGGGCGCTGATCCTGATTTCGCTGCCCTTCATCTGGCTGCTCTTCCCTTTCAACCGCCGCTACAAAATGTACGATCATGCGATCTATATCACCTATTCGATCGCCTTCATGTCGCTGCTCTTTTCGCTGTCGATGGTCCTGACGACGGTCCATGCGACCAGCGGGCTGGTGACGCTGGCGCTGCTGCTCTTCGCCATCTGGCATATGTATCGCCAGTTCAAGGACGCCTATGCGCTCTCGCGGATGGGGGCGCTCTGGCGGCTGCCTCTGCTTTACGGCTTTGCCTGCGTGTCGCTGTCGCTCTTCTTCACCTTCCTCGTGATGATGGGGTGACGGGCTGTGTCCACCCTGTATAGGGCGGGCATGATCACATCCCCGATCTGGTTGCCCGCAACGCTGATCGCCGGGGCCGTGCAGGCTTGGCGCACAGCGATCCAGCGGCGCGTCAGCCACAGCCTGTCGATCAATGCGGCGGGGCTGGTCCGCTATCTCTACGGCATCCCTTTCACCTTGTTGCTGCTCGGCGGCTATGCCCTGCTCGTCCCCGCATCGCTGCCCGCTATAGCGCCGACATTCCTGCTCTTCTGCGTCGGCGGCGGGCTGGCGCAGATCGTCGCCACCAATTTGCTGATCGCCGCGTTCAAGCATCGCAATTTCGTGGTCGGCACCGCTTATTCCAAGACGGAGGCGGTTCAGGGGGCCATCCTGTCTTTCCTGCTGCTGGGCGAACGGCTGCATCCACTGGCCTGGGCCGGGATCGGCTGCGGCGTGACCGGCGTGATGCTGCTGTCCGCCGGGGGCAAGCGCATGGGGCCGGGCGATTTCCTGCGCGCGCTGGGGCAACCGGCAGCGAAGGCGGGCATGGCGTCGGGACTTTTCTTCGCGCTGACCGCGATCGGCATCCGCCGGGCGACGCAGGCGGTGGGCGGGGACGACCGCATTCTCGCCGCGCTGCTGGTGCTGGTCGCCACGGTGCTGGTCCAGACGCTGATGCAGGGCGCCTGGCTGATGGCGCGCGAGCCGGGCGAGATGCGGCGGGTGCTTGCAAGCTGGCGGGTGTCGGGACAGGTCGGATTGCTGTCCGCGCTGGGCAGCGCCTGCTGGTTCGCGGGCTTCGCCACCGCGCCGGTGGCGCTGGTGCGGATCGTGGGTCAGGTCGAGGTCGCCTTCACTATGGCGTTCGGCCATTTCTACCTGAAGGAGCGGATGCGGGGAAGCGAGGCGGCCGGGCTGCTGCTGGTCGTCGTCGGCGTGGCGCTGGCGTTGATGGGCGCGCTCTGAACGGAGCGCCGCATCGCTAAGCTTTCCTTTACCATGGGCTGTTAGCCCTGTTTATGTGGGAAAAGAAGCGCACTCCGAGAACGTCGCCAGAGCGGTGATGAAGGTCGCCAAATTGTCTGGCGATTTGGGCATCCGCACGCTTGATTTGCAGGCGGACATCAGCGAACTGGCCGATCGGGTGACGCACCAGGCGCGCACGATCGAGGCGATCAGCGGCGCGGCCGCGCAATTGTCGCGCGACGGCGACAGCGTCGCGATGGCCGGGCAGGAAGCCCGCGTGCAGGCAGTGGCCGCCCGCGGCATCATCGACGATTCGGGGCGGCAGCTTTCAACAGCCAATCATAATTTCGTTGGCCTGATCGACCAGGTGAGCCTCATCCATGCGCGGCTGGACGGCTTTGGCGAGGCGCTCAAGACCGTAGCGCATGTCACCAGCGTCATCAGCGGCATCGCCAGCCAGACCAATCTTCTCGCGCTCAACGCCACGATCGAGGCGGCGCGCGCCGGCGACGCGGGGCGCGGCTTCGCCGTGGTCGCGTCAGAAGTGAAGAAACTGGCGCAGGAAACGGCGGCAGCGACCCATACGATCGAGCAGTCGATCGCGGCGCTGACCGGTGAAGCAGGCGGCATGTTGGCCAGCATCACACATGGCGCGCAGACCGCGCGCACCGCGCTCAACGACACCAAGAATATCGAGGCGCTGGTCGATCGGCTGGGCACGCTGATGCAGGGGCTGTCGAACAATAGCGAGGCGGTGGCCGAACGAATCGCGTCGATGGTGGGATCAGCCGGTGAGATTCGCGGCGGGCTGGCCGCGCTCGCCAGCACGTCTACCGACAATGCCGACGGGCTGCAGCGCCTGTCGGGCCGCGTCTCCACCGCCAGCGACGACACCAACGAATTGCTGCAATATCTGGCCGAAAGCGGCGTCGATATTCCCGATTCGCCCTATATCCGTTTCAGCCTGGAGAGCGCGCAGCAGGTCGGTCGCGCGATCGAGCGCGCGATCGACGCGGGCGCGGTCAGCGAGGCGGCGATCTTCAGCGACTATTATGCGCCCATCGCCGGCACCAATCCGCCGCTCTTCACCCACCCGGTGCAGGAGGCGATGCTGCCCGCCGCGCGCACCGCGCAGGAAAAGGCCCGCACCTTCCCTGGCCTGTTCGGCATGACCTTCACCGACCGCAACGCCTATGGCGCGGTCGCCATGCCGGAACGCGCGCAGCGGCAGCGCCCCGGCGACGACAGCTGGAATCTGGAACATGCGCGCCAGGGCGTGATCTTCGACTTTCCCGACACGCGCGAGCAGGCGAAGATCACCAAACCCTTCTGCATCAAGGCCTATCGCCGCCTGACCGCGCAAGGCGACGTCATCCTGCTGAAACAGGTGATCGCATCCATCCATGTGAAGGGTCGCCACTGGGGCATATTGCAAATGGCCTATCAGGATCAGAGCTGAAGCGACGACAGGTCAGTCGAGCAACGGCGCACAAACAAAGGCGGCCCTCTTGAGCATGGCGATGTCTGTGATGGCGTCCAACCCCCTATAACCAACCTCCGCCCTTGCTCCATCGTCGCCTTGCGCTATGTCGCTGTCGTCATCTTCAGGAGCAGCCATGGGTCGCCTTGTCAGCATCGTCCGGGGCGCAGGGATCGCGCTGCTGTTCGCCGTGATCGCCCTGTGCCTGGCGATCACGATCGTTCCGCCGTTCCTGGACCGCATCTATTATCAGGGGCCGGTCAGCCGCCATTATGACGGCGCGCATTTCTTCAATCCCGATGGCGCGATCGACATACCCGCACCGCCCGGCACCAGCCGGCAGGGCTTTATCGCGCGTTGGCTGATCGGCCATGACGACCGACCGGAATGGCCGCTGGGGATTGCGGTCAAGCCCGCCCGTCCCGCCCCCTTCGCCGCGCCGCGGGGCATGGTGGCGACCTGGGTCGGCCATGCGACCGTGCTTGTGCAGGCGGCGGGGCTCAACATGCTGACCGATCCGATCTGGTCCGACTATGCCAGCCCCCTGCCCCCCTTCGGCCCGAAGCGGGCGGCGCAGCCCGGCATCAAGTTCGACGATCTGCCGAAAATCGACCTGATCCTGCTCAGCCACAATCATTACGACCATATGGACCTGCCCACGCTGAAAAGACTGTGGGAGCGGGACCGGCCCAAGATCGTCACCAGCCTGGGCAATGACAGCATCCTAAAGGCGCACGGCATTCCGGCGACGGCGCTGGACTGGGGGCAGTCGGTCAGCGGCGCGGCGTTGAACGGCCTCGCCCCCCAAGCGGTGATCCAGTGCGGCAGCTACGAACATTGCCCCGATTATCAGGTGCATGTGACCCGCAACCATCATTGGGGCAGCCGCTGGGGCGCGGATCGCAACCGGGCGCTCTGGTCGAGTTTCGTAATCGAGACGCGGGCGGGCAATATCTTCTTTGCCGGCGACACCGGGGCGGGCGATATGGGATGGCCCATGCAAGCCCGGCGCTATGGCCCGATCCGGCTGGCGCTGATCCCAATAGGCGCGTTTCGCTTCTGGAAGGGCCAGATGCGGTCGGATGCGCATATCGGCCCATTACAAGCTGTGGACGTTTTCCAGCGGCTGGGCGCGTCGACCGCGATCCCGATCCACTGGGGGACGTTCCGCCTGTCCTACGAACAATGGGACACGCCGCCCCGGATGCTGGAACTGGCGCTGCGCTGCGCGGGGATCGCGCGCAAGCGCTTCGCCCCGTTACGGATCGGCCAGTCGCTGCCAGTGCCCACGGTCAGTGCGGTGCCGATCGGGCCGAAGCGGTGTGACGATCGGGCCATCCGGGCGCTGGAATAGGCGTCGGGGTTCAACCACCCCGGCGCTCGGTTTCAGCCCGGCTTGGGGCAATCCCCCGTCCGCTTGCCGGTGATGTCATGAGTTGTGCGCAACACCGCGTTGCCGCCCTGCATCTTGGTCATGGTGGTGCCCAGCGTCAGCGTGTCGGCGGTATAATTGCCCTCCACCACGATTTCCGACGTGCCGGACCCCGCGGTGCAGGACAGGGTGGCGATCAACCGCCCCTTGCGCACCATCTTATCCTTGTAGGTGCAAGCCGTGCCCTCCTTGCCCGCCAGCGCATCCGCATCGGGCACGCCCTGCGCATTCACGGCGACGCATAATTTATCCTCGCCGATCTGCTTGAGCGCCGCCTGATATTCGGCTGGCGTGACGGTGGGCGTATTGTAGCCGGTGGTCTTGCGGATAATCGTCCATTCGCCCGCCTGCATCAGCACCGGCGCTTCCTCCGCCTGGGGCGCGGGGGCCGGATCGCCGCCACAGGCGCCAAGGCCAAGGGTCAATCCAAGCAGCGGCGCCGCCAGCAGTTTCATGCGCATATCCTCGTCCCCTGTCCTGTCGCTGTTCTCTGATCGGAACGGCGCCAAGGCTCTACCCGCCATCGCCAAAGCGCAAGCGGAAATGACGCATGTCCCCGATTATCGTGGAGGCGAGTGAGGCGTGGGAATCGGGGCGGCCGCGGCCTCAGCCATGGCGCGCCGCGATCATTTGTCAGCCACGCACGCCGGTCCGATCCACTTGCCCTCCGACCGGGCGGTCATCGCCATGGTCATGCCCTGCGGGCCGCCGACCATCTTCATGTCCATATCCATCGCATAGTTTTCCGGCGCATAGGTGCCGGACATGGTGGCGTTCATCGTGCCGCCCTCCGACTTGCACGACACCTGCCCCTGCACCGCGCCGCCTTTCGCCTCGAACCCGCCATAGGTGCAGTTCTTATTCTCCTGGCCGGCGAACATCTCGCCGCTCGGATTGGCGGCCTGCTCCGGCGTGACGCAATATTTAAGCGCGGTCTGGTTCATCGCGCTCTTCATCTGCTCCTTCATGTTCGCGGGCGCGCCGGGCATGTCGCCCAGGTCCAGATCCTTGACGGTGAAGCGGCCCTCCCACTGGCCGGGTTTGAGTTGCACCTTGTCGACCTGCGCCTTCACCTCCTGCTTGCTCATGGCGTCGGTGGCGGCGATATCGCCCGTTTTGTCGCCGGGCTTTTCGCTGCAGGCAGCGAGGCCGATCGTCAGAACCGCAAGCGTCAAGACTGTCCGGCGCATCATCATTCCTCCCTGTTTTCCCTGCCCTCGCCCCGATCATAACAGCGCCGCGCGGGGGTTCAATGACGGGATGCAAGGATTATAAGCTCTTGTTTTGTTCGTTCCTTCCTTGGGAAGCCTGGTAGGTCGAGTCCGACGAAGGCGGCATCAAGCGCTGGTCGATCATGGAATATGAGATCAAGGACGGGAAGTTCGACGTCAGCTTCCGATATTCTGACGAGGTGGATGTCGCAGTGATCGATGACGAACGCCGCCAAGCCGCCCTGCGCGCCCGTTTCGGCGACAAGCCGGTCATCTTTCCGCCCATGCCCAAGACCGCGTTCGAGCTGAAGCCCTGATCCCGATTGCGTCCCGGCCCAAAGACCCCATATTCGCCCCATGTCGATTCAGATCCGCACCACGCTCGATGAACCGGAAACTGGCGCAGGCTTCGTGCCCCATCGCCCGGCCCGCCCCGAAAAGAGCGAGGGCGGCCGGCCCTTCACTTTGGTCAGCGACTATGAACCGTCGGGCGACCAGCGGACCGCTATTCCCGAACTGGTCGAGCAGGCGCTGGCCGGGGAGCGGGACCAGGTTCTGCTGGGCGTCACCGGATCGGGCAAGACCTTCACCATGGCCAAGGTGATCGAGGCGTTGCAGCGTCCTGCGCTGATCCTGGCGCCCAACAAGATTTTGGCGGCGCAGTTGTACGGCGAGTTCAAGAGCTTCTTCCCCGACAATGCTGTCGAATATTTCGTCAGCTATTATGATTATTACCAGCCCGAAGCCTATGTCGCGCGGTCGGACACCTATATCGAGAAGGAAAGCAGCGTAAACGAGAGCATCGACCGGATGCGCCATTCGGCCACTCGCGCGCTGCTGGAGCGAGACGATTGCATCATCGTCGCGTCAGTATCCTGCCTCTATGGCATCGGGTCGGTCGAAACCTATTCTGCCATGACTTTCACGATGACGAAGGGGGGGATCGAGGACCAGCGTGAGATTATCCGCAAGCTGGTCGCGCTCCAATATAAGCGCAACGATGCGGGCTTCGCGCGCGGCAATTTCCGCGTAAAGGGCGACAATCTGGAGATTTTCCCGTCCCATTATGAGGATACCGCCTGGCGCATCAGCTTCTTTGGCAACGAAATTGAGGAGATTGTCGAATTCGACCCGCTGAGCGGCAAGAAGGTGGCGAGCCTCGATTATGTGAAGGTGTTCCCCAATTCGCACCATGTCACCCCCGGCCCGACGCTCAAGCAGGCGATGGAGGCAATCCGGCACGAACTGACCGAGCGGCTGAAGGAACTGGAGGCGGAGGGCAAGCTGCTGGAGGCGCAGCGGCTGGAGCAGCGCACCAATTTCGATCTGGAGATGATCGCCGCGACAGGCAGTTGCGCGGGGATCGAGAATTATTCCCGCTTCCTGACCGGCCGCCTTCCGGGCGAACCGCCGCCGACCCTGTTCGAATATCTGCCTGAAAATGCCCTGCTGTTCGTGGACGAAAGCCACCAGACCGTGCCGCAGATCGGCGCAATGGCGCGTGGCGACCACCGGCGCAAGATCAACCTGGCCGAATATGGTTTCCGCCTGCCCAGTTGCATCGACAACCGGCCGCTGCGTTTCAACGAATGGGATGCGATGCGGCCGCAGACGGTCAGCGTCTCCGCGACCCCCGGTCCGTGGGAAATGGAACAGACCGGCGGCGTGTTTTCCGAACAGGTGATCCGCCCCACCGGCCTCATCGACCCGCCGGTCGAAATCAAGCCGGTGGAAGATCAGGTCGACGACCTTATCAACGAGTGCCGCAAGGTCGCGGCGCAGGGCTATCGCACGCTCGTCACGACGCTGACCAAACGGATGGCCGAGGATTTGACCGAGTTCATGCACGAGGCGGGCATCAAGGTCCGCTATATGCACAGCGACGTCGAGACGCTGGAGCGGATCGAACTGATCCGCGATTTGCGGCTGGGCGTCTATGACGTGCTGATCGGCATCAACCTGCTGCGCGAGGGGCTGGACATTCCCGAATGCGGGCTGGTCGCGATTTTGGATGCGGACAAGGAGGGCTTTTTGCGCTCCGAAACCTCGCTGATCCAGACGATCGGCCGCGCCGCGCGCAATGTGGAGGGGCGCGTGATCCTCTATGCCGACCGCATCACCGGATCGATGGAGCGCGCGCTCAACGAAACCGGGCGGCGGCGCGAAAAGCAGGAAGCCTACAACCTCGAACATGGCATCACGCCGACCACGATCAAGCGCAACATCGGCGACATCATCGCCCATGTGTCCAGCCGCGATCAGGTGACGGTCGATACGGGGCTGGAGGATCGCCCGCATCTGGTGGGCCACAATCTGCGCGCCCATATCGAGGACCTGGAAAAGAAGATGCGCGCGGCGGCGGCCGACCTGGAGTTCGAGGAAGCCGGGCGGATTCGCGACGAAATCAGGAAACTGGAAGCGGAGGAGCTGGGGTTGCCGGTGGATCAGCAGGTCGCGGCGCCAAGGGGGCGGGCGACCGAGGGCAAGCCGGGAACGCGGAAGATGCGGTACGGGAAGACGCAGAAGAAATTTGGGCGGTGATAAATGACTTCGACAGCGACATTCGACCCTCGCCAGCTTGGCGTTCGCAAAGCAGTCTTTGATACAAGGCTCCGCTTTTCCATGACCGCTGTTCATGGTGGGCTATCTGTTTGCACTGCCTATGTCGCGGCGGGCGCGACCTACTGGACCACCGCGGCAGCGTGATTATTAGAAGGCTTGGTCTTTAGAAGAGAGCAAGCCGTGATTCGCAGCATCGATGACCCCGAAGCAGAGAAAATCTGGCACGGCCAGCGCAGCCGCAAATTGCCACCCAACATTCAGGATCGCGCACTTTATAAATTGAAGCTGCTCAACCGTGCGCGAACCCTCGACGACCTGCGCAATCCGCCTAGTAATCGGCTCCACCCGTTGAGCAGCGACCGCGCCGGGCAACATTCAATTTCCATCAACATGCAATGGCGTATATGCTTCGTTTGGAAGAACGGACACGCGCACAATGTCGAAATCACCGATTACCACTAATCCCGATTGGCTGCACAACGCCCATGCCGGCGAAATGCTGTGGCTGGAATTCATGGAGCCGCTGGGCATGACGGCTGCCGACTTGGCCGCTGCGATCGGCCTGTCCGTTGAGCGCGTGCAAACGGTGATCGACGGCGATCGGCCGATGGACGGCGAACTGGACCTGCGCCTTGCGCGCTATTTCCGCATGTCGGAAGGCTTTTTCCTCGGCCTCCAAATCGATTATGAACTGCTCGAAGCGAAGCGTGCGCTGAACGGGGAACTGGATCGCATCGTTCCCCGCGCCGCCTGACCCTTCACCCCTTATACAGCGCGTCCAGCCGGTCGGCGTACCGCTTGCGGATCACATGCCGCCTGATCTTCATCGACGGCGTCATTTCCTCATTGTCGATTCCGAACGGCTCATCGGCCAGGATGAAGCGGCGGACGCGCTCCAGCACCGACAGGTCGGCGTTCACCCGGTCCACCGCCGCGCGCAGCGCTGCCATATAGGCCGGGTTCGTCTCCACCCCGTCCACCGCCACGCCCTGCGCCGCCGCCCATTCGCGGGTCCATTCGGCGTCGGGCACGATCAAGCCGACCAGATAGGGGCGGCGATCGCCATGGACCATCGCCTGGCCGATCTCGCTCTGGAGCGTCAGCATCCCCTCGACCTTTTGCGGCGAGACATTGTCGCCCTTGTCGTTGACGATCAGATCCTTCTTGCGGTCGGTGATGCGAATGCGGCCCTTCGCGTCGAATTCGCCGATGTCGCCGGTGTGGAGCCAGCCATCCTGGAGCGCCTTTTCGGTTTCCGCCGGGTTGCGCCAATAGCCGTGCATGACCAGTTCGCCGCGGACCAATATCTCGCCATCCTCGGCGATCTTTACCTCCACCCCGTCAAGCGGCGGGCCGACCGTGTCCATCGCGATGCCCGCTCGCGGGCGATTGCAACTGACCACCGGCCCCGCTTCGGTCTGGCCATAACCCTGGAGCAGGGTCAGCCCCATGGCGTGGAAGAACAGGCCGACATCCGGGTTAAGCGGCGCCCCGCCCGACACCAATGCCTTCATCCGCCCGCCAAAGCGCGCGCGAATCTTGGGGATCAGAGTGCGCGACAGCAATAGTTTCATCGGCAGATCGAGCACCGAACCCTTGCCTGCTTGCTCCTTGGCCGCGATGCGCAACGCCTGGGCCAGCAGATAGGTTGGGAATTTTCCCTGCTTCTCGATCGACTTGATGATGCGGGTACGCAGCACTTCGAACAGACGCGGGACCACGACCATGATGGTCGGCCGCGCTTCCTCGATATTACTGGCGAGCTTCTCCAGCCCTTCGGCATAATAGATTTGCCCGCCCAGCAGGATGGGGAGGAACTGACCGCCGCTATGTTCATAGGCGTGGGACAGCGGCAGAAAGGACAGGAACACCTCATCGCCCCAGCCGAAATCCTCCGCTACGATCGTGCCCGCGCCCTCTACATTGGCCAGGATCGCGCCATGATGCTGCATCACCCCGCGCGGGGCACCGCCGGTGCCGCTGGTGTAGATGATGCAGGCTTGGTCGTTGCGGGTCGCGCACTGGGCCGCGGCGATGGCGTCCACGTCGGCCGGATGCGTCGCCAGAAGCTCGCGCCATAAATGGCAGGTGGACGTCCCCTGCGCCCCGCGCAGCGGCTCGATGCCGATGACGAAGCCGACCTGCGACCGGACGACCGCGGGCATCAGCGCCTGCGCCAACTTGGCGGTCGACACGATCACCGCGCGGGCGCCGCTATCGGTGAGGATATGCTGGTGATCGCGCGTCGTGTTGGTGGTGTAGGTCGGCACGGCGATGCACCCCGCCGCCATGATCGCCAGGTCGGCGATGCAGAATTCCGGCCGGTTTTCGCTGACCAGCATCACCGGATCGCCGGGCTTCAGACCCTGCGCCTTCAAGGCGGCGGCGAGCGACGCGACCTGCCGCGCGACCTCTGCCCAACTCTGGCTATGCCAGGCGCCGCCGCTCTTATGCCAAAGAAAGGGCGCATCCCCCTTTTCCGCCGCGCGGGCGAAGAACATGGTGACGAGGTTGGGAAATTTCTCAATGGCCCTCAAGGCTCGACTCCTGCGGTTTCCGGCGCATCTGACGCGCGCCTGAGCGTTCGGCAAGGCTATAGCGTCGCCCTGCCGTAACGGCCAAGGACTTTGACGGGTGTCTCAGTCAAAAAGCCCGTTCTGGACATCCTGCGGCGGATTGAGGCCCAGATGCTTCCAGCCCGGCCCGTTGAGGCAGCGGCCACGCGCAGTCCGGGCGATAAGACCGAGCTGGATCAGATAGGGTTCGACCACCTCCTCGATCGTGTCGCGCGCTTCGGAAAGTCCCGCGGCGAGCGTTTCGACACCCACCGGCCCGCCGCGATAGATATCGGCGATCATCATCAGGTAACGCCGGTCCATCAGGTCGAGGCCGAGATGATCGACCTCCAGCCGCATGAGCGAGGCGTCGGCGACCTTCGCATCGACCGCGGCCACACCCGCGACATTGGCGAAATCGCGCACCCGGCGCAGCAGGCGACCGGCGATGCGCGGGGTGCCGCGCGATCGGCGGGCGATCTCGACCGCGCCGTCGGATGTGATGGCAAGGTCAAGCAGCCGCGCGGCGCGGCGCACGACCAGTTCCAGTTCGTCCACCGTGTAGAATTGCAGCCGCACCGGGATGCCGAATCGGTCGCGCAGCGGCGTGGTGAGCAGCCCCTGCCGCGTGGTAGCGCCGACCAGGGTGAAGCGCGGCAGGTCGATGCGGACGGAGCGAGCGGACGGCCCCTCCCCGATCATCAGGTCGAGCGCCCGATCCTCCATCGCGGGATAGAGAACTTCCTCGACCGCGGGACTGAGCCGGTGGATTTCATCCACGAACAGGACGTCACCCTCGTCCAGATTGGTGAGCAAGGCGGCCAGATCGCCCGACTTGGCGATGACCGGGCCGGACGTCGCGCGAAAGCCCACGCCCATTTCCTTCGCGACGATCTGCGCCAGCGTGGTCTTGCCCAGGCCCGGCGGGCCGAAGAACAGCACATGGTCGAGCGCATCCCCGCGCGACCGCGCCGCCTGGATGAAGATGCGCAGATTTTCGCGCGCCGCCTGCTGGCCGATAAATTCGTCGAGCGATTTCGGACGCAGCGCCGCGTCGACATCTTCGGGACGACGCGCGGGGGTGAGGAGGCGATCATCGTCCGTCACTTCGCCGCCTTCCGCAACGCCAATCTGACCAGCGCGTCGAGACTGGCATTGTCGCCCAGTTCCTCTTCGGCGGCGGCGACGGCAGTGCTGGCCTCATGCGGTTTGAAGCCCAGATTCTGGAGCGCCGACAGGGCGTCGGCGGCGAACCCGCCAGTCGGGAGCGCGGCCAAGCCGCCGATGCCGATCGGGCCGCCGGCGGGCGCGGTGCCGATCTTGTCCTTCAATTCGTTGACGATGCGCTGGGCGAGTTTGGGGCCGACGCCGTTGGCGCGCGCGATCATCGCCTTGTCCCCCATCGCCACGGCGCGGTGCAGTTCCAGCGGTTCGAGCGCGGACAGGATCGCCAGCGCCACGCGCGATCCCACCCCTTGCACATGGGTGAGCAGCCGATACCAGTCGCGTTCCTCGGCGCGGGCGAAGCCGACCAGCCGGATCGAGTCCGCCGCGACCAGCATTTCGGTGTGGATCGTCACCGCTTCGCCGACCGACCCCAGCGCCGCCAGCGTGCGCGAGGAAGCGCCGACCAGATAGCCCACCCCGCCCACGTCGATGATGGCATGGTCGATGCCGGTGCTGTCCAGCAACCCTTTGAGTTTCGCGATCATCTGCCCTGCCCTTCGGCGTCCCGCCCTTTGGTCATGATCTGTTCTTTACAGCCTGTCGCGCCCCGCGCCAGTCAAAAGCGCGGCACCTTTTGCTGTCCCGTGCGTAGTGCAGCGCGACTTTATCGATTCAAGGACGAACAGATGCAAATGACAGCCCCCCTGCTTTCCCCCAAGGATTTCGAATTTCCCGCGATCATGCTGTCGGGCGTGGTCGACCATGGCATGTATCTGCATTTCAAGAATTGCCTCTCCACCGCTCCGCAACAGGGGCTGGTCGTGGTGGAGCTGTCCACTCTGGGCGGCGACCCGGAGATCGCCCGGCTGATGGGCGAGGATATCCGCTTTCATTCCGAACTCTATCCCGACCGGCGGCTGGTGTTCATGGGGCGCACCGCGGTCTATTCCGCCGGCGCGACCTTCATGAGCTTCTTTGCGACCGAAAATCGTTATCTGACGCGCGGCACCCGGCTGATGATCCACGAGCGGGTCATCACCAAGAATATCCAGTTGGCCGGCCCGCTTTCCACCTGCATCGCGACCCTGAAGGCGACGCTGAACGAGATCGAATCGTCGATCGCGATCCAGAATGAAGGCTTCGCCAACCTGATCCTGGGATCGCAGGTGACCATGGAGCAACTGCTCCAGCGGGCGCCGGAAAACTGGTATATGGAGGCGAATGAGGCGCAGGCGCTGGGGCTGATCGCGGCGGTTCTTTAAGCGCTTGCCAGATGGCGCGGCTGCGCCTTTGATGCGGGCCATGCGGTCCTCGTCCCTCTTCCCCTGGCGTTATGGCATGTTCCTGGCGCTGCTGGCGCTGGTCGCGCCGCTGGCCTTGTGGATGCCGTGGCATGAAGCGGTGATGGCGGGTTTCGACCTCGCCGCCATCGCCTTCATGATCGCGGTGGCGCCGCTGATCGGCGCGGCGCCCGCCACGATGCGCAAAAATGCCGCGTCCAACGACGCCAATCGCGAACTGATGCTATTGTTGACCGCGATCGTCAGCCTGGTGATCCTGGTCGCGGTGGGGGTGGCGATCAGTCAGCACGGCGGGCCGAACGGGGCGATGATCGCGCTGCTGCTGGCGACTTTGCTGATCGCCTGGCTTTTTTCCAACCTCGTCTATGCGATGCATTATGCCCATATATTCTATCTGCCGGACAAGAGCGGGAAAGATCGGGGCGGACTGGATTTCCCGGAGGAGGACGAGCCGGGCTATTGGGATTTCCTCTATTTCGCCTTCACCCTGGGCATGACCTTCCAGACGTCCGACGTGTCGGTGACGGCGACCGCGATGCGCCGGACGGTGTTGTTCCAGTGCCTGGCGGCTTTCCTGTTCAACTTGGGCATATTGGCCTTCACCATCAATGTGCTGGGCGGCAGTTAAGGCTTAGCCATGTTCCCAGCCGAGCGAGTCGGGCAACGGGATGACCGCGCCGTCGATCATCAGCGTCAGGCCCGATCCTTCCGCGACATGGCCGACCGGGATGGCCCGCACCGGCGGGGTCAGCCCGCGCGGCAGGGTGAAGAGCAGTTCATAATCGTCGCCCGCCCGCGCCGCGGCGATCTGGACCGCGGTGCTGGCGCCGCGCACCCGCTCCAGCGCCGGGGACAGCGGAATGTGGTCGATGGTGATCGCGACGCCGCTCGCTTGGCCCATGCGCGATGCGTCGATCAGCAGCCCGTCCGACACATCCATCATCGCGGTTGCATGAGGGGCCAGCAACGCGCCTTCGGCCAGGCGCGGGCGCGGGCGGCGATAGGCCTCCACCAGCGGCCCGGTCGCTGCCGGATCGGCGCTGGCGAGCGCGAGGCCGATGCCCGCATCGCCGACCGGTCCGCTCAGGTAGAGCCGGTCGCCCGGCTGCGCCCCGCTACGGGTGGGGACGGCGCCAGTCGCCTCGCCGATCGCGGTCAGGCTGTAGCTGCGGGCCGATCCGGCGGGCATCTTGACCGTGTCCCCGCCCAGCAGCGGCATGGCGTGGCGGTCGAGCGCCTCGCCCAGCCCCGCGACGAAGGCCTCATCCCACGCATCGTTGCCGGACAAGGCGTAGTTCAGCAGGCAACCGACCGGCTTCGCGCCCTTGGCGGCGAGATCGGACAGGTTTACCGCAGCAAGTTTCCAGCCGATGTCGGCGGGCGGATCGGTGGGCAGATAATGGACGCCCTCGACCATCGTGTCGCTGGTCAGGATCAGGCGGGCGTCGCCGACCGGCAGGATAGCGACATCGTCGACCAGCCCCTGCGCCGCGGGATCGTTCGCCAGCAGGCGCAACAGGGTGAGGAAGCGGGATTCGGCGGACATGGGTCATCCTACCGTTCAGGCTGAGCGAAGTCGAAGCCCATCATCGCGCGGCGCGAAATGCCCGCGCTCCGTTCGGTATGGGATTTACGTCCGCACATCCTTCGACACGCCGTCGAGCAGGCCGTTGACGAAGCCGGACTCGCGCTTGTCGTAAAAGGCGTGGGCGACATCGACATATTCGCTGATCACGGTGCCGGTGCCGACATCGGCGCGGGCCAGCAGTTCATAGGTGCCCGCGCGCAAGATCTGGCGCATCGGCTTGTCGAGCCGGTCAAGGCTCCAGCCGCTCGACAGGCGGGCGGCGATCAGCGCGTCGATCTCGTCGCGGCGCTTGTCCACGCCAGTCACGACATCGTCGAAGAAAGGCTCCTCCGCCGGGGCGTAGGTGACATCCTCGATCGTGGCGCCCAGGCGATGTTGGTGGAATTCGTGCAGCAGGACATGGACGGGCGTACCCTCCATTTCGAGCTGATAGAGCGCCTGGACCGCGGCGAGTCGCGCGGCGGAGCGGGATTTGGAGCGGTCGTTCATTATATGTCCCTATGTCTTTTTGAGGCGCAACGCCACCGAAGCAGCGTGGGCGGGCAAGCCTTCCGCCCGCGCCAGCGCGACGGCGGCGGGGCCGATCGTGCCGATCGCCGCGGCGTCGAGGCTGAGGAAGCTGGTGCGCTTCATGAAATCGAGCACCGACAGGCCCGATGAGAAACGGGCGCGACGGCCGGTGGGCAACACATGGTTCGGCCCGGCGACATAATCGCCCACGGCTTCGGGCGTCATGCGGCCGAGGAACACGGAGCCGGCATGGCGCACCTGCGCGAAATAGCGGTCGGGATCGTCCACCGCGAGTTCGAGATGTTCGGGCGCAAGACGGTCGATCAGCGGCATGGCTTCATCCAGGTCGCGGACCAGGATGATCGCGCCATTGGCGTCCCAGCTGGTGCGGGCGACCGCGCTGGTGGAGAGCGCCGGAATCTGACGATCGACAGCTTGCGCGACCGCGTCGGCGAAGGCCGCGTCGTCGGTGAACAGAATAGACTGGCTGGTCGGGTCATGTTCCGACTGGCTAAGCAGGTCTGCGGCGGTCCATTCCGGGTCGTTCTTGCCATCGGCGACGACGACGATCTCTGACGGGCCGGCCACCATGTCGATGCCGACCACGCCATAAAGTTGCCGCTTGGCTTCGGCGACCCAGGCGTTGCCGGGGCCGGTGATGACGTCCACCGGGCTGATCCGGTCGGTGCCATAGGCGAGCGCGGCGACCGCCTGCGCGCCCCCGACCCGCCAGATTTCCTCGATCCCCGCAATCTGGGCTGCGGCCAGGACGAGCGGGTTGATCTCTCCATTGGGAGTGGGCGTGACCATGGCGATGCGGCGGACGCCCGCGACCTTGGCGGGAATGACGTTCATCAGCAGCGAGCTGGGATAGGCGGCGCGGCCGCCCGGCACATAGAGGCCGGCGGCATCGACCGCGCTCCAGCGCGCGCCGAGGCGGACGCCCGCGCTGTCCACGCCGTCGCTGTCCTGCGGACGCTGCTTTTCATGATAGGTGGTGATGCGCGCCGCGGCGAGTTCGAGCGCGTCGCGGAGTTCCGTAGAGAGGCCATCGAGCGCAGCGCGGGTTTCCGCCGTCGTCACCGCCCAGCCGCTGACGTCCAGGTCATGGCGGTCGAAACGCTGGGTATAATCGGCCAGCGCGGCGTCGCCGCCGGCGCGCACGGCCTTCAGGATCGCGGTAACGTCGCGCGACACATCCTCGTCCGCTTCGCGGCGGTCATCGACCAAGGCGGTGAAGGCGGCGGCGAAACCGGCGTCTCGACTATCGAGCCTAAGCGGCATCCTGCACCCCCACGGCGGCGCGGAACGCCTCCACCAATGGCGAGAGTTCGGCAGAACGCATCTTGTAGGCGGCGCGGTTGACGATCAGGCGGGCGCTGATCTGCATGATGATGTCGGTTTCGATGAGGCCGTTGGCTTTCAGCGTCGCGCCCGACGACACGAGATCGACGATCCGGCGCGACAGGCCGAGCGAGGGGGCCAGTTCCATCGCGCCGTTCAATTTCACGCATTCCGCCTGCAATCCCCGCGCTTCATAATAGCGGCGGGTGAGGTGCGGATATTTGGTCGCGACGCGGACATGGCTCATCGCAGCCTGATCCTCGTCAGCAGCGTCGACCGGCTCGGCGACCGACAGGCGGCAATGGCCGATGTCGAGGTCGACCGGCGCGTAGAGTTCGGAATAGTTGAACTCCTCGACCACGTCGGAGCCGACGATGCCGATCTGCGCCGCGCCATGGGCGACGAAGGTGGCGACGTCGAACGCGCGCACGCGGATGATCGACACGTCGGGCCGGTTGGTGGCGAAGCGCAGCGCGCGGCTCTTCTTGTCGTGAAACTCCGCCTCCGGCTCGATACCGGCTTTGGCGAGCAGGGGCAGCGCTTCATCGAGGATGCGGCCCTTGGGGATGGCGAAGGTGAGCGGGCGAGTCATGACGCGCGGGCCTTACGCGCGGGGGCGTAAAAGGGCAAGGTTTGGGGGATATCAACAAACCTTCTCCCTTGGGGAGAAGGATATGGAGCCTTACAGAGCGAAGCGAAGTTAGGCGGAGTTGGATGAGGGGGCACGGGTGCAGCGAACCCATGCCGATCGAGCGATGCCCCCTCACCCAGCTTCGCCTAAGCTCGCTCCGCTCGCCAAGGCTGCGCAACCCTCTCCCTCAAGGGAGAAGGGCTGGAGGGAGCATCTCTACAAAAACATTCGTCAGATCGTCGATCGGCGCATCACTGGCGACGCGATAGGCCGTTCCAATGACGAGCCAATTTTGACGCTGATCCCAATCCTGTTGCATCACGCCGCTTCGGCCATCGCCGCCTGCGTGCTGGCGATCCAGCCGCCACCCAACACGCGCTCGCCCGCATACAACACAGCCGCCTGCCCCGGCGCGACGCCATATTCCGGCGCATCGAACAGCAGCCGGTCGCCGTCCAGCCGCGCCGGCACAGGCTTCGCCATCGATCGCACCTTGGCGGTCAACGGCCCGCTGAAATCCCCGCCCAGCCAGTTGATGTCGCTCAGCACCGCGCCCGATACCGCCAGCGCCGCGCGTGGCCCCACGATCACGCGCCTGGCCGCCGCATCCAGACGCACGACATAGAGCGGGTCGGGCTGGCCGCCGATGTCCAGCCCTTTGCGCTGGCCGACGGTGAAATGGATCATCCCCTTGTGCCGGCCCAGCACCCGGCCGTCGATATGAACGATGTCGCCGCCCTCGTCCGCATCGGGGCGCAGCTTGCGCACGATCTTGGCATAATCGCCGTCGGGGACGAAGCAGATGTCCTGGCTGTCGGGCTTGAGCGCCACCGAAAGACCCAATTCGGCGGCAATCTCGCGCACCATCGGCTTGGGCAATCCGCCTAGCGGGAAACGCAGATAGTCGAGCTGCGCCTGAGTCGTGGCGAAGAGAAAATAGCTCTGGTCGCGGGCGGGATCGGCGGCGCGGTGCAGTTCCGCACCATGCGCGCCTTCGACCCGCTGGACATAATGGCCGGTGGCGAGGCAGTCGGCGCCCAGATCGCGGGCGATCTGGAACAGGTCGGTGAACTTCACCCCCATATTGCACTTCACGCAGGGGATGGGCGTGCGCCCGGCCATATATTCATCGGCGAAGTCGGCGATCACCGAATCGCGAAAGGCCGTTTCATAATCAAAGACATAGTGGGCGATGCCGATGCGGTCGGCGACCGCGCGGGCGTCACGAATATCCTGCCCGGCGCAGCAACTGCCGGTGCGGCCCACCGCCGCGCCATGATCGTAAAGCTGGAGCGTGACGCCGATGACTTCGGCGCCGGTCTTCGCGGCGAGCGCGGCGACGACGCTGCTGTCCACGCCGCCCGACATGGCGACGACGATGCGCCGCTGGGCGAGCGGGCCAGAAAGCTGGAATTGGGGGAGCTGAAACTGAGGCTGCATGGGCGGCCCTATAATGCAGCGACGGCCGCGGCGCAAAAGTTAACAAAAGGTAGCGCCGCTTTGGCCATAATCGGGACGGATCGACGCGAAACGCGGGTCGGACGAGTCACGAAAGCGTCGCCGAGTTTACCGACCCTTATTCATTACCCCCTACACAGGGGCCATGGATCTGAGTTTCCTTCGGGGTGGCGGGCTGAAGCCTGGCTCCCCCAGACCCTTCAGCCGGCCGCGCGTGCCGGCCTGGCCATTCCTGCGGGCCGCTACGGCGGCCGCGCAGGCGGCCAGTCCGACCGCGCAGGCGGTAGCGGGCGTCCTGCGGGGGCAGGGCGGAAGCGACGACTGGTTCCAGGAACTGGCGGGCATTTTCGCGCCACGTTCCGGCGGCAAGATCGAAGCCGTGCGTCTCGCGGGAAGTTTCCACCCGTTGATCGCGAGCCGTTTAGCCAGGGGGCATG
Source organism: Sphingobium cupriresistens (assembly GCF_004152865.1). Lineage (GTDB taxonomy): Bacteria > Pseudomonadota > Alphaproteobacteria > Sphingomonadales > Sphingomonadaceae > Sphingobium > Sphingobium cupriresistens. The sequence continues at coordinate 208,835 of NZ_SEOO01000002.1, read as the reverse complement.
AATGATGAAGGCTGTGTTTACCGTTGGGCTTTAGCCGTTCTTCAGGGCTGACGCAGATAAAGGTTTCACGGTTGAATTCGGTAACGCCAGTGCCGCACTTTGAGGGTTAGAATGATCGAGAACCAGAAAATCAAACCGGCTCAGGTCGTCGGGCCGCTCGGGGAACCCCTTACCCTCGACAGCCTGCCGCCAGCCGACACCACCCGCTGGGTGGTGCGGCGCAAGGCGGAAGTGGTCGCTGCGGTGAATGGCGGCCTGTTGAGCGTGGACGAGGCGTGCGCGCGCTATAATCTGACGCTGGAGGAATTCGCCAGTTGGCAGCGCGCGGTAGATCGATCGGGGATGCACGGCCTGCGCGTGACCCGCATCCAATATTACAAGTCGCTTTACGAGCGGCAGCAGAAATACTGACCGGCCGCCAGGCCGCCAGCCCATGATCGAAAAGGGCCGCCGGATGCCGATCCGGCGGCCCTTTTACTTGCCCCCCGTCCGCGACCGCCGCGGGCGCGCGCAAAACGGCGCAAAGCCAAGATGGTTTCTAGCCCGGAATCATTTTTTGCACCGTGGAACGGGACGCCTTCTCTTCCGTTAAGACAGCACCCAACCCGCTGGGGGCGTGGTCAAGGAGAGTAACATGGGCATTATCTTGTGGCTTATCGTCGGCGGCGTCATTGGCTGGCTCGCCAGCATGGTGATGCGGACCGATGCGCAGCAGGGCATCCTGCTCAACATCGTGGTCGGCATCGTCGGCGCATTCATCGGCGGCCTGATCTTCAGCGGCGGCTCGATCAATGACGGCCTGACGCTGTACAGCTTCCTAGTGTCGCTGGTCGGCGCGATCATCCTGCTGGCGATCGTCAATCTGGTTCGTCGCGGGTCGATGCGTTAACAGCACATCCCGCACATACAAAAGGGCCGCGCCATGGCGCGGCCCTTTTTTTTACGCCTTTTCAACGCCGCGCGGCGAAAAAGCGATAGAGCGCCAGCACCGCGATTGCGCCCAAAATAGCGGCGATGAAGCCGGCGCGCTCGCCGGGCGCATAGACACCGGCGAGCCGCCCGACGAAGCCGGCCAGCAACGCCCCGGCTATGCCCAGCAATATGGTGACGATACAGCCGCCCGGATCGCGACCGGGCATGATCAGCTTGGCCAAGGCTCCGGTCAACAAGCCGACGACGATCCACCCCAGCAAATCCATGGCGCGCTCCTCTCCAGCATGGCGTCGCCGCTGCGCCACGACTGGCGGATTCGGCAAGTCAATATGCGTGCTTCAGCATAGACGAACGGCGCGTCGCACTCCACCCTCCATCCGCCCCGCAATATCGCTTTGCCGTTCCCCTTTGAACCATGATATTGGGGGTTGAGAGCGGTGCTATATTCATATAACACAGTTGCCGAAATGGCGATGCGCCGGAGAGACGAGAGCGGCATGAACTACGAAACGCAGCTGGTGGGCGACTCGATGGTCGTCATCGACGAAGATGAGGCGCGCCGACGGCGCAAACGCCTGCTGCTGATCGGCGGCGGCGTCGCCGTGCTGCTCGTCGCCGCAGCCGCCTGGATATCTATGCGCGGCGACACGGCGGCCGCTCCCGCCGCCCCGGCAGCGCAGGCGCCGGTCGTCACCGTCATTCGGCCCGGCCAGTCGGTCGTCGCCCGCACCGTCACGGCGACCGGGTCGCTGGCCGCGAGGATCGACATGCCGGTGGGCGTCGTCGGCGAAGGCGGCATGGTTTCGCGGGTGCTGGTGCAGCCAGGCGACTGGGTGCGCGCCGGCCAGCCGCTGGCGATCATCGAACGGTCGGTCCAGGTCGAACAGGTCCGATCGCTCGCTGCGCAGGTGGAGGTGGCCCGCGCCGACGCGAAGCTCGCCCAGGCCCAGCTCGACCGCGCCAAGGCGCTGGTCGGTCGCGGTTTCATCAGCGCCGCCGACATCGACCAGCGCACCGCGACCCGCGACGCGGCGGCGGCGCGCGTCAATGTCGCCGCCGCGCAGCTTGCCGAACAGCGCGCGCGCACCGGTCGGCTGGACATTCGCGCGCCCGCGTCCGGCCTGGTCCTGACCCGCGCGGTCGAACCGGGCCAGATCGTTCAGGCGGGCGGCGCCGTCCTGTTCCGCCTGGCCAAGGATGGCGAGATGGAATTGCAGGCGCAGGTGGCCGAGGGCGACTTGGCGACGCTGCGTCCAGGCAACAGCGCCATGGTGACGCCGATCGGCCATAGCGACCAGTTCGCCGGCCGCATCTGGCAGGTGTCGCCGGTGGTCGATCCCCAGACCCGCCAGGGCATCGCGCGCATCGCCATCCCCTATAATCCGGCGATTCGGCCGGGCGGCTTCGCTTCCGCGACCATCACCAGCGGATCGGGCAGCGCGCCCCTGCTGCCCGAATCGGCGGTGCAGAGCGACGCCAAAGGCAGCTATGTCTACGTCGTCAACGCCAAGAATCAGGTGGAGCGCCGCGCCGTGACCGTGGGCCAGGTGTCCGACGCCGGGGTCGCCGTGACCAGCGGGATCGACGGCGCGGAAAGCATCGTCACCTCCGCCGGCGCATTCCTGGCGCCGGGGCAGAAGGTGAAACCGGAATTGTTGAAGACCCGTTAGGAGACAGGCGCGGCCGACACCGGCCGCGCGCGTCCCTAAATGGCAGGATGCGCGCCACCGGCGCGGCGAGCAGGTTGAATGGGACGCGATGCTGCGTCCGGCACAGGTTGGACGGACGCGCCAGCGCGTCCGGTGAAGGAAGCCCGTCATGAATTTTCGCAACATTTCCGCATGGGCCATCCGCAACCCGGTGACGCCGCTCGTGCTGTTCGCCGCGCTGATGCTGGCGGGCATCGTCAGTTTCATGCGGATGGACGTCAACAACAACCCCGACGTCAGCTTCCCCATGGTCAGCGTAACCGTGTCGCAGTCGGGGGCCGCGCCGACCGAGTTGGAAACGCAGGTCACCCAACGGGTCGAGGCGGCGGTGCGCGGCATCAGCGGCGTGGACGAAATCACCTCGTTCGCATCCGAAGGCCGGTCGCTGACTAACGTCCAGTTCCAGATCGGCACGCCGGTCGATCGCGCCGTCAACGACGTCAAGAACGCCGTCGACCAGATTCGCAGCGATCTGCCCGACGGCATTTTGGAACCGCAGGTCCAGCGCATCGACATCGATGGCGGCCCGATCGCCTATTTCAGCGCCGAAGCCACCGATATGACGCTGGAGGAACTATCCTGGTATGTCGATAACACGGTCGCCAAGCGGCTGCTGTCGATCAGCGGCATGGCCGCGGTCAATCGCGGCGGCGGCGTCAGCCGGGAAATCCGCGTCATTCTGGACCCCGCCAAGCTGCAAGCCTTCGGCATCACCGCCGCGCAGGTCAATCAGCAACTCAACCAGGTCAACCTGAACGCGGCGGGCGGCCGCACCGAAATCGCCGGCGCCGAACAGTCGATCCGCGTGCTGGGCAACGCCCGCAACGCCCGCGATCTGGGCGCGACCCAGATCGCGATCAGCGGCGCCCGCACGGTCAAGCTGGCCGACATCGCGCAAGTGCGCGACATGTATGCCGAACAGCGCAGCCTGGCCCTGATGAACGGCCGGCAGGTCACCAGCTTCAGCCTGGAAAAGGCGAAAGGTTCTTCAGACGTCACTGTCTATGACGAATCGATGAAGGTGCTGGACAAGCTGAAGGCCGAAAATCCCAAGGTCCAGTTCAAGCAGCTCTACACCAGCGTCGAATATACCAAGGAACAATATCATTCGGCCATGGCAGCGATGATCGAAGGCGCGGTGCTGGCGGTCGTCATCGTCTTCCTGTTCCTGCGCGACTGGCGCGCGACGATGATTTCGGCGCTGGCGATCCCGCTGTCGGCGATCCCGACCTTCTGGTTCATGGAGATGATGGGCTTCACGCTGAACGGCATTTCGCTGCTGGCGCTCAGCCTTGTCGCGGGCGTGCTGGTCGATGACGCCATCGTGGAGATCGAAAATATCGTGCGCCATATGCGCATGGGCAAATCCGCTTATCAGGCGTCGATCGATGCGGCGGACGAGATCGGCCTGGCCGTTCTGGCCACCACCATGGCGATCGTCGCGGTGTTCCTGCCGGTCGCCCTGATGCCCGGCATATCGGGCCAGTTCTTCATCCAGTTCGGCATGACCGTCGTCGTGTCGGTGCTGATGAGCCTGGCGGTCGCCCGCCTCATCACGCCGATGATCGCCGCTTATTTCCTCAAAGCCCATGGCGAGGAAAGCCATGGCGAAGGCTGGATGATGGACCGCTATATGAGCGTGCTGCGCTGGTCGCTCGACGAGCGCCGGGCGATCGCCCATCGCGCGCGGGGCGGCTGGCGGCGCTTCACCGCCCTGTTCCTGGACCATCGCATGTGGACCGTGGGCATCGGCGCATTGGCGTTCGTCGCCACGATCATCGCCTTCGCGACGCTGCCGATGACGTTCCAGCCGGTCACCAACACCGATTTCAGCCAGGTGAAGATCGAAACGGTGCCGGGCAGCACGTTGGCGCAGACAACCGCCATCACCCGCAAGGTCGCCGAGATGCTGGCGGCCGACACCGACGTAGTGGAGGCCGCTTTCGCCGATATCGAGCCGACCACGGCCGATATTTTCCTGACCCTCAAAAAGACGCGCCCGATCAGTTCGGTCGATTGGGAGCGCAAGATCGCGCCGCAATTCCAGACCGTCGCCGATGCGCGGGTCAATTTCCAGTCGCAATCGGGCGGCGGTTTCGGCCGCGACATCATCATGATGTTCGGCTCCGATGACCCGGAAAAGCTGGAGCAGACGGCCAATCAGCTGGTGGCGGAAATGGCGCGCATCCCCGAACTGCGCGCGCCGCGCGTGCAGGGCGACATGCAGCGGCCCGAAATCATCATCACCCCGCGTCTGGACCTGGCCGCCAGCCTGGGCGTGACCACGGCCGCGCTCAGCCAGTCGATCCGCATCGCGACGATCGGCGACATCGACCAGAACAGCGCCAAATTCTCGCTGTCCGACCGCCAGATCCCGATCCGCGTGTCGATCGCCGAGGACAGCCGCAAGGATATCGCGACGATCCAGAACATGCCGGTGCCAACCGTCAGCGGCGGATCGGTGCCGCTCAAGGTCGTAGCCGACATCCATTTCGGCGCGGGACCGACGCAGATCCGCCGGTACAACCAGATTCGCCGTATCGTCGTGGGCGCGGACCTGGCGCCCGGCATCGTCACCAGCCAGGCGACGAAAAAGATCGACGCGCTGCCGCTGATGAAGGCGATCAATGACGGGAAGATTCAGGGTCTTCAGAAGATCGAGGCGGGTAACAGCAAGTTCCAGGCGGAAATGCTGGCCAATTTCATGATCGCGGTCGCATCCGGCATCCTGCTGGTGCTGGCGGTGCTGGTGCTGCTCTATAAGCGGATCATGCCGCCCTTCGTCAATTTGGGGTCGCTGCTGCTCGCCCCGTTGGGCGGCGCTCTGGCGCTACATATCGCGGGGCAGCCCATTTCCATGCCGGTGCTGATCGGCCTGCTGATGTTGCTGGGCATCGTCGCCAAAAACTCGATCCTCGTCATCGACTTCGCGCTGGAGGAGATGGAGAAGGGCGTGCCCAAGTTCGACGCGATCGTGGATGCCGGGCACAAGCGCGCCCAGCCGATCGTCATGACTACGGTCGCAATGGTCGCGGGCATGGTGCCGACCGCGCTGGCGCTGTCGGGCGATGGCGCCTGGCGCGCGCCCATGGGCATCACCGTGATCGGCGGCCTGCTGCTGTCGACGGTGCTGACGCTGGTGATCGTGCCGGCGACTTTCAGCCTGGCGGTCGGGATCGAAAGCTGGGTCGGGCCGCGGCTGGGCCGGGGTCTGCTGACCTATAAGGCCGGCGACGACAAGGATAGGCCGGCCCATCCGCACCCCGCCGAGTGAGGCTGGCAAAAGAAGGCTTTGCCTGAACGAAACGGCGGCGTAACCGTTGGACGGCCATGACGCTGTTTCGCATCCCCCGGCCCAGAGGCGAATTCGCCCCGCACCCCGCGCGGCGGATGCGGCTGGTGGCGACGGGGATGCTGGTGGCGATGGCGGTGGTGTTCATCACCGCGCGCGCCACCGTCCACCTCCACCCCGCCATCGGCTTCGTCCAGGCCTTTGCCGAGGCGGCGATGGTCGGCGGGCTGGCCGACTGGTTCGCGGTCACCGCGCTGTTCCGGCACCCGATGGGCCTGCCCATCCCGCATACCGCGATCATCCCGCGCAACAAGGACCGGATCGGCGACACGCTCGCGCTGTTCCTGCGCGACAATTTCCTGACGCCCGCCGTCGTCGCGCGGCGGATGCGCGGCATGGATGTCGCCGCCGCCGCCGGCCGCTTCCTGGCGAGTCCGTCCGAGGGCGGGGGACGGCTGCGCGAAGGCGCATCGCGCCTGATCGCCGATATATTGGAGGCGCTGGACCAGGAACGGCTGGGCGGCATGGTCAAGGGCGCGATCGGCCAGCGGCTGCGCGCGATCAATATCGGCCCGCTGGCGGGGCAGGCGATCGAGGCGGCGATGCGCGACGGCCGCCACGCTCCGGTGATGGACGGCATCATCCATTGGGCGGACCGCACGCTGGAGGCGAACGAGCATCTGATCCGCCAGATGGTGCAGGAACGGGCGGGCAAGGTGCTGCGCTGGACCGGGCTGGACGAAAATCTGGCCAACGCCATCCTGTCGGGCCTGCGCAAGATGCTGGCGGACATGGCCGCTGATCCCGGCCACAGCCTGCGCCTGAAGGCGGAGGAAGGCATGGCCAAGCTGGCCTTCGACCTGCAATTCGACCTGGAGACGCAGGCCAAGGTCGCCAAGATTCGCGACGAGATCGTCGATAATCCGGCGATGCAGCGGTGGATCGAGGGGATGTGGGAACAGGCGCGCGCCGGGTTGCTGCGCGCGGTGCGCGATCCGGGCAAGGCGATGGCCGGGCGCCTAGGCGAAGCGCTACGCCAACTGGGCGGCACGTTGCAGCAGGAAGCGCGGCTGCGGCTGGTCATCAACCGCTTCGTGCGCCGCGCCGCGGTGGGCGCGACCGCCACCTATGGCGACGCGATCGTGCGGCTGGTCAGCGACACGGTGCGCGGGTGGGATGCAGGCACGGTCACCAGCCGGCTGGAAAATGCCGTAGGGCGCGACCTGCAATATATCCGCGTCAACGGCACGCTGGTCGGCGGTCTGGTCGGCCTCGCGATCCACAGCGTCGATATGCTTTTTCAGGGATAGGGCCGCACCAGCCCTCTCCTCCAAAAAGTTGCCGGGACGTGTCGGGCCAAACGACACGCCCCGGCGGAACCAGCCGCGCAGAGGAGAGAGAGGCGGCCGATCCCTGGCTGGGAAACTCAATTCTGGGGACGCCCCTCACCGCCCGGCGGCAGCGGCAGTTCTTCGGCGGTCAGCACGCCGTCGCCATTGCGGTCCTGATCGGCGAACATGGCGAGCGCGGGGGCAAGAAATTCGGCGCGGTCGATCTGGCCATCGTCATTGCTGTCTTCGGGATAGGGCATGGCGCGGCCGGGCGGCGGCGGAGGGGGCGCAGCGTCGGCGCGATCGCCGCCACGGGGGTGGTCACCGGGCGGCGGACCGCCTGCACCATCGGGGCCACCACCACCACCACCGGGGCCACCGCCAGAACCGCCCGGACCACCTCGCCCATTGCCAGCGCCGCCTTCTTTCCCGACCCTACCCTCCGCGGTTACGCGCGCCTGCCGCTCATGGCCCAGCATCCGCTGCATCACCTGCACCGGCACCAGCCCGTCGCCGTCCTGATCCATCAGGCCGAAGCGGCGCTCCATATAGGCGCGCATCTCGTCCCGTGTGATACCGCCGTCGCCATCGGCATCCGCCGCCCAGGGACCGTTTTCAGGGTCGGCGGACGGCTGCGCCAGAAGCGGCGCGGAAGCGAGCAGCGCGACAGCGAGTGAGACAGCAGAAAGGCAATGGCGAAAACGCATGAAGGCTCCTGAAAGCGGGATCGCCTCCCTCTCGCACCCGCGCTTTGCCGCCATATGTCGCGATGCAGCCGCAATGTTGCAGGCTCGATAAATTTTATGTTGCAACATATCATAGAATAATGTTGTATCATTTCATCGACGATCAAGGTTTGGGCAAGAAGAACCGGCGTCGGCGAGAGGATGCGACAGACGAGGAGCGAGACGATGCGACTCATGACCCTATCGGCAATGGGACGGACTATAACAAATCGGACGACGGACGCGGGCGGGTCAGCACGCTATGGCGCAGGGCCCAAATCGCCGCTGGGCCTGGGCGGCACGGTGGCGGTGCATGGACTGCTGATCGGCGCCTTCCTGCTGATTCCCAAGGAAGTGATCCAGTTCGTCACGCCAACGCCCCCGATCATCGGCTCCAACATACCAATCGATCCGCCACCCCCGCCCGAACCGACGGAAGATGTTCGGACCGACCCCAAGATTCCGACCCAGCCCCAGCCACAACGGCCCAGCGCTACCGTTCCGGTCATACCCATGCCGACCAGTGACACGATCCTGACCGGCGCGCTCGATTCGGGCGACAGCATCGATCCCGGCCCGTCGATCATCCCGCCCCCGATCGATCCGCCCCGCCCGCCGGTGCTGACCGAACCGGCGATCGATCCCCGCGCAATGGGCGCGTTCCAGCCCGACTATCCCGGCGCGATGATCCGGCAAGGGCTGGAAGGCGCGGTCACGGTGCGCGTGACGATCAGCGCCGAAGGGCGCGTCACCGCTATCGAGAAAGTCTCCGCCACGGACGAGAGCTTCTGGGCGGCGACCCAGCGCCACGCCCTGCGCAAATGGCGCTTCCGCCCCGCAACCCGCGACGGCGTGGCGGTGGTCTCAACCAAAATTCTGACGGTGCGCTTCACCCTGACGGAGCGATAGGGCGAGAGCGCTGCGGGGAAGGAAAGGGAATTTCGCGGAAAGCCATCATGGACCATTTTGCATCTGCGCCCGCCCTGTCCTATAAGGGCGACATGGCGATCTTTCCCCGTCCCGTTTCCCCTAAAAGCGCGCTTGGCGATTTCTGGGGCTATTTCAGGCAGCAGCGGCAGCATAAATGGCCGTTGCTGGGCGTGTCCGTTGCGCTGACCTATGTCATCATCTGGACGTTCGTGGTCGATGCGAACACCAATACGATGCCGACGCGCAACAAGATCATCTATGTCCAGAGCTGGGACGCGAACCGGTCCGACGCCGCGATCATCCTGCAGCAGAAGATCGATTTCGCCAAGCGCGAGGCGGCGTTGCAGAAGAATCAGGCGAAGATGCAGGGCTTCGCCGATGCCTTCGGCATCGAATGGCGCGAGGAAGAAGCCCGCAACACCGCCCGTCGCAAGGAAGCGGTGAAGCAGATCGACGCGCTGCTGGACGAGCGGCTGGCCAAGGCGGAATCAACGACGAAGACGCCGGGCGGGACGCCTGCGGGAGCCGCCCAGCCCTGAGCGACGCGCCTTCGCCCCCAGAGGCGCGATCCGCACAGGATCGACGCTATATGGCGGCCGCCATCGCCCTGTCGGGGCGCGGGCGCGGCCTTTCCACCCCCAATCCCAATGTCGGCTGCCTGATCGTCCGCGATGATCGTGTCGTCGGGCGCGGCTGGACCCAGAAAGGCGGCCGTCCCCATGCCGAGGCGCAGGCGCTGGACCAGGCGATGGACCGGGCCGCAGGCGCTTGCTGCTATGTGACGCTGGAGCCTTGTTTCCATCTGTCCCCGCGCGGGCCGCGCTGCGCCGACCTGATGGCCCGCGCCGGCATCGCACGCATGGTGATCGCCCTGCGCGATCCCGATCCGCGCACCGACGGACAGGGCGCCGCCTGGCTGCGCGATCGCGGCGTGGCGGTGGACATGGGCCTCATGGCGGACGACGCCGCGCGCGCCATGGCAGGATTCGTGCTGCGCCAGACGCTGGGGCGGCCGCATGTGACGCTGAAGCTCGGCCTCTCGCTCGACGGGCGCATCGCACTCAGCGACGGATCGAGCCGCTGGATCACCGGGCCGGATGCGCGCGCCCATGCCCATATGGAGCGGGCGCGGCACGACGCCATATTGGTGGGCGGCGGCACGTTGCGGGCGGACGCACCGTCGCTGGACGTGCGGCTGGCGGGGCTGGCGGACCGATCGCCGCGCCGGGTGCTGCTGAGCCGGGGCGACGCGCCGGCAGGCTGGACGCGGATCGGCGCGCCGGAGGAGATTGCGACGCTGGAGCGCGTCGATCATCTGCTGGTCGAAGGCGGGGCGGAAACGGCCGCCGCCTTCCTGCGCGCCGGGCTGGTCGACCGGCTGCTGCTCTATCGCGCCCCGATCGTCATCGGATCGGGACTGGCCGGGATCGGCGACATCGGCTTGTTCGACCTGGCCGATGCGCATGGCCGCTGGCGCATGATCGACAACCGTGCGCTGGGGGTCGATCGGCTGGAGGTTTACGAGGCGGTTCGGAGCGCTTAGATCAGCCCCAAACTCACCCGTTCGGGCTGAGCGAAGTCGAAGCCTATCACTGAGCGAAGCGAAATGGCCTCCCATGGTCGGCCGCACCTTCGATTTCGCTCAGGACGAACGGAAGATTGGATTGGGGCAACATGTTCACCGGCATCATCACCGACATCGGGACCATCCGCAGCCATGAACAGCGCGGCGACCTGCGCCTCGTCATCGGCAGCGCCTATGATATGGACGGCGTCGCCATCGGCGCGTCGATCGCCTGTTCGGGCGCCTGCCTGACGGTGGTGGAAAAGGGCGACGACTGGTTCGCGGTGGACCTGTCGGCCGAAACGGTCGCGCGCACCGCGCCCGGCCTGTGGCGCGAAGGCGGCCGGCTGAACCTGGAACGGGCGCTCAAGGTCGGCGACGAACTGGGCGGGCATATCGTGACCGGCCATGTCGACGGCATCGGCCATCTGGTGTCGGCGGTGCGCGAAGGCGATTCGACCCGGCTGACGATCAAGGCGCCCGCCGACCTCGCCGCCGCGCTCGCCGCCAAGGGATCGATCACGCTGGACGGCATTTCGCTGACGGTCAACAGCGTCGACGACCAGGCCGACGGCAGCGTGCATTTCGGATTGAACATCATCCCGCACACCGCCACCGCGACCACGCTGGATGCGCTGCCGGAGGGTCGGACCTTCAATCTGGAGATCGACGTGCTGGCGCGGTATCTCGACCGGATGCAAAGCCTTCGCAACCGCAGCATGTGATTATAGCTTGAATTAATCACACTACAGTGTGATATGCGACACCGTCCCGCTTGTGGGAAGGAGTCGTTCCATGTCCTCTGCCCTTATCGATACCGTCCGCAATCTCGTCACCGACGGCGGCATGTCCCGTTCCGGTCTGGCGCGCGCCGCCGGGCTGCACGCCAATTCGCTGCGCAAGCTGGGCGAAAGCGACTGGAACCCGACTGCCGACACGCTGGGCAAGCTGGAATCCTACCTGCTCAAGCGCGAGGGCGGCACCGCGCTCGCCAGCCCGGAAGAAATCATCAACGAAGCCCGCAACGGCCGCATGTTCATCCTGGTCGACGACGAGGATCGCGAGAATGAGGGGGACCTGGTGATCCCCGCGCAGATGGCGACGCCCGACGCGATCAATTTCATGGCCACGCACGGCCGCGGCCTCATCTGCCTGGCGCTGACCAAGAGCCGGACCGAGGAACTGGGCCTGGACCTGATGAGCCGCAACAACGGCACCCGGCATGAAACCGCCTTCACCGTGTCGATCGAGGCGCGCGAGGGCGTGACCACCGGGATCAGCGCGGCCGACCGCGCCCGCACCGTGTCCGTGGCGATCGACGGGTCGAAGGGCAAGGTCGATATCGTCACGCCCGGCCATGTCTTCCCGCTGATCGCCAAGGATGGCGGCGTGCTGGTGCGCACCGGCCATACCGAAGCGGCGGTGGACGTCGCGCGGCTGGCCGGCCTCAACCCGTCGGGTGTCATCTGCGAAGTGATGAAGGACGACGGCACGATGGCGCGCCTGGACGACCTCATCCCCTTCGCCCAGAAACACAAGATGAAGATCGGCACGATCCGCGACCTGATCGCCTATCGCCGCCGCCACGACCATATGATCGAGCGACGCGCCGAAACCACGTTCGACAGCCGCTGGGGCGGCGACTGGAAGGCGATCAGCTTCTACAACAAGGCGACCCAGACCGAGCAGCTGGTGCTACAGAAGGGCCATGTCGATCCCGACAAGCCGACATTGGTGCGGATGCACCAGATGTCGCCGCTGAGCGACACGTTCGGCAAGCTGGGCGCGCGCACGGGCCTGCTGCCGCGCTGCATGGAGATTATCGGGGACGAAGGCGCCGGCATCATCGTCATCCTGCGCGGCGACGAACCCGACATGCTGACCCGGATGCTGCAATATAATGCCGGCATCGTGCCCGGCGACATGGACGAATTGCGCAATTATGGCGCGGGCGCGCAGATCCTGGCGGACCTGGGCGTCCACGACATGATCCTGCTGACCAACAGCCACCACAGCCTGATCGCGCTTGACGGCTATGACCTGGCCGTGGTTGGGCAACGGCCGATCGAGCTGTAAGGACATATCATCATGGCAAAATTCCTGATCGTCGAAGCCCGCTTTTACGACCATCTGAACGACCTGCTGATCGAAGGCGCCAAAGCCGCGCTGGACGAGGCCGGCCACAAATATGAGGTGGTGACGGTGCCGGGCGCGCTGGAAATCCCCGGCGCGATCGCGCTGGCGGCGGAAAGCGGCCGTTATGACGGCTTCATCGCCATCGGCGTGGTGATCCGCGGCGAAACCTATCATTTCGAAGTCGTATCGAATGAAAGCGCCCGCGGCCTGATGGCGCTGAGCATGGACGCGATCGCGATCGGCAACGGCATATTGACGGTCGAGAATGAAGCCCAGGCGCTGACCCGCGCCAAGCCGACCGAAAAGGACAAGGGCGGCGAGGCGGCCAAGGCGGCCATCGCCATGCTCGCCCTGCGCGACCGATTCGGCATGTGATGAAAAAAGGGGCTGCTTTTTTTGCAGCCCCTTTTCGACTGGATCAGGCGTCCGCCTTTGCCTGCGCCAGCGTCGGATAGTCGGTATAGCCCGTCTCGCCCGGCCCGTACCACGTCGCCATCTCCTGCGTCGGGTTGAGCGGCGCGCCGATGCGGAACCGTTCGACCAGATCGGGATTGGCCATTAACGGGCGGCCGAAGCTGATCGCGTCGGCCAGGCCGCTGGCCAGATCCGCCTGCGCCCGGCCGCAATCATAATCGCTGTTCAGGATCAGCGGCCCCTTGAAATGCTGACGGATCAGCGGCGACTGGCGCGGCACGTCGGTCGAACCGAAAGTGCCATCCGGTCCCGGTTCGCGCAATTCCAGCGATGCGATGCCGATCGCGTCCAGCACGTCGGCGGCATGGGCGAACAGCGGCGCGGGATCGCTGTCATCCACCCCCTGCGAATCGCCATTGGGGGACAGGCGCACCGATACCCGGTCCGCGCCGATCGCATCCACCACCGCCTGCGTCACTTCGCGCAACAGGCGAACGCGATTTTCGACGCTTCCGCCATATTGGTCGGTGCGGAAATTGGCGTTGTCGCGCAAAAACTGGTCGATCAGATAGCCATTGGCGGCGTGGATCTGCACCCCGTCGAACCCGGCTGCAATCGCATTATGCGCGGCGCGAACATAGGTATCGATCAGGCCGGGAATCTCGTCCACGCCCAGCGGCCGGGCGGTTTCGAACGGCGCCTTGCCCTCATAGGTGTGGGCGTCGCCCGCCGTCGCGGTCGCGCTGGACGATACCGGCTGTTCGCCGGTCACGGCGCTGTGCACCTGACGCCCCATATGCCACAGCTGGACGATGATCCGCCCGCCCGCGTCATGGACGGCTTGCGTTACGGGCCGCCATGCGGCGACCTGCTCGTCGGACCAGATCCCCGGCGCATAGGGCCAGCCCAGCCCCTGGCGCGAAATGCCGGTCGCTTCGCTGATGATGACGCCGGCCGATGCGCGTTGCCGATAATAATCGACCATGATCGGGGTGGGCACATGGTCGCGGGTGGCCCGGCCGCGGGTCAGCGGGGCCATCAGGATGCGGTTTGGCGCGGTAATGGCGCCGATCTGGACGGGGTCGAACAGGGTCGTCATGGAATCTCCCTCAATCATAGTTGCAATTTGCAACGCGACTTGATGCGTAACGCCAGCTAGGGAGCCGGCATGTCGAGTTCAACCCCCGCTCCGTCCGGCCGGCGCTTGTGCGCCCGCGATCGTGGGCCTAGATATACGACATGAGCGAAACATCGGACCTTACCCTGGACGAAATCCGCGCGCTATTGGCCCCCGTGCTGGCGCGCCATGCCGCGTTCGACGGCTGGCGACCGCAAGCTGTGGCGATGGCCGCGGCGGAAAAGGGCGTGGATGCGGACATCGCAGCGCTCGCTTTCGCCGATGGCCCGATCGCCATGATCGACGCCTGGTTCGCCAGCATCGATGCGCGCATGGTCGCGGCGCTGCCAGCGGACGAACTGGCGGCGCTGTCGATCCGCCGGAAAATCACCGCTCTGGTCGAAGCGCGCCTGACGCTGCTGGCGCCCGATCGGGAGGCGCTGCGCCGCGCGATCGCGATTCTGGCGCTGCCGACCAATGCCGTCCGCGCCGGGAAACTGGGTTGGCGCGCGGCGGACGTCATGTGGCGCGCGGCGGGCGACACCGCCACCGACTTTGCCCATTACAGCAAACGCACCACCCTGACCGCCCTCTATGCCGCCACCCTGTTGGTGTTCGTAGATGACGAGAGCGAAGGCCATGCCGACAGCCGCGCCTTCCTGGCCCGTCGGATCGAGGATGTGATGCGTTTCGAAAAGTTCAAGGCGAAGGTCAAAGGCGCGGGCGGCGGCGAGCGGCTGAGCCTGTCGCGCTTCATCGGCCGCTTGCGCTACCCGGCGATCTGAATAGGCGGCGAGCGATTCGCTCTGGCCTTTCCCAATCGGTATTGATAGTCACTCGCAGAAATAGCCCGCGAGTATCCTCCCTTTGCGTCTCACCGACCTGCCGTTGCGCCAACCCGCCTATGTCGACCTGATCGACTGGTCCGTCCTCACCCCGTCCGAAGGGCAGCGGTTGCGGGAATTTGGCCTGTGCGAAGGCGCGAGCGTCGAAGCGCTGCACCATGGCGGGATTTTCGGCAAGGGGCCGATCGCCTGCAAGATCGGCCGCATGACCGTGGCGATGCGCCGCAACCATGCCGCCGCAGTGACGGTGCGCACCGGACCGGAAGCCATTGGGCCGGAGCAGGACGCATGAGCGCGCTGCCATTGGTCGCGCTGGTGGGCAATCCCAATGCGGGCAAGAGCGCGCTGTTCAACGCGCTGACCGGCGCGCGACAGAAGCTGGGCAATTATCCGGGCGTCACGGTGGAGCGCAAGGCGGGGCGGCTGGCCCTGTCCGACGGCCGCCCGGTCGAACTGGTCGACCTGCCCGGCACCTACAGCCTCGATCCGAACAGCCCCGACGAACAGGTTACCCGCGACGTCGTGATGGGCCAGCAAACCGGCGAAAAGCGGCCCGACGCGCTGGTGATCGTGGTCGATGCCGCCAATCTGGACAATCATCTGCGCTTCGCGCTCGAACTGCTGGCGCTTGGTCTGCCGACCATCGTCGCCTTGAACATGGTCGATCTGGCCACCCGCGACGGGCTGGAACTGGACGCGGCGATACTGTCCCGCGAACTGGGCGTGCCGGTGATATCGACGGTGGCGGTGCGCAAGCGCGGCCTGGACCATCTGCGGCAGGAACTGGAAGGGCTGCTGAACGGCGCGCCGCGGGCCTATCCCACCGGCGCCGCGCAGGATTTCGACGCGGTGCGCAGGGAAGCGGGCCGCATCGCGCGCGCCGCCATCGTGCGCGAAACGCCCTCCCGCCGGCTGACCGCCGCGGTGGATCGGGTGGCGCTGCATCCCGTCTTCGGCCTTATCCTGCTGCTCGGCCTGTTGTTCGTCATGTTCCAGGCGGTCTATGCCTGGTCCGAAGCGCCGATCGCGATGATTGAGGGGTTTGCCGAAGCGATCGCCAATGCCGTGCGCGCCGCCCTGCCCGACGGAATCGTTCGATCCTTCCTGGTCGATGGCGTTATCAACGGCGTCGGATCGGTGGTGGTGTTCCTGCCCCAGATCCTGATTCTCTTCTTCTTCATCCTGATGCTGGAGGCGACCGGCTATATGGTCCGGGCCGCCTTCCTGATGGATGGGCTGATGGCCAAGGTCGGCCTGTCAGGCCGCGCCTTCATCCCGCTCCTGTCCTCTTTCGCCTGCGCCATTCCCGGCATCATGGCGACGCGCACCATCGCTGACCCCCGCGATCGGCTGACCACGATCCTGATCGCGCCGCTGATGACCTGCTCGGCGCGGCTGCCGGTCTATGCCGTCATCATCGGCGCATTCATTCCGGCGCGCGACGTGTTGCCGGGCGTGGGCCTTCAGGGCTTCGTCCTTTTCTGCCTCTATCTGGCCGGCATCGTCGGCGCGATGCTGGTCGCGATGCTGCTGCGGCTGACCGTCACCAAGGGCGCAAGCGGCGGCTTCCTGATGGAAATGCCCAAATATCAGTGGCCCCGGCCGCAGGATATATTGCTCGGCCTGTGGCAGCGCGCGGTCATCTTCCTCAAGCGCGCGGGCACGATCATCTTCACCTCGACCGTGATCCTGTGGCTGCTCCTGAGCTTCCCGCGCGTGCCCGACGGCGATCCCACCAGCCAGGTCGATCATTCGATCGCCGGCCGGATCGCCAGCGGCCTCAACGTCATACTGGAGCCGATCGGCTTCAACCGCGACATCTCGCTGGCGCTGATCCCGGCGATGGCGGCGCGCGAAGTGGCCGTATCGGCGCTCGCCACCGTCTATTCGATCGACGCGGGCGATGATGAGGCGCTGCTGGAACGGAGCCTGGGCGACCGGCTCAAGGACCAGTGGCCGCTGCCCACCGCGCTTGCCTTCCTCGCCTGGTTCATCTTCGCGCCCCAGTGCATATCCACTATCGCCGTGACCCGGCGCGAGACGAACGGCTGGAAATGGCCGTTGTTCATGGTCGGATATCTGTTTGCGCTGGCCTATGTCGCGGCGGGCATCACCTACTGGACCGCCACCGCAGCGGGTCTATAAGAGCGGCTTTAGAGTTTCGGAGGAATCATGGCAGGGTCTGTCAACAAGGTCATTCTGGTGGGCAATCTGGGCGCCGACCCGGAGGTCAAGAGCTTCCAGAATGGCGGCAAGATTTGCAATCTGCGCATCGCGACGTCCGAAAGCTGGAAAGACCGGATGACCGGGGAGAAAAAAGAGCGCACCGAATGGCATAATGTCGTCATCAACGGCGAAGGCCTGGTCGGTGTGGCCGAGCGCTTCCTGCGCAAGGGCAGCAAAATCTATGTTGAGGGCCAGTTGCGTACCCGCAAATGGCAGGACCAGTCGGGCAATGACCGCTACACGACCGAAGTCGCGCTGTCGGGGCCGGGCGCGGTGCTGACCATGCTGGACGGCGCGCCGGGCGGCGGCCAGGGCGGCGGTGGCCGTTCGCAGCAAGACGTGAGCGACTGGGGCGCATCGTCGGGCGGCTATGATGATTTCGGCGGTGGTTCTTCGGGCGGCGGCGGCTTTGGCGGCGGACGTTCGCAGGGTGGCGGCGCGTCGGGCGGCGGCCGTGCGGGCAGCCCCAATTTCGACAATGATTTGGACGATGAAGTGCCGTTCTGAACGCTTTGCGTCACGGATATGAAAAAGGACGGCTTCCCATGGGGAGCCGCCCTTTTTCATTCGTTCCGTCGCGCTTTACCTGGCCAGTTCCGCCGTCGCGAAGGCGCGGATATGCGCGCCCAGATCCTCGCGCTCCAGCGCCAGCGCCAGATTGGCCTCGATATAGCCCGCCTTCGACCCGCAGTCGAAGCGGCGGCCGTCGAAGGTCACGCCGTGGAAGGGCTGGCTGCCGATCAGCGACGCCATCGCATCGGTCAGCTGGATTTCGCCGCCCGCGCCCTTTTCCTGCGTTTCCAGGATCTTCATGACTTCGGGCTGGAGGATGTAGCGGCCCGGCAGGATCAGGTTGGACGGCGCGGTGCCGAGCTTTGGCTTTTCGACCAGTCCCTTCACCTCCGTCAGCGCGCCGTCGCGCGCGCCCGGATCGATCACGCCATAGCTGGGCGTCTGATCCATCGGAATTTCGAGCGCGCAGACCAGATTGCCGCCGACCTTCTCATAGGCGTCGACCATCTGCTTCATGCACCCCTGTCCCGGCGCGCCCTTCATAAATTCATCGGGCAGCAGGATGGCGAAGGGTTCGTCGCCGATGATGTCGCGCGCCACCCATATGGCGTGGCCCAGACCCAGCGATTCCTGCTGGCGCAGGAACACCGCATTGCCCGGATCGAGCCGCGTCCCTTCCAGCGCCGACAGATCCTTGCCGCGCTCGCGCTGCAACGTCTCGCATTCGAAGGCGATGTCGAAATAATCCTCGATCGCGCCCTTGCCGCGACCGGTCACGAAGATGAACTGCTCGATCCCCGCTTCGCGCGCCTCGTCCACCGCATATTGGATCAGCGGGCGATCGACCACCGGCAACAATTCCTTTGGCACCGCCTTGGTGGCGGGCAGGAAGCGCGTGCCAAGGCCGGCGACAGGAAAAACGGCTTTACGAATCGGCTTGGTCAAGTTGGAATCCCCTTCACGCGGACGCGATCGGGCCTTGGATTGCCGCCCGTGCAAAAAAAAGGTCAAGCGTCGCGCGCGCGTTAGCATATTCTAGCGTCGGCGGAACGGCCGAAGACGCAAAAAACTAAGATGGAAGGGGCCGCGACCGATCAAGGCCGACCGGTCACCGCCCTATACGGCGAGAAGACGGCTGGCGACACCTTCCAGCGCCGCGATTTCGCCATCGAGATGGTCTAACGCGACGTGCTGGATATTGTTGCGGCTGTCGCGACAGGTGAAACCGCCTGATTCGGGCTGATGAAAACCCTGGATGATGAGCGCGCGGAAGCGATCGATCCGCTGCATGTCGCGCTCGATCGCGGAAATCTCGGTCAGCGCGCTGGCGTTGCGCCGGTCGCGCATCGCCACCATCGTGCGCAATTCGGTCATCAGCTTGGCCATGCTTGGCCGGGTTCGGGCGCCCACGGTGCGCACGTCACCCATGGCGTCGCGCAACAGCCCGATCTTCGCCTCCAGACTCTGCTCCAACATCGTCCAGGCGCACACCAGCCGCCCGACCGCGCAGAGCAGCGCCGCATCTTCCGGCGCATAATCCGACACCGCCCGCACATTCACGTCAGAAACCAATTGCACGCCCACGCCCCAATATCTCCTCTTGGCCCAAGGCTTCAGGCTTTGAGCGGGAAAAGGCCAGAGCGGGGCGCTTGGCTCCCCGCAGCGGCGGCACGGGCCGTCGGCAGCCGTGCAAAATCGGCGGCGAGCCGAGACGGGCCAGCAGGATCAAGGATTTAGAACCAACTCAGAAATCGATCGCGATGCCCTTCCGTTCCCAATCGCCATAACGGACCGGACTCATCGCCTCGTCATGGGGCGTGGGCTGGTCCAGCGGATCGGGCTGCGGCACCGGCGGGCTTTTGGAGAGGTGCGCGGGCGGCTTCACATGTGCGGGGCGCTTGCCGTTGAAGGTTCCCATGGTGGCGGCCTTTCGATTGCGAAGGGGCGACATCACCCCCATATTCAGGACTGACAGGCTATCTGGGCCGACAAGGAGGCAAGTGCAAGTGAATGGCATGAAGACGACCATGCTGCTGGCGACGCTGACCGCGCTGTTCATGGCGCTGGGCTATACGCTGGGCGGCAGCGGCGGGGCGGTGATCGCGCTGCTGGCGGCGGCGGGCATGAATCTCTTCACCTTCTGGAACGCCGACAAGATCGTGCTGCGGATGCATGACGCGCGCGAGGTCGATGCGCAAAGCGCCCCCGATTTCTACAATCTGGTGCGTGACCTGGCGCAGCGGGCGCAACTTCCCATGCCGCGCGTCTATATCATCGACCAGGACGCGCCCAACGCCTTCGCAACCGGGCGCAACCCGCAAAACGCCGCCGTCGCCGCCACCAGCGGTCTGCTGGCGACGTTGAGCCGCGACGAGGTGGCGGGCGTTATGGCGCATGAACTGGGCCATGTGCAGAATCGCGACACCCTCATCATGACGATGGTCGCGACGATCGCGGGCGCGATATCGATGCTGGCCAATTTCGGCCTGTTCTTCCGCGGCGGCGACCGGGAAAGCGGCCATGCCAATATGATCGCCAGCCTGATGGCGGTGGTCGTCGCTCCCTTCGCCGCGATGATCGTGCAGATGGCGATCAGCCGCACCCGCGAATATGGCGCCGACCGGGCCGGAGCGGAAATCAGTGGCGATCCCCATGCCCTCGCCTCCGCCCTCGCAAAGATTGCCGGGCAGGCGCAGCGCATCCCCAATCCCGTGGCGGAGCGCAATCCGGCCGCGGCGCAGCTTTATATCGTGCCGACCCATGTCAGCGAACTCTTCTCCACCCACCCCGCCACGGAAAAGCGCATCGCCGCCTTGCAGGATATGGCGGCGCAGATGGGCGCGCCCGCAATGACGTCGGCGGCCCGCGCCTCCGCCCTCTCCCCGGCCGCGCCACCCCCGCGCCGCCGCAGCGCGCTCGACCCGCACGGCCGCTGATGGTGGACGAGATTGTCGGTGAAGCGGCCAGCTTCCTGTTTCGGCAGGTCGGCGGCCTCGCCGTGGAATTGACCGTCAATCATATCTTTTCCCGCCACACCGCCCGCTTCTTTCATGGCGTGGGGCGACGGTTTATTGCGGTCGCGACATTCGGCGCCAATCGCATCCCCTCCTCCCTGCGGGTGGTGCCCAAGGGCGCCCGCCCCAAGCCACGCCGGTCGGACTGGCTGGCGCTATGGGTCGGCATAGTGTCCTGGATCGCGCTGTTCCTGGGGCTGGGCTTTGGCGTCTCCCATTTTCTTTAAGGGCGAAAGCGCGTAGGGGCCGCCCATGTCTCGCCGTCCCGCAATCCGCCCCGAAGATGTTCCCGGCCTTCCCGCCCGTCGCGCGGCGCTCAAACTGCTTGATGCGGTGCTGCGCCGGGGCGATCCGCTGGAACTGGCGCTGCATGGCGCGGCGCAGGGGTTGCCGCCCGCCGACCGCGCGCTGGTCCATGCGATCGCGGCCGAAACGCTGCGCCACCTGCCCGATCTCGACGCGCTGATCGACGGCGCGACCAGGCAGATTTTGCCGCCTGATGCGAAGGCGCGGATGGTGCTGCGCATCGCGCTCGTCCAGACGCTGGTGCTCGACACCCCGGCCCATGCCGCCATCGCCACGGCACTGCCGCTGGTCGATGGCGGGCCGCGCAAGCTGGTCCATGGCGTGTTCGGCACGGTGACGCGCGGCGACCCCGCCCTGCCCTCGCCCCCCACCCTGCCCGCGCAGGTCGCCGAACGCTGGAGCGCTCAATGGGGCGAGGCGATGCCGCAGGCCGCCGCCCATGCCTATGCGATCCGGCCGCCGGTCGACATCAGCCTGCGCGATCCGGCCGAGACAGCGAAGTGGACAGCTGAACTGGATGGCGCGTCGTTCGCGCCCGGCCATGTCCGCCTGTCCGAAAGCGCGGCCATACCCGCCTTGCCCGGCTTTGCGGACGGCGCCTGGTGGGTGCAGGATATCGCCGCTTCCTGCGCCGCGCGGCTGCTGGGGCCGGGCGAAGGCGGCCATGTGCTGGACCTGTGCGCCGCGCCGGGCGGCAAGACGATGCAGTTGGCGGCGGCCGGCTGGCGCGTCACCGCGATCGACCAGTCGAGCAAGCGGCTGGAGCGGCTGACGGAGAATCTGGCCCGCACCGGCCTGACCGCCGAGGTTACGACCGCCGATCTGCGGACATGGGAGCCGGACGCACCGGTGGACGCGATCCTGCTCGACGCGCCCTGCACCGCGACCGGCATTTATCGCCGCCACCCCGATGTGCTGCACCGCATCGGCCCGCGCCAGATCGCAGAGCTGGCGGAATTGCAAAGCGCCCTGTTGGCCCGCGCCGCCAACTGGCTGAAGCCCGGCGGCCGCATCATCTACGCCACCTGCTCCCTGGAACGGGCCGAGGGCGAAGAACAGGTCGAACGCTTCCTGGCCGCCCACCCCGACTTCGCGCTGCTACCGATCGAAGCTGGCGAAACACCCGAAGGCATCGCCCCCGCGACACAGGGCTGGCTGCGGACATTGCCCGACACGCTGGCGGCGCAGGGCGGCGCGGACGGATTTTTCATCGCCAGGCTTGCCAAGAGGGCGAACTAAGCCTTAACCTTGATCAGCTTAGAGAGGGTTTTCCCGCGTAAAAGGTGCCCCGTGCGTCCGATCGAGCCTCTTCCTCTGAATCATAGTTGGCCGCTCTACGACCTGCGGGAACATCTTGCCCCGGTGCTGCTCGATTCCAGCATCGCCCGCAACGATGCGGCGCTGGCGGAACGGGGGCTGGGGCTGTGGCATTGCAACCTGGCCGACAATGCACTCAACTGGACCGCCGGCGTCTATGACATATTCGGGCTGGAGCGGGACAGCCCGGTATCGCGGCCGCTGTCCGTGTCGCTTTACACCCCGGAATCGCGCGACGCGATGGAGCGACTGCGCGCCTACGCTATCCGCCACAAGCGCGGCTTCACGCTGGACGTCGATATCAACCAGATCGACGGCGCGGGCCAATGCGCGATGCGGCTGATCGCCGCGCCGGTGCTGGACGATGACGGGGCCGTGGTCGGGCTGCATGGCGTCAAGCAGTTGCTGCCCCGCGGCGCGCCCGCGTCGCAGCGGCTGGACCCCACGATTTTCGTGATGCTCTGATCCGCGCGGACGAAGATCGCGACACGCCTGCAAATGTCCGTTGCCCTCGCCTCCGGCGGCGATTAAGGCGAACGGTTAATGACCCGTTCCATTCTCATCTCGCCCTCCATCCTCTCCGCCGACTTCGCCCGCCTGGGCGAGGAGGTGCGCGCCATTGACGAAGCGGGCTGCGACTGGGTGCATATCGACGTCATGGACGGCCATTTCGTGCCGAACATCACCATCGGCCCGAATGTGGTGAAGGCGCTGCGCCCGCACACGCAGAAAACCTTCGACGTCCATCTGATGATTTCTCCGGTCGATCAGTATCTGGAGGCGTTTGCCGCCGCCGGGTCCGACATCATCACCGTCCATCCCGAAGCCGGGCCGCACATCCACCGTACCGTCCAGCATATCAAGTCGCTGGGCGTGAAGGCGGGCGTGGTGCTGAACCCCGGCACCCCGGCCAAGATGCTCGACTATCTGATCGATGACGTCGATCTGATCCTGGTGATGAGCGTCAACCCCGGTTTCGGCGGGCAGAGCTTCATCGAAAACCAGCTGCGCAAGATCGAAGCGATCCGCAAGATGATCGACAAGTCGGGCCGCGATATCCATCTGCAGGTCGACGGCGGCATCGATTTCACCACCGCGCCCAAGGCGATCGACGCGGGCGCGGACGTTCTGGTGGCCGGCACCGCCACCTTCCGTGGCGGCCCCTCCGCCTATGCCGACAATATCAGGAAGCTGCGGGGCGGGTGAACGACTATCGGCGCATCGCCAGCCGCTCCACCCCCGACGCTGCACCGGAAGCCGGCGACGATGGCATAGAGCAAGGCAAGCGTCTCATCCGCGTCGCGGATGACAAGGGGCTGTCATTGGCCCAGAAGATCGCCAATCAATTCTATCTACTCAGCTGGAAGACGCCGATCCACGGCCGCAAGCTGCGCGGCAAATATCCGCTGAAGCTGCTGGCGGTGCCCGACGACGCCATCCCCGGCGACGGCCGGGCGGGCGCGGCGATGCGGGCGGGTTATTTCCTGTTCCGCGGCCACAAGCTGCCGGTCGATGCGCTCGATTTCGCCAAATTGTCGGTCGGCCCGGCCTTTGCCGACTATCTCCACGGCTTCCGCTGGCTGCGCGACCTGGCCAGCAGCGCAAGCCGTGAACAGGGTGCGCCGATCGCCGAAAGCATAATGCGCAAATGGCTGGCGGCCCATCATGAAACGCCCAGCGAACCGGCCTGGCGCGCGGACAATGCCGGCTGGCGGCTGCTCTTCTGGACTGCCCATGCGCCGCTGATCCTCTCGTCCAGCGACCTCGTCTACCGCTCGCTGGTGCTGAACTGCATCGCCCGCACCGCGCGCCACCTCGACCGCAGCGCCGACAAGGCGCCGATGGGCCTGCCCCGGCTGGTCGCCTGGTGCGGCATCGTCGCCGCCGCGCTGCTGATCCCCGGCGGGGCGGCGCGCAAGCTGTTCGGCGAAGCAGGCCTGAAGCGCGCGATCGACAGCGGCTTCCACCCTGACGGCGGCATCGTGTCGCGCTCCCCGCTGGCGCAACTGGAAGCGGTGATGCTGCTGTCCATGCTGCGCGCCGTCTATGACGTGCGCCGCGAAGCCCCGCCCGCCTGCCTGACCGAAGGATTGAACCGCGCGGTCCCGGCGCTGCTGGGCCTCGCCCATGGCGATGGTGGCCTGGGCAACTGGCAGGGTTCCGGCGCGATCGACCCCGACCTGGTGTCCTCCGTGGTCGCGGCGAGCCAGGTGCGCGCCCGACCGCTGCGCCAGGCGCGCGACTGGGGCTATCAACGGATCGCAGCGGGATCGACCGTGCTGCAGATCGACGCCGCCCCGCCCCCGGTCGCGCGCCTCGCCGAGGCGGGCTGCGCCTCAACCGGCGCGATCGAGATCAGTGACGGGCCGCTGCGGCTGGTGGTCAATTGCGGCGGCGCGGCGCTGGAGGGGGCGTGGATTCCCCGCGACCTGGCGCAGGGGCTGCGCACCACCGCCGCGCACAGCACGCTGATCCTCAATGACAATAATTCGACCGCGCTGCTGCCCGACGGGACGCTGGGCAAGGGCGTGACAGAGGTCGAGCTGAACCGGCAGGAGCTGGACAATGGCAGCCGGCTGGACCTGTCGCATGACGGCTATGTCCGGCGGCTGGGCTATGTCCACCGCCGCCTGCTGATGATGAGCGGCGACGGCAAGGAAATCCGGGGCGAGGATATGCTGACCCCCGCCGAACGCCGCCGCAAGCGCGGCAAACAGCCGGTGCAGTTGCGCTTCCACCTCGCGCCGGGGGTCGAGCCGACGCTGACCGCAGACAATATGGGGGCGCTGCTGCGCATCGACCAGGGCGCGCTGTGGCAATATCGCACCGGCGCAGGCGTGTTGAGCGTCGAGGACAGCCTGTGGGTCGACGGCGACGGCCGCCCCCATCCGACCAAGCAGCTGGTCGTGACCAGCGAAGCGCTGCCGGGCGGATCGAGCATCGGCTGGCTGTTCAAGCGGGTCGGATGACGACCCGCGGCTGATCCTGGGCTATAGGCGCACGGACGCTTTGGCCCTCACCCCAATCTCTACGCAACAGCCTTTCGCCGCGCTGTCGCTTGCGGGCTGTATTTTTCCGACGTCGGGCCTTATGGACCGGCGCAAAGCCGTCTCGTAAACCAGAAAGCGCCTTCCTCATGACCGACTACCCCATCAAACGCGCCCTCTTGTCCGTGTCCGACAAGGCCGGGCTGATCGAACTGGGCACGGCGCTGGGCAAACATGGCGTCGAACTGGTGTCGACCGGCGGCACCGCCAAGGCGCTGCGCGAAGCAGGCCTTGAGGTGATGGATATTTCCGACCTTACCGGCTTCCCCGAAATGATGGACGGCCGCGTCAAGACGCTGCACCCCAAGGTCCATGGCGGCCTGCTCGCCGTCCGCAACAACCCCGAACATGTCGCGTCGATGGACGAACATGAAATCGGCGCGATCGATCTGGTGGTCGTCAACCTCTACCCCTTCGCCGCCACGGTCGCCAAGGGGGCGGAACGCGAGGAGATCATCGAAAATATCGATATCGGCGGCCCGTCGATGGTCCGTTCCGCGGCCAAGAATCACGAGAGCGTGGCGATCGTCACCGATCCCGCCGACTATGCCCGGCTGATCGCCGAAATGGCGGAGAAGGGTGGCGCGACCAGCTACGATTTCCGCCGGATGCTCGCGGCCAAGGCCTATGCCGCCACCGCCGCCTATGATTCGATGATCGCCAGCTGGTTCGCCTTCGCCGATCAGGGCATGATGTTCCCCGATACGCTGGCCGTAGCCAGCACGCTGTCCACCACGCTGCGCTACGGCGAAAACCCGCACCAGTCCGCCGCGCTCTATCTGCCCACCGGGCCGTCCGCCAAGGGCATCGCCCAGGCGCAACAGATCCAGGGCAAGGAACTCAGCTACAATAATTATAACGATGCCGACGCCGCGCTGGAGCTGGTCAGCGAGTTTCGCGATGGCCCGCCGACCGTGGTGATCGTCAAGCACGCCAACCCCTGCGGCGTGGCGACCGGCGACACCCTGATCGAAGCCTATGAAGCCGCGCTCGCCTGCGACAGCGTGTCGGCGTTCGGCGGCATCATCGCCGTCAACCGCCCGCTTGACGGCCCGACCGCCGAGGCGATCAGCGGCATCTTCACCGAAGTCGTCGCCGCGCCCGATGCTGATGACGCGGCCAAGGCGATCTTCGCGAAGAAGAAGAATCTGCGCCTGCTGCTGACCGGCGACCTGCCCGATCCCGCGCGGACCGGCCTCCAGATCAAGAGCATCGCCGGCGGCCTGCTGGTGCAAAGTCGCGACAATGGCCAGGTTGACCGCGACGCGCTGAAGGTCGTGACCAGGCGCGCCCCGACCGATCAGGAACTTAAGGACTGCCTGTTCGCCTGGACCGTCGCCAAGCATGTGAAATCGAACGCCATCGTCTATGCCAAGGACGGCAGCACCGCGGGCGTGGGCGCGGGCCAGATGAACCGCCTCGAATCCGCCCGCATCGCCGCGTGGAAGGCGAAGGACGCCGCCGAAAAGGCCGGCTGGGCCGCACCGCGCACGATCGGTTCGGCGGTCGCCTCCGACGCCTTCTTCCCCTTCGCCGACGGCTTGCTGGCGGCGGTGGAGGCCGGCGCGACGGCGGTCATCCAGCCGGGCGGATCGATCCGCGACGATGAGGTCATCGCCGCGGCGGACGAAGCGGGCCTGGCGATGGTCTTCACAGGGATGCGCCACTTCCGGCACTAAAAGCAGGTCAGCGTCGATCCCTTATGATCAACGATTTGGGAAATGCAGCGACGAAAAGCCTGATGCGGGTGCGAACAAAATCTCTTCGCACCCGCAAAATCGCGGAAAACCGCCACTTTTTATCAACTGGCCTCTTTTCAACAACCCCCTGTGCGCTTATTTAGAGCGGGACCCTGTTTCCACGTCAGACGCGGGGCAGACAATCCGAACAATGTTCGACAGGAGATACAGGATGACCAAGAAAACCTGGGTGGCCATGGCCGCCGTTATGGCCCTTGCGCTGCCCGGCGTGGCGAGCGCCGGCAGCAATGACATGGATGTGATCGTGGACGGCCGCGCCGGCACTGAAACACGTACGCTCGCCGTGTCCGTCGCCGATCTCAACCTGGCCAGCGCCAATGGTATGCGCCGCGCCGATTCGCGCGTGACGCGCGCCGCCAAGCAGGTGTGCGGCTATGTCAACGGCTCCATCCTGCCCGTGACGGAGGATTATCGCGCCTGCTTCGGCAGCGCGATCGACGGCGCGCGCAGCGACCTGAGCACGCTGGCCCAGCGCCAGAGCTGAGAAGATTCCGCTTTCCCCGCACGAAGGGGAACTGCAGGGGGCCGTTCCATGCCCATGGAGCGGCCCTTTGTCATGCGCGCCATCTGACCCGCCTTGTCATCCTTACCGCGCATTAACCACTCCTTAGAAGATTTCCTTCACTCCGGCAGGGACGAACGATCTTCCGGGGGAATTGCCTGCCATGCCGCGTACCGATCAAAGCGTAGATGTTGCCATCATAGGCGCCGGCCCTGCGGGCCTGACCGCTGCCTATCTGCTGACGAAGCAGGGCCTGCGCGTGACGGTGGTCGAGAAAGACCCGGTCTATGTCGGCGGCATCAGCCGCACGGTGGAACTGGACGGCTTCCGGTTCGACATTGGCGGGCACCGCTTCTTTTCCAAGTCGCAGCAGGTCGTGGACCTGTGGAATGAAATCCTGCCTGACGACTTCATCCAGCGGCCGCGCATGAGCCGCATCTATTATGAAGGCAAATTCTACAGCTATCCGCTGCGCGCGTTCGAAGCATTGTGGAATCTGGGCATCTGGCGCTCGACCCTCTGCATGGCGAGCTTCGCCAAGGCCCGGCTGTTCCCGAACCGCAACGTGCGTTCGTTTCAGGACTGGACCGTCAACGCCTTCGGCCACAAGCTGTTCTCCATCTTCTTCAAGACCTATACCGAAAAAGTGTGGGGGATGCCCTGCGACGAAATGTCGGCCGACTGGGCGGCGCAGCGGATCAAGGGCCTGTCGCTCTGGGGCGCGGTGGTCGACGGGCTGAAACGCTCGCTCGGCCTCAACAAGCGGCCCAATGACGGCATGGCGACCAAGACATTGCTGGAGACGTTCCGCTATCCGCGCCTTGGCCCCGGCATGATGTGGGAAGCCGCGCGCGACCGGGTGGTGGAAGGCGGCAACCAAGTGCTGATGGCGCATAGCTTCAAGCGGCTGGAGGAAGACCAGGCGAACGGCGCATGGCGCCTTGTGGCGCAGGGGCCGGAGGGCGATGTCGTCATCTATGCCGCCCATGTGATCTCGTCCGCGCCGATGCGCGAACTGGCCGGGCGTATCCACCCGTTGCCGGACACGCTGCCCCAGGCGATGGACCTGAAATATCGCGACTTCCTGACCGTGGCGCTGATGGTGAAGGGGGAGGATATCTTCCCCGATAACTGGATCTATATCCACGACAGCAAGGTGCAGGTCGGCCGCATCCAGAATTTCCGCAGTTGGTCGCCCGAAATGGTGCCCGATCCTTCGCTCGCCTGCGTGGGTCTGGAATATTTCTGTTTCGAGGGCGATGGCCTGTGGTCCGCGTCCGACGCCGACCTGATCGCGCTCGCCACCCGCGAAATGGCGCAACTGGGCCTCTGCAACCCCGACGATGTCGTGGGCGGCGCGGTGGTGCGGCAGGAAAAGGCCTATCCGGTCTATGACGACGACTATGCCGCCAATGTGCTGGCGATGCGCAGCGAACTGGAATCGCGCTATCCCACGCTGCACATGGTCGGGCGCAACGGCATGCACCGCTATAACAACCAGGATCATGCGATGATGACGGCGATGCTGACCGTCCGCAACATCGTGGCGGGCGCCCGCGTCCATGACGTGTGGAGCGTGAACGAGGACGCCGAATATCATGAGGCCGGCGAGGAGGGCCAGATCGATGGTGCTGATGCCGATACGCAGGCCGCGCTGGCCAGCGTCCGCGCCGTACCCTCACGATTGAAGGCCGCCTAACCGCCATGGCGGAGCGGATCGGCGCGCTGGTCGCGCGGTTGATGTTCGCCCGCTATCTGCTGGCGAGCGTCGCCGCGCTGGCAAGCGACTTCGCCGCCTTCCTGATATTGGACCATGGCGGCGCGGCGCCGATGATCGCCGCGCTGGGCGGTTATCTGGTCGGACTGGTGGTCCATTGGGTCATCAGCATCCGTTTCGTCTTCGACTTGGCGCGGGGTCCGACGCACGGCCAGCGCATCGGATTCGTGGTCAGCGCGGCTGTAGGCATGGGCATCACCATGGCGCTGGTCGGCGCGCTCAGCGCCCTAGGCCTGCCGCCAGCGCTGGCGAAGCTGCTGTCGGTCCCGGCCAGTTTCCTGACCGTCTATGCGATCCGCAAATATGGCATATTCGCGCGCGCCTGACGCCCCGCGCACCGCGCTCTGGGCGCTGCTCGCCTGGCTGCTGTGCAGCATGGCGATGCTCTGGCTGTTCCGGGGCGATTTCTCCACGCTCGCCTTTCGCGATCCCGACGATGCGATGCGCCTGGCGCAGGTGCGCGACTGGATCGGCGGGCAGGGTTTCTGGGACGTCAGCCAGCATCGGGTGAACCCGCCGCTTGGCGGGCCGATGCATTGGTCGCGGATCGTCGATATGCCGATCGCGGGCGTGATCCTGCCGCTGACGCCGATGATAGGCGCGGCGGGCGCGGAACTGATCGCCTGCGCGCTCGTGCCGCTGCTGCTGCTCGGCGGGCTGACCGCTGCGCTGGTCGTAGCGGCGCGGCGCGTGGCGGGCAGCGGCATCGCCCTGCTCGCCGTCGCGCTGCTGCTGACCAGTCCCAGCATCCTGGTGCAGTTCACCCCGCTGCGGATCGATCATCATGGCTGGCAGATCGCCATGGCGACGCTGGCTCTGTGCGGCGCGCTCGACACGCGGTCAGCGCGCGGCGGGATGGTCGCGGGGCTGGCGCTGGCGCTCTGGCTCCAGATTTCGAGCGAGGCGCTGCCCTATGTCGCGCTCTTCGCCGCCGCCTTCGCCCTGCGCCACTGGATGGCGCGGGAGCAGGCGGCGCGCTTCCTCAGCTTTGCGGTCGTGCTGGGCGGGGCCGCGCTCTTGTTCCTCGCTTGGCTGCGCGGACCGCAGGCGTTGTTCGACAGCCGGTGCGACGCCCTGTCTTTCGTTTATCTCTGGCCGCTGGTCGCGCTGGCGTTGACGACGGCGATCGCGGCGCGCCTGATCGGAACGGCGACCGCGGGCCATCGCCTGGCCGTCGCCGCGATCGGCGGTGGAACTGCGCTGGCGACCTTTCTCGTCACCGGCGGGCCGTGCCTGTCCGGCGATCCCTTCGCGGCGCTTGGTCCGATCGCCTACAAGCTCTGGTATCTGCATGTGATGGAAGGGCGACCGATCTGGGAACAGAGCCTGTCGCTGCAAGGGGTGATCCTGCTACCCGCGCTGCTCGGCCTCTATGCCAGCCTGATGGCAGCGCGTGGCGCTTCGGGCGAAGCGCGGATGCGCTGGCTGATGCTGGCGCTGCTGCTCGCCGGGGCGACCATGGTGGCGCTGCTGGTGATGCGGGCGCTGTCGGTCGCTCATGTCTTCGCGCTGCCGGGCATTGCCTGGCTGGTCGCGCGGCTGTTCGCCAGGGCGCAGGCGTCGCGCGCCGCGCTGGTGCGCGTGACCGGATCGGTCGCGCTGGTGCTGCTGACCCCGGCTGGCCTGTGCGCCGCCTGGGTGGCGGTGACGGCCCAGCCCGAACCGGCCAAGGCGGCGAGCGCCAATTGCCGGGCCGCAAGCGTGCTGGCCCCATTGAAGGCGCTCCCGCCCGCGACCCTGTTCGCCCCGCTCGACCTTGGCCCCGACATTCTCGTCCAGACGCGCCATGGCGTTATCGGCACCGCGCATCACCGCAATGCGGCAGGCATTACCGCGGTGATCGAGGGGTTTGTCGACGCGCCGGACAAGGCCCGCGCCGTCATCGCGCAGACCAGCGCCACCTATGTCGTGGCCTGCGACGGGCTGACCGAATATCGGCTCTACGGGCAGGAGAATATGCAAGGCCTCGCCGCCCTGCTGGCCAAGCGATCGCCGCCTGACTGGCTGGAGCCGGTCCCGACCAAAGCCCCGCTCCGCATCTGGCGGATCAGGCGAGACTGAACTTCATCGCCACGCCGTTCATGCAATAGCGCTTGCCGGTCGGCTTTGGCCCATCGTCGAACACATGACCCAGATGACCGCCGCACCGCGCGCAATGGACTTCCGTGCGGGCATAGCCCAGCAGGCCGTCGCGGCTAGTGCCGACCGCCCTGGGCAGCGGCGCATAAAAGCTGGGCCAGCCGGTGCCGCTGTCGAACTTGGTCCTGGAACTGAACAATTTCTGATCGCAGCCGGCGCAGGCGAACACGCCCGCGCGATGTTCATCGTTGAGCGGACTGCTGCCGGGATATTCGGTCGCCTGCTGGCGCAGCACCTTATAGGCCCAAGGGCTGAGCCGCTTCTTCCATTCCGCATCGCTCAATGCGAAGGGGTAGGCCGCCTGCGCTTCTTCGGGCATGAACTGCCACAAAGCCAAAGCCACCGCGCCGCTCGTGAGGCCACCCAGGAAATGCCGTCTGTTCATGGCGCCGGGTCTAGCCATCTCAGCCTGTCGCAGGCCTGAACAGCCGTTTCCACCAGCGCCCGCCCGACTGCATCACATGGCGGCGGAACAGCAGCACGCCGACGCGGATGATGAGCGCGACGAACGCGCCCTGCCAGACCAGCGCCACCAGATGCGGCCAGATCGCCCCGTCCTGCGCCGCACGGGCGATCATGGCGAAGGGCGAACTGAACGGGAAGATGCAGGCCGCAAGTTCCGCCGGCGATCCCATATGATCGACCGCATAGCTGGCGAAGAAGAAGATCAGCATTTGCCCCATGGTGACCGGCATGTTGAGCGTTTGCACCTCGCGCACCGTCGCCGCCTGCGCGCCGATCCCCAGGAACAGAGAGCCGAGCAGCGTATAGGCCATGGCGAAATAGAGCACCGCCAGCATCAGGAACAGCGGCCATCCCACCGCCGGCGTCGGCAGCGCCCCGCCGCCATCATGCAGGGCGACGAAGATCGCGAAGGCCGTCCCGCCCCAAAAGGCGATGCCCACGAAACTCATCGCCAGCATCGCCATCAACTTGCCCAGGAAAATCGCGTCGATCGGCACGGCGGCGGCTAGAATCTCGATGATCTTGTTGGTTTTTTCCTCGACCAGGTTGGACAGGATCATGCCCGCCAGCAAGATGGTGAGAAAGAACATCACCACCTGCGCCACCCGTCCGATCAAAAGCTGCGCCTGCGCCTGCGCGCCCAGGCTGGTGGTCGCTTCCTGTCGCTCCACCGTCACGAATTGCAAGGTCCGTTCGGCCAGCGCCGCGGTGGACAGCAGGCTGATATCGCCCTGCAATGTGTCCAGATCGTTCGCCTTGCCGGTCAGGGTCGGGCGGAGAAGCGTGCCAGACATGATCGCCACCACCTCCGAATCCGGGCGCGCCAATTGTATCCGTGGGCTGGGCGTAGACGCCACGGGGCGCAGCCGGGGCAGCGCCTGGTCGCCCATCCGCTTCGTCAGCCGATCATGCGCCCGCTCCAGCGCCGCGCTGTCGCGCGCGGACATCGCGACGCCCACGACCGGGCGCAGGTCAGTGCTGGAAATCCGGTCGCCAAGGCCGCCGAAAGCGAAACCGATCAGGATCGGCAGCAATGGCCCCAGCAGAAAGAGGATGAAGGTGCGCGACAGCACGACCGCGGTGAAATCCCGCCGGGCGATAACCAGCGCGGCGCGGAGCAATTCCATCATGCGTCCTCCTCCGGCGCCGGCGCATCCTGCATTTGTTTGGCCGCAGCCGCCCCGGCGATCGCGACGAAGGCGTCGTGCAGTCCGGGCCGCTCGATCGACAGGCTCTCAATCCCCGCCTGCCCGTCCAGCAAAGCACGCAGCAGCGGCTCTATGCCTTCATCGGGCAGCGCGAAATGCCATGCGCCATCCTCCGCCACCGTATCGGCCGGCAGGGCGCGCCGCCAGCCGCCGTCGCTGACGCGCGTGCGCAGCCGCACCTGAGATCGCAACTGGTCGCGCGCCTGCCCCGGCGTCCCTTCGAACCGGATGCGGCCGCCCGCGACGATGGCGATCCGCTCGCACAACCTGTCGGCATGGGCGATGACATGGGTGGAAAAAAGGATGGTGACGCCCTGGCGCGCCTGCTCCCGGATCAGCGCCTCCAGCTTTTCCTGGTTGATCGCGTCCAGCCCGGAAAAGGGCTCGTCCAGCACGATCAGCCGGGGTTCGTGGATGATCGTGCCGAACAATTGCACGGTCTGGGCCATGCCCTTGGACAATTGCCGGATCGGCTTGTCGGCCGACGCGCCCATGCCATGCCCCTCCAGCAACGCCCGCGCCCGCACCCGCCCTTCTTTGAGCGGCAGGCCGCGCAGCGCGCCCATGAAGGCGATCGCCTCAAACGCTTTCATCGACGGATAGAGGCCGCGCTCTTCGGGCAGATAACCCACCTGCCGCGCCATGCGCAGCGGCTGCCCCTCGCCCAGCAGCGTGCGATGCCCCTCATCCGGGTCGATAATGCCCAGCAGGGTGCGCAACAACGTGGTCTTGCCTGCGCCGTTGGGACCAAGCACCCCATAGATGGCGCCCGCAGGCACGGCGATGTCGATCCCGTCGACCGCCCGAAAGCTGCCGAATGTCTTGACAAGCCCATGGCCTTCGACGGCATAGGAAGCCGCCGGGACGGGCGCGGAAGCAGCCGGTGAAACGGGGGATGGAGCCGGAGTGTCGCCGATCATCCCGCCCTGATAGTCTGGACCCATGTCTGTGGAAACCGAAACCTTGGAACAGCGGCTGAAGGAAGAGGCCGCCAGGCTTGGCTTTGCCGCCTGCCGCGTCGCGCCCGCCGACGCTGCGCCGCTTGCCGGGGCGCGACTGCGCCAATGGCTGGACGCGGGCCATCATGGCGACATGCTGTGGATGGAGGAACGGGCGCAGCAGCGCGGATCGCCCAAGGGGCTGTGGCCCCAGGTGCGCAGCGTCATCATGCTGGGGATGAGCTATGCGCCGGGGCGCGATCCGCTTGCGCTGGCCGATGTGCCGGACCGGGCGCGCTTTTCGGTCTATGCCCAGGGCAAGGATTATCATGACGTCGTCAAGAAGGCGCTCAAAGCCCTGGCCCGCTGGCTGGTGGAGCAGCAGCCCAGCAGCCTCAAGGTGTTCGTGGATACAGCGCCCGTGATGGAAAAGCCGCTGGCGCAGGGCGCGGGGCTGGGCTGGCAGGGCAAGCACAGCAACCTCGTCAGCCGCGACCATGGCAGCTGGCTGTTCCTGGGGGCGATCTATACCGAATTGGCGCTGGCGCCCGACGACAGCGAAACCGATCATTGCGGCCGCTGCACCGCCTGCCTGAACGCCTGCCCGACCGACGCCTTCCCCTCGCCCTATATGGTCGATGCGCGCCGCTGCATCTCCTATCTGACGATCGAACATAAGGGGCCGATCCCGGATGACTTGCGCGCCGGGATCGGCAACCGCGTCTATGGCTGCGACGATTGCCTGGCCGTGTGTCCGTGGAACAAATTCGCCGACGCGGCCGCTGCGAACCGGGCGTTTGTGGGCCGCGCGGAACTGGCCGCGCCCGAAATCGCCGACCTGCTGGCGCTGGACGATGCGAGTTTCCGCGAGATTTTCTCCGGCTCGCCCATCAAGCGCATCGGACGCAACCGCCTGGTCCGCAACGCCGCGATCGCGGCGGGCAACAGCGGCGACGCGCGCCTGCTGGCGCCGCTGGAGGCGCTGGTGCGCGATGACGACCCGGTGGTGGCGGAAGCGGCGACCTGGGCGATTGGGCGATTGTCGGGCGGAGATGAATCGGTCGGCTGATGACGAGAGGGGCGTGACCGCCAGCGACCACGGGCGGACATTCTCTCCCCTGCCTTTCACGGGAGGGGCTGATGTCTTGTTTCCACGCACATGGTCATGAGAAACAGGCCATCATCTCTTCTCCCTCCGCGTCATCCTTGGCTTCGCGCGAAAAATCCGAATCGTGCGGAGCCGCGGAAAATCCGGTGAAATAAAGCGCAAACATCGCCTCGCCCGCCGGTTGGCCAGCACCGCTGCCGCCTCTCCTATTCCCCTTCCAATGTAGGATTTATTCTGATCTATCCTTGGCGATGGACCCGCACGCCCTTCCCCTGCCGGTCGCTCCAGCGCCGCCGCCAGCCTGTGACCCACATGGGCGTTCCCGTTGCATGGGCGTGACCCGGCAGGCGCATCGCGGTGTCGTCGGCGATACTTGGCCGGGTCGTTTCGGGCACTATTGCCGCGAAAAAGCGCAGAAACGCGCTTCCAACGATGGTGTGAACTTTGGAGCTGTGACCCTGTCGGTCGCGTCAACGTGCCCGAATCGCCCGGCAGGACAGGCTCAGGCGGCGATCGCTTCCAGCGCTTTCCCTACCGCGGCAATCCCCTCCGGCGCGGCGGCGAAGCCCATATGGGTGCAGTCCACCTCGATCGCCCGGTCGCGCTCGCCCGCGCGGCCTCTGGCACATGCGGGCAGGATCACGCCGTCACGCGGCGACCACAGCGCCACGGTCGGCACCGGCGGCTTGGCTTCGCGGGTGCAGGGGAAGGGCGGCCGGTCGACCGGGAAGCCCGACACCAGTTGGTACAGCCGCCAGGCATGATTGGCGCGCGGATCGCCGGAAAAGGGCGTGCCCATCGTCACCACGCCGCCAACCTTGTGCGCCGCGAACTTGGCATATTCGCGCGCATACAGCCCGCCCAGGCTCCATCCTACCAGCGTTACCGGCGCGCCGCTCTCCCGCCGGATCGCGTCGACCCGCCGGTCGATCTGCTCCAGACTATCGGGCTTCGGCCCGAAATTGCGGCCCATGCCCCATCCATGGGCGACATAGCCGGCCGCGCCCAGCACCGCGCGCAGCGGCTCCATCCGCTGTTCGGACGCCAGCAGGCCGGGGATCAGCAGCACATGCCGTCCATCGCCCCGCATCCCCTGCGCCAGCATCGCGCTCTGCGCGCGGGTGCGCGCCAGGTCGAACGGCACCGACGCATTGCCCAGCAGATGGGAAAGCGACGGCCGCTCCGCCGCACGCGGCCCTCCGACGATACGGTCTTTCCAGCTATGGACTTTCCAGAAACTGGCGATGGCATCGGCGTAAGGCGGCACGAACAGATGGTCCTCTTTCGAAATCGAAAGATGACATTCCCATGACATGATGGTCCGCGTCCATGCCGTTTATCGATACCGACAAACGGTTCGTCGTTTGTGACAGAGGTTTAAGGCGCGAGCGGCGACATTTGGGTCACGGTCGCGCCTTGTGCGCCGCGCAACTGGCGCGGTTCCAGGATCGCGGCCGTCTCGATCAGGTCCAGCGCGCGCCGCGCCTCCAGATAGCGGCGGGCATATTGCATCCACCGGTCCGCCGCCGCCTTGCCCGGCATCCGCTCCACTTCGCCCAGCGCCGCGCTCACCCGGCCGCCGTCGATATAGCGCAGCGCCCGGTCCATCGCCGCCTGCGGCCGGGGCGATGGGGTCGATGCCTTGCGGATCGTGACGAGTTCACGCGCCTCATGTTCCAGCGCATCCCACCAGCCGGATGCGGCCGGCGGCGTGACCACCCGGTCCGCCACTTCGCCCAGTCCGCCGCGCAGGTCAGCGAGCGTGATCGGATCGCGCGCCGCATTGATGACGGCGGCGACGGCGCGCGGCTGCGCCTGGCCGAAGCGCAGCCGCAACTGCCCCTCGACATAGCCGAGCGGCGTCCCGCTATCGAGCGCGCGCCGGGCGGCGAAGGCGACCAGCAGCCCTTCGGCGCGCGCCGCATTGCCCGACGCGGCCTGCGCCTCCACGGTGATGCGATTGAGCCGCTCCTCCAACTGGATGACGCGGGTATCGAGCATCTGCGCCGCATCGGCGGTCAGCGGTCGGACGGTCGCGCGCGCGCCGGTCCCGGTGATCAGTCCCTGCGGTTGGGTCGGGACGGTCGGCTGCGGTTGCGGATCGCCCCAGCGGCGCTGGATTTGCGGCCAGGCCCAGACGGTAAGCGCGACGCCCAGCGCAAAGGCGAGCAGGATCAGGATCAGGAGCGGCAGGATCGTGCGTCGGCGCGGCGGCATCACGGTCGCGTCGCCAACCCCATCCTCGTCGATCATGCCGGCCCTTTCGTCTGTCATTATGCCCGTCATTCGCACAATCGCGCGGCGAGGGCCAGCATCTCGTCATCGACCGGCCGGGCAGCCGCCTGCGTGCTCGCCCAGCCCGCACCGCACGCCGCGAGCGCCGCCGGGCTGATCGCGACGATATGCAACGCTGCGCGCCCATC
Source organism: Sphingobium cupriresistens (assembly GCF_004152865.1). Lineage (GTDB taxonomy): Bacteria > Pseudomonadota > Alphaproteobacteria > Sphingomonadales > Sphingomonadaceae > Sphingobium > Sphingobium cupriresistens. The sequence goes on along the minus strand of NZ_SEOO01000002.1, from coordinate 171,096 downwards.
CGGCAGAATCCGCGCCGCCAGCCTTTCGCCCGCGCGGGGGGAATGGACCAACAGCACCGATCCGGGCGCCGCATCGGCGACCAGCGCCGGGTCCGGCGGCAGGGCGATCATGCTGTAAACCGCGACCCGCGTCACGTCGATCGCCGCCGCCATCGGCGCGACGGTGGTCCCGCCCAGATGGAGCAACCGCCGATGACCGTCCGCCGCCGCCCGCGACGCGATCGCGCTACCGTCGCCCGCGCCCGCCACGACATCGGCAAAGCCTGCGTCGCGCAGCGCCTGCGCGGTCGCTTCCCCCACAGCATAGGTCGGCAGTCCCCGATAGGCGGTCAGCCCCGGTCCGGCCAGGCGCACGCCATGGGCGCTGGTCAGCAGCAGGGCGTCAAATTGGCTGGCTGGCGGCGGCGTCCACGCGAACGGCCGGGGCGCGAACAGCGGATGCACCCGCACGTCCAGGCCCAGCGCCGCCGCCTTGGCCGCCGTCCTGCCCGCCGCCGGTTCGGGGCGCAGGATGAGAACGCGGTTCACGCCTCGAACAGCGCTCGCAGCGCCGGGCTGGCCCGCTCCAGCAGCGCATGGCCGACCGCCTGCGCCGCCGCGCCGTCGCCACGCGCCAGCCGTGCCTCTTCACGTATCGTTTCCTGCCCGTCGGGGCTGATGATCTCCGCGATCAGGCGCAGGCTTTCGCCCTCGACCCGCGCCAGCGCGGCGATCGGCGAATGGCAGGTGCCGCCCAATCCCTTGAGCACCCCGCGTTCGGCCATCACCGCGTCGCAGGTGTCGCGGTCGTTGATCGCCCGCAGCGCGCTCATCATCGCGGCATTGTCGCCCAGCGTCTCGATCCCCACCGCGCCCTGCGATGGCGCGGGCAGCATGACGTCGATGGCGATGGTCGCGCCAACGTCCTGCTGGTTCAGCCGGTCCAGCCCCGCCGCCGCCAGCAGCGTGGCATGGACCTCCCCCGCCGCCAGCTTGGCCAGCCGGGTCGCGACATTGCCGCGGAACAGGGTGATGGTCGCGTCCGGGCGCAGCCGCTTGACCTGCGCGGCGCGGCGCGGCGAGCTGGTGCCGACGATCGGGTTGGCGGGGAGCGCGGCGAAATCATCGGCGCCCACCAGCCGGTCGCGCACGTCCGCGCGCGGCAGCATCGCGGCGATATGGAATGCGTCCGGCCGCAGCGTCTCCACATCCTTCATGCTATGGACCGCGAAATCGATCTCGCCTTCGACCAAAGCCCTGTCCAGTTCCTTGGTCCATAGCGCCTTGCCGCCGATATCGGCCAGCGCCCGGTCCTGTATCCGGTCGCCGCTGGTCTGGACGGTGACGATGGTCACGGCGTCGTCGGGCCAGCCATGGGCGGCGCACAACGCGCGGGCGGTCATATGGGCCTGGGCCAGCGCCAAGGGCGATCCTCTGGTGCCGAGGCGCAACGGTCGATCGGGCAAAAACATATGCAGCTTGCTCTAATGACCACGGGCATTAGATGGAAGCGGCAATGACAATCATCCTTGGCCTGGAATCGAGCTGCGATGAAACCGCGGCGGCGCTGGTGAGCGCCGACGGCCGGATTCTCGCGCATCGCCTTGCCACGCAGGAGGAAGCGCACCGCCCCTATGGCGGCGTGGTGCCGGAAATCGCCGCCCGCGCCCATGTCGAGGCGCTCAGTCCCCTGATCGCCGCGGCGCTCGCCGACGCGAAGCTGACGCTGGCAGACGTGGACGTCATCGCCGCCACCGCCGGGCCGGGCCTGATCGGCGGGGTCATGGTCGGCCTCGTCACGGGCAAGGCGCTGGCCCATGCGGCGGGCAAGCCGCTGATCGCGGTCAATCATCTTGAAGGCCATGCCCTCTCGCCGCGCCTTGCCGATCCGACGCTACAATTCCCCTATCTGCTGCTGCTGGTGTCGGGCGGCCATTGCCAATTGCTTCATGTGAAGGGGCCGGGCGCCTATGTCCGCCTCGCCACCACCATCGACGATGCGGCCGGCGAAGCCTTCGACAAGACCGCCAAGCTGCTGGGGCTGGGCTATCCTGGCGGCCCTCAGGTGGAGAAGGCGGCCGCGCTGGGTGATCCCAAGGCCGTTCCCCTGCCGCGCCCGTTAATCCACACCGACGAACCGCATTTTTCCTTCGCGGGCCTCAAGAGCGCGGTGATGCGCGCAGTCCAGTCAGGCCAATATTCGACCGAGGATATCGCTGCGAGCTTTCAGCAGGCGGTGATCGATTGTCTGGTCGACCGCACCCGTCGCGCGCTGGGGCGAAGCGAGGGCGTCACCGCGCTGGTCGTGGCGGGCGGGGTCGCCGCCAACACATCCGTCCGCGCCGCGCTCGAATCGCTCGCCGCCGATCATGGCCTGCCCTTCGTCGCGCCGCCGCTCTGGCTGTGCACCGACAATGCGGCGATGATCGCCTGGGCCGGGGCGGAGCGCTATGCGGTCGGCCTGATCGACGATCTCACCTTCCCCGCCCGGCCGCGCTGGCCGCTCGACCCGGCGGCCGAAAAGGCGCGTGGCGCAGGAGTGAAAGCATGAAGGCAGGAGTCATCGGTGCGGGCGCCTGGGGCACGGCGCTGGCGCAATTGCTGGCCAGCGACGGCCAGCCGGTCGCGCTCTGGGCACTGGAGCCGGATGTAATCGACGCGATCAATGGGCGGCAGGAGAACCCGCTCTATCTCGCCAATATTCCGCTTTCAGCGTCGATCCGGGCGACGGGCGCCATGACCGACCTCGCGACCTGCGACCTGTTGCTGGTCGTCAGCCCCGCCCAGCATCTGCGCAGCGTCGTCGCCCAGGCCCCGGCCGGCGTGCCGCTTGTTCTCTGCTCCAAGGGGATCGAGGCGGGCACCAGTCTGTTGATGTCGGAGGTCGCGCAGCAGGCGCAGCCGACCTCGCCCATCGCGGTCCTGTCCGGCCCGACCTTCGCCCATGAAGTGGCGAAGGGCTTGCCGACCGCCATCACGCTGGCCTGCGAAGACCGGGCACTGGGCCAGCGCCTCGCCGCCCGCATCGCCCGCCCGTCCTTCCGCCCCTATTTGTCCGACGATGTCATCGGCGCGGAGATTGGCGGCGCGGTCAAGAATGTGCTCGCCATTGCGTGCGGCGTCGCGGAGGGCGCGGGTCTTGGCCTCAACGCCCGCGCCGCGCTCATCAGCCGCGGTTTCGCCGAAATGACCCGCTTCGGCCTGGCGCGCGGCGCGCGCCCCGAAACACTGGGCGGCCTGTCGGGGCTGGGCGATCTTGTCCTCACCTGCTCCTCCACCAATTCGCGCAACTTCTCGCTGGGCAAGGGGCTGGGCGAAGGAGCCAGCGCCGCCGCCCTGCTCGCCAACCGCCGCACCGTGGCGGAAGGGGCCTTCACCGCGCCGGTGCTGCGCGATGCCGCGCGCGCGGCGGGCGTGGAAATGCCGGTGGTGGAGGCGGTATGCGCGCTGCTCGCCGATGTCGCGCCGCTCGGCGCCGTGATCGACGCGCTGCTCGCGCGGCCGCTGCGGCCCGAATAAGCCGTCGCGCTCGCGCCCTATTGCCCGTACAACAGAAATAGAAACATGATGACGCAGGGGGTTCAGGGTTCGTTGGCGACGCCGGTATCGGGGACACAGGCATCCGCATCCAAGGATCAGGATGACATCGCCGCCCTGGCCAAGGGCGGGCGCACCAATATATTCGGCTTTCTGCTGCGGCTCGCCGCGCGGCTGCCCTTCCTGTTCATCGCGGGGCGGTGGTACGGGGCGGATGCGCTCGGCCGGTTCGCCTATGCCGTGCTGGTTGTCGAATTCGTGGCGCAACTGGCCACGCTGGGGTTGAAACGCGGCCTGGCCGGCGCGCTCAGCCAGACCGAACGGCCCCATGCCCATGTCGTGACCGACGCCATGGTCGTCACCTTGTTCGCCGCGCTGGTCGGCGCTGGCCTGCTGGTCGCCTTTCCCCAGGCGATGTTCCCCAATAGCGGCATTAACGGCCTCGACCGGTTGCTGGCGCTGGTCGTGATCGCCGTGGCGGGATCGGACGTGGCGCTGGCGGCCTGCGCCTATCGCTTCGACGTTGGCGCCACCGTGCGCGCGCGCTCGATCATCGAACCCTGGGCAATCAGCATCGGCGCTTTCGCCTTCGCCTTCTATTCGACCCGCGACGGCCTGATCCTCTCCTATGCCCTGTCGATGATCGCGGCGCTGGTCGCTTCGCTGATCCCGATGGCGCGCCATTATGGCCTGCCGCGGGGGTGGCGGCCCGATGGCGGGCGGCTCTGGCGGCTCGCCCGCCGCAACCTGCCGCTTGCAGCGGCCGACGGCGTCGAATGGGGGTCGCGCCGGCTCGACATGGCGATATTGGGCCTGTTCGTCAGCCCGGCGGTGATCGGCATCTATTATGTCGCCCAGCAGGTCGCGTCCTTGCCGCAGAAGCTCAAGACCAGCTTCGACCCCATTCTTGGCCCGGTCATCACCCGCAACCTAGCAGAAAACAACCTGGCCGGCATCGCCCGTCAGGTCAGCCAGGTCGGGTTCTGGATTATCGCGGCGCAGGCGGGCATCGCGCTCGCGCTCGGCATCCCCGGCGAAGCGGTGATGGGGCTTGTCGGCCCGCATTTCGTCGGCGGCACCGGCGCGCTCGCCTTCCTGCTGCTCGCCGAAGTGGTGGCGGCCACGGCGGTCGTCAGCGAATCGGCGCTGGTCTATATCGCCCGGCACCGCAACCTGATGATCTCGCTCGTCATGATCGGCTTGCAGGCGGCTTTCAGCTTCGCGCTGATCCTGTTGGCCCGCAGGATGGCCCTGCCGGTGATGTGGGTGGCCGCCGCGCCCGCGCTCGCGCTCTGCCTGGCGCTGGCGGTGGGGGCTTTCGTCAAAGCGCGGCTGCTCGCCCGGCTGCTCGATGCGCCGATCAATGCCTGGCGCTGGCCGCTGCTGAGCGCCGCGGGCGTCGCCTGCATCGTCGGCGCGGGCTTCGTCGCTCTGCCGCCGCGCCTCGAATGGGTCGAACTGGCGGTCGGCGTTTGGGCGATATTGGGCGCCTATGGCCTCGTCATATGGCGCTGGGGCTTCGGGTCCGACGACCGCGCACTGTTCCGCAAGCAAAAGGCCGAGTGACCCGATAGACAGGCCCGCCTCTCCAATGAGAAGCGGGCCTTGTCCATGTCAGGCGAACAGCGCGTCGCGGATCACGCCCAGATCGGCTTCCGGGCGCGCGCCCCAGTGGGAGATCACTTCGGCCGCCGCGGCCGCGCCCAGCGCCAGCGCATCTTCGACGCTGCGGCCGTCGATATGGGCCGCCAGGAAACCGGCGGCGAACAGGTCGCCCGCCCCGGTGGTGTCAACGATCTGCGCGACCGTCGCGGCCGGCGCTTCGTGGCGCACGCCATCGACCATCGCGACGGCGCCCTTTTCGCTGCGAGTCGACACCAGCACCGGCACCTTGTCGGCGAAGCGGGACAGCGCTTTGTCGAAATCGTCGATCTGGGCGAGCGACTGAATCTCGCCCTCGTTGGAGAAGAGGATGTCGATCATCCCCTGATCGATCAGGTCGATGAAATCGCCGCGATGCCGGTCGATCACGAAATTGTCCGACAGCGTGAAGGCGACCTTGCGCCCTGCGCCGCGCGCCGCGTCGATCGCCGCCCGCATCGCCGCGCGCGGCTGCTCCGGATCCCACAGATAGCCTTCCAGATACAGGATTTTGGCCGACCGGATGAGGTCGAAATCCACTGCCGCTTCCGGCAGGAATTGCGACGCGCCCAAGAAGGTGTTCATCGTCCGCTGAGCGTCCGGGGTCACCAGGATCAGGCAGCGCGCGGTCGGCACTTGTCCGTGCATGACCGGCGTGTCGAAGCGGATGCCCAGAGCATGAATGTCATGGGCGAAGACCGCGCCCAACTGATCGTCGTTCACCTGGCCGATGAAGCCACATTTTTTCCCCAGCGCGGCAAGGCCCGCCAACGTGTTGGCGGCCGATCCGCCGCTAATTTCCTTCGCCTGCGGCATGTCGGCGTAGAGCGTCTCCGCCATGGCGGCGTCGATCAACTGCATCCCGCCCTTGGTCAGCGCATGTTGCGCCAGGAAGGCGTCTTCGCTGCGCGCGAGCACGTCGACGATGGCGTTGCCGATGGCGACAATGTCGAGCGTGGCGGCCGGGATTTCCTGGGGCGTGGAGGATGCGGTCACGCAATATCCTTATGCAAAAAAGGGGATGGGGAAGAAATTGCGCTGTCTCTACCGGCCAGTTCGCCCCCATGCAACCTGCGCCCGCGTGCAAGCGCAGTCCGTGCAACCGCGCCGATTGACCTTGCGCCCGTGCGGGCGGATAGACAGGACCATGGTCCTGACCGCCGCCCTGCGCGCCTTTCCTTCCCTCTTCCATGGCGCGGCGCTGCGCCTGCTGTTCAAGACGCTGGTGCTGACGCTGCTGATCTTCGCAGGATCGGCCGGGGCGCTATGGGCCGGGTTTCATGCGCTGCGGCTGCATTTCGGCTGGGGCGGCGGCGGCATCGCCGAAGCGACCGCCACGGCGCTGCTGATGGTGGGCGCGGGCTGGCTGCTGTTCCGCGCGGTGGCGATGGCGGTGATGGGCCTGTTCGCCGACGACATTATCGAAGCGGTGGAGCGGGATAGTTACCCCCAGGCGGCGCTCGCTGCCCGGCCGGTGGGCTGGGCGCGCAGCCTGCGCTTCGCGTTCGCCTCGCTGGCGCGCACGCTGGGCTGGAACCTTCTGGCGCTGCCCGCCTATATCCTGTTGCTGGTGACAGGAGTGGGGACGATCGGGCTGTTCCTGATGGTCAACGCCTATCTGCTGGGTCGCGACATGGCCGACATGGTGGAACCGCGTCATCCCGCCCTCCAGCCGCTGTCGCGCGGCAGCCGGTGGCTTTTGGGGCTCGTTTCGGCGCTTGCGTTCCTGATCCCGCTGGTCAACCTGCTTGCGCCGATCTGGAGCGCGGCTATGGCCGTGCATATGTTGCTTGGGCGAAAGACATCCGCATGAATTTCCGACCTTTTATGACGGCATTGTGCCTGCCGCTGGCCGCCTGCGGTGGCGGCGTCGTGCCCAGGGGCAATTATGCCCCGCCGCCGGCCGGCCCGCCGGCCAGCGCCTTCATGAAGCAGGGGCCGCTAATGGGGTCGGACGCGCGCGCGCTGACGCAGATGTTCGGCCAGCCCCGGCTCGACATTCGCGAAACCACGGTGCGCAAACTGCAGTTCGCCAATGGCCGCTGCATACTCGACGCCTATCTCTATGCGCCCGCACGGGGCAAGGAACCGGTGGTCACCCATGTTGATGCGCGCAGCCCGGTGGGCGCAGATGTCGATCCGGCGGCGTGCGCAAGCGCGCTGCAGGGGAAATAGCGAGCCACACAGGGTCACAGGCGCGAAGTTCACACCGTCGATGGGCTTTTCCGGGCAATAGCGGCGGCAAAGCCCTGGCCATATAGCGGCAGAGTAAGGGACGGGTCACGCCGGGGTCAAACCGACGCGCCTGTAGGGTCACGGCGAAGCGCTCGCCGCGCGACGTCGCCGCCGGAGAGAAGAGGAGGGATGCGCCAAGCCTCTCATCGGGACGTTTGCAAGAGCGAGGTAAGCGAGAGGCTGATGCGGGACAGCGCGCTTGCGGCATCTCCCCTCTCATCATGCCTGGCTTGACCCGGCATTTCGCCATTTTTCCGAAGCGCCCCAAGCGCAGCGGTATCTCTACCTAAGCCTGTCCTGAGCCAATCGACGTAGCCGGGATGACGAAAAATGTCATCCCGGCCCCCCCCCCTCAGGATCGCAGGCGCGCCAAGGCCTCTTCCCGGCCGATCAGCGGGAGAAACTGGCCCATGTCGGGACCGTGATCCAGCCCGGTCAGCGCGCGGCGGAGGGGGAGGAAGAGGGTCTTGCCCTTGCGGCCGGTCGCATCCTTCAGCCCCCCCGTCAGCGTGCGCCAGATGTCGGCGTCGAAGGCGGCGTTCGACAGGATGCCGTGAGCGGCGGCGAGGAAATCATGGTCTTCCTCCGCTGGCGCGGGCGCGTCTATCGGACCGGTGACGATGCGCCACCAGTCGGCCGCGTCGGCAACCGTTTCCAGATTGGGGCGGATGGCGGTCCAGGCGGCTTCGTCCATGCCCTGGGGCAGGCGATCGGCGACAGCCTCAAAGGGAAGGAGATGGACGATTTTCTGGTTGAGGGTCGCCAGTTCGGCTTCATCGAAGCGCGCGGGGGCGCGGCCGAAATGGGCGAAGTCGAAACTGTCGATCAACGGCTGGATATCCGCGAAGGGTTCGATGGGCTGCGAACTGCCGAGGCGAGCGAGCAGCGAGGCCACGCTCATGGCTTCGAGGCCGATCTCGCGGAAATGGGCGACGCCGAGCGAACCGAGGCGCTTGGACAGCTTGCCTTCGCTGCCGGTCAGCAGCGCTTCATGGGCGAAGGCGGGGAGTGGCGCGCCCAAGGCAGTGAACATCTGAATCTGGGTCGCGGTGTTGGAGACATGATCCTCGCCGCGCAGGACATGGGTGACGCCCATGGCGACGTCGTCGATCACCGAGGGGAGCATGTAGAGCCAGGAGCCGTCGGCGCGGCGGATCACCGGATCCGACAGCAATTTCGGGTCGAAGCGCTGGTCGCCGCGGATGAGGTCGGTCCAGACGATCGGCTGCTCATGGTCCAGCTTGAAGCGCCAATGGGGGGGGCGGCCTTCGGCTTCATAAGCGGCGATCTGATCGGGGGTCAGCGACAGGGCGGCGCGGTCATAGACCGGCGGCAGGCCGCGGCCGAGCAGGATCTTGCGGCGCAGGTCGAGTTCCTGGGCGGTTTCATAGGCGGGATAGACATGGCCCGATGCTTTCAGCGCTTCGAACCGGGATTCGTAGAGGGCGAAACGGTCCGACTGTTTTTCCTCGCCGTCCCAATGGAGGCCGAGCCAATGGAGGTCCGCCTTGATGCCGTCCGCATATTCGGGGCGCGAGCGTTCGAGATCGGTATCGTCGAGGCGCAGCAGGAATTGCCCGCCGCTCTTGCGCGCCCACAGCCAGTTGTGGAGCGCGGCGCGGATATTGCCGACGTGGAGGTGGCCGGTCGGCGACGGGGCGAAGCGGGTGATGACGGTCATGATTGGTCCTAAACCCGTTCGGTTCGCGCGTAGCATAGTCACTTCGCTTCGCTCAGTGCAGGGCTTCGCCTTCGCTCGGCCCGAACGGCCTGTGTGTTGCCTATATCGTGCGAAAGCCGTTGGTGATCGGGTAGCGGCGGTCGCGGCCGAAATTGCGGATGCCCAGTTTGACGCCGGGGGGCGATTGGCGGCGCTTATATTCGGCGATGTAGAGGAGGCGCTCGATCCGGGCGACGGTGTCCTTCTCGAAACCGCGCTCGACCAGTTGATCGACCGACAATTCCTCCTCGACGAGTCCGTAGAGGATCGGATCAAGAATCTCATAGGGCGGCAGGCTGTCGTCATCGCGCTGATTGTCGCGCAGTTCGGCGCTGGGCGGCTTGGTGATGACCCGTTCGGGCATCACCGGACCTTCCGGCCCGATGCCAAGACCGAGCGACGGGACATTTTCGTTGCGCCAGCGGCACAGGTCGAAAACGGTCGTCTTATAGGCGTCCTTCAGCACCGAATAGCCGCCCGCCATGTCGCCATAGATAGTGGCATAGCCGACCGACATCTCGCTCTTGTTGCCGGTGGTCAGCAGCATATGGCCATATTTGTTGGACAGGGCCATCAAGGTCACGCCGCGAATGCGCGACTGGATATTCTCTTCGGTCAGGTCGCGCTGGCGACCCTCGAAGACGGGCGCCAGCATCGTGTCGAAGGCGGCGACGGCCGGTTCGATGGGAATGGTGTCGTAGCGGACGCCCAGCAGGCGCGCGCATTCCACCGCATCGTCCAGACTGTCCTGGCTGGTGAAGCGCGAGGGCATCATCACGCACCAGACGCGGTCGGGGCCGAGCGCATCGACGGCCACGGCGGCGGACAGGGCGGAATCGATGCCCCCCGAAAGGCCCAGCACCACGCCGGGAAAGCGGTTGCGGTTCACATAGTCGCGCAGGCCAAGGACCATGGCGTTGTAGATGTCGGCCGGGCGCGGATCGAGGTCATGCTGCTCGCCGGGCAGGCAGACCCACTGGCCGTCCCATTTCTCCCATTGCGTCAGCACCAGCGCCTCTTCCCAATCGGGCAGTTGCTGGGCGATGCCAAGGTCTCCGTTCATGACGAAGGACGCGCCGTCGAACACCAGTTCGTCCTGTCCGCCGACGCGGTTGAGATAGACCAGAGGCAGGCCGGTTTCGCGGACGCGGGTGCCGGCGACGGCGTTCAGGCGGCGATCGTCCTTGTCCACCTCATAGGGACTGCCATTGGGGCTGATGAGGATTTCCGCGCCTTCGCTGCGCAGATGCGCGGTGACGAAGGGGAACCAGATATCCTCGCAGATCGGCACGCCGATCTTGACGCCCTTGAAATCGATCGGCGCGGGCAGCGGTCCGGGGGCGAACAGGCGCTTTTCATCGAAGGTGCCGTAATTGGGCAGTTCGCGCTTTTGCCGGATCGCGGTGACAGCGCCGTTTTCCAGCAGGGCGACGACGTTGAAGAGGACGCCCTGCGCCGCAACGACGGTGCCGACCAGCATCGCCGGGCCGCCATCGGCGGTTTCCTGCGCCAGCCGGTCGAGCTGATAATTGGCCTGGGTGACCAAGGCGGGCTTCAAGACCAGATCTTCGGGCGGATAGCCGATCAGTTGCAGTTCGGGATAGACGATAAGGTCGGCGCCCGTCGCCCGCGCGCGCCATTCCAGCATGGCGTCGGCATTGGCCGCAAGGTCGCCCACGGACTGGGTCATCTGCGCGAGCGCGATCACGAGTTTGTCGGTCATGTCCGCGCCCTAGTCCATTTTTGGGGCTGGCGCAAAAGCGCCTTTCCACATTGGACATGCCCGGCTAAAGGGACCGCGTTTCGCGCATCGTCATCCATTCGTCACGCCAATCAGCCTGGGGTTTTTCGCCATGAAACTCATGACCGGCAATTCCAATAAGCCGCTCGCGGCCGCTATCGCCGACTATATCGAAATCCCCCTGACCGACGTCAGCGTCCGTCGTTTCGCCGACGAAGAAGTTTTCGTGGAAATTCATGAGAATGTCCGCGGCGAAGACGTGTTCGTGATCCAATCGACGGCCTATCCGACCAACGACAATCTGATGGAATTGCTGATCATGATCGATGCGCTGAAACGCGCTTCGGCCAAGCGAATCACCGCCGTCGTCCCCTATTTCGGCTATGCCCGGCAGGACCGCAAGCCCGGCCCGCGCACGCCGATCAGCGCCAAGCTGGTCGCCAACCTCATCACCACCGCCGGCGCCGACCGCGTCTTGTCGGTCGACCTGCACGCCGGGCAGATCCAGGGCTTTTTCGACATTCCGACCGACAATCTGTTCGGCGCGCCGGTGATGTCGGCCGACATCCAGGCGCGCTTCGGCGACAAGAATATCATGGTCGTGTCCCCCGACGTGGGCGGCGTGGTGCGCGCCCGCGCGCTGGCCAAGCGGCTCGACAACGCCCCGCTCGCCATCGTCGACAAGCGCCGCGAGCGCGCCGGCGAATCCGAAGTGATGAACATCATCGGCGATGTGTCAGGCCGTTTCTGCATCCTGATCGACGATATCGTCGATTCGGCTGGCACGCTGTGCAACGCCGCCGCGGCTTTGAAAGCGCAGGGCGCAGAGGGCGTGATCGCCTATGTCAGCCATGGCGTGCTGTCGGGCGGCGCAGTCGCACGCGTCGATGCGTCGGAACTGCTGGAACTGGTCATCACCGATTCGATCCAGGGCACCGAGGCGGTGAACACGTCCCGGCGCATACGCCACTTGCCCATCGCCCCGCTGCTGGGCGAGGCGATCAAGCGGATCGCGGACGAGAGTTCGGTTTCCAGCCTGTTCGACTGAAAGGAGAATGGGCTGGCGAACGATCCGGGGGATCGTTCGACCGAAACTCCGTCGGTGTCCAGCCTGTTCGAACGAGGATGGTCAGGCCGCCGGGAGCATCACCAGCGGCACCGTCAGGATCATGACCAGCGCGATGACGATGCGCTGGCCGCGCGAAATGCCCAGCGGCTTTTCGCGCCAGAGCATCGGGCAGGCGAGCAGCGCAAAGCCGATCGCCAGATTGGACAACGCCACCGAGCCGCCGACCGGCATATCCTGCCGCAAGGCGAGGCCCCCAAACAGGCCGACGAAACTCAGGAACCAGCCGATCAGCGCCATGCGCCCCCCTTTGACGATGAAGGATAGAACGGTCGGGTTGCCGAAGGCTTAATCGGAGATGGGCGCCCAGGGATCGTAGCTGCCGAAGCTCCAGACATTGCCCTCCGGGTCGAGCGCGGTGTAGCCGCGGCCGGGATAGCCGTCATTGGCCTGCGGTTCCTGCACCACCACCGCGCCTTCGTTGCGGGCGTGGAGGCAATGGCCGTCAGGATCGGGCACGACGATATAGACGCAGGCGGTGATGCCGCCCAGGTCGCGCGCCGTGGACCAGGTATAGAGCGATTCGCCCTCCATATCCCTGACGCTGCCTAACATCACCATGCCGCCGCCGAGCACCAGCTGGGCGTGGTGGATAATGGTCGGGTCGGCATCGTCGGGATAGACGGCGTGGCGCGCAAAACCGAAGGCGGCGCACAGGAAATCGATGGCGGCGGGGGCGTTGGCATAGCGCAGGCATGGAATGACGGGCGAACCGGGCATTTTCCTCTCCTTCTCTTGCGCCGTTCAGTCTAGCGCAACGGGGACGCAACCGCTAGGCGAAGGGCATGACAACCCGCGACGACCTGGCCCTTGCCAACCGCCTTGCCGACGCCGCTGCGGCTGCGATCCGCCCCTTTTTCCGCGCCCGTTACGACATGGAGTTTAAAGCGGACAAATCGCCGGTGACGGAGGCCGACCGCGCCGCCGAGGCCGCGATCCGCGCGATATTGGAAAAGGAACGGCCGGGCGACGGCATCATCGGCGAGGAATATGGATCGGTCCGCGAAGATGCCGAGCGGGTGTGGATCCTCGATCCGATCGACGGGACGCGCAGCTTCATTGCGGGGCGGCCGATATTCGGCACGCTGATCGCGCTGACGCAGGATGGATGGCCGACCATCGGCATCATCGACCAGCCGATCGCGCGCGAGCGCTGGGCCGGGATGAGCGGGCAGCCCACGACATTCAACGGCAAGCCGGTGCGCACGCGGGCGTGCAAGGCGCTGGAGGGCGCCGGCATCGCCACCACCAGCCCGCATCTGTTCGGCGAGGGCGACGTCCCCGCCTATATGGCGCTGGTCGCCGCCGTATCGGGCGGGTCGCCGCGCCAGGGGCCAGTCTATGGCGGGGACTGCTATAATTACGGCCTGCTGGCGTCGGGCTTCCTGGACATCGTCATCGAATCGGGCCTGCAAAGCTATGACTTCGCCGCTCTGGTGCCAGTGGTCGAGGGCGCGGGCGGGCTGATGTGCGACTGGAATGGCGAGCCGTTGACGGCGGACAGCGAAGGCCATGTGCTGGCGCTGGGCGATCCGGCGCGGCTGGAGGATGTGCTGGAGGCGCTAGTGGTCCGATTCTGACATTTGCTACCCTATCCGATGGGGCGTGCTCAAATGTCAGAATCTTTACGGACCACTAGCAATCTTTTGCTTCTAGTGGATTTTGCGATTTTGACATTTGCAGACCCAGCCCAACCGCCAAGGGATGCAAATGTCAAAATCAATCCACTAGGCAGCGCGCCGCACGCCCATCATCACCCGGATCACTGATCGCGCAGCGTCAATCCTTCACCGGGCCGCCAATCGACCAGATATGGCCGAACGGATCGACCAACTGGCCGTAGCGCGCGCCCCAATATTGATTATCGAGGGGAAAGCGGATGCTGGCCCCGGCATTGACCGCGCGGCGCCACCATAGGTCGGCATCATCGACCTCCAGATGGAGGGTGACGGCGGCGGGCGGCGGCATCGGTTCGCCATTGGCCATCTCATGAAAATGGTCGTTCAGCATTAAGGCACCGTCGTTGATGCTGAGATGGGCATGCATGAGCCGTTGGCCGTCGTCGGCCAGATGCCGGCTCTGTTCAGTGGCGCCGAAGGCTTTGGCGTAGAAGGCGATCGCTTCGCCCGCACGGCCATCGGCGATGGTGAGATGCGGGGTGACCCCCGGCATGACGAATGGCGTGTCGCTCATGGCCCTCTCCTCCTTCGAGTCGTTACGGGCACAGGATAGACGCTGTGGGGTGCGATCAGAAGATGCCTAGGAATTTCTTGTCCTGGCGCTTTTGCTCGCCTTTGCTGCCCCTGCCCTTCTCATCCTTGGCCGTGGTGCCGCGGCCGACATCGTCGCGGGGTTGACCGCGCTTGGTGCGCTGCGCCTGGGCGCTCGCCCCTGCCAGGATGGGACCGCAGGCCGCGCCCTTCGCATCACCCGAATCGACGAAGGCCAGCAGCGACGCGATCGGCGTGCCGACCACGCCCAGCGCCAGCGCCGCGCCGCCACGGGTCAGCAGTTCGGGGCTGACGACATTGATGCCAGGCCGCGCGAAATAGCCGTTGATGCCGATCGGCGACTGGCCGGAAAAGAGGCTGATCTTCTTGCCATCGGCGCGGAAGGCGAGGTCGAGGCTCTCATTCCTGAACGAGAAGCCGCCGCGGCCGATCATCACATTCTTCTTCGTGTCGATCAGGATCGGGTCGGCGGCCGCCACGCCGTTGCGGACGGTGAAGGCGATCAGGCCGCAGTTGATCTCCACCGGCTGTTTCAATTTGCCGGAGAACATCTTGGTGACGAAGGTGCCGACATCGAGTTCGGACAGTTGGACATTGCGCGCCCACATCGACCCGGCGGGCAGGATGACGGCGATGCGGCCATTGGCGGTCGCGAGCGAATCATGGAGCGTGTCGCCCAGTCCGGTCATCTGCACGCGGCCCTTAATCGTGCCGGTCGTGCCCGATTGTTCGACACCCCAGCGGGCGAGCAACGTGCCCATCGGGGTGGGGGCCATGCGGATGTCGTAGCTGGTCTTCACCGGCGCGCCGCGGGCGTTGATCTCTATGTCGGATGCGACATGGCCGCCGGACATGTCGAAGCTGAGCGGCGACAGGGTCAGCAGACTGCGGTCGAGTTTCAGGGTCAGGGCGATGGCGGAGATGGGGACATGCTGCGCCCGGACGCGCTTGACGCTATAGCTGACATTCGCGTCGAAATTGCGGATCGCCTCCACCCGCAACGGCGCGTCGGGCAGCAGGCGCGGCGTGCCCTGCACGGTTTCGATCGCGCCGGCAGCGCCCTGCTTCTCGATCTTGTCGGGATCATAGCCGAAAAAGGGCGCGGCATCGACGATGTCGAGCGTCTGGGTCGCCAGGTCCGCCTTAAGCAGCAGCCGATTATTGGGCAGCGACGCGGTGAAACTGCCTGCCAGGTCGCTGGCGCCAAAACGACCCTTCAAATGGGTGAAGCGCCATTCTTCGCCCACCTTGGTCAGGGCCGAGGTGAAACGATAGGGCCGCGTATCAGGGATGGCCGCGCCCAGAAAATCGAACAACAGGCTGAGATTGGGACCGCGCGTGACAAGGCGCAGGTCGCTGCCTTCCAATTCGGTTGCGCCACGCAGCGTGCCGGCGACATCCACGATCGTCGCGCCGGCCTGCGCGCGCATTTGCAGGCTGTTCTTGCCGCGCGACACCGTGGCGTTGGGGGAAAGGAGGCTGCCCTTGAGCGTGAAGGGCTTGTCCCTCATGCGGCCGGTGCCCGACAGGCGCACGTCGCTGGCGAAGCGGGTGTCGCGCGCCCGGACCGTCTCGAATCCGATGTCGGCGTTCAATTGCATCCGCGGATCGCGGTAGCGCAGGGTGGTTCCCGCCAGCTTCGCCTGGGTTATCAGCGGGAAGACCATGGGTTTGCCCTCCACATTTGGATCACCCAGCGTCCATGTATTATGCCGGTGATCGCGCGACCATTCCAGATCGACCGCGCCGTTGCGCAATTCCAGCCAGGGCAGGCGGACCTTGTCGGCAAACAGCAAGCTGAGCGGCGCGATGCGCGCGTCGATCAGGTCGGCGCGGAACAAGGCGGGCTGGCTGGCCCAGGGCAGGTTGCCGATACGCGCTTTTTCCGCCAGGAATTTGATGCTGATCGGGGCGAAATAGAGCTGGAAATCGCCCTCTACCCGCACTTCGCGTTGCAGGCGTTTGCCCACTATCTGTTCAAAGGAGCCTTTGAGAAAGCGGCCCTTGGTGATGAACAGGATCAGCCAGATCGCGAAGAGGAAGCCGATGATGGCCAGGAGGAGGCGGACGGGCCATGGCAGCCGGCGCCACCGTTCGCGCAGCGCGGTCGCGTGCGCGCGATAGCCCGCGCGCGGCGCGGCGGCCGCATGTTCCGTGATATGCACATCGCTATCGACCATGGCGGCCTCAACGCCCCGGCGGGGCAAATGGCTCCGGGCGGGCAGTTACGCGAATCGCTTGCCTTTGCGCGCATGTGGCCCTATGCGCGCCGTTCGCGATATTCAGTGAGACCGCCCGGCTAACTAGGGCTGCCGGGGCTGTCTGTAATCGTCGCGCCAGATAAGGAGACGAAAATGCCCAAGATGAAGACCAAGAGCGGTGTGAAGAAGCGCTTCAAGTTCACCGCGACCGGCAAGGTCAAGCACGGCGTCGCTGGCAAGCGTCACCGCCTGATCAGCCACAATGCCAAATATATTCGCCAGAACCGCGGTACGTCCGTCCTGTCGGATTCGGATGTTGCCCATGTGCGCCTCTGGGCGCCCTACGGCCTGAAGTAAGGAGTAGAGGCACATGGCACGCGTAAAACGTGGTGTAACCACCAAGGCGAAGCATAAGCGGTTGCTGGTTCAGGCGAAGGGCTATTATGGCCGTCGCAAGAACACGATCCGCGTCGCTCGCCAGGCCGTCGAAAAGGCCGGCCAGTACGCTTATCGCGATCGCAAGGTCAAGAAGCGCAGCTTCCGTGGTCTGTGGATCCAGCGCATCAACGCGGGTGTCCGCGCTGAAGGCCTGACCTATTCGCAGTTCATGCATGGCCTGAAGCTGGCTGGCGTCGAACTGGACCGCAAGGTCCTGGCCGACATTGCGATGCACGAAGGCGAGGCGTTTAGCGCCATCATCGCCCAGGCGAAGGCTGCGCTGCCCGCAGCCTGAACCAGTCGATCGCAAGATCGTCAAAGGGGCGCCGGGGCAGATGCTTCCGGCGCCCTTTTTTGTTTTGGCGGATGTGACCAAGACCCGTTCGTTTCGAGCGAAGTCGAGAAACGCCCGCGCAAACGCTTCTCGACTTCGCTCGAAATGAACGGAGAGGGGAAGCTCAGCCAAAAGGCGCATTCCATGTCGCTGCATCTGTGGTGGTTGTACGTTACGGCGGTTTTCCTGATATCGGCCACGCCCGGCCCCAATATGTTGCATGTGATGACGCAGAGCATCGCCCATGGCCCGCGCAAGGCGACCGCCACGATGGCGGGCCTGATGAGCGCAGTGCTACTGTGCCTGATCGCGTCCGCGCTGGGCCTGGGGGCCCTGCTCAAGGCGTCGCCGCGGCTGTTCGACATATTGCGCTATGCCGGCGTCGCCTATCTGGTGTGGCTCGGCATCAAGGCGTGGCGCGCGCCGGTGGGCGACAGCGAGGCGAGCGCCACCAACGCCCGTTCCGTGCGCGCCCTCTATGGCACCGGGCTGCTGACGGGGCTGGCCAATCCCAAGCTCATCATCTTCGCCGCGGCGCTCTTTCCCCAATTTATCGAGCTGGACCGGCCCTTCTGGCTGCAGCTTGCGATCCTGATCGCCAGTTTCGTGGTTATCGAAAGCTTCTGGTACGCCGTCTACGCGCTGGGTGGCCTGCGCCTGGCGCGCTGGTTGGCGCCGGCGAACCGGCAGACGCTGTTCAACCGCGGCACCGGATTGATGTTCATCGGCTTTGGCGGGGCGTTGCTGGGGGCGCGGGCTTAAGCTTTCCAGGCCCGCCCCTTTCCTTGAGCGCCCGGCGTCGCTAAGGCCGCGGGCATGTTTCCGCCACCACAGGCTCTGGAAGAAAAATGACCGAAATTAGCGCATTGAAAGCCGGCCTGATCGCCGACATCGCCGCCGCCGACACGCTCGACGCGCTGGAGGCGCTGCGGGTCGGCGCGCTGGGCAAGAGCGGGGTGGTGACCGGCCTGCTCAAAACGCTTGGCCCGATGTCGCCGGAAGAGCGGATGGACAAAGGGCCGCCGATCCAGGATTTGCGCGAGAGCGTGACGACGGCGCTGGCGGACAGGAAGGCCGCGCTGGAGCAGGCCGCGCTCGACGCCAGGCTGGCGTCGGAGAAGGTCGACATGACCCTGCCCGCCGATGCTGGTGCGTTTGGATCGGTCCATCCCGTGAGCCAGGTGATGGACGAACTGGCTGAAATCTTTGCGGACCTGGGCTTCTCGGTCGCGACCGGGCCGGAAATCGAGGACGACTGGCATAATTTCACCGCGCTCAACATTCCCGAAACCCATCCGGCGCGCGCGATGCACGACACCTTCTATTTTCCCGACGAGGAGGGGCAGAAGCGGATGCTGTTGCGCACGCATACGTCGCCGGTGCAAATTCGCACGATGATGAATGGCACGCCCCCGCCGATCCGCATCATCGCGCCCGGCCGCGTCTATCGCAGTGACTCAGATGCGACCCATACGCCGATGTTCCACCAGATCGAAGGGCTGGTGATCGACAAGGGGATCACGCTGGGCCACCTGAAATGGACGCTGGAGACGTTCCTGAAGGCGTTTTTCGAGCGCGAGGATATCGTCCTGCGCCTGCGCCCCAGTTACTTCCCCTTCACCGAACCGTCGGTCGAGGTCGATGTCGGCTACACGCTGGCCAACGGCCAGCGGGTCATTGGCGGCGACGGCGATGCGGCCGATGGCGGCTGGCTGGAAGTGCTGGGCAGCGGCATGGTCAATCGCAAGGTGATCGCGGCGTGCGGGCTGGACCCCGACGAGTGGCAGGGCTTCGCCTTCGGCACCGGGGTCGACCGGCTCGCCATGCTCAAATATGGGATGAACGACTTGCGGGCCTTCTTCGATGGCGATCTGCGCTGGCTGAAACATTATGGTTTTTCGGCGCTGGACGTGCCTACGTTGAGCGGGGGAGTGGGCGCATGAAGTTCACCCTGAGCTGGCTCAAGACGCATCTGAAGACCGATGCGGACCTTGCCACCATCCTCAAGAGGCTGAACGCCATCGGGCTGGAGGTCGAGGGTGTCGAGAATCCGGCCGAGAAGCTGGCCGGGTTCAAGATCGCCCAGGTGCTGACCGCCGAGCGTCACCCGCAGGCCGACAAGTTGCAGGTGCTGAGCGTCGATCATGGCGACGGCAATCCGTTGCAGGTGGTGTGCGGTGCGCCCAATGCCCGTGCGGGGTTGGTGGGCGTGTTCGGGGTGGAGGGCGCGGTCGTGCCATCCAACGGCATGGTGCTGAAAAAGACCGCGATCCGGGGCGTCGAATCCAACGGCATGATGTGTTCCACGCGCGAGCTGGAGCTGGGCGACGATCATGACGGTATCATCGAGCTGGATGCAGCCGCGCCGGTGGGTCAGGTCTATGCCGACTGGGCGGGGCTGAACGATCCGGTGATCGACGTCAGCGTCACCCCGAACCGGCAGGACTGCATGGGCGTGCGCGGGATCGCGCGCGATCTGGCGGCGGCGGGCCTCGGCACATTGAACGCTATCATCGTGCCGGAGATTGCGGGCGTGGGTCCGGGGCCGGATGTGCGCACCGACGATGTGGACGGCTGCCCGGCCTTCTTCGCGCGGACCGTGCGCGGCGTCACCAATGGCGCGTCGCCCGAATGGATGAGCAAGCGCCTCAAGGCCATCGGACAGAAGCCGATCAGCGCGCTGGTCGATATCACCAACTATATCATGTTCGACCTGGGCCGACCGCTGCATGTCTATGACATGGCGAGCCTGAAGGGCGGCCTGGTGGCACGCAAGGGGAAGCCAGGCGAGCAGGTGCTGGCGCTGAACGGCAAGAGCTACACCGTCGATGAGATGATGACCGTCATCGCCGACGATGAAGCGGTCCACGACATTGGCGGCATCATGGGCGGCGAACATTCGGGCGCGCAGGACGGCACGACCGACGTGCTGATCGAATGCGCCTATTTCACGCCGGAGCGGATCGCAGTGACGGGGCAGAAGCTGACCCTGACGTCGGACGCGCGGGGCCGCTTCGAGCGCGGCGTCGATCCCGCTTTTCTGGACGATGGCCTGTCAATCGCGACCAGCCTGGTGGTGAGCCTGTGCGGCGGGACGCCCAGCGAGGCGACCCGCGCCGGGACGCCGCCCGCGACGCCGCGCACCGTAGTTTATGCACCCGACCAGTGCCTGGCGCTGGCCGGCGTGCATGTGCCCGCAGATGAACAAAAGCGTATCTTGGAAAGCCTGGGCTTTGGCGTCGACGGCGAGGCGAGCCGCGTCGAATATGAAGACGGAATGCCGGTGATGGTGCCAGGCAGCTGGACGATCATCGTGCCGACATGGCGCCGCGACGTCGATGGCTGGCCCGACATCGTCGAGGAAGTGGTGCGCATCGTCGGCCTGGACCAAGTGCCGTCCACGCCCTTGCCGCGCGGGCCGGGCGTCGCCCGCCCGACCGCCACGCCAGAGCAATTGGTCGAGCGTCGCGTGCGCCGCACCGCCGCTGCGCGCGGGATGGCCGAAGCGATCAACTGGTCGTTCATTGCCGAAAAAGAAGCCGCCGCCGTAGGCGGGGGCGATTGGACGTTGGCCAACCCGATCTCCGAGGAACTGAAGGTCATGCGGCCATCGCTGCTGCCCGGCCTGCTGTCCGCGACCAAGCGCAATGTCGATCGCAGCGCGACGTCGGTTCGCCTGTTCGAGCTGGGCCGCCGCTATTTCAAGCAGGGCGAGCGGGCGACCGTGGGCTTCGTGCTGGCGGGCGAGAAGGTGGCGCGGGGCTGGCAGGCCGGCAAGGCGCAGGGCTTCGACGCCTTTGACGCCAAGGCGGAAGTGGTCGCGCTGCTGGCGGCCGCCGGCGCGCCGGTCGGCAATCTCCAGAATTTCGGAGAGGCGTCGGCCGCCTATCATCCGGGTCAGTCCGGCACGCTGCGGCTGGGGCCGAAGGCGGTGCTGGCCGAATATGGCGTGCTGCATCCGTCGCTGGCGAAGCAGTTCGGGCTGACGGGAACCGTGGTCGCGGGCGAAATCTTCCTCGACGCGATTCCGGGCAAGCGCAAGAGCGGCTTCATGCGCGCGCCTTATGCGCCGCCCGCGTTGCAGGCAGTGAAGCGCGACTTCGCCTTCGTCGTGCCGGACATGGTCGAGGCCGATGTGCTGGTGCGCGGCGTGAAGAGCGCGGACAAGAAGAGCATCGTCGACGTCCGCCTGTTCGACGTCTTCGTCGGGCCGGGCGTGGAGGATGGCTTCAAGTCGCTGGCGATCGAGGTCACTTTGCAGCCGGGCGAGAAGAGTTTCAGCCAGGAAGAACTGGAGGCGATCAGCGCTGCGGTGGTCAAGGCCGCGCAGAAGCTGGGCGGGTCGCTGCGGGGGTAAGGCCTTCGAACTGATGAAAGCGCAGCGTGCTCCCGCGAAGGCGGGAGTCCAGTTCAGAGGTTAGGACTGGGCCCCGCCTCGCGCGAGCACCTTCATCTCATTGAAGCGATGTTTACAGATCCACGCCCGCGGCGATGGCTTCCAGCTTGCGGATGCGCTCCTTGAGGTCGGCGACCTCGATCCGGGCCGACGCGCTTGGCGGCGCGGCTTCCTCGAAGCGGCGGCCCAGTTCGGCGCGCTTGAGCTCCAGCCAACCGTTCCAACCGCGCAACCCCGCAGCCGCGATGATGGCGAGGCCGACCAGGCTGGTCGTCGCCAGGATGATGTAGAGATAGGGGTCTTGCATATAAGCCTCCCTGGCCGGCACGGACCAAATTCAGTCGCGATCCCGGAGTTTTTCAAATTCCCGCTCCAATGCGCTGGAGCCGTCCGTCGCCAGCCGTTCCAGCACGGCGACGCGATCCTTAAGCGCCTTCACTTCCGCGCGCAGCCGTTCGGCTTCCGGGTCCAGGCCGCGCTGGATGAAGTCTTCGCCCTTGTCGCGGCGCACGACGCCATATTTGGCGCGCAGGACGCTGGCGATGGCGGTGATGGCGATGATGGCAACGACCATTTCAAACGGATTCATGTCGATCACTCCCTGATGGCGCTATGCTCTGCGGCTTTGTGTGGCATCATCTACCGGAGCCTTCGGCGCCGAATGATGCCGTTAGTTAGCCGGGCTGCGCAGTTGTTCGATCTCGCGGGCCAGCTGATGGCTGCCGTCGGTGACGATCCGCTCCACCACGGCGAGCCGGTCCTTCATCGAACCGATCTCGGCACGGAGCTGGGCGTTTTCCTGGCTCAGCAGCTTGATGCGTTCGACCATTTCCTCATTCTTCTGCGGATAGACGGGCTTGCCCCAGCTGTTTTCCAGCGGATAGCCATTCTTCACACGCAGCCAGGTGGTGAAGATCCAACCGCCGACCGCCAGCGATCCGACGATGACCGCCACCGGGGCAAAGGCTTCGAATGGAAACATGATGATACTCCCCTTGGCTCGCCGGTGTCAGCGCAGCGCGTCGATTTCGCGCGCAGTGCGGGCGGCGGGATCGGTGGCGATCCTCTCCAGCACGGCGATGCGGTCTTCGAGGCGGCTGATGCGGCCCACCAGCTTTTCGTTTTCATTTGATAAAAGGTCGATTTTTCGACCGGCGTCGGCGTCCGTTCGATGAACGGTGCCCGTCCACTCATTTTCCACGGGATAGCCGTGGCGGGCACGGACCCAGGTGGTGAACATCCAGCCAAGCGTCGACATGGCGATGATGGCGAGGACGAAATAGGGTCCACTAAATTGCATGATGGCGTCTCCCCGTTATGCTGCCCCGACGCGCGCTTTCAGCGCAGGCTGTCGATCTCATCGGCCAGTCGGGTATTGCGGCTTGTATAATAGATTTCGATGTCGGCCAGGCGGCGATCGATGTCGCGGAACTTGGACCGGACGTCGCGGGTGGAGCGGGTCGGGTTGGTCCGCACCCCCTGCCAGAATTTCTCGTCGTCGCGGTCCGCATAGAGGCCCAGCGGCTTGTTTTCAGCGAAATATGCGATGACGAAATAGGCGATTAGCGTCCAGGGGAAGGCTCCCATCAGGGTGATGAGCACCGCGCCCACGCGGACCCACAGGACATCAATGCCACTATAATCGGCGATGCCGGAACAGACGCCCAGCCATTTGCCATTGGCCTTGTCGAGATAGAATTTAGTGCGGCGGGCGGTCATTTCAGTTCCTCCGGTCGAAATCGAAGCCGTCATCGGTGGACGGGCGTTGCGGGCGGAAATCGGGGTTGTCAGCGGCGACGATCCGTTCGACCGTCTGGAGCCTTTCTTCCAGACGGCGGGCGAGAAGATGGAGTTCGTCCAGCAGCTTCTCATCCTCGTCGGTGATCTTGGGCGCCTGCTTCCATTTGGTGACATAGTGGAAAATCAGCCAAGGCATCCCGATGAACAGCATGGCGCAGATCATGATGGGCAGAAATACGTCCTCCATCGGATCAGCTCCCCTTGTTCATCGAGGCCTTGAGCGCGGCGAGATCGGCATCGACCTTGTCGGCCGACTTCAATTCCGCAATCTCCTCCTCCAGCGTCTTGGGCGCGCCGCCCAGCGTCGCGGCGTCGGCGCGGCCTTCGGCCATGTCCACGCGGCGTTCGAGCATGTCGAAGCGGGCAAAGGCGTCGTTGACCTTCTCGCCAGCATAGGCTTCGCGCACGCGCAGGCGGTTTTCCGCGCTCTGCATCCGGGTGACCAGACTGTTCTGGCGAGCGCGGGCTTCGCGCAGCTTGCCCTGCAGCTTGGCGATATCCTCTTCCGACGCCTTGAGCGCGTCGTCGAGCGTCGCGATTTCATGGCTCAGATGATCCGCCATGTCGGTCGCCTTCTGGCGTTCCACCAGCGCGGCCTTGGCCAGATCTTCGCGATCCTTGGACAGTGCGAGCTGCGCCTTTTCGGTCCAGCTGTCCTGCAGAGCGGTCAGCTTGGCGATGTGGCGGCGCATTTCCTTCTGGTCGGCGATGGTGCGGGCGGCGGACGCGCGCACTTCGACAAGGGTTTCCTCCATTTCGAGGATGATCATGCGGATCATCTTCGCGGGGTCTTCCGCCTTGTCAAGCAGGTCGGTCACATTGGCGGCGATGATGTCGCGGGTGCGGGAGAAAATACCCATTTGAACGTCACTCCTGGTCTTATCGTCTTGTTGGGGGCCGGGACGGGCGAGAGGGGGCACTCCCGCCCCCGGCCGGGGCTTGCGCCTTATGCGAGGTAGCGCAAGGCCGCGGGGGTATCGTGCGTCGCAAGGATCGGGGCTTCGCTGGCGCGGGCCGGGCCGACCGCCGAAAGGATCATGGTCGATCCGAACAGCAGGCCGGCGATGGCGGCCGACATCAGCTGGCTGATTTCGCGAACGCTGTTGCTCTGGTTGGTCATCGTCATACTCCCTGAAACTTGGCCTTCATAGGTTCCGCGATTGGCTGCGGATTGCCCTGAGCGTTGCAGAGGTCGTGCCAGTTTCGAAAAATACCCGATTTTCTGCCATTTTTTGAGGTCTTCGCAGGGGGTGCGCCAACATGCCGCTTGCCAAGGAGTGGGAAATTTCACCATAAGTTGGCATATGGAGAAAAATACGCAATTTATCGGCCAGTCCTCGGTCTTTCTCGACGCGGTGGAGCAGGCCGGCCGGGCGGCCGAGTTGAACCGGCCGGTGCTGGTGATCGGCGAACGCGGCACCGGCAAGGAGTTGATCGCCGAACGGCTGCATCACCTGTCGCCACGCTGGGGCGAGCCGCTGATCACGATGAATTGCGCCGCCCTGCCCGAAACGCTGATCGAGGCGGAATTGTTCGGCCATGAACAGGGCGCCTTCACCGGCGCGACCAAGGCGCGACCAGGCCGGTTCGAGGATGCCGATGGCGGCACCCTGTTTCTGGACGAATTGGGCACATTGTCGATGGCGGCGCAGGAGCGGTTGTTGCGCGTGGTGGAGTATGGCGAGGTGACGCGGATTGGCGCGTCGAAGCCGTTGACCGTGGACGTCCGCATCGTCGCGGCGACCAATGAGGATCTGCCCGCCGCCGCCGACGCCGGACGGTTTCGCCCGGACCTGCTCGACCGGCTGAGTTTCGAGGTCATCACCCTGCCCCCGCTGCGCGCGCGCGAAGGCGATATCAGCGTTCTGGCCGATCATTTCGGCCGACGCATGGCGGCGGAGCGCGACTGGCCGCAATGGCCCGGTTTCACGGCGGCCTGCGCAGCGGAACTGGAGGGCCATGGCTGGCCGGGCAATGTGCGCGAGCTGCGCAATGTGGTCGAACGCGCGGTCTATCGCTGGAACGAGCCGGGGCGGCCGATCAGCCGCATCACCTTCGACCCCTTCGCCTCGCCCTGGAAGCCCAAGTCGATGATGAAGCGGGCGGATGCGGCGCCGTGTGATGCCCCTGCCGCACCGTCAGCACCCACCATGACCTATGAAGAAATCAGCGACCTGCGCGCCGCCGTGGACGGGCACGAGGCGGCGATCATCCGCGCCGCGCTGGAGCGATTTCGGTACAACCAGCGCGCGACTGCCAAGGGGCTGGGCCTGACCTACGACCAGTTGCGCCATTGCATGAAGAAACATGGGTTGAGCGCGGGCTGAACAGCCCACGCTCGATGGGCAATCAGCGCGTCGGCACCGGCTCCGCGCCGCTATAATCGTAAAAGCCCTTGCCGGTCTTGCGGCCATACCAGCCCGCTTCGACATATTTGACCAGCAAAGGCGCCGGGCGATATTTGGGGTCGCCGGTGGTGCTGAGGAAGACGTTGAGGATTTCCAGCGCGGTATCCAGGCCGACGAAGTCCAGCAAGGTCAGCGGCCCCATCGGATGATTGAGGCCGAGCTTGCAGCCCTGGTCGATGTCGGTGACGCTGCCCACGCCCTCGCCCAGCACGAACACCGCCTCGTTCAGCATCGGCAGCAGGATGCGGTTGACCACAAAGCCCGGCGCGTCGAAGGCGTGGACCGTAGTCTTGCCGATCTTTGCGGCGAAGCCTTCCACCGCAGCGACGGTTTCGGGCGTGGTGGCAAGGCCCCGAATGACCTCCACGAGCACCATCACCGGTACGGGGTTGAAGAAATGGACGCCCACAAAGCGGCCCGCATCGGGCGCGGCCTGCGCCAGCCGGGTGATCGGAATCGAGGATGTGTTGGTGGCCAGGATCGCGTCGGCGGCCAATATCTTGCCGACATTGGCGAAGATGGCGCGCTTCACCTCTTCGCGCTCGGTCGCGGCCTCGATCACCAGTTGGGCGTCGGCCAGCGGGGCGATGTCGCCGACGGGCGTGATCCGCGCGAGCGCGGCGTCGGCGTCGGCCTGGCGGATCTTTTCCTTGTCCACCGCCTTGGCCAGCAGCTTGGCGATGCCCGCCAGCCCCTTTTCCGCGCGGGGCAGGTCGATGTCCGACAATATGACGTCATAGCCCGCCTGCGCCGCGACCTGCGCGATGCCCGCGCCCATCTGTCCCGCGCCAATCACGCCGACCGTCCGAATATCCGTCATGCCTTGCTCTCCCTCATGAATCGTCGCTTATCCCTTAGCGGGGCGCAGGGCCGACGACCAGTATCGGGCACCCATCCATCGGACAGGCGATGGATCGCGCGCGGCTGTCGGACGGATTGCGGGTTCATCCGCCATTTCCGGCTTTGCGTGGGCGCTGCGCCATGGTTAAAAGCGCGCAATGTCCGTTTCAGACCTGATGCCCGCGCCGGCGACCGGACGCTTCCTTGCCGCCGTGCATCATTTCCCGCTGCGCGTCTATTTCGAGGATACCGACCTGTCGGGGCTGGTCTATCACGCCAATTATCTGCGCTATATGGAGCGCGCCCGGTCCGACATGCTGCGCATCGCCGGGATCGACCAGCGCGCCAATCATGAAGGGGGCGCGGGCGTCTATGCCGTCACCGACCTTGCCATTCGCTATCGCCGCCCGGCGCGGCTGGACGACGACCTGATGGTGGCGAGCCGCGTCACCGATGTGCGCGCGGCGAGCTGCGCCATTCATCAGAGAGTCATGCGGGGTCAAGAAGAGTTGACGGACGCCGCCATCACCGTCGCATGGCTGACGCCCCAGGGCCGGCCGCAGCGCCAACCCAAAGCCTGGACCGCCATTTTCACCCGCCTTTGCCAAGGGGAAGACATTCACCCATGACCCTCAACCTGCCTGCCGGCGCCATCACCGACGCCGCGACCATATCCCCGCTCGCCCTGTTCCTGCAGGCCGACATCGTCGTGAAGGGCGTGATGCTGGGCCTGTTGCTGGCCAGCATCTGGACCTGGGCAATCATCATCAGCTTCAGCGTCAGCCTGCGCAAGGCGAGCAAGGAAAGCCGGAAATTCGAGGCCGATTTCTGGAAGGCGGAGGATATCGACCGCTTTTATGAGGCCCGCGGCAAGGCGGAATTTCCCGCCGCCAAGGTGATGGCGGCTGGCGTCACCGAATGGCGCCGATCGACCGCGCAGAAAGTGATCGACCGCGACGGCACGCGCGACCGGCTGGGCACGTCGATGTCGAGCGTCATCGCGTCCGAGGTCGATCGCCTGTCCGATCGGCTCAACATATTGGCGACGGTCGCGTCGGCCGCGCCCTTCATCGGCCTGTTCGGCACGGTGTGGGGCATCATGCGCGCCTTCACGTCGATCGCGGCCGAGCAGAATAGTTCGCTCGCCGTCGTCGCGCCGGGCATCGCCGAGGCGCTGTTCGCCACCGCCATCGGCCTGTTCGCGGCGATCCCGGCGCTGATCGCCTACAACCGGTTCAGCCATGGCATCAACCGGCTGGAAGCGGGCTTGACCCGCTTTGCCGACAGCTTTTATTCCACGCTGAGCCGTGAGTTGGAGGCCCAACGCTGATGGCTATGTCCGGTCCTCCCTCCGCCCGGCGCGGGCGCGGGCGCGCGCCGATGGCGGACATCAATGTTACTCCGCTGGTCGACGTCATGCTGGTGCTGCTCATCATCTTCATGGTGACCGCGCCGCTGCTGGTGACGGGCGTGCCGGTGAACCTGCCGGAAACACGGGCCAAGGGGCTGGACGCAGACGCCAAGCCGACGATCCTGTCGATCGACCGCGACGGCGGGCTGTTCATCGATGACGTGCAGATCAGCGATGCCGACCTGCCCGATCGGTTTGCGGAAATAGCGTCCGCCCATGCGGGTCAGCCGGAGCCGCCGCAAATCTTCCTGCGCGCCGACACCGCGCTCGACTATGGCCGGGTGATGCGGGTCATGGGCGAGCTTAATCGCGCGGGCCTGAACAAAGTATCGCTGGTCAGCACCGGGTCGGACGCCGCTGATGTCAGCGACGGTTCAGAATAGGGGCCATAGGTCAGCCATATGGAGCGCGCGGAAAAGATCGGCCTTGGCGTCGCGACGGCGGGACATGTCCTGCTGTTCGGACTGCTGTCGGCCGGATTCCTGGCCACCCCCAATCCGTTGAAGCTGAAGTCGCCGCCGATGGACGTGAGCCTGGTGGACGAAGTGGCGCTGCAATCGACCGCGCCGCAGGTGTCGACCCGGCCGCCGCCGCCCAGCGTCGCGCCGGAGGAAGGACCGACGGAGGACGCCAAGCCTGCCCCGGCGCCTGCTCCCGCACCGGAGCCGACGCCCGCGCCGACGCCGCCCAAGGCGGAGCCGAAGCCGGTTCCCAAGCCGACGCCGCCAAAGCCGGTCGTGAAGGAAGCCCCGGCCAAGCCCAAGCCGGCACCGCCGAAGAAGGATGTGGCCAAGACGCCGCCCAAGGCCAAGCCTGCGCCTGAAAAGCCAAAGGCCGCGGCGGCCGTGCCGTCCAAGAGCGACGCCAAGGCAAAGAGTGACGCCAAAGCCAAGGCGGATGCGAAAGCCAAGGCCGACGCCAAGGCGAAAAGCGACGCTAAAGCCAAGAGCGATGCGAAGGCCAAGGCCGATGCGGCTGCGCGCGCATCCGGCGCGGGCAAGGCGGACAGGCCCAAGGGGTCGCTGCTGGGCAAGGATTTCCTGAAAGGGATCGACGCCAAGGACGATGCGCCGCGCACACCCGCGCCGCCGCCCGCCGCCGCCATGGGGCCGCAGCAGAAGGCCGCGCTGGACGCCGAAATTCGTCGCCAGCTCAAGCCACATTGGCGGCCGCCATCGGGCGCGGATGCGGACCAACTCGTGACCTTGCTGGAAGTGCGGCTCGACAAGAGCGGCGCGCTGATCGGCGCGCCCGAAGTGATCGACCAGACCGGCGTCACCGCCAGCAACCGGCCACAGGCGAAGCTCCATGTGGAGCGCGCGATCCAGGCGGTGAAACTCGCCGCCCCCTTCCGGAATTTACCGCCTGAATATTATGACCAATGGAAATGGCTCCGGCCACTCCGCTTTGACGCGAGGCTGAACCGATGAAGACCACCTTCCTTCGCCGCATCTCTCTGGCGACCGTCGCGCTTGCCGCCATCCTGTCCGCGCCCGCGATGGCGCAATTGTCGGTTGATGTGACCGGCGAAGTCGACAGCAACGTCAAGGTCGCCGTCCCCTCCATGCCCGCGCAGCAGGATGTGGCGACGCCGGCCGGCACCGCCAGCGAACTGGGCCGCAAGGTGGCCGAGGTGATCGCGTCCGACCTGAAAGGCTCCGGCCTGTTCGATCCGTCCGGGCCTGGCGGGATGCCGGCGGTCGCCTTCCCTGAAGTCACCAACCCGGTCTATGAAAAATGGAACGCCTATCAGGCGCTGGTCCAGGGGTTCGTGCGCACGACCGGGGGCGAGGCCGACATCACCGTGGGCTGCTACCTCTACGACGTGGCGCTGAAGCAGGAACTGACGCGGCAGGGCTATGTCGTCGCGCCGCGCGACTGGCGGCGGGCCGCGCATAAATGCGCCGACGCCATCTATGCCCGCCTGTCGGGCGAAAGCCCCTTCTTCGACAGCCGCATCGCCTATATCGCCGAGAGCGGTCCCAAGGGGGCGCGAGTCAAGCGGCTGGCGATCATGGATTCGGACGGGGCGAACCACCGTTTCATCACCAACGGCCAGTCGATGGCGCTGACGCCGCGCTTTTCGCCCGATTATAAATCGATCCTCTATGTCAGCTATCTGGGCAGCCGCGTGCGCCTCTATATCTACGACATCGGCGCGGGGCAGCAGAAGCTGGTGACCGAAAGCAGCAACGCGACCTTCGCGCCGCGCTGGTCGCCCGATGGCCGCAACATCCTTTTCTCGATGGCGGTAGCAGGCAATACCGACATTTATCGCGTGTCGGCCAATGGCGGCACGCCGGTGCGCCTGACCAATTCGCCCGGCATCGACGTGGGCGGCAGCTATTCGCCCGACGGCAGCCAGATCGTGTTCGAAAGCGACCGGTCGGGCGGCCAGCAAATCTATGTCATGAACGTCGACGGGTCCAACCAGCGGCGGATCAGCCATGGCGGCGGCCGCTATGCGACGCCCGAATGGTCGCCGCGCGGCGACCTGATCGCCTTTACCAAGCTGTCGGGCGACTTCAAGGTCGCGGTGATGACGCCCAGTGGCGACAATGAGCGCATCCTGACCAATGGCTGGCAGGACGAGCAGCCGACCTGGTCGCCCAATGGCCGCGTGCTGCAATTTTTCCGCACGACGCCGGGCAAGCAGGGCAGCAGCCAGGTGTGGCAGGTCGACCTGACCGGGGTGAACGAACGGCGGATTCCGACGCCGCTGAGCGGATCCGACCCGGCCTGGGGACCGTTGCTGCCCTAAGTTTAGGTTCAGGCGCTTTCGCCCATTGCGGAACCTAGTCGTCTTGACAGCGTAACGAACATCACGGACCCTGATGACTGTCTAAACGGATTGATTTTGACATTTGCATCCCCTGACGGTTGGGATGGGTCTGCAAATGTCAAAATCGTAAAATCCGTTAAAATCAAAAGATTGCTAGTGGTCCGAAAAGATTCTGACATTTGAGCACGCCTTATCGGATAGGGTAGCAAATGTCAGAATCGGACCACTAGCGGGCGGCATAGAGAATATCGAAGGAGACCCCCATGAAACTGTCCCGGACCTTGGTTGTGGCGACCGCCATCATCGCGCTGGCCGCCTGTTCGAAAAAGCCGCCGGCCCAATTGCCCCCCGCCCCTGGCGGCACCGGTGGCACGACCGCGCCCAGCGGCCCGATCGGCGCCAGCGGTCCGGTCAAGGGCAGCCAGGAGGATTTCGTCGCGTCGGTGTCTTCGGACCGCATCTTCTTTGGCCTGGACCAATATGATGTCGATATGGAGGACCAGGCGACCTTGCAGAGCCAGGCCGCCTGGTTGCAGCAGAATCCGTCGGTGCGCGTGACGATCGAGGGCCATGCCGACGAACGCGGCACCCGCGATTATAATATCGCGCTGGGCGAACGCCGCGCCAATGCGGCGAAAAACTATCTCGCCTCACTGGGCATCGCGCCCGGCCGCATCACCACTGTCAGCTATGGCAAGGAGCGGCCGGCGGCGCTGGGATCGGACGAGGCAAGCTGGGCACAGAATCGCCGCGCGGTGACCGTCACCATCCAATATTGATCCGCCTGGCCTTCGCATGACTGAAAAGCCCGCCGGTCGACAGGACCGGCGGGCTTTTACACGCCCTTAGATCCCCGCGATTTTCCTTGGCCGTAAAAACGGCTAGAGAAGAGGGGATGCAGAAAAGCGACCTCAAGAAAAAGCCCCCCACGATCAAGGAAGTCGCCGCCAGCGCGGGCGTTTCGGTTATGACCGCGTCGCGCGCGGTCAACGGCAAGGCGCTCGTCAGCGCCAAGGCGCGGCGGGCGGTAGAACTGGCGGTCAAGGAGCTGGGCTATATCCCCAATGCGTCCGCCCGCGCGCTGGCCGGGAGCGCCGACCGGCGCGTCGCGCTGTTGCACAGCAACTCCACCACATCGGCCTATCTGGGCGAACTGCTGCTCGGCGCGCTGGGCGAAGCGCCGCAACGGCACCTGCATCTGGTGGTCGAGCAATGCGCGCCCGGCGCCTTTGCCGAGGAAATCGTCGAGCAGGTCGCCCATGCCAATGTCGCCGGCGTGATCCTGCCGCCACCGCTGTGCGACTGGCCGGAACTGGTCGCCGGGCTGAGCGCGCGCGACATCGCCATCGTCGCGATCGCGCCGGACCAGGATGGGCCGGACATGCTGGTGGTGGGCACCGACGACCGCCATGCCGCCTATGACCTGACCCGCCACCTGATCGAACTGGGGCATCGGCGGATCGGCTTCATCGAAGGCAATGTGCGCCACCGGTCGAGCGCGCGGCGGTTGCAGGGCTTTCGCGATGCGCTGCTCCATCATGGGCTGGCGCATGACGACCAGCTGATCGTGCCGGGCGACTATAGCTATCGATCAGGTCTGGACGCGGCCGAACGGCTGATGAGCCTGGAGGCACGGCCGACCGCGATCTTCGCCTGCAATGACGATATGGCCGCCGCCGCGATCACGGTCGCGCACCAGCGACGCATCAACGTGCCGGCCGAGATCAGCATCTGCGGCTTTGACGATACGCCGCTGGCGAGTGCGATCTGGCCTGCGCTGACCACCATCCGTCAGCCGATCCGCGACATGAGCCGCGAAGCGATCGGCCTGCTGGCGATGCGATTCCGCAGTCAGGACGAGGGCGCCGACGGGATCATCGGCAAGGTGAAGCTCGACTATCAGCTGATCCGCCGCCAGTCGGACGCGGTGCCCGCGCGGCATTGATGCCGGACCGGGGCCGTCACACGGCCAGGCGGTTGCCATAGCCGATGATGAGGGTGGCGAAGACCAGCAGGCCGACCCCGCTCCACACCATGCGGCGGACGGCGGGGGCGGCGTCCTTCCACTCGCGAAACGCGAAGCCCCAGCAGGTCCCGAAGATGATGATGGACGCCATGTGCAGCGTCCAGCTGGAGAAGCCGAAGCGGCCCATCTGGCTTTCGCCCATGGTGTAGAAGAAGAATTGGAAATACCAGGCGGTGCCCGCCAGCGCGCAGAGCAGGAAATTAGGCAGCAGCGCGGGGCGCTGGCCCGATGCGTCCGCCGCCCCGACCCATTGGCCCGCCGACTTGTTTTTCACGATCAGCCAGCCGCACCAGAGCGCATTGGTGACGAGGCCGCCGAGCATGACGAGGCACAGGGTCGGCAGCCCCACCCAGAGCGGGCCGGTTCCTGCCGCGCGGCTGAGTGCGTTCACCGGCTGTCCCGCCGCCAGGCCGAAGGCGAAGCAGGAGGACATGATGCCGGAAAAGATGGCGACGGCGATGCCCTTTCTGAAATCAAATTCGGCGACGGCGGCGGCCTTTTGTTCGGTGGACAACCCCGCATCCTTGCGTGAGCCGGCCATGGCCACGACGATGATGCCCAGCACCGTGACGGCCAGGCCCAGCAACACGATCCGGCCGTGCAGGGTGCCTGCAATCTCCGTCATGAAGCTGCCATCGACGATCGGCGGGATCAGCGTGCCAAAGACGGTGCACAGGCCCAGCACCACCGCCATGCCGAGCGAGAGGCCCAGATAGCGCATGGTGAGGCCGTAGGTCAGGCCGCCAAAGCCCCATAAAAAGCCGAAGAAGACGCACCAGCCGACGACCGAGGACGGCACTTGCCGCATCACGCCCATCAGGTCGTTGGTCTGCATCGATGCGAAGAACCAGGGTGCGATCACCCAGGAGAAGATACCGCCGGTGAGCCAGAATATCTCCCAGTTCCAGCGCCGCACGCCGCGATAGGGGACATAGAAGCTGGCCGAGGCCAGGCCGCCCAGCCAATGAAACAGCACGCCGAGCAGTGGATTTCCGGTCATAGGTCAAGTCCCAGGCGATAAAGGCGGTCGGCGTTGCCCGCAAAGAGCGCGCGACGGTCGGCTTCGGGGAAATCGGCGACGATGGCGTGATAGGCGTCCATATATTGGTCGATCGGCGCGAACAGCTTGTCGGTCGGCGTGTCGCTGGCGAAGGCGCAGCGGTCGACGCCGAACAGGTCGATCGTTTCGCGCACCAGCGGTTCGACATTTTCGCGGGTCCAGTCGCGGTGGATGAAGCCCATGCCCGACAGCTTGACCGCGACATGGGGCAGCGCGGCCAGCGCCTTCATGCCCCTGCGCCAGTGCGCCAAGCCATCGGGATCGGTCAGGACGGGCATCCCCATATGATTGATGATGACGGGAATGTCGGGATGGCGCGCGATCAGCGGGACAAGGCCGGGCATCTGCCCCGGATAGCATTGCAGGTCGAAGGACAGGTCGTGCTTGGCGAGCAGAGCATAGCCCGCCTGCCATTGGGGATCGACGGTCAGGTCGACCGGACCATAGGTGCGCAGGGGATCGCGGTGCCAGTTGACGATATGGCGGATGCCCTTGACGCGGCGGTGGGCGGCCTGCGCGGCGAGCAGGGCATCGACATCGGGATCATGCAAAGCGGCGAAGGCGACGAGGCCGGTGGGCAGGCCTTCGACTTGCGCCAGACCGTCGAGCCATTGGGTTTCGCGCAGGGCGCTCTCCGCCGCCGCGCCGGCATCGACATGCACCGCGCCAACGACATTCCAGCGGGCAAGGTCGGCGCGATAGTGGGCGACGCCATAATCGTGGGCGATGGGTTCGACGCTGCCATTCGGCCCCTCGTCAGAGAAGGGCGCGCTCAGCCAGTCGTAGCGGATATGCTGCAGGTCCCATAGATGGATATGGGCATCGACAAAGGGGATCATGGCTATCCTCTCCAGAAACATACAGTCCGTTCGCCCTGAGCCCGTCGACGGGTTGGCTGAGCGGAGTAAGAGATTTTGCGGCGCGCTGGTTCTTGGGACCAGTCGCGCCGCGCAACTTCGCATATTAGAAGGTGGTGCGGCCGCCCGATGTGTCGAAGGTGGACGCGGTGGTGAAGCTGCATTCCTCGCTGGCCATGAAACAGACCATCGCGGCGGACTCCTCGATCAGGCCCAGACGGCCCATCGGGATTTTCGAGCGCATATAATCGACCTGGCTCTGGGGCAGTTGGGCCAGGATCGGGCTTTCGAAGGTGGCGGGCGTCAGCGCGTTGGCGATGACACCCTTGCCGGCCAGTTCTTTCCCAAGGCTCTTGGTGAAGCCGATCACGCCTGCCTTGCTCGCGCTATAGGCGCTGGCGTTGGGATTGCCTTCCTTGCCCGCGACGGAGGCGAGATTGACGATCCGGCCATAGCCGTTTTCGAGCAGGAAGGGCGCGACTTCCCGGTTGCAGTAGAAAAGGCCATTGAGGTTGATGTCGATCACCCGCTGGAAGCTGTCGACCGGATAGTCCCAGACCGTCGCGGTCGCGCCGGTGATGCCGGCCGAGCAGATGAGGATATCGACCTTGCCCAGCGCGGCGGCGGTTTCCTTCGCGGCGGCGGCGACGGCGGCATAGTCGCTGACGTCGAGCGCCACGACATGCGCTGCACCGATCTCGGCGCTGGTGGCCGCGAGCACATCGGGATTGAGATCCCATAGCGCCACCTGACCACCTTCGGCGACGATGCGCGCGGCGACCTGCTTGCCCAGGCCCGACGCACCGCCGGTGATGATCGCGTTGCGGCCTGCGAAACGGCCGGCATAGACGCTCATCCGAGCACCACGTCGCCGAGGTGACGCCATTCCGATACCTGCTGCTTCTGGGTGCCGAGCCTGGCGATGCCCAGTTCCATGACGTCGCCGGCCTTCAGATAAATGGCGTCGGGCTTCTTGCCCTCGCCCACGCCCGGCGGGGTGCCGGTGATCATCAGGTCGCCCGGATAGAGGGTGACATATTCGCTGACATAGGCAATCAACTGCGCGACGTTGAAGATCATCGTCTTCGTGTTGCCGGTCTGCATCCGCTCGCCATTGACGTCGAGATACATGTCCAGATCCTGCGGGTCGCCGACCTCATCGGGTGTCACCAGCCAGGGACCGACGGGGCAGAAAGTGTCATGCCCCTTGCCCTTGCTCCACTGGGTGCCACGCTGCTTCTGGTTGAAACGTTCCGATACGTCGTTGACGAGGGTGTAGCCCGCGACCTTCGACAGGGCGTCCTCTTCGCTGACGAAGCGGCAGGTTTCGCCGATCACCACGCCCAGTTCGACTTCCCAGTCGCCATGGGTGCTGTTCCTGGGCAACATCACTTCGTCGTTCGGGCCGTTCAGCGACGACAGCGCCTTCATGAACATGACCGGCTCGGTCGGGATCGGCAGGTTCGATTCGATCGCATGATCCTCATAATTGAGACCGATGGCGACGATCTTGCCGATGCCCTTGACCGGCACGCCGTAGCGGGGTTCGCCCTCGACGACCGGCAGCGATGCGATGTCGGCGGCCTTGGCGGCGGCCAGCGTTGCGACGGTCAATTCGGGGACGACGCCCGACAGATCGCGGATGTTGCCATCGGTATCGATGACGCCGGGCTTTTCCTGGCCAGGCTGGCCGAAACGAACGAATTTCATGGGATCAGTCTCTCTTTTACGGCAATCAATGGGTATAGGGGCGGTGCATCGCGATGTCGGGGTTGAGGTCGACGCCGAAGCCGGGCTTGTCGAGCGCGCTCACCTTCAGGCGGCCATTTTCCGGCACGGGTTCGCCCAGCAATTGCGGATGGAACATCGGCACCACTTCGGTCGGCCCCGGATGCATCATCAGGAACTCGGCAAAGGGCGAGTTGTGGCGGGTGATGACGAAATGATAGCTGTAGACCGACGATCCATGCGGCACGACCATCTTGCCATGGGCGTCGGCGAGCGCGCTGATCTTCAGCAATTCGGTGACGCCGCCGCACCAGCCGACGTCGGGCTGGACGATGTCGCAGCAGTCCATTTCCAGCAACATGCGGAAGCCCCAGCGGGTCGCCTCATGCTCGCCGGTGGTGACCAGCATCCCCTTGGGCACGTTGCGCTTGAGCTGTTGATAGCCCCAATAATCGTCCGGGCTGATCGCCTCCTCGATCCATTTGAGGCCAAGGTCGTGCGCGGCGATGGCGAGGCGGGTGGCATAATCGACGTCGAGCGCCATCCAGCAATCCCACATCAGCCAGAAATCCTCGCCCACCTTCGCGCGCATGTCGGCCAGTTCGGCGATATTCTTCTTCAGGCCCTCGACACCCTCGGCAGGGCCGTGGTGCAGCGCCATCTTGCCGCCGATGAAGCCGAATTCCTTCGCCTTGTCGGGCCGCGCGCCGGTGGCGTAGAATAGCAGTTCGTCGCGCACCGCGCCGCCCAGCAGATGATAGACCGGCTCCTGCCGCAGCTTGCCCAGCAAGTCCCAGAGCGCCAGGTCGACGCCGGAAATGGCGTTGATGACCAGCCCCTTGCGCCCATAATATTGGGTCGAGAAATACATCTGGTCCCAGATCTTCTCATAGTCGGTCGGCGAGCGGCCTTCGAGGAAGCGGGCGAGATGCTTTTCGACGATGTAGCAGGCAGGCTCGCCGCCGGTGGTCACGGCGAAGCCGATCGTGCCGTCCTCCGCCTCGATCTCCACGACCAAAGTGCCCAGCACATTGATGCCGAAGCTCTGCCGCGACTGGCGATATTCGGGATATTTCGACATCGGCGTCGCGATATGGTCGTCGATCCAGTGGCCCTCGCCCTGGTCATGATAGTCGGCACCACCGCCGCGCACGGTGAAGGCGCGGACATGCTTGATCTTCGGCAACGTCACGATCGGCACGCGAAAACTCCCTGGACCTGACCCGCCGCCCAGAATGTGGGATGGTCGGGCAAAAACTTCCAACATATGATCAAAACGGGCATGACGAGGGGCAATGGGGAGGGTGGCACGATCGGAAATATCCTGTCCGGCCTCTCCTTGACCCTTGTTTTTCTCATTTTGTGGGATAGAGTATTAGTAGATGAGACAGAATGCGTCAAACCCGGAATCGGGAGAGCGAGAGGAAAAGTCGGAGGCCGAGCCGTTGAAGGCGTCGGGGTCGCAGACCCTGCACCGCGGCCTCGACCTGCTCGACCAGGTGATCGACGGGCCGATCAAGCTTGCCGACCTGTCCGAACGCATGGGCCTTACCCGCTCCACCACCCATCGCCTTGCCAATGCGCTGGTCGATCGCGGCTTCCTGACGTTCCTGCCGCGCGAGGGCTATCAGCTGGGGCCAAAGCTGCTCCAGCTGGGCTTCCTGGCGCAGGCGCAGGCCGACGTGGTGCAGATCGCCCGCCCGCATATCGAGGCGCTGGCGACGGCAAGCGAGGATGTCGTCCATCTCGGGCGGCTCGACGGCGACCAGGCGCTCTATCTCGACAAGATTCCCGGCCGTCGCCGCGTCGAGATTTCCAGCCGCATCGGCGATCGCCATCCGCTGACCTCCACGGGCCTGGGCAAGGCGCTGATGCTGGACGATCCCGAATCGAGCTGGGCCCGGCTGCTGGAAAGCGAGCGGGCGAACGGCACGCATGACGCCGATCCCGCTTTGTGGCTGGAGCGGATGCGCGGCTATGTCGCGGCCGGCCGGGCGTTCGACCTGGAAGAGAATGAAGACCAGATACGCTGCGTCGCCGCGCCGATCCGCGATGCGTCGGGCGCGATCGTCGCCGCCATCAGCCTGTCGAGCGCCGCGCAATATATGGACGACGACCGGATGGCGGCGCTGAGCGACGACGTCCGCGCCACCGCGCACAAGATCAGCGCCGACCTGGGATGGACCCCCGGCGTCAAACCGTCCCGCCGCCCCGTGCGGCGCTAGTTTGTAGCGGTGGCGAGCACAGCAATATTCCTCCCCTGCAAGGTTCGGCAGAGGCGCGCGACTCTGCCGAAGGGGACCACGAAGTGGTGGAGGGGTGTCGCCCCGTCGAGAGCGGGACACCCCTCCGTCGGACGCTTCGCGCCCGCCACCTCCCCTTCCAGGGGAGGATTGTCATTTGCCTGCGACCCGAAATCTTTGAAGCAAGGAACACCACCCCATGAAGCTGCTTGAAGGCAAGACCGTCCTCGTCACCGGCGCATCGACCGGCATCGGCCGCGCCGCCGCGATCGGCGCGGCGCAGCATGGCGCCAATGTCGCGATCAACTATGCCCATAGCGACGGCCCCGCCCATAGCTGCGTGGCGGAGATCGAGGCGCTGGGCCAGCGGGCCATCGCGGTGAAGGGCGACGTCGCCGACCCGCAGACCGCGCAGGCCTTCGTGGCCAAGGCGGTGGAGGCGTTCGGCAAGGTCGATGTGATGGTCAGCAATGCGGGCATCTGCCCCTTCCATGCTTTCCTCGACATGCCGGTCGACGTGGTGGAGCGGACCTTCAAGGTGAACCTGCATGGCGCCTATTTCATGGTGCAGGCGGCCGCCCAGCAGATGGTGAAGCAGGGCCATGGCGGGTCGATCGTGGCCATATCCTCCATTTCCGCGCTGGTCGGCGGCGAATATCAGACGCATTACACCCCGACCAAGGCGGGCGTGCATTCGCTGATGCAGTCCACGGCCATTGCTCTTGGCAAGCATGGCATCCGCTGCAACAGCGTGCTGCCCGGCACCATCCTGACCGAGATCAACAAGGATGATCTGGCCGATGTCGAGAAGCGCGAATATATGGAGCAGCGCACGCCGCTGGGCCGCCTGGGGCAGCCGGAGGATCTGGCCGGGCCGATCGTCTTCCTGGCGTCGGACATGGCCGCCTATGTCACCGGCGCGGCGCTGCTGGTCGATGGCGGCATGTATGTAAATCTGCAATAATGACACGAACCGTCGCCCTGTTCGTCACCTGCCTGGTCGATCTGATCCGCCCCCGCATCGGCTTTGCCGCGATCCGCGCGCTGGAAGCGGCCGGGTGCGACGTGGTCGTGCCGGAAAGGCAGACCTGCTGCGGCCAGCCTGCGCTCAACAGCGGCGACCGGGACCATGCCGCCGCGCTGGCGAAGCAGACGATCGTGGCGCTGGAACCCTATGAGGCGATCATCGTCCCGTCAGGCTCCTGCGCGGGGACGATCCGCTGCCATTATCCCGAAATATTCGAACATGACGCGCATTGGCTGTCGCGCGCGCAGGCGGTGGCGGGCAAGACGTGGGAGGTCATGGCCTATCTGGATCAGGTCTGCGGGTGGAAACCGAAAGGCGTGACGCTGGACGCCAAGGCGACCTATCATGACAGTTGTTCGGGCCTGCGCGAACTGGGGATCAAGGCGCAGCCGCGCCGGTTGCTCAAGGCCATCGACGGCCTGACCTTCGCGCCCTTGGCCGGCGAGGAGACATGTTGTGGCTTTGGCGGCGCATTCTGCGTCAAATATCCCGCCATTTCCAACGCCATCGTTGGTGAGAAGGCGGATGCGATCGATGCTACGGGCGCTGACCTTTTGCTGGCGGGCGACCTGGGCTGCCTGATGAACATGGCGGGGAAGCTGCACCGCCGGGGCAGCAAGGTGCGCGCCTATCATGCGATCGAACTGATCGCCGGCATGGGCGACGGCCCGGCGATCGGGGAAGAGGCATGAGCGGCTTCACGGACCGCGCCGAGGCGGCGCTGGCCGACCCGATCCTGAAGATTGCGGTCGAACGCACCGCCGGCACGGCCGAGGCCAAGCGGGGCATCGCCATCGACGCCTTCCCCGATTTCGAGGCTGCCCGCAGCCGCGCCGCCGCCATCAAGGATCATGTGATTGCGCATCTGGGCGCCTATCTGGAACAGTTCGAGGCCAATGCCATCGCGGCAGGGGCCAAGGTTCATTGGGCGAGGACGGCCGACGAGGCCTGCGCAATCGTCATCGCTATCTGCAAGGCGGAGGGCGCGAAGAGCGTCGCGCGGTCCAAGTCGATGCTGGGGGAGGAGATCGGCCTGCCCCATGCGCTGGCCGAGGCCGGGATCGGCCGGGTCGAAACAGACCTGGCCGAACATATCATCCAACTGGCCGACGAGCGCCCGTCGCACATCATCTGGCCCGCCATGCACAAGACGCGCGATCAGGTGTCGGCGCTGTTCAAGGCGAAGCATCGCTCACCCCATCAGGAAGAGACGATCGCCGCCATGGCCGAAAGCGCGCGGCGCGAATTGCGCACGCAGATGCTGAACGCGGATGTCGGCATGTCGGGCGCGAATTTCCTGATCGCGGATAGCGGCGCGGTCTGCACCGTCACCAATGAAGGCAATGCCGAATTGTCGCTCGTGCCGCCGCGCGTCCATATCGTGACCGCGGGGATCGAGAAGATCGTGCCGTCCATGCCGCACGCCATCCATATGCTGCGGATGCTGGCGCGATCGGCCACCGGCGCGGCGCTGACCCAATATACGACCTTCTATACAGGGCCGAAACGCGCGGGCGACCGCGACGGGCCGGACGCGATGCATATCGTGCTGGTCGATAATGGGCGCACGAAAATGCGCGAGGAAGGGCTGGCGGAGATGCTGCGCTGCATTCGTTGCGGCGCGTGCATGAATCATTGCGTCGTCTTCCGCCAGATTGGCGGCCATGCTTATGGCGGCACCTATCCGGGACCGATGGGCGCGGTGTTGACGCCGGTGCTGGATGGGCTTGCACCCAATCGCGACCTTATCCATGCCTGCACCCTCAACGGCAAATGCCAGGAAGTATGCCCGGTGCGCATCCCGCTACCGACCCTGCTCAAGGGCTGGCGCGACAAGAGTTGGCGCGAGGGACTTGAGCCGACCTCCATGCGCGCGGGGCTGGGCCTGTGGGCCTGGATCGCGACGCGGCCGAGTCTTTATCGGCCGGTCACCACTATCGCCATGCGGGTGATGCGGCTTTTGGGGAAGAAGGGTTGGATCGCAAGCCTGCCACTCGCGGGCGGCTGGACCCGTCATCGCGACATGCCCAGACCCGCCGCGCAGACCTTCATGACGCAATATAAGAAGGCGCGCCGTCCATGAGCGCCCGTGACGCCATCCTCGCCCGGCTGAAAGGACCGTCGCCCGACCAGGCGGAGGCCGACGCGCTGCTGGTCGCGCCAGAGCGTCCGGCGGTGAACGAAGCGACGCTGGAGGCGGAATTTCTCGCCCGGCTCGCCCTGCCCAGCGTCAATGCAAGCCATGACGTCGTCGGGTCCATGGCGGACCTGCCCACCGCCATCGCCCGCTATCTGGCGGGACAGGGTGAAGCGCTCACGCTCTGCTTGCCCCCCGATCCGCGCCTGACGGCCTGCGACTGGGGCGGCTTCACCCTGCACGACAGCGCCGCGCCCGACGAAGCGGCCGTCCTCGCCATTGCGCGCAGGGGGATCGCGGAAACCGGGTCGCTAATCTTCGAAACCGGCCCGACCGCACCGATGCTGCCCAATTTCCTGGCGCTGCATCATATCGTGTTGCTGGCCGTACGCGACATCGCACCCCATCTGGAGAATGCCCCGCTGACCGGCCCGCAACCGCGCGCCCATTATTGGGTCACCGGCGTATCTGGCACCACTGATATCGAAGGCGCCTATGTCCGCGGCGCGCACGGCCCGCGCTTTCTGCATGTCATCCTCCTGCGGAATTGACCGCAAATCGGACCTTCATTCCACATTCAGGGAGGAGAGCATCGTACAAAAAGTGGGAACCGATTCTGCCTGGAGCGACGCAAAACCAAAAGGCATCGACAGCCGTTCCGCACATCATCCGTTCACCATTTTTTTTAAGGCGTCTGCAAGAACGGCGGATGCAGAATAGGGAGGGGCCGGGATTTATCAGCATGGGCAAAAATCCGTCGATTGACCTTCTCAAGGGGGTCTTGATCCTTTTGGTGATGGCCGGCCATGCCATGGAGCTTGCCCATCAGCAGCATCCGGCGCTGTGGATCGGCGCAGGTTTCCGGATGCCGTTGATGATCGGCATATCGGGCTATCTACTGAACGTCACCCGCACCCGCACCGAACAGACTGGCGTTCTGCTGGGCCGCTATGGCGAACGTATGTTGCTGCCCTGGCTGGTCGCGTCGATCATCTATCTGCTGGTGAGCGGCGGGTCCGTGTCGTGGACCGCCCCGCTGGACCTGCTGCTGCGTCCGCCCTTCCACCTCTGGTATGTGCCGGTCCTCTTCTTCCTGATCCTGATGACGCGCCTCCTTCCCTTGCCGCCGCTGCTGCTGCTGGCGATCGGTGCGCCGATCAGCCTGGCGACCATGTATGGCTTCGGCCTGGATCATGGGCCGGTCGGGGTCAGCCTGCTGTCGCCTGACAGCCGTTTCCTGCGCTTTCCAGTCTATTTCTTCTTTGGCATGTTGATGGCGGAAAGGGGGTTGCCGACCCGCTATCTGGGCGTCGCGTTGCTGGTCATGGCATTGGGCTTGGTCTGGTGGGCGGGCCAGCAGGGCAGCGGCAACGGGCTGGCCTATGTTCCGGCGCGGCTGATGATGTGCCTGGGCCTGATTGCGCTGCTGCCCAGATTGTCGGCGCTGCGCCTGTCCTTCGCCCCGCTCAATCGCGTCGGCCGGGACAGCCTGTTCTTCTATCTCTGGCACCCGCTGGTGATGGGGGTGGCGCTGGCAAGCGGCGCGCGCGCGACGGTGACGCTGGCGCTGTCGATCCTGATCCTGCTGTTCGCCAGCCGCCTGCTCGCGCCGAGCGCGCTGATCCGCCGCCTGGTCGGCAGCGCACCGCCGTCGCGGGCCGTCATCGTGGCGCAGCCGGCGCCGGACGCGGCGCCGCAGCCAGCCTGACGGAACAGGCTGGCCTTTGCTCATCTCAAATGAGGTCAGAGCTTGCCATATTTGGCTTCGAAGCCGGCAATGTCGCCAGCGGCGAGATATTTGGCTTGATCGACCCATTGATCGCGCACCGGGCGGCCCTTGAAATTGCCGAGCTTCGCGTCGATCGCAGCGATGTCGGCATCGCCCCATGCGGCGATCTGGGCGTAGCGGGTGACGCCCAGTTCGATCAGCAAGGTCTTGAGTTTGGGACCGACCCCCTTGAGGCGCAGCAGGTCGTCATGCTCATCCCCGACCGCCGCGATGGCGGGCGAGACGGGAATAGGCGACGGCGCAACTGGTTCCGGCGCGGGCATCGGTTCAGCGACAGGTTCGACCGGCGCGATCGGCTCCACAGGCGCGACAGGCTCCACCACGACCGGCGCGGGAGCGACCGGCGCGGCAATGATCGGATCGACAAATGGGGTGGGCGCCGGGGGGGACGCGGCGCCGGGGACGGACGGTTCGACCGGTTCTTCCGCCTTGCGCTTGCCCGACAGCAGGAAGACCAGCGCGATGACGACCAGCAATGCGACCAGCAGCCACAATCCATAGTCCATGAAGAATTCCTGCATCGCGCTCCGTCTCCCCTGCCAAATCCTTACGCTATTTAAGGATGCTTTGCCGCCCGCTGCAAGAGCATGGCCTATTGCGCTTCGCGCGCGACCTCCCGCCAGCCGATGTCACGGCGGCAGAATCCGGTCGGGAAATCGAGCGCGTCCACCGCGGCATAGGCCGCCGCCTGCGCCGCGCCGACCGTATCCGCGGTCGCGGTGACGTTGAGGACGCGCCCGCCATTGGCGACCAGCGCGCCGTTTTTTTCCGCGG
Organism: Sphingobium cupriresistens; assembly: GCF_004152865.1. Classification (GTDB taxonomy): domain Bacteria; phylum Pseudomonadota; class Alphaproteobacteria; order Sphingomonadales; family Sphingomonadaceae; genus Sphingobium; species Sphingobium cupriresistens. Next base: position 126,635 of record NZ_SEOO01000002.1, on the reverse strand, counting down.
TGCCGGCGTGGAAAATCTTCGCCCCGCCCTGCTGCGCCGCGTCGATGCCGCCGATCGGGCCGCCCTTGTCGGGCGTGCCGGGATAGCCGTTGGCCGCCATGACGATGGTCAGCGCGGTGCGATCCGCCAACTGGACCGGCCCCTGATCGGCCAGCGTCCCTTGCGCCACGGCGAGCAGCAGGTCGATCAGATCGCCGTCAAAGCGGGTCATCAAGACCTGGCATTCAGGGTCGCCGAAACGCGCATTATATTCGATCAGCTTGGGGCCGTCCGTCGTCAGCATCAGGCCGGCATAGAGGACGCCCGAATAAGGCATCCCTTCCGCCGCCATCGTCTCGACGGTCGGCCGGATGATCGTGTCGATCACATCGGCCTCCAGTTCCGGCGTCAGCACGCGGGCCGGGCTATAGGCTCCCATGCCGCCGGTATTGGGGCCGGTGTCGCCGTCGCCGACGCGCTTATGGTCCTGGGCCGATCCGAAGGGCAGGATCGCGACGCCATCGGTCAGCGCGAAGAAGCTGGCTTCCTCTCCGGTCATGAACTCTTCGAGCACCACTTCCTCCCCCGCTGCGCCGAATGCGCCTGAGAACATGGTGTCGAGCGCTTCGATCGCTTCGTCACGGGTTTGCGCGATGATGACGCCCTTGCCCGCGGCCAGCCCGTCGGCCTTGATGACGACTGGCAGGGTGAAATCGTCGAGCGCGGCGACCGCGCCATCCTTGCTGGAGACGCGGACATAGGCGGCGGTGGGGATGTTGGCGCGCTGGCACAGATCCTTGGTGAAGCCCTTCGATCCTTCCAATTGCGCCGCTTTCTTGTTGGGGCCGAACACCGGCACGCCCATGGTGCGCAGATTGTCGGCGAGGCCATCAACCAGCGGCGCTTCCGGCCCGATCACCACCAGGCCGATCGAATGGCGGATGCAAAAATCCATCGTCGCGCGATGATCCGTCGCGTCGAGGTCGACCAAAGTGGCGTGCTCGGCTATGCCCGGATTGCCCGGCGCGGCGTAGAGCGTATCGAGCCGGGGCGATTGCGCCAGCTTCCACGCCAGCGCATGTTCGCGGCCGCCGCCGCCAAGCAAAAGGATGTTCATGTCGCCCATGTCCCCGGAATTTGATGTCTATGACAGTTCGGCCCGCCTGTTAGCGGAGGAACGCGCAGGGGACAACGCGGCGGCGCTCAGCGTCAGCGAATTGTCGGGCCTGCTCAAGCGCACGGTCGAGGACCGGTTCGGCCATGTGCGGCTGCGCGGCGAGATTTCGGGCTTCAAGCGGGCGGCGTCCGGGCATCTCTATCTGGCGCTGAAGGACGAAAATGCGGTGCTGGACGGCGTGATGTGGAAGGGGGGGGCGCAGCGGCTGGCCTTTTCGCCGCAGGACGGGGTCGAGGTGATCGCGACCGGCAAGCTGACCACCTATCCGGGGCGATCCAAATATCAGATCGTGATCGAGCGGATGGAACTGGCGGGCGAAGGCGCGCTGATGGCGTTGCTGGAGAAACTCAAAGCCAGACTCGCGGGCGAAGGGTTGTTCGCGGTCGAACGCAAGAAGGCGCTGCCTTTCCTGCCGCGCACGATCGGCGTCGTGACGTCGCCGACCGGCGCGGTGATCCGCGACATATTGCATCGGCTGGCCGATCGTTGCCCGACCAATGTGCTGGTCTGGCCAGTGCTGGTGCAGGGCCAGGGCGCGGCCGAGCAGGTGGCGCGGGCGGTGCGGGGATTCAGCGCGATGGACGGCGGCGGCCCCCTACCCCGCCCGGACCTGGTGATCGTGGCGCGCGGCGGCGGGTCGATCGAGGATCTGTGGAGCTTCAACGAGGAGATTGTCGTCCGCGCGGTCGCCGATTGCACGATTCCGATCATATCGGCGGTGGGTCATGAGACGGATACGACCCTGTGCGACTATGCCGCCGACCGGCGCGCGCCTACGCCCACGGCCGCCGCCGAAATGGCGGTGCCGGTGCGTGCGGAATTGCTGGCGGGATTGACCGAGATGGGCCTGCGGGCGGGCCGCGCGGTGCGCCGCGGCGCGGCGCAGGCGCGGGAACGACTGGAGATGCAGGCGCGGCTGATGCCCACGCCCGACATGCTGCTCAGCCCCCAGCGGCAGCGGCTGGATGACGCCAGTGCGCGGCTCAATCGCGGCCTGAGCCACCGGCTCGTGGTGGCGCGCGCGCATCTCAATGAAGCGGGCGGCGCGCTGCGACCGGCCCTGTTGCGCCAGCATGTGCAGCGCGCGGGCGAACGGCTCGACCGGCTGAAGCTGCGTCCCGACTATCTGCAACGCGCTTTGTCCGATCGGGCCATCGTCTTGGACCGGGTATCGCGCCATTTCGCCTCGCTCGATCCCGATCGGCCGCTGCAAAAAGGCTATGCGCGTGTGATGGCGCAGGGGCGGCTGGTCCAGTCGGTGGCGGCGGCGCAGGCGGCGGGCCAGGTGACGCTGCATTTCAAGGATGGCGCCGTGGACGCCGCCATTGGCGATGCGCCGCCGCTTGAGAAGCGCCCGCCGGTCGCTATATCCCCTTCATCGCGGCCCGTGCGCAAGACGCGCGAGGCGGACGAAACGCCGCAGCAGGATCTATTTTCCTGATGCGGCGAAGAAAGGCCTGACCCATGTTGATGTCGAACAGCGACCGGATCGCCCGGCTCCATTATATGCCCTATAGTTTCCGCGTGTTGCAGGCGGGCGACCATGTCCTGTGCGCCGTGACCGGGCAAAGAATCGCGCTGGAGGATTTGCGCTATTGGAGCATCGCGCGGCAGGAACCCTATGCCAGCGCCGATGCGTCGGTGCAGGCGGAATTGCGGGCGCGCGGGCCGCGATGAGGCGGATCGGCCTGGCGCTGCTGCTGGCGTGCGCCGGCGCGGCCGTCGCGCAGCCCGGCGCTCGTCCCGTGGCGACACGGACCGATTTTCAGCTGACCGGCGCGGCGACGCAGGGCGGCCTGCTGGTCGGCACCGCGCCGGCCGGGACGGTCGCACTCAAGCTGGACGCGCAATTGGTGCCGGTGGACGCCGACGGGCGTTTCCTGATCGCGTTCGACCGCGATGCCGCGCCGACCGCGCGCCTGGTCGCCCGGCTGCCTGACGGACGAACGGTCGAGCGCGCGTTGACCGTTGCCCCCCGCGCCTGGCGGATCGAGCGGATCGACGCGCCGATGCGGCCGACCAAGAGCACCGAGGCCTTTCTGGCGATGCGCAAGCCGGAACTGGAGGCGATCGCCGCCGCGCGGGAGACGGTGACGGACGCGCAAGGGTGGCGACAGCGCTTCATCTGGCCGCGCATCGGGCGGATATCGGGGCTGTTCGGATCGCAGCGCGTCTATCAGGGGACGCCTGGCGCCTATCATGGCGGCGTCGATGTGGCGGGCGCGACGGGCGCGCCAGTGGTCGCGCCGGCCGACGGTGTGGTGATCCTGGCGGCGGCGGACAAGCCTTTCTCGCTGGAGGGGCATTTGCTGATGATCGACCATGGCCACGGCCTCAACAGCGCCTTCCTGCACCTGTCGCGGATCGACGTGAAGGTCGGCGAGTCTGTGGCGCAAGGGCAACGCATCGGCGCAGTCGGCGCGACGGGGCGCGCGACCGGGCCGCATCTCCATTGGGGGATGAAATGGAGCGAAGCGCGGATCGACCCGATGCTGGTCGCCGGGCCGATGCCGAACGGCCTGTAAGGGTCAGCTCACCCGCTTCATGCGCACGGCCCGGCCGCCCTCGACCTTGCCCATGAAGCTGCCCATGGCGGCGCGCTTCAACTCGATCTTCTGGCCCGGCTTGGGGTCGCGCGCGGTCATCGCCTCGGTCGTCATCCACTGAGCGCCGTCCTCCAGACCGATCTGCCACTTGCCATAGCCCAGGCTGCGGACCGACGCGATCACGGCGTCGATATGGGTGACCCCTTCCGCCTGCGGCTTGTCGCCATCATCATCGTCGCCCCCGTCCAGGAAGGGCAGTTTGGGGAAGGAAAAGCCGAACAGCGTCTTGCGCGTCCTGTTGAGTTCGCTCTTGTCGAGCACCACCACTTCGTCGCGCTGGGCGGCGACGTCCATCGCGCCGACCTGCTGGTCGAAACAGGCGAGGCGCGCGCTATTGTCCGTTATGGTGCGACACTGGAGCAGGTTTGTGAAGATTTCCGGCCGGGGCTGTTGCTTGGGCGCGGCCTGCGCCTGTCCGATGCCGACCACAAGGCACAGAGATAGAGATAGCGCCAATATCCTGCCGCGCTTGCCGTTCATATCCGCTTTTCCTTCGCCGAACCACCTGATGCGCTTTAACATGCACCCGTAAACGATGACGTCAATATGACAGCCCCGGCCGATCCAGGCGGATGGTAGCGCCACATTCGGTGGGTTGCTCCGCAGCCTGATGCATGATTGCTACATCCTATTGTAACTTCGTGTAATTATCTTGCAATACAGGCGTAAAACAGCCGGCGTTGCCGCTTGTTGCATTTATGATACAGCCACATCCAAAAGCGGCCGTCGCCCTTTTCCACCGCTTTACAGCGCCCTGAACCCCGCGCAGTTTCGGGGTCATCCATATGGGGGGATCGCTGTCGGGCACCATATCCCTCTGTACGGGCCACATCTGTGGCAGGCTATCTGCCAAACTCCAGAGCAAGGGACTGGAACCGTGAAAACATTTTCGAAGAGGGCACTATTGCGTGCCAGCGCCGCACCGGCGATTCTGGGCGCGTCGCTGATCGCGACGGCTGCGTTCGCACAGGACGCACCGCAGGCGGCGGAAGCCGAAGCGGGCGACACCATCATCGTCACCGGATCGCTGATCAAGAATCCGAACCTGGCGCGTTCGACCCCGGTCACCGCCACCACGGCTGACCAGATCGAACTGAAGCAGAACAACACCGCCGAAGAAATCCTGCGTGAAATTCCGGGCATCGTTCCCAGCATCGGCACGGCCGTCAACAACGGCAACGGCGGCGCATCCTACGTCAACCTCCGTGGCCTGGGCGAGAATCGCAACATCGTCCTGCTGAATGGCGATCGTCTGGCGCCTGCCGGGCTGGCCGGCATCTTCGACCTTAACAACGTGCCTCTGGCGCTGGTCGAGCGCGTCGACGTCTTGACCGGTGGCGCATCGACCACCTATGGCGCGGACGCCATTTCGGGCGTCGTCAACTTCGTGACGAAGAATGATTTCGCGGGCCTGGAAGCAAACGTCTCCAACCAGCTGACCGAGCAGGGCGACGGCAATTATGTCCGCGCCGATCTTACGCTGGGCGCCAACTTCGACGATGGTCGCGGCAATGTCGTGTTCAGCGTTGGCTATCAGCAGTCGGACCCGGTCTATCAGGGCGACCGTTCCTTTTCTGCTCTGAATATCGATTCCTACACCGGCGTCGTCGGCGGCGGTTCGGGCACGTCCACCCCTTCGCGCTTCTCCAACACCAACCCGTCGGGCACTGCCGGCGGCAACGGCAACCGTCAGGTGACCGCCGATGGTACGGCTTTCCGTCCTACCACCGCGTTCGACGCTTATAACTTCAACCCCTTCAACGTGTTCCAGACGCCGTTCGAGCGTTTCAACATGTATGGCGCGGGCCGTTACGAAGTCAGCGACGCTGTCGAAGTCTATAGCCGTGGCATCTTCTCGAAGAACACCGTCAGCACGATCATCGCCCCGTCGGGCGCGTTCGGCATCGGCGTTCAGGTTCCGCTGAGCAACCCCTATCTGACTGCTGCGCAGCGCAATGCCTTCTGCGGCCGTAATATCGCGTCGCCGGCCGACATCGCCGCCGGCGTATACACGCCGCTGTTCACGCAGGCAGAATGCACCGCGGCCGCCACGGCGACCGACCCCAACGACCCGAATTATCGCGAAGTGACCACGGCCTTCTCGCGCCGCGCCACTGAATTGGGTCCGCGTATCTCGGACTTCACCACCACCTTCTTCGATTACAAGATCGGCGCGCGTGGCGGCATCACCGACACGATCGACTGGGATGTTTCGGGCGCCTATGGCGAAAGCGAGCAGATCCAGACCCAGAAGGGCTATTGGCTCAACAGCCGCGTCCGTCAGGCGCTGCTGGCGACCAACACCGAAACCTGCCTGACCGACACCAACGGGTGCGTGCCGCTCAACGCCTTTGGCCCCGACGGTTCGATCAACTCGGCGATGAATGGCTTCCTGAACGCCAACAGCCAAGTGACGACCAAGACCTCGCTCGCGCAGGTGCATGGCACGATCAACGGCGACTTTGGCGTGGCTTCGCCTTTTGCCAGCGATTCGATCGCTTTCGCGGTCGGTGGCGAATATCGTAAGTATCAGGCGAGCCAGGAATCCGATCTTCTGTCGCAGTCCGGAGATCTGGGCGGCGCAGGCGGTGCGGCACCGAACATCGACGGCGGCTATGACGTGTACGAAGCCTTCGGTGAACTCGTTCTGCCGCTGGTTCAGGACAAGCCCTTCTTCCAGGATCTGACGCTGGAAGCTGGTATTCGTTACTCAAAGTACAGCGTCGATGCTGCGACAAATCCGAGCTACAAGACGACGACCTGGAAAGCAGGCGGTAGCTGGACCCCTGTCGATGGCTTCAAGATCCGCGGCAACTATGCCCGTGCGGTTCGTGCGCCTAACATCGATGAGCTCTTCTCGCCGCAGAACACGCTTCTGACCAACTTGGGCACCGATCCTTGCTCGGGTTCGGCTCCGCTCGGAAATGCCAATCTGGCGGCAATCTGCCTTGCCCAAGGCGCCCCTGCCAACACGATCGGTGCGATCACCAACGATCCGGCTGGCCAGGTTAACTACACCGGCGGCGGCAATCTCGCCCTCGGCCCGGAAAAGTCCAACAGCTGGACCCTGGGTGCAGTATGGCAGCCTGACTTCGTGCCCGGTTTTTCGGCGACGGTTGACTACTACAACATCAAGATCACCGGCGCGATCACCGAGCCCACTCCGGGCGACGCGATTTCGGCATGCTTCGATAACATCTCGGCTTCCAGTGCAACCAGCGCGGCCTGTACCTCGATCCGTCGCAACCCGCTGACCGGCGAGTTGTTCGGTGAAGCGGCTACGACGCCGGGTCTGCTGCTGGCCAAGTCGAACCTGGGCAAGCTGTCCACCGATGGTATCGATTTCTCGCTGAACTACAGCAAAGATGTCGGCTTCGCCAACCTGTCGCTCAGCCTGACCGGCAACTGGACCAACAGCTCGAAGTTCCAGGCGACATCGACGTCGATCAACCGCGAGTGTGTTGGCTATTATTCGGTCAACTGCGCGTCGATCCAGCCTGAATGGCAGTTCTCGCAGCGCACCACGCTGGCCTTCAAGTCGTTCGACCTCTCGCTGCTGTGGCGCTATATCGACAAGGTGAACTTCGAGCCTCAGCAGCTTGCTGATGACCTCGCCGCTGCCTTGACCGATCCGGCTGGTTGCCCCAATCCGACGGGTGCCGACGAAGGTGGTTGCATGATCGATCCTGCGTTCCGCGAAATCAAGGCGGAGCATTATTTCGACCTGACTGGCCGTTTCCATGTCAGCGACGAAGTGACGATCACCATGACCGTCCAGAACCTGCTGGACAACAAGCCCAAGATCGTGGGTGCCGGCATCGGTTCCACGGCATATAACAGCGGCAACGTCTATCCGTCGACCTACGACGCGCTGGGCCGCCGCTATGCCATCGCGGCCAAGCTGCGCTTCTGATCCTTCGATAAAGCCAGGAAAAAGAAAGGGCCGGTGGAAACACCGGCCCTTTTCTTATGCGTTTGCGGTCAGTCGGACGGTGGCCGACCCTGCCGCGATCAAGCCAGCAGCGGATTGGGCAAGGCCATCGCGATGCCGCCATTGTCCGCCAGCACCCGCGCCCAATGCGCGACCTTCTCCACCTCTTCGCCATGAAGCTCCAGGCCGCGCTGTGCCTCCTGCGCGCGGTGGCCCGGCGCGAAATCGGCGCCATCCTTGGCATTGCGCGCGAAGATCGGCCCGTTGACAATGGTCGCGATCGCGCGCTCGTCCAGCGCCAGGCCGAACAGCCGGGCGAGCGCCGCAAGACTGTCCCCCGGACGCGCCACCAGCGTTTCACTGTCGAGCGTCGCCACCCGATCGCCCAGCTTCATGGCGATATCCTGAAACTGCCGTTGCTGCGCCAGCCAGCCGGCGGCCGCGACCTGGATGTCGGTGAGGCCCAGATAATCGTCGGGCGCGATGCCCAGCGGCGCCAGCATCCCTTCGCGCAGCAACTTGCCGAAAAGGTCGCGCACCCACAGGCGGCCCCACATGCCCTTGCGCGCGATCGAGGCGAGATAGGCGTCGAGCGGGGCGTGCAGCAGCAGCGCACGTGCCTGCGGCCGCAATCCCAATAGGGCGGGGATCAGCGGGTTGACGATGTTGGAGGGCTTGACCACCACCGCCTCGCCGGGCGCGAAGGGCCGCGCGAGCAGGCGCAGCCCCTCATCAAGCACCCGCGCGACGTCCGGCCCTTTTGCGCCGCGATGTCGCCAGCCGATCAGGTCGTTGAGCAGCACCGGCTCCTTCAGGCCCATTGCGACGCCGGGATAGTCGAAGGCGGCGGCGAGCAGGGTCGAGCAGCAATAGGCCGAATGGAAGAGGAAATGGATCGGCGCGGGGGCCGGCGCATCCAGCATGGCGTCGACGCGGCGCAGCACCAATGGCGCATCGTCCTCGCCCAGATGCTGGTCGGTCAGGAACGGGGTTTCTGCGTGCCTGGCGCGCCGCACATGTCGCAAATGCACCGCGTCATGACCGGGATCATAGCGGTGTGCGAGCCATTCGGCATTGGCCATGATGTCGCGGGTCGATGGTAAGGAGGCCGTCATGCCTCCCGCCTTCGCATGGGTTTTTCGCATGTACAAGTCATGCGGGATTACGGCCCCTTGCCAGCGCATGGGCTTCTGGTAGCGATGGACGGGCAAGAGGCTGGGGAGCTTTATGGACGTAACGGTCGGGCGGTTGCTGCAACAGGCGATCGAGGCACGGCGGCAGGGCCGGGACGCAGAGGCGGATCGCATAGTGGGCAAGGCGCTAACGCGCCGGCCGGGCGAACCGCAACTGCTGAACCTGCGGGGGCTTATCGCGCTGGACCGTCAGGATTTCGCGGCGGCGCGCGTCCATTTCGTCGCAGCGGCACAGGTCGATCCAGGCGAGGCCGCTTTATGGATGAACGTCGCCTCGGCCGAACGTGGCCTGGGCGCGGCGGAAGCGGAACGGGCTGCGTTGAGCCGGGCGATCGCGATCGACCAGCGCAACCTGATGGCGCAGATTCGCATGGCGCAATTGCAGCAACGGCTGGACGAGGCGCAAGGCGCAGCCGACAGCTGGAACAAGGTGCTGGCGCTGACCACTGGCATGGCCGACATTCCGCCTCAACTGCTGGAGATACTGGCGCAGGCCCGCCGCTTCGTCGGCGACCATCATGCGCGCTTCGCCGCTTTCGTGGAAGCGGGATTGGCCGACCGGCTGCGCAGCGCCGACGCGCTGACGCAGCGCCGGTTCCAGGCGTGCCTGGACCGGGAGTTCGGGCGCCGCACCCTCTATCAAAACCAATGTTCCGGCCTGCATTACCCCTTCTTGCCCGCCGACGAATTTTTCGATCGAGCGCATTTCCCGTGGATGGCGCAGTTGGAGGCGCAAGCCGATGCGATCCGCGCCGAATTTCTGGCGTTGATCGCGAAAGATGGCGGCGCGGTCCGCCCCTATGTGCGACAGGAGGCGGGGACGCCGGAAAATAAATGGACCGCGCTCGACGGATCGCTTGATTGGGGCGCGTCCTTCCTGTGGGAATATGGCGTGCGCAACGAAGCGATCTGCTCCGCCTGTCCGCAAACGGTCGCCGCGCTGGAGGCGCTGCCCCGCGCCGACATTCCCGGCCGTGCGCCGTCCGCCTTCTTTTCGCTGCTCAAGCCCAAAAGCCGGATTCCCGCGCATACCGGCGTCACCAACAGCCGCGCCATCGTCCATTTGCCGCTGGTCGTGCCGCCGGGCTGCTTATTTCGGGTCGGTGGCGAAACGCGGGCCTGGGAAGAAGGCGTCGCCTTCGCCTTCGACGACACGATAGAGCATGAAGCGTGGAACGAGAGCGAGCATGTCCGCGCCGTGTTGATATTCGACGTGTGGAACCCGCATTTGTCGCTTGAAGAGCAGCAATTATTGAAGCAATTCTATGCCACAGCCGATGCGAGCAAGACGAGTGACGTCCGCGCGACCATCTGATCGACGGCAGGCAGCGGGGTTCACGCGAAGAGGCAGGACCAGCCAGGCCGCCTTTCTGGGAGATTATAGGTGCGTATTTTGAAAACCATGATGGCCGCCAGCTTGTTCGCCATGGCGATGCCAGCGCTGGCGCAGGACAAGCCAGCGCTGGATCGCAACGATCCGAATGCCACCCGTTGCAAGCGAATCGCCGTCACCGGATCGCTGGTGCGCAAGGAGCGCATCTGCAAGACCAATGCGGAATGGCGGGCGATGAGCGAGCAGCAGAATCGTGACGCCGACGATTTGATTACCCGCAGCCGAGCGGGCATGAACCCAAGCGGCTGATCGCTTCCGCTTTTTCTGCGCCATGAGGGAGAAAGGCCCGCCGATCGATTCGGCGGGCCTTTTGCCTTATACCACCGTCAGCTTCAGCGCGCCGTCGCCATCCTCCACGCGGACCGTCGATCCGTCCGGCGCTTCGCCGCGCAGGATGAGATCGGCCAGCGGGTCTTGCAGGTAACGCTGCACCGCGCGCTTCAAAGGCCGCGCGCCATAGACCGGATCATAGCCGACCCGGCCGAGCCAGGCACGCGCCTCGTCAGTCAGATCGAGCACGATCTTGCGATCCTTGAGCAGCTTGCCGATACGCGCCACCTGGATATCCACGATCGGGGCCATATGGGCCGCGCCCAGACGGTGGAACAGGATTACTTCGTCCAGCCGGTTCAGGAACTCCGGGCGGAAATGGGCGCGGACGATGTCCATTACCTGATCCTCGACCTTTTCCACCGGCTCGTCATCGGCCAGGCCGGTGAGATATTGGCTGCCCAGGTTCGACGTCAGCACGATGATCGTGTTGGTGAAGTCCACTGTGCGTCCCTGCCCGTCGGTCAGGCGGCCGTCGTCCAGCACCTGGAGCAGGATGTTGAACACGTCGCCATGCGCTTTCTCCACTTCATCGAACAGCACGACCTGATAGGGGCGACGGCGGACGGCTTCGGTCAGGACGCCGCCTTCCTCATAGCCGACATAGCCCGGCGGCGCGCCGATCAGGCGGGCGACGCTGTGCTTCTCCATGAACTCGCTCATGTCGATGCGCACCATCGCGCTGTCGTCGTCGAACAGGAATCCTGCCAGCGCCTTGGTCAGCTCGGTCTTGCCGACGCCGGTGGGGCCAAGGAAGAGGAAGGAGCCGAGCGGGCGGTTGGGGTCTTGCAGGCCGGCGCGGCTGCGGCGCACCGCGGTCGACACGGCCTTGACCGCATCGGCCTGCCCGATGACGCGCTTGCCCAGCGTTTCTTCCATCGCCAGCAGCTTTTCGCGCTCACCCGTCATCATCCGTTCGACCGGGATGCCGGTCCAGCGGGCGACGACGCCGGCAATATCCTCCGCCGTCACTTCCTCGCGCAGCATAGCGCCTTCCGACGCGGTTTCCGCTTCGGCGAGCCGCTTTTCGAGCGCGGGGATGCTGCCATAGGACAGCTCGCTCATCTTCGCGAGGTCACCCGCGCGCTGGGCCTGCTCCAGTTCTAGCCGGGCGGCGTCGAGCTGTTCCTTGACCCTGGCTTCGCCGGCGATCTTGTCCTTTTCCGACTGCCAGCGCGTGGTCAGCGCGGCGGATTGCTCCTCCAGATTGGCGAGATCTTCCTCCAGCGTGGTCAGGCGGTCAGCGGACGCCTTGTCCGTCTCCTTCTTCAGCGCCTCTCGCTCGATCTTGAGCTGGATGATGCGGCGGTCGAGATTTTCGATCTCCTCCGGCTTGGATTCGACCTCCATGCGCAGGCGGCTGGCGGCCTCGTCCATCAGGTCGATCGCCTTGTCGGGCAGGAAACGGTCAGTGATGTAGCGGTTGGAGAGCGTCGCCGCGCTGACGAGCGCGCCGTCAGTGATCCGCACGCCATGGTGCAGCTCATATTTCTCCTTCAGGCCGCGCAGGATGCTGATCGTGTCCTCGACCGTTGGTTCGCCGACGAAGACCGGTTGGAAGCGGCGCTGGAGGGCGGGGTCTTTTTCGACATATTTGCGATATTCGTCGAGCGTGGTCGCACCGATGCAGTGGAGTTCGCCGCGGGCGAGCGCGGGCTTGAGCAGATTGCCCGCGTCCATCGCGCCTTCGCTTTTACCCGCGCCGATCAGCGTGTGCATTTCGTCGATGAACAGGACGATCTGACCGTCCGCGCCCTTCACTTCGTCCAGCACGCCCTTGAGGCGCTCCTCAAACTCGCCGCGATATTTGGCGCCCGCGATCAGCGACCCCATGTCGAGCGCCATCAGGGTGCGGTCCTTGAGCGTGTCGGGCACGTCGCCATTGGCGATGCGCAGGGCGAGGCCTTCGGCGATCGCGGTCTTGCCGACGCCGGGGTCGCCGATCAGGACGGGGTTGTTCTTGGTCCGGCGGGCAAGAATCTGGATGGTGCGACGGATTTCCTCGTCGCGGCCGATGACGGGATCGAGCTTGCCCGCGCGCGCCGCTTCGGTGAGGTCGCGGGCGAATTTCTTGAGCGCGTCGTAGCGATCCTCCGCGCCCGCCGTGTCGGCGGTGCGTCCACCGCGCAAGGCATTGATCGCAGCGTTGAGCGCTTCGGCCTTCACCCCGGCGGCGGCCAGCGCCTTGCCCGCGGTCGTGGTGGTGGCGAGAGTGAGCGCGAGCAGCAGCCGTTCGACGGTGACGAAGCTGTCGCCCGCCTTCGCCGCGACCTGCTCGGCGCTGTCGAGGACGCGCACGGCGTCATTGTCGAGGCCTGGCGTCTGCTGCGCGCCGGAGCCGGACACGACCGGCACCTTGGCCAGCGCCGCGTCGATGTCGCGCAACGCGACTTGCGCCGAGCCGCCCGCCGCCTTGATGAGGCCGGACGCCATGCCCTCGCTGTCCTCCAGCAGCGCCTTCAACAGATGGTCCGGGCCGATCCGCTGATGGCTCATGCGGATCGCGACAGTTTGCGCCGATTGCAGGAAACCCTTGGCGCGGTCGGTGAATTTTTCGAGGTTCATGATAGCCCCTTGGAGTGAATTGCCCCTGATGTAGTGTTGCCCAATAGCAACACAAGAGCGGAAACAGACTTTGTCGCCCACCGCGGTAAGCCCGGCACCTTCGCACCATCTAGGCAGATCCGATTTCTTCTTCTAATCGATTCCACCGGGTCGCACCGCATTATTCCGGGGGGAAAATTTCGTGAAGCGACTCGTCATTCTAGCGGCCATGCTGGCTTCCACGCCGGCAGCCTATGCCAACACCCATTGCGACGCCGTCGGGGGCTACACGATCGGCGCATCGCCGATCGGCCTGGTTCCGGGCACCTATATTCCCTATATCGATGCGACTGGCGTAGAACGGATCAACGTACCCACTGTGACGGGCGGCATCGTGCCGTTGCGCACCAGCCAGTTGACGACTCTCGGCATTCCCTTTTCCTTTGCAAACAGCACACCGCTGCAACTGAGCTGCGGTAGCCCCGACAGCGCCAATTTCCGGGCGGTCGCCGATGCGCTGGACATGGATTTCGATTTCGACTTGGACGGCGATTCAGACACGATCGGCGGCGCGGCGACGGCGTGGAGCGTCGCCAATGAGGATGGCCAGCGTTTCGACCTTAAATATGCCAAGGGCATCCGTCTGTCGGAACGCAACCGCACCCGCTTGCTGATCACCGTCCCGGCGCGATATCTGAACGTCAACAGCACGGCCGGCGGCCTTGCCAGCGCGCATGGCGGCCTGAAGGCCTTTTCGATCGGGCTGGGCGTGGGCGTGCAGATTCCGGTCAGCACCAATTGGTGGCTGACCCCGCGCGTGTCCTATACCGCCACCGACGCCAGCAAGGGGCTGGGCGGCGATGGTGAACTGGCGTCGGCGACCCTGTCCAGCAACTATCGCTTTGCCGGCATCGGGCGTGGCGAACTGACCATGGGCAATCTGGTCGGCTATACCCAGACGGTCCGCACCGGCATCACCAGCCAGGACAGCGCCGACTATTTCAAGCAGCGCAACTGGTGGTTCCGTAACGGGCTGGCCTATCAGTTGCCATTGGGCGGCCGGATGTTCGGGCGCCAGACGTCGCTGCGCACCAGCTATGTCTTCACCCTGGGCGCCAAGGACACGATGGCGTTCGAGCAGGTGCATGAAGCCGCGATCAATTTCGGTTTCCGCATGCGCGAGACGGAGCAGCGCGCGGGCAGCGACCTGCTGCGCGTTGGTTTGCTCTACACCCATGCGAAGAACGAATATTTCAAGAATGCAGATTATGACTCGCTGACTCTGACGGTCGGCTACCGCTTCTGATTCTAGGGTGGGGGGAGCCAGGCTCCCCCTATTTTGCCGTCAGGGCTTGGCCGCCTTGGACACAGTCGGCGCGAAGGTGTCGCCGAAGAAATCCGCCTGATACCAGAGGGGCGCGGCATCGCCATCCGCCATGGCGCGGGTGATGCGGTAATTGGCCTCGGCAAAGCGGGCGCCGGCGGTCCAGTCGATCTTCTGGCTCATGTCATCGCCGGGGTGGTGATAGGCGCCGCCCAGGAACGCTTCCCAAGCCTTTTCGCCGCCATTGGCATAGCCGGTGGCGAGGAAGACGGCGGGGACGCCCTGTTTCACGAACATATAATGGTCCGAGCGCACGAAGATCGTCTCCTGCGGCATTGGATCGGGCGAGAGCTTCACGCCCATGGGCGCGACCGCCTTGGCCACGATCGGTCCCAGCGTGGAATGATCCGCGCCGAAGGCGATGAGGTCGGTAAAGGGATAGAGCAGCAAGGGCATGTCGAGATCGACATTGCCGACGATCTGCCTGACCGGGACGCTGGGATGACGGGCATAATAGTCGGCGCCGAGCAGGCCCTTTTCCTCCGCCGTGGAGGCCAGGAAGATGATCGAGCGGCGCGGTTTGTCCGGCGCCTCAGCCATGGCGCGGGCGACTTCCAGCATGGTGGCGATGCCCGCGCCATTGTCCAGCGCGCCATTGTTGATCCGGTCCTTGTCCGGCGCGTCGCCAGGCTTGGCGGCACTGACACCGATATGGTCGAGATGGGCGGAGAGGACGACATATTCGTCTTTAAGTTTCGGGTCGCTGCCGGGCAGGATGGCGACGACATTGGGGCTGGTGACGCGCTGGCTGACCGTGTCGGCCTTGATCGTCACGCCGGTCTTGAGCGCGAAGCCCTTCGGCTTGCCGCCCGGCTTGTCGGCGGCCTTGCGGATCGCGGCGATGGTCGTGGGCGCGCCGGCGAACACAGCCTGTGCCGCCGGATCGTTCAGCATCGCGGACGCGCGCAGGCCCGGTGCCGCGTTGAACGGCACGCCTTCGGGCGAAACCCAGGTGAAATCGGGTTCGTCGGCGAACTGCACCATCCGCGCCCAGGGACGGGCCTTGGCCGACTGGAGCGTGTTGAACGCGATCATGCCGATCGCGCCATGGGATTCGGCGATCTTCCCCTTGGTGGCGGAAAGATGTGCGCCCTCCTCGCTCGGCAGCCCCTTGGGATAGCCGCGCAGGGTGACGACGATCTTTCCCTTCACGTCGAGGCCGGCATAGTCGTTGAGGCCAAGCCGCGCATTTTCAAGGCCATAGCCGACGAAGACGAGCGGCGCCGTGACGTCAAGATGCGGCTGGTCGGCGTTTATGCCGACGATCACGTCGCCGGCGTGGGTGAAGCTTTTCGCCCCGGCCGGGCCGGTGACGGTCAGCGTGGCGGGCGTTTTGTCAAATTCGGTTTTCTGGAAGGTGATGCGCTGGAGCCAGCTACCATTGTCGCCGGCAGGCTCGAGGCCGAGACCGTCGAACTGGCTGGCGACGTAGCGGGCGGCGATCTCATGCCCTTCGCTGCCGGTGTCGCGACCTTTCAACAGGTCGTCGGCGAGAAATTCGACATGGGCGCGCATGGCCGCGGGGGTGAAGACCGGATCGGCGGCGTTCTGAGCCGAGAGGGCGGCGGGCAACAACAGCGCCGTCATGGCGGCGAAGGCAATGGCGGTTTTCATGAAAGGATATGTCCACTGGATTACGGTATCGATGGAGGATTGCCGCCCTCCCCCGGCCATGTCCAGCAATAAGCGTATTGCACGTCTAAAACGGCCCGCTATGCTGCGCCCATTGTCGCTTCAGCCGCGTTCTGCACTCGCTAAAGCTCCCCTTTTCATGAGGTTCTCATGGCCCTTTCCCTGATGTCGCGCCGCCTGTCCCTGATGCTGGGCCTGTCGGTTCTGGCGCTGTCTCCCATGGCGCAGGCCGCCAAGCCCGTAGCGGCCGCAGCGCCCGCCCCGGTCGCCAGCCTCGTGTCCCAGGTCGATATTCCTTATGAGGAATTCACGCTGAAGAACGGGCTGCGCGTCATCGTCCATACCGACCGCAAGGCGCCGGTGGTGGCGGTGTCGATCTGGTATCATGTCGGGTCGCGTTATGAACCTGTCGGCAAGACCGGCTTTGCCCATCTGTTCGAGCATCTGATGTTCTATGGCTCGGAAAATGCCGATGGTCCCTTCTTCGGACGGCTGGAAGATATCGGCGCGACCGACTGGAACGGGACGACCTGGTTCGACCGCACCAATTATTTCGAGACGGTGCCGACCGGCGCGCTCGACCGGGCCTTGTTCCTGGAATCGGATCGCATGGGGCATCTGCTGGGCGCGGTGACGCAGGCCAAGCTGGATACGCAGCGCGGCGTCGTGCAGAATGAAAAGCGGATGGGCGAGAATGAGCCTTATGGCCTGGTCGAATATGCGCAGCTCGACGCGATGCTGCCCGCGGGCCATCCCTATCGCCACTCCACCATCGGGTCGATGGCGGACCTGAACGCGGCGAGCCTGGCCGACGTCCAGAGCTGGTTCAAGACCCATTATGGGCCGAACAACGCCGTGCTGGTGCTGGCGGGCGACATTGATGCCGCAACCGCCAAGACGAAGGTCGAGAAGTGGTTCGGCAATATCGCCGCCGGCCCGGCCCCCAAGGATGTGGACGCGACCGTGCCGAGCCTCGACAAGGATGTCGAAAAGGTGATGCACGACAATGTCGCGGCGACGCGGCTGTATCGCAACTGGATCGTGCCGGGGGTCAATTCGGCCGATTTGCAACAGCTGGACCTGGCGATGACAGTGTTTGGGGGGCTTAAATCCTCGCGGCTCGACAATGTGCTGGTGCGCGACGAGAAGGTCGCGGTCAGCGTGAAGGCCAGCATCCAGCCGTTCGAGAAGCTGAGCATCGCCGAGATCACCGTGGACGTGAAGCCGGGCGCCGACCCGGTGGCGGTGGGCAAGCGGCTGGACGCGCTGCTGGCCGATTATCTCGCCAAGGGGCCGAGCGCGGACGAAGTGCTGCGCGCGGCGACCACCCAGGCGGCGGGCACTATTTCCGGGCTGGAAAAGGTCGGCGGCTTTTCGGGCAAGGCGGTGACGCTGGCCGAGGGTGCGGTCTATTCCAACGATCCGGCCAAATATAAGAAAGACCTGGCCGTTTATGCCGGGGCGACGCCCGAAACGGTGAGCGCGGCGGCGCGCAAATGGCTGGGCCGGCCCGTGTTGCGCCTGACCGTGGCGCCGGGCGAGCGTAGCGCCGCGGACAATGCGTTGGCGGGGAATGCGACGCACAGGCCCGCCTTCTTCCGCAATCCCGATGCCGCCGCGCCCGTCATCACGACGCAGGCAGGGGCTTTGGCCGCGCCGACCAAGATCGCCGAGCCGCCGATCGAGCCGGTCAAGGATCTGGACTTTCCCGATGTCGAACATGCCACATTGAAGAACGGCATCCCGGTGGTTCTGGCCCATCGCGCGACGGTGCCGACGGTGCGGATATCGGTCGCTTTCGACGCAGGGAATGCCGCCGACGACCGGGCCAAGCTGGGCACGGCGGGGCTGACCGCCGCGTTGCTGGACGAAGGCACCACAACCCGGTCGTCGGTGCAGATCGCCGAGGAGCAGGAAAGGCTGGGCGCGTCGATCAGCGCGGCCAACAGCATGGACCGGACCAATGTCGGCCTGTTCGCACTGAAGCCCAATCTGGATGCGTCGTTGGGCCTGCTGGCCGATGTGATCCGCAACCCCGCCTTCGCGCCGGCCGAGGTCGAGCGACTGCGCGGGCAGGTGCTGACCCGGATCGCGTCGGAAAAGACCGAGCCGATGGCGATCGCGCAGCGGATGCTGCCGCCCCTGCTCTATGGGCAGGCTCATCCCTATGGCATTCCCTTCACCGGGTCTGGCACGGAAAGCGGCGTCAAGGCGGTGACGCGGGCGGACCTGACCGCCTTCCACGACGCCTGGCTGCGGCCCGACAATGCGACCATCTTCGTCGCGGGCGATACGACGCTGGCCGAATTGATGCCGCTGCTGGAAAAGCGCTTCGGCGACTGGAAGGCGCCCAAGACGGCGAAGGGGACCAAGACGTTCCGCATGGACAAGATGATGCGTCCGTCACGGATCATCCTGATCGACAAGCCGCAAAGCCCGCAATCGCTGATCCTGGGCGGGTTGTTGACCAACAAGGCGGGGACCGACAACCCGGTGACGTTGCAGACCGCCAATGAAGTGCTGGGCGGCAGCACGACGTCGCGCCTGACGATGGACCTGCGCGAGACGAAGGGTTGGGCCTATGGCGCAGGTACGGCGCTGCCGGGCGTCAAGGAGGCGATCCCGCTGCTGGTCTATGCGCCGGTGCAGACCGACAAGACCGGCGAGTCGATCATCGCCGCGCGGCAGGACATCAAGGACTATCTGACGACCAAGGGCACGACGGAGGCGGAGCGCAACCAGACGATCAACAGCCAGATCCTGTCGCTGCCGGGCAGTTTCGAGACATCGTCGGACCTGCTGTCCGCGATGATGCGCAACAGCCTGGTCGGCCGGCCGGACGATTATTACGAGACATTGCCCAAAGTCTATCGCGCCATGACCGCCGCGGACTTCGACAAGGCCGCGCGCGAGGCGATCAACCCCGACCGGCTGATCTGGGTCGTGGTCGGCGACGCCAAGCTGGTGCGACCGCAGCTTGACGCGGTGGGGCTGCCGGTGGAAATGGGCACACTCGCGGATTGACGCGAACGTAAAGGAGACTGGATATGGCAACCGTAGATGGCGCTTATGATTGCGTGGCCAAGACGCCGATGGGCGACCAGAAGGGCGTGTTCACCGTCGTCAGCAGCGGCGACCGTTTCAACGGGACCTTCGCCGGGATGATGGGGTCGCTGGACGTGGTCGATGGCAAGGTCGATGGCGACGCGCTGACATGGAAGATGGAGATGACCATGCCCATGCCGATGACGCTGGAATGCGAGGCCGCGGTGGCGGGCGACGCCATCACCGGCACGATGCAACTGGGCGCGTTCGGGGCGTCGGCCTTTAACGGGACGCGCCGGGCGTAAGGCGCTTTGACTGGGCTCCCGCGCAGGCAGGAGCCCAGTCAGACGGCAGGACTGGACTCCCGCCTGCGCGGGAGCACGGCATATGGCGGATCGATCGCACGGCCCATTTCCATCGTGCGACAACGAGTGTGACAGCAACACGCCATTGACAATTTTCATTAGTTAGCTATCTAATGGAAATGCCCCTGTCAGAACCCAAGCGCGCGCTCGCGCACAAGATGGCCCCGGTCGCCCGCGCCTGGCGGCAGTTGGCGGATACCGTATTGGCGGAATTCGGCGTGTCCAACAGCGCCGCCTGGTGCCTGATCCATATCGACCGGCTGGGCGGCGAGGTGGGCCAGAGCGCGCTGGCCGAGTCGCTGGACATCAGCCAACCCTCTTTGGTTCGCACATTGGACCAGGTGCAGGCGGCGGGGCTGGTGACGCGGGCGCAGCATCCCGACGACAAAAGATCCAACATCATCGCCCTGACCCCGGCCGGGCAGGAACTGGTCGGCCGGATCGAAGCGAAGCTCGACGCCCTGCGGGGCGAATTGCTGAAGGACGTGCCGGACGGCGCGATCGAGGTGACCGTGTGGTTGCTCGACCTGCTGAGCCTGCGCATCGCCGAGCATAAGAGCCCGGCGTGAGCATCCGGCCATGAGCGGCAAAATCATCGGCGAGCGCTTCGGCGCGCCGGCCGCGCTCTTTTCCCTCAAATGCCTCGCGGCGAGCATGTTGGCGCTTTATGTCGCGTTCAGCATCGGGCTGGAGCGGCCCTATTGGGCGTTCCTGACCAGCTATATCGTCGCCCAGCCCATGGCCGGCGCGGTGATTTCCAAGGCGGTGTTCCGCGCCGTGGGCACATTGGTCGGCGCGATGTTCGCGGTCGCCATCGTGCCGCCGCTGGTCAATGCGCCCGAATTGCTGGCGCTGGCCATGGCGTCATGGCTGGCGCTGTGCGTGTTCGTCTCGCTGATGGACCGGACGCCGCGATCCTATATGTTCGTGCTGGCGGGCTATACCGCCTGCCTGATCGTCTTCCCCGACGTCGATACGCCGCAAACGATCTTCACGGTGGCGTCGCTGCGCGTGCAGGAGATTTTGATCGGCATCGCCTGCGGCAGCCTGGTCCATAGCGTGATACTGCCCGGATCAATCACCACCACGCTGTTGGCGCGGGTGGAGGGGATGCTGCGCGACGCCGAACGCTGGTCGCGCGACGCGATCGCGACGGAACCAGTGGCAGGTTTGGATGCCGAACGCCGTCGGCTGGCGCAGGACGTCACGGAATTGCACCAGATGTCGGTCCACCTGCCCTTCGACATCAGCCGCCTGGCGCCGCGCGTGCGCACCGTGCGCGCATTGCAGGACCAATTGTCGATGCTGCTGCCGCTGGGCGCGGCGGCGGAAGACCGGCTGGCGCAATTGAAGGCCGCCCATGGCGGGACCGTGCCGCCGCAGGTCGAGACGTTGATCGCCGATATACGCGCCTGGCTGGATTCGCCGGTGGTGGACAATGACAGCCGGGCGCTGCTGGCCCAGGCGCTGATCGACCGCTGTGCGGCGATGGAGCCGGCGGCGACGCCCGACATGGGATGGGCCGACATGATGCGGTTGAGCCTTTATGCCCGGCTGGCCACGCTGATCGCGGCGCATCGCGACTGCCGCGACCTGCACGACCAGATGGCGACGCACAGTCGCGCCGCGGTGACGCCGAGGGTCGCGCAGCTGCTGGAGGGTCGCCGCAATCGCGAGTTGCACCGCGATTACGCCAGCGCGGCGCGCGGCGCGTTCAGCGCCTTCGTCACCGTGACGCTGGGCTGCGCGATCTGGATATTGAGCGGGTGGAAGGATGGCGGGACGGCGGTGATGCTGGCCGGCGTGTTCCTGGCCTTGTTCGCGGCGCTCGACAATCCGCTGGCCCCGCTCAAGGGATTCATGGTCGGCACGATCGCCGCGTCGGCGCTGGGCGCGCTGTACGGCTATGCCATCATGCCGCGGCTGGACGGTTTTGCGATGCTGGCGCTGGCCTATGCGCCCGCCTTGCTGATGCTCGGCGCGATGATGGCCTCGCCGCGCTGGGCGGGGATTGCGCTGCCCACCCTGCTGGGGCTGGGCAGCCCGGTGCTTTTGTCGAGCAGCTATGTCAGCGCCTTTGGCAGCTATATCAACGGCGCGGTGGCGCAGATCGTCGGCATCTGGTTCGCGATCATCATGGCCGGGCTGTTGCAATCGGCCGGGGTCGAAGACGCGATCCGCCGCACGTTGCGCGCGGGCTGGGCCGACATCGCCAATCGCGCGACGCTGATGAGCCCCCCCGACGTGCGTGGCTGGATCAACCGGATGCTCGACCGGATCGCCCTGCTCGCCCCGCGTCTGGCGGCGACCCGCGCCGATAGCGGCAAACCGCTCTACGATGCGCTGCGCGACCTGCGCACCGGGGTCGCGATCGGCGAGTTGCGCCAGTTGCGGCTGGACCTGCCGATCCAGGAAGGCGCGCCGCTGGCCGCCGTGCTGGGCGGGGTCAGCCGCCATTATCGCGGGTTGGACCCGGACGGGCCGGCGCAAGCCGATCCTGCGCTGCTGCACGATATCGACAGCGCCATCAGCGACATCAGCGCCCATCCGCGCTTGCCGGTGCGACGGGAGGGCGTGCTGGGGCTGGTGAGCCTGCGCCGCAACCTGTTCCCCGACGCCCATGCCTATCGGAGGGCCATGGCATGACCGGCGAAATCGCCCTGGGGGGCATCTATATCCCCACCCTGTTGCTGCTGGCGCTGGTCGCGCTGGTGCTGAGCTGGGCGCTGACCCGGCTGATCGGCGCTTTCGGCCTGTACCGTTTCCTGGCCTATCGTGCGGCGGTGGACCTCAGCCTCTTCATCCTCCTGCTCGGCGCCCTCGCGCTGCTCGTCCCCACCTTTGGAATCCGTCTATGAACCGCCTCTCGTCCACGCTGGTCCGCAGCGCCGCCACCATCCTGCTCGTCATCGCCGCGGCGCTGGTCGCGATCTGGATGTGGAATCATTATGAGCGCAGCCCCTGGACCCGCGACGGGCGGGTGCGCGCCGATGTGGTGCGGGTGACGCCCGACATCAGCGGGCTGGTGACGTCGGTCGCGGTGCATGACAACCAGCAGGTGAAGGCCGGCGACCTGCTGTTCGTGATCGACACGCCGCGTTACGCACTGGCGCTGGATCAGGCCCGGTCGCAGATCGCCAGCGCGCAGGCGACGCTGGCGCAGGCGCGGCGGGAGGCGCGGCGCGACCTGGCGCTGGGCGATCTGGTGGCGGCGGAGACGCATGAACAGAATGTCGCCCGCGTCGAGACGGCGCAGGCCGCGCTGACCGAGGCGATGAGCGCGCGCGAGGGCGCGGCGCTGAACCTGCAACGCACGCAGGTCAGGGCCTCGGTCAATGGGGTCGTCACCAACCTGGACCTGCATCCGGGCGACTATGTCGGCGCGGGCAGCCAGGCGCTGGCGCTGATCGACAGCGATTCGATGCGGGTCGAGGGCTATTTCGAGGAAACCAAGCTGGGTTTGATCTGCATCGGCGCGCCGGTGACGGTGCGACTGATGGGCGAGGCGCAGGATCTGCACGGCCGGGTCGAGAGCATCGCCTTCGGCATCGACGACGACAGCCGGACCAACAGCGGCAACCTCCTCCCCTCCGTCGAGCCGACCTTCAGTTGGGTACGGCTGGCGCAGCGCATTCCGGTGCGGGTGAAGCTGGACAAGGCGCCGGCGGGGTTGCGGCTGATTTCGGGCCGGACCGCAACGGTGACGGTGCAGCCCGCGGCGCCTGAGAAAAATGGGGACAAGGATGGCAAGGCGGGGGTTTGCCGTCATGGCTAAGGCTAACCGGGCCAAAAGGCAGCCTGTTCCCGCCTGCGCGGGACCGCATAAGGGTTTGGGGCCCGCGCTGTTGGTGTTGGCCCTGTCCGCCTGTGCGACCGCCGGGCCGGATTATCGCCCGCCGGCCCGGTCCGCCGCCACCGCGCCGGCCGCGACCGGGGCGTTTCATTCGGCCCAGGGCGGACCCTATAGCCAGGCCGACCTGCCCGACCATTGGTGGCGCCTCTATGCCGATCCGCAGCTCGACGCGCTGATCGAACAGGCGGTGGCCGCCAATACCGACCTCGCCCAAGCCGACGCCAATCTGGCCCAGGCGCAGGCCGTGCTGCGCGAGGCGGAGGGCGGGCGCACGATCGCGACCGGGGTCAGCGGCGGGACGACGTTGTCGCGTCCGTCCAGCACCGGATACAGCCTGCCCGGCGTGGTCGGCTATGATCTGGGCCTGTCGGCCAGCTATCCGCTGGACCTCAATGGCCGGATCAAGCGCGCGATCGAAGCGAGCGGCGCCGATGTCGAGGCGAGCGCGGCGGCGCGCGACTATGTGCGGGTCAGCGTCGCGGCGGCGACCGCGCGCGCCTATGCGCAGGTGTGCGCGGCCAATTACAGCCTGGGCGTAAACCGGCAGGTGGTGGCGTTGCAGCGCGACACGCTGAACGCGACGCGGCGGCTGGCCAAGGGCGGGCGCGGCACCGCGTTCGACGTCAGCCGGGCGCAGGCGGCGGTGGAGACGAGCGCGGCGGCGCTGCCCGCGTTCGAGGCGCAGCGGCAGAACGGCCTTTATCTGCTGGCGACATTGCTGGGGCGGCCGCCGGCCGATTATCCGCGCGATGTAGAGAGTTGCGCCGCGCTACCGGCGTTGCGCATGGCCCTGCCGGTGGGGGACGGCGCGGCGCTGATCCGGCGGCGGCCCGACATCCGGCAGGCCGAGCGGGCGATCGCAGCCGATACCGCGCGGCTGGGGGTGGCGACCGCCGACCTCTATCCGCAGGTCAGCATCGGCGGGTCGGTCGGCCTGTCGGGACCGCTCAAGGATCTGGGGTCTGGCACGGCCTTCGGCTTCAGCCTGGGGCCGCTGATCAGTTGGAGCTTCCCCAACCGGCCGGTGGTGCGGGCGCGAATCGCGCAAGCCGATGCGGCGGTGCGGGGCGACCTGGCCGGGTTCGACGGCGCCGTGCTGGAGGCGTTGCGCCAGACCGAGACGGCGCTGGAAAGCTATCGCCGCGATGCAGAGCGCGCCGCGGCGCTGGACCGGGCGCGGGACAGCGCAGCGCTCTCCGCCAATCAGGCGGGCAAGCTGTTCCGCTTTGGCCGGGGCGATTTCCTGTCGCTGCTGGACGCGCAGCGCAGCCTGGCCAGTGCGGAGGTCATAGCGGCGGCGGCGCGGACGCAACTGGTGCAGGACCAGATTGCTATCTTCCTGGCGCTGGGCGGCGGCTGGGAATGAGGGTGACTTGTCGTGAAGGCCGCGAGCGTGATTACATTGATCCCATCCGTTCGTCCTGAGTAGCCATTGAGCGAAGTCGAAATGGCGTATCGAAGATACATGCGCTGCGCTTGATGCTTCGATACGGGTCTTCGACTGCGCTCAGCCCCTACTCAGCACGAACGGGGTCAGGTCATCCAACCTTAGCTGCCGTTCGGGCCGCCGCCGGTGTTGCTGCCGCCGCCAGCGCCGCCCATGCCGCCAGCGCCGACCGCACCGATATTACCGAAAATCTCGTCGAACAGGCTGCGGTTGCGGCCCAGTGTCGGGGTCTTGTCGCCCATGGGCGAAATATGGGCGACCTGATCCAGACCCATGCGATCGACCGCCGTCACATTGCCCGCAGGATCGAAGCGGACGCGCAGCACAGTCTGTTCGACCGGCTTGGGATTGGAGAAGGCCAGCGCGCGCATCTCGCGCGAGACATAATACCAGTCCTGCTCGCCAAATTGCGAAATGAAGCTGGGACGGCCCAGCGTTCCTTCCACCGAAGCGCGATTGTCGATGCCGGGCTGAACCGAATCGACCAGCAGCTTGTCGATCGAATAGCCCTGATGCGTGCGAACGCGGGTGCAGCCAGACGCGCCCAGCACCAGCGCGCTGAGGCCGATCGCGAGCAGGATGCGCCCGCTTGACGAATGACGGCTGAACTGACGCATGAAATTCTCCTGCGGGGGGCCGACCCGCGAACCCAAGAAACTGATGTCGCCATTGCATTGCGCGACGCAGCGATCAATATGGAAATGCGCAAGCCCCGGCAAGGGGCGCAAATCATCGGACGGCGCGTCGCCATCCGATCCGTCACGAAAAGCCGTTGCCCGATGTCTGCCTCCCCCTCCTTCCTCCAGCGCCTGTTCGGGCGCACCGATCCCAAAGAGGGGCTGCGGCCGCTCTATAACGCCGTGATCCGGGAGGGGCGTCAGCCGCACTGGTATGTCGAGGGCGCGGTGCCCGATACGCTGGACGGGCGGTTCGACATGATCGTCGCGATCCTGGCACAAGTGCTGATCCGGCTGGAGCAGCAGAATGGCGCGCAGGACAGCGTGTGGCTGACCGAATTGTTCGTCGACGACATGGACGGGCAGTTGCGGCAGGAAGGCATTGGCGATGTGGTGGTCGGCAAGCATATCGGGCGGATGATGAGCGCGCTGGGCGGGCGGATCAGCGCCTATCGCGCGGCGCTGACCGGGGAGGCCGGCCTGGCCCCCGATCTTGCCGACGCGCTGCGGCGCAACCTCTATCGTGGCGCGGCGGTGGACGACGGCGCGATCAACCATGTCGAAGGCGCGCTGCGGGCGCGCTGGACGCGGCTGGGCTGCGTGTCGCGCGACGCGATGCTGACGGGAGATATCGGATGACCATCAACCCCAACCCCGAATTTGCGCGCACCCACAAGGTCGATCAGATCGCGCGGCTGGCGGGCAAGCTGCATATCGCAGCCAAGCAGCCGGAGCGGGACGCGCTGGCGCTGCGATTCGGGCTGTCGGCGCTCGATCGGCTGGAGGCCGATTATAATGTCGCCATGGAGGCTGGCGCGATCGTCGCGCGCGGACGAGTGCGCGCGGAGCTGGCCCAGCCCTGCGTCGCGACCGGCACGCCGGTGCCCGAAACGATCGACAGCGATTTCGTGTTGCGCTTCGTGGTCGAGAGCGAGGAAGCGCAGGCGGCCGACGAACTGGAGCTGGATGCGGAGGATTGCGATACGATCGGCTATGACGGCCATGTGATCGACATGGGCGAAGCGGTGGCCGAAACGATGGCGCTGGCGATGACCCCCTTCCCCCGCGCGCCGGACGCGGACGCCTATCTGAAGGAGGCCGGCGTGCTGAGCGAGGAGCAGGCCAGCCCTTTCGCCGTGTTGCTGGGCCTGAAGGACAAGGATTAGGGAAACGGGATTAGGGAAACGGGATTAGGGAAACGGGAATAGGGAACCGCGCATAGACTGGTGCGTCCCTCTTGCCATGAGACGCATGATTCTGATGGCCGCGATGATGGCGGGCGGGTGCGCCCCGCCGCCGGTGACGCCCCCGGCGTCCCCCAAACCACTATCGTCCGATGGACCGGCGCCACCCGCCGCGCCTGCGTCTTCGCCACTGATCGGCGCGGATGTCGCGCGGGTCCAGTGGGATGTGGCAGAAAATCGGGCGCAATGCGCGCCGCTGGCGCTGCGGTCCGACGGCGGCGCGGCGGGCAAGGCGCGCCCCGCGCAGTTTAGCGGCGGCTGGGCGGTCGCATTCGACCTGCCGGGGGTGCGCAGCGCCTATGGCTTCGCCGGGCCGGGGACAATCGCGATCGATGCCGAGCCGGATGCAGCGCAGCGGGCGCGGCTGACGCGGCAATGGCCCTATATGCGCGATCTGCCCACGCTGCCCCATCCTGCCTTTGCCGGTTATGGCGTGGTCGGCGCGGAGCCCTATCCGGCAGACAATGCGGACGGCAAAGGGCTTCATTCGCTCGCCTATCTGCGGATCGGCGGACAGCATTGCACCTATAATGTGTGGAGCCGGATCAGCCGCGCCCATCTGGAGACGTTGCTCGACAATCTGCGCGTGCAGGATTGAGGCGGCCGAGTCTGTTTCCCTTTCGTTCCTGACTATGGCATAGACGATGGCATGGACGCCTCGCCGCCGCCGCTGCGCAAGATCATCCATGTCGACATGGACGCCTTTTATGCGTCGGTGGAGCAGCGCGACGATCCGTCATTGCGCGGATTGCCGATCGCGGTGGGTGGGGGCGGCCCGCGCGGCGTGGTGGCGACATGCAGCTATGAAGCCCGCACATTTGGCGTGCGATCCGCCATGCCGGGCGCGCGGGCGCGGCGGCTCTGCCCCGACCTGATCTTCGTACCGCCCCGTTTCGACGTCTATCGCACGGTATCGGGCCAGGTGCGGGAGATTTTCAGCCGCTTCACCGACATCGTCCAGCCGCTCTCGCTCGACGAAGCCTATCTGGACGTGACAGTGAACAAGCCGGGCATCGCGTCGGCGACGCAGGTGGCGGAAGAGATCAGGCGGATGATCCGGGAAGAGACGGGGCTGACCGCGTCGGCCGGCGTGTCCTACAACAAGCTGATCGCCAAGCTGGCGTCGGACCAGAACAAGCCCGACGGCGTTTGCGTTGTGCGGCCAAGTGAGGGGCCGGCCTTCATCGCGGCGATGCCGGTGCGGCGCATCCATGGCGTGGGACCGGTGACGGCCAAGCGGATGCAGGCGCTGGGGATCGAAACGGGCGCGGACCTGCGGGCGCGGGACATGCGATTTCTGCAGACGCATTTCGGCAGCGCAGCCGACTATTATTATCGCGCGGCGCGGGCGCAAGACGACCGGCCGGTGCGCGAGCGGGAGGGCCGCAAGTCGGTGAGCGTGGAGGACACTTTCTTCGACGATCTGGTCGAGGAGGCGGCGCTGGTGGCGGAGATCGAGCGGATCGCGGCGAGCCTGTGGACCCGGATCGAAAAGGCGCAGGCCTGGGGCCGGACCGTGGTGTTGAAGGTGAAGTTCGCCGATTTCCGCATCATCACCCGGTCACGGAGTTTTTCGACGCCGGTGCGGTCGCCCGACATATTGGCGCAGGCCGGGCGGGAATTGCTGGTCGCGCAACTGCCGCTGCGCATGGGCGCGCGGCTGCTGGGGTTGGGGGTGCATAATCTGGAGGGGGAAGAAGGGGGCGAGGCGCAGGGCGGGCAGTTGGCGCTGGGCTTATAAGGGGTGAGCGGGTGGCGCGCGCCCTGCGCCACCACCTGCGGCGGCGGTCCCCCTCCCCGTACCGGGGAGGATTAGAAGGGTAGCCAAGTGCGCTTTTCGCTGAACTTCATATAGCCCGCATTGACGCCCAAGCGGTAGCCGACGCCCAGGCGGATAGGGATCAGCACGACATTGCCCCAGCGCAGATAGGAGGCGGTGAAGCCGCCGACCAGATAGGCGGTGCCCTCCGCCGCGGGGAAGCGGTGGTAGAGATCCTGGGTATCGTAGAGATTATAGACGAGGACGAAGGTGTTGGCCGCATTGCCGCCGACGTCAAAGCCGATCGACGGGCCGGTCCAATAGACTTCGCGCTTGCCCTCCACCTTATGGTTGAGCGTGCCCGAACCGTAGCGCAGGCCCACGACAAAGGCGCCCGACGCTTCGCGACCGGCGATATAGGCGTTGGGGCGGCCCTGATCCTTCAGCACTTTTTCGATGAGGCCCGCGAGGCCTTCGGCGCCCTTGCCGAACACGCCTTCGGCCGCACCGATCAGGTCGTCTTCCTGATAGGATTCGGCGGGCGAAAGGGCGGCAGGCGGCGAATTGCTCGTCACCGGCGCGCCGGTGGCGGTATTGCCGGCGGCGCTGCCGGCTGGCGCTTCATAGGGGGTGACGCCGGGACTGACGCCCTGATTGACGCTGCTGTCGACGCCGGGATCGGTCGGCACGCTATTGACCGGCGGCGGCGGCGCGAGGTCGGAATCGATCGCCGTATTGGGATCGATCGTCTTGACCTGCGCCGAGGCGGCGATCGGCGTCAGCGCCATGCCCGCGAGCGCCGCGACCAGCGCCGTGGCGCGCGCGATACGGCCCCCTATCTGCCCGTTGATGCCGATCATGCCCGATACTCCCCGAAAAGCCCGCTTAAATGTCATATCATGGCATTGCGACCAGCAAGCTGAAACGACAATGAACGAACGGCGACCTGAGTCGATTCCGCGCCGGAACGAAAGAGGAAAGACGGCGAAAAATTCCGCAAACAGCCCGTTGCCATGCTGCAAAGCCCTCGCTATAGCCCCTGCCAGCCATTGCTTTCCTGTCTGGGTGGGCAAATTTCGTGCGGAGACGTGGGTGAGTGGCTGAAACCAGCGGTTTGCTAAACCGTCGTGGCCTTAAGGGGCCACCGAGGGTTCGAATCCCTCCGTCTCCGCCAATTTTTACAGGGTCCGCGCGTTGATCCGATCCCGCTTCGGCACCTTTCGCGGGCTTGTCCGCCTCGCTTTGTCCTATCCGCAGCTCCTGCTCGGCCGGTCGGCCAGCCGCGCACCCAATCCGACGCAGGTGCGGCGGCTGGTGTTCGTGTGCCAGGGCAATATCTGTCGCAGCGCCTTTGCCGACGTCGCGGGCCGGCAGGCCGGGTTGAACACGGCGTCCGTCGGCCTGTCCACCACCACCGGGCGGGCCGCGCATGACGCCGCGATCGTGGCGGCGCGAGCGTTGGGCCATGACCTGTCGGACCATAAGGCGATCGACCTGAAGGATTATGTGCCGCAAGCAGGCGACCTGTTGCTGGCGATGGAGGTGCGGCAACTGCATCGGCTGGCCGCCGATCCGCGCCTGGCCGATCTGCCGCGCCTGTTGCTGGGGTGCTGGACCCGGCCGATGCTGCCGCATCTGCATGACCCCTACGGGCTGGACGACCGCTATATGGCGACCTGCTTGGCGCGGATCGATCGGGCGATCGGCGCGCTGGTCAGCGCCTTTCCCGGCGCACGGCTTTCCTGACGATCTGTCCCATGTCGCGCAGCCAAGGCCCCACGTCGGAACCGCTGAAGACATAGTAGCGAGTACGCGGGTCGAAAAAGGCGAGCAGATAGCTGGCGAGGTCGAATAGCGGGCGACGGCGGAAGAAGGGATCGCCGATGCGGCCGGGCGCCAGCAGGACGCGCGCCAGCCGCTTGGTTTCCGGCACCATGTAGCGCGCGCGCACATCGTCGCGCGGCGGGGGGGCGACATCGGTCCGGCCCAGCACCTTGCGGCGATAGGCTTCCCAGGCGAAATCGGCGCCGCAATGGCGCGCGAGCGGCAGGCTGCCCCAGAAGCGGCCATTGACTTCCATCAGCCAGTAGCGGCCGCTGTCGGGCTCGTAGCGATATTCGACCATCGCCTGCCCTTCCCAATCGAGCGCGCGCAGCAGCTTTTCCGAGAGCGCCATCTGCGCGCCATGCGCATCCGCAGGCTCGGCGCGGCACAGGGTCGATACGCCGCCTTCGGGCGGCCATTCGTGCAGGCGGCGATGCTGGAAGCGTAGCGTCGCCTGTCCGTCCTGCATGTAGAGCATCTGGCCAAGGCCGACGCCGCGGCAATATTGCTGGATCAGCGGCCAGCGGCCGACCGGGGCATAGCGGTGCAATAGCGCGACCAGTTCGTCAGGCGTGCGGACATAGTCGGTCTTGATCCACTCCAGCCCCGCCTGCGCCAGCACCGCCATGATGTCCGGCGGATTGGCCCATTTGGCGACGAGCGGATAGCGCATCTGGGCGGCGCGGGCGGCGAAATCCTCGCCCGCGCGCGGTTGCCAGGTCTGCGGCACGCGCAGCCCGGCGACCGCGGCGGCATGGAGCGTCTGCAGCTTGTCAAGCACCCGGCCAAGCGGTTCGGGTCGGGGGACGAGGAGATGGCAGTCGCCGATCATCGGCGGCAGGGCGGCCAGTTCGATCGGGTCGGATTCGGAAATCGCCAGCACCGCTCGCGCGCCGGTGCGGGCGATCAGGCCGGGCAGCCAGTCGGCGATCGGGCCAGCCGGGCGCATCGTCCAGTCGGCGCAATGGCGCGATGCCGCCCCGATCGACGTCGCGCTGCGGGCGATGCCATGGACCGGCACGCCATGGCCGCCCAGTTCGCGCACGACCGTCAGGGCGATCGCATTTTCCATACCCAGAAGCAGAACGCCCGGAAACGCGGTCACGCAGGCACCAGCCGGTGTTCGTAGCGCCAGGTCGCCCAGGCCTGCTCCGCCATGCGCAGGCCAGTGCGCCACTGGCTGGGCGCGGCCCGGCTGAGGCTGCGCGCCGGGCGGTCGGCGAGGTCGGCGGGGAGGTCGTTGAAGCCCGCGCCGTGCATGTCGGGCAGGTGGGCGGCTTGCCGGCACAGCGCCTCGAACCGGGCCATGACGGCGCGGTTGGGGCGCTGGCGGTCGCGTGAGAGCATTTCGAAACTATGGGTGACGACGACGAAGGCGTCATGCCTTTCGCCCACGGCGTGGCGCATCCCGGCGCGCATTTCGGCGGCCGACATGGCGCAGATTTGGGCCGGGCGGAAACCGCCAGGGCGGTCGGCGATGCCGGATACGGGCAGTTCGGCGACGCCCTGCGATCGTGTCGCGCCGATCTGCGCGGGATCGGCGGTGATGCCGCATTCGCGGCCGAGATAGGCGGGATTGACGCTGCTGTCCCAAGCGAGGCCGAGCGTCGCCAGCGCGCGCAACGTATCGTCATTGGCGCCGAAATTGCCGGCGCGAAAAGCGGTGATGGCGGGCGCCCCCGCCTGTTCCAGCCATTGTTTGGCGAGGCCCAGCAGGACGATCTGGTCGGCGAGCGAAAAATCGCCGATATTACGGCCCTGCCGGCCGCCGACGGGCGAGTCCTTCGCCCAGGCGAGCCATTCGCTGTGGATGTGCATCTGCACTTCATGTCCGCGCCCGACGATCGCGCCCACGATCGGCGCCAGAAAAGCGGCACCATGGACAAGCGCGGGCATTGGATCGAGGAAGAAGACGCCCTTGAGGCCATGGCGTTCGAGCAGGTCCATCTGCCAGCCGATGCCATAGGGCCTGCCCTGCGCCAGTCCCCAGATCGAGCGATCCACATTGTCCGCCAGGCTGACGCCCCGATGGTGCAGCGCAGAAGACAGTTCGGTGTCGATGGTGATGAGCAGCGCGGTCATGGGGGCGGTCCGGTCAGGGGGCGACAAGCCTGCAATAGATGAGCGGGGTTAAGGAGGCGTAATGTTTTCCCGATATGTCCGAACGGACGTTATCGGAAAAAACGGGCCGCCTCCTGTCATCCACCATGCCCCCTGAGACGGCGCGGCGCGCGCCCTTCCTTCATTCGAGCAGGGAAAATTCGCCGTAATTGCCCTGGAAGAAGAGCAGCGGGCTGCCGGGACGGTCCACTTCCAGCGCGACGACGCGGCCGAGCGCGATGTCATGGTCGCCCGCTTCATGCACCGCATCGAGCGTGCAGTCGATCCAGGCGACGACATCGTCGAGGATCGGCGAGCCGTTGGCCGAGACGCGATGGGCGATGCCGGCGAACTTGTCGGGACCGGGACCGGCGATCTGGCGACAGAGCGGCTTCTGGTCGCTGGCGAGGACATTGACGCAGAATTTGCCGACCGCCTGGATGCGCGGCCAGCTGGTCGAGCTTTTGGCGGGGAAGAAGGCCACCAGCGGCGGTTCGAGCGAGACGGAGGTGAAGGAACCGACCACCATGGCGGCGGGCGTGCCGTCCGCCTCGACCGCGGTGACGACGCACACGCCGGTCGGATAATGGCCCAGCACTCGCCGGAAGGTCGCACTGTCGAAACTGGCTACGCTCATGTCTTGCTCCCGAAAGGGTCATCAATCTTTTCGCGCGCGCAACATGCACCATGCAAGTGCAAAGCACACATATCCGACGGGAGGTAAGCCGCGAACGGTGCGCGCCCGATCAGAGCGCGACGCCGCCCGCCGCCAGCACCGCCAAGGTCAGCAGTTCGGATGCATTGGACGACATGGTGGCGATCTGCACCGATTTTTCCATCCCGACCAGCACCGGCCCGATCATCGACGTGCCCCCCAGTTCGCGCAGCAGCTTGGCCGAGATATTGGCCGATTGCAGCCCCGGCATGACCAGGATGTTGGCCGGGCCTGACAGGCGGCTGAACGGATAATTTTTCATGACGGCGGGGTTGAGCGCGACGTCGGCGGTCATTTCGCCTTCATATTCGAAATCGACAGCGCGTTCGTCGAGCAGCTTCACCGCGCCGCGCACATTTTCCAGGAAGGCGCCGGGCGGATTGCCGAAATTGGAATAGGAGAGGAAGGCGACGCGCGGGTCGACCCCCATGCGGCGGGCGACCGCCACGGTGCCTTCCGCGATGTCGGCCAGTTCGCTGGCGGTAGGGCGTTCGTTGACCGTCGTGTCGGCCAGGAACACGGTCTTGTCCTTGGCCACCATGACATGGATGCCGAAGGGGGTGCGGCCGGCCGCCGGGTCCATCACCCGCTTCACTTCGCGCAGCGTCTGCGCATAGGGGCGGGTCATGCCGGTGATCATCGCATCGGCCACGCCCATCTTGACCAGCAAAGTGCCGAAGATGTTGCGATCGCGATTGACCATCCGCTCGCAATCGCGGCGCAGATAGCCGCGGCGCTGGAGCCGGGCGTAGAGCATGTCGACCATGTCGGGCACCAGCGGCGAATTGACGCTGTTGTGCAGTTCGAAGCTTTCGGGGTCGCGGACGCCCAGTTCCTTAAGCTTTTCGACCACGTCGCCGCGGCCGACCAGCACCGGTATGCCATAGCCCAGCTCGCGGAACTGGATCGCCGCGCGCAGCACCACTTCCTCTTCCGCTTCGGCGAAGACGACGCGCTTGGGATTGGCCTTCGCCACTTCATAGGCGGTGGTGAGGACGGTGGTGGTCGGGTTGAGCCGGGCCTTCAAGGACTGGCGATAGGCAGCCATGTCCGCGATCGGCTTTTGCGCGACGCCGGTTTCCATCGCCGCCTGGGCGACGGCTGCGGGCACCACCTCCATCAGGCGCGGGTCGAAGGGCGCGGGGATGATATAGTCCGGGCCGAAGCTGTGCGATCGGCCATAGGCCTTGGCCACTTCCTCCGGCACCTGTTCGCGCGCCAGATTGGCGATGGCGTGGGCGGCGGCCAGCTTCATCGCTTCGTTGATGCCGGTCGCCCGCACGTCGAGCGCGCCGCGGAAGATGAACGGGAAGCCCAGGACGTTGTTGACCTGGTTGGGAAAGTCCGACCGGCCGGTGGCGACGATCACGTCGGGGCGGACGGCATGGGCGTCGGGCGGCAGAATTTCGGGATCGGGATTGGCCATGGCGAAGATGATCGGCTTTGGCCCCATCGACTTCACCATATCCTGCGTCATCGCGCCTGCGACCGAAAGGCCCAGGAACACGTCCGCGCCCTTGACTGCTTCCGCCAGCGTCCGCGCGTCGGTGCGGACGGCATGGGCCGACTTCCACTGGTTCATGCCCTCGGTGCGGCCCTGGTAGATCACGCCCTTGCTGTCGCACATGATGACGTTTTCATGGGGGACGCCGAGCGCCTTGATCAGTTCGGTGCAGCTGATGGAGGCGGCGCCCGCGCCGTTCACCACCACCTTCATGTCCTTCATCTCGCGCCCGGTCAGCAGCGCGGCGTTGATGACGCCGGCGGCCGCGATGATCGCGGTGCCATGCTGGTCGTCATGAAACACCGGGATGTTCATCCGCTCCTTGAGCGTCTGTTCGATGATGAAACATTCGGGGGCCTTGATATCCTCAAGGTTGATGCCGCCGAAGGTCGGCTCCATCAGTTCGACCGCCTCGATGAAGCGATCGACATCCTCGGTCTTCAACTCGATATCGATGCTGTCGACGTCGGCGAAGCGTTTGAAGAGGACCGCCTTGCCCTCCATCACCGGCTTCGACGCCAGCGCGCCGAGATTGCCCAGGCCCAGAATCGCCGTGCCGTTGGTGATGACCGCGACCAGATTGCCCTTGGCGGTGTAATCATAGGCGCAGGCCGGGTCTTTCGCGATCGCCAGCACCGGCACCGCGACGCCGGGGGAATAAGCAAGGCTCAGGTCGCGCTGGGTTGCCATCGGCTTCGACGCGATGATCTCGATCTTGCCGGGGCGTCCGGTCGAGTGGAAGAACAGCGCCTCGCGCTCGGAAAATTCCACATTCGATCTGTCGGACATCGCGGCACCCATATATTGGAACAACAGGGCGGCCCTAGCGGTAACATTATCCTGTGGGCAAGTGCGAGACGCGCAATTTTCTGGCCGCTTGGGCGAAGCGCTGGTTTCGGGGGGAGGATCAGGCTATCGGCTTTGGCCATGGCCCTTTCGACCGATACAGCCGCCCCGACGCCGATGATGGCGCAATATCTGACGCTCAAGGCACAGGCGCAGGACTGCCTGCTCTTTTACCGGATGGGCGATTTTTTCGAGCTGTTCTTCGACGACGCCAAGATGGCGGCAGCAACCCTCGACATCGCACTGACCAGCCGGGGGGAACATGGCGGCGCGCCGATCCCGATGTGCGGCGTGCCGGTGCATAGCGCGGAAGGCTATCTGGCGCGGCTCATCAAGGGCGGGCATCGCGTCGCCATCGCCGAACAGACCGAAACGCCGGCGCAGGCCAAAGCGCGCGGGGGCAAGACGCTCGTGGCGCGGGCGATCGTGCGCTACGTCACCGCCGGCACCCTGACCGAGGAGACTTTGCTCGACAGCCGGCGCGACAATATGCTGGTCGCGCTGGCGCAGGTCGGCGGCGACGTATCTAGCGAGATCGGCATCGCCGCCGCCGATATTTCCACCGGCCGGTTCGAAACGATGACCTGCCCGATCGGCGACCTGCCCGCCGAACTGGCGCGGCTGCGGCCGAGCGAGACGGTGGTGGCGGAGGGATCGAGCCTGGGCGTGGCCGATGGCCATCCTTTCGATCGCGCCGCCTTTTCGAGCGCGCGAGCGGACGAGGCGTTGAAGCGCCTGTTCGGGGTCGCGACCCTGGACGGGTTCGGCCAGTTCGGCCGCGCCGAGCTGGCGGCGATGGGCGGGCTGATCGCCTATCTCGATCATGCGGGCAAGGGCACCCTGCCCTTCCTGGCCCCACCATTGCGCAAGACCAGCGGCGGCCATGTGGCGATCGACGCGGCGACGCGCGAGAGCCTGGAGATCGTGGCGACCATGGCGGGCGCGCGGGCGGGCAGCCTGCTGGGCGCGATCGACCGGACGGTGACGGGCGCGGGCGCGCGGCTGCTGGGACAGGATCTGTCCGCGCCGCTGATGGACCTGGCGACGATCGAGGCGCGGCTGGGGCTGGTGCAGCTCTTCCACGACGATGCGACCTTGCGCGACCAGATGCGCGGCGCGTTGCGGACGCTGCCGGACATCGGTCGGGCGTTGGGGCGCGTGGCGGTTGGGCGCGGCAGCCCGCGCGATCTGGGGCAGCTCCGCGATGGGTTGGGCGAGACCCGGTTGTTGCGCGAGCGGTTGGGGCGGATCGCCGAGCCGCCGCTGTTGCTGGCGCGGATATTGCCGGCGCTGGACGGCCATGGCGCGCTGGTCGATGCGCTGGCGCGCGCGCTGGTGCCCGCGCCGCCGACCGAAACGGCGAGCGGCGGCTATATCGCCGACGGCTATGATCCCGCGCTGGACGAACTGCGCCGGATGGCGGGCGATGGCCGCCGCGCGATCGCCGCGCTGGAGGCGAAATATCGGGCGCAGACCGGAATTTCCGCGCTCAAGATCCGGCATAATGGGGTGCTGGGCTATCATGTCGAGGTGCCCGCGCGCGCCGCCGACACGCTGATGGCGCCCGACAGCGGCTTTACCCATCGCCAGACGCTGGCGGGCGTGGTGCGGTTCAATTCGATCGACCTGCATGAAGAGGCCGGGCGCGTGGCGCAGGCGGGCGCCCATGCGCTGGTCGCCGAAGCCGCGCATCTGGAGGAGTTGATCGCCGCCGTGCTGGACCGCAAGGCCGACATCGCCCGCGCGGCCGAGGCGCTGGCGCGGCTGGACGTCGCCGCGTCGCTCGCCGAACGGGCGGTCGAAGGCGGATGGCAGCGGCCGCATTTCGTGGTTGAAGACGGCGCCGGTCCGTGCCTGGACATCGTGGGCGGGCGGCATCCGGTGGTCGAGGATGCGTTGCGGCGTGAAGGCCAGCCCTTCGTCGCCAATGATTGCCGTTTGAGCGAGAGCGACCGGCTGTGGCTGGTCACCGGCCCGAATATGGGCGGCAAATCGACCTTCCTGCGGCAAAATGCGCTGATCGTCATATTGGCGCAGGCGAGCGGTTACGTCCCCGCGCAGTCCGCTACGCTGACTTTGGTCGATCGGCTGTTTAGCCGCGTCGGCGCGTCGGACAATCTGGCCAAGGGGCGATCGACCTTCATGGTCGAGATGGTCGAGACGGCCGCAATCCTGAGCCAGGCGACCGAACGGAGTTTCGTCATCCTGGACGAGGTCGGGCGCGGCACGTCCACCTATGACGGGCTGGCGCTGGCCTGGGCGGTGGTGGAGGCGGTGCATGAGGTCAATCGCTGCCGATGCCTGTTCGCGACGCACTATCACGAGCTGACCCGGCTGGCCGAGACGCTGCCGTCGCTGTCGCTGCACCATGTCCGGGCGCGCGAGTGGAAGGGCGATCTGGTGCTGCTGCACGAACTGGCGCAGGGTCCGGCTGATCGCAGCTATGGCCTGGCGGTGGCGCGGCTGGCGGGCTTGCCGCAGCCGGTGTTGAAGCGCGCCAAGGACGTGCTGGCGCGGCTGGAGGCGGGCAAGGCGAAAACCGGCGGGATCGCGGCGGGGCTGGACGACCTGCCGCTGTTCGCGGCGGCGGCGGTGCAGGAAGAGGCCGCGCCCGACCCGCTGCTGACGGCGATCGACGCGATCGACGCCGATGCGCTGTCTCCGCGCGCGGCGCTCGATCACATATATCGATTGAAACAACTGGCCGCTGAGCGGCGGTCCGACTAGAGACAGCAAATGGTCATGCAGTTCCCCGCGCTGGGATCGCGCCGCGCGATCATCGACCGGCGCGCAATTTCCGACACGATCAATGCCCTGGCGATGGAGCATCGGGGCGATAGCGCGCGGCTGCGCGCCGCTATCGTCCAGGAATTGAAGGCGGCGCTGGACGAGGGCCGGGCCGAGGTGGCGCGGCGGCTGGAAGCCAAGCCGACGCGCGGGCGCGAATCCGTGACCGCCTTCGCCTTCCTGATCGACCAGATATTGCGCCTGCTCTACGACGCGACGACGCATCACCTCTATCCGGCGGGCAATCGCAGCACCGGCGAACGGATCGCCCTGATCGCGGTCGGGGGATACGGCCGGGGCGAAATGGCGCCGCACAGCGACGTCGATATCGGCTTCATCACCCCGTGGAAGCCGACCGGATGGACCGAGCAGGTCATCGAATCCATGCTCTATTCGCTGTGGGATCTGGGGCTGAAGGTCGGGCATAGCAGCCGGTCGATCGATGAGACGATGCGGATGGCCAAGGCCGACCTGACCGTGCGTACCGCATTGCTGGAGGCGCGCTACGTCTGGGGCGACCGGGCGCTGTATGAGGAGACGTCGGTCCGGTTCGACGCCGAAGTGATGCAGGGCAACGCCCGCGCCTTCGTCACCGAAAAGCTGGAGGAGCGCGAGGAACGGCACAAGCGGATGGGTGACAGCCGCTATGTCGTGGAACCCAATGTGAAGGAAGGCAAAGGCGGTCTGCGCGACCTGCACACGCTCTTCTGGATCGGCAAATATGTGAACCGGGTGCGTTCAGTCGCCGAGCTGGTCGATGTCGGCTTGTTGACCCAACTGGAACTGCGCCAGTTCCAGAAGGCCGAGGATTTCCTGTGGGCGGTGCGATGCCACCTGCACACCATCACCGGGCGCGCCGAGGACCGGCTGACCTTCGACCTGCAACTGGAGACCGCGACGCGGATGCGCTTCACCGGGCGCGCCGGCCGGTCCGGGGTCGAGCGCTTCATGCGCTATTATTTCCTGAACGCGAAGATCGTGGGCGACCTGACCGCCGTGTTCCTGGCGCATCTGGACGATCAGATGGCGGAGAAGGGCCGGCGCTACATTCCGTCCATCTTCCGCCGGCCCAAGAAGCTGGACGGGTTCGTGCTGGAACGCGGGCGCCTCAGCCTGCCGAGCGACGATTTTTTCCAGGCGGACCCGGTGCGGTTGCTGGAAATATTCGCCGTGGCGGACAAGCACGGGTTGCAGATCCACCCCAGCGCGATCCGCGCGGCAAGCCGCGACGCGGGCCTGATCACCGCCAAAATCCGCAAGGATGCGCGCGCCAATGCGGCTTTTCTGCAAGTGCTGACCAGCCCGCGCGATCCCGAAACGGTGCTGCGCTGGATGAACGAATCGACCGTGTTCGGCCGGTTCGTGCCCGATTTTCGCCGCGTCGTCGCGCAGATGCAGTTCGACATGTATCATCATTATACGGTCGATGAGCATACCATCCGCGCCGTCGGTCTGCTGTCGCGGATCGAGAAGGGCGAGTTGCCGCAGGATCATCCGCTGGCGACCGACCTGATGGGCAAGATCCTGTCGCGGCGCGTCCTCTACGTTTCCGTCCTGCTGCACGATATCGCCAAGGGGCGCGGCGGCGACCATAGCCTGCTGGGCGCGGAAGTGGCCGAGCATCTGTGCCCACGCTTGGGGCTGACTCCAGCTGAAACGGAGACGGTCGCCTGGCTGGTGCGCTATCATCTGCTGATGTCGGCCACCGCCTTCAAGCGCGATCTGTCGGACTATAAGACGATCCTCGACTTCGTCGATGTGGTGCAAAGCCCGGAACGACTGCGGCTGCTCCTGTGCCTGACGGTGGTGGACATCCGCGCGGTGGGACCGGGGGTGTGGAATAGCTGGAAGCGCCAGTTGCTGGGCGACCTGTATGAATCCGCCGAAGAGGTGCTGCGGCTGGGCCATAAGCAGAAGGGGCGTGGCGAAAGAGTGATCGTGAAGCAGGAAACGCTGCAACGGGCGCTTGGCATTGACGACGACGCCTTCGCCGCGTTCAGCAAGCGGCTGCCCGAATCCTATTGGATCGCCGAACCTGACGACATATTGTTCCACAATGCGCAGCATATATTGGCGGCGGGCGAATCCCCGCTATCGATCGCCGCGCAATATTATCCGCAGCGCGGGGCGACCTTGGTGACGGTCTATGCCGCGGACCATCCGGGTCTCTTCTATCGCGTCGCTGGCGCCATCCATCTGGCCGGCGGCAATATCATCGACGCGCGCATCCACACGACGCGCGATGGCGTGGCGATCGACAATTTCCTGGTCCAGGACCCGCTGGGCGGCGCATTCCACAGCCCCGACCAGTTGAAGCGCATCCGCAATGCGATCGAGGATTCGCTGTCCAACCGGCACCGGATGATCACCAAACTGGCGGCGCGCCCGCTTCCCCGGACCCGCGCCGAAGCCTTCCGCATCGAACCCAATGTGCTGATCGACAACAAGGCGTCGAACCGCTTCACCGTGGTCGAGGTCAATGCGCGCGACCGGCCCGCGCTGCTGTTCAGCCTGGCCAATGCGCTGTTCCAGTCGAAGGTCACTGTCCACAGCGCCCATGTCGCCACCTATGGCGAGCGGGCGGTCGACACCTTCTACGTCACCGACCTTTTCGGCGGAAAGATTGAGAGCAAGGCGCGGTTGCAGACGCTGGAGCGGCGCTTGCTGGAGGCCGCCGGCGGCGAAGTGGGCGAGGCGCTGGAGCGAGCGTGATGCGCGTCACCCGCTAAAGATCGCCCAATTCCGTTCGGGCTGAGCCTGTCGACGCCTTGTTCTTCTTTTCCGAGGTCGAAACAAAGGCCCTTCGACCGGCTCAGGGCGAACAGCGTTTTCATGATACCGCGCTTTAGGGGACGATCTCCATCGCATCGCCCGGCGCGAGCAGCGGGAGCAGGCGCAGCATGTCCGCCCGGTCCACCGCGACGCAGCCGGCGGTGGGGCGGCTTTCGGACAGATGGAGGAAGATGGCGCTCCCCTGCCCCGGCACCGGCGGCGCGTCATTATGGCCCAACACGACGATGACGTCATAGGCGTCGTCGCTGCGGATCAGGCTTTC
Organism: Sphingobium cupriresistens; assembly: GCF_004152865.1. Classification (GTDB taxonomy): domain Bacteria; phylum Pseudomonadota; class Alphaproteobacteria; order Sphingomonadales; family Sphingomonadaceae; genus Sphingobium; species Sphingobium cupriresistens. Next base: position 85,245 of record NZ_SEOO01000002.1, on the reverse strand, counting down.
GGCGGAGAAGGGGCGCGGCAGGCGGACCGGGCGGTTATAGGCGGGGTCTTCGGGATCGTCCGACCAGCCGTCGTTCGCGCGGACCCAGCGCCAGGGAAGGCGTATATCCGTCGCCTCGACCTTGCCGGGGCGCAGCAGCACACCATGGATCGGCCATAGGCCCAAGGGCGTGCACCCGTCCCCTTCCCGCTTGTCCGCCGCCGGGCAGGCGCCGTTGCGGCCAACGGCGCAATCCATCGCCAGATCGCGCAAGGTCAGGCGACCCGCGCCGCAATCGACGCGGATGACGGTCATAATTGATGGCCGGTGCGGTCGCGCTTTGTGGCGAGATAGCGTTCATTATGCGGGTTGGTGGGCAGGATGATCGGCAGGCGCTCCGTCACCGCGATACCCGCCGCTTCAAGCCCCGCAACCTTGTTGGGATTGTTGGTGAGCAAGCGCACCGCGTCCACGCCGAGCAGGTCGAGCATCCGCGCCGCGACCGAGAAATCGCGGGCGTCGATGGCGAATCCCAGCCGGACATTGGCATCCACCGTGTCGAACCCCTGATCCTGCATCGCGTAGGCGCGCAATTTGTTGACCAGGCCGATGCCGCGCCCTTCCTGACGGAGATAGAGGAGGATGCCCCAGGGCGCATCGGCGATCCGGTGCAGCGCCTCATGCAGTTGCGGGCCGCAATCGCATTTCAGGCTGCCCAGCACGTCGCCGGTCAGGCATTCGCTGTGCAGGCGGATGACCGGCGGCGAGCTATCGCGCTTGCCCACCACCAGCGCGATATGTTCGCGCGGTTCGTCCGGGCTGCGGAAGGCGATGATTTCGCCGCTCTCGCTGGCCGACACCGGCAGGCGCGCGCGGGTGGCGATGGCGAGGCGGGTGGCGTCGTCATAGGCGGCGATCGCGTCGGCGCTCACTGTCGCTTCGACCGGGGCGTCGCCGTTCGACAGGAAATAGGCGGGCAAGATGCCGGCCAGCCGGGCGAGGCGGAGCGCCGCCTTGGCGGCTTGGGGCGCGGGTAGCGACCGGGCGCGAAACGGTCCTTTCAGCGGCGAGGCGAGATCGAGCACCGGGTCGGAAATGGCGGTGGCGACATCGGCGTCGATCCAGGGCGCGCGTTCGACCAGCACCGGCAGGTCGGGGTCGGCCGCCGCCAACTGGTTGGCCAGCTTCAAGGTTTCGGCGCGGGCGGCGGATATGAGGATATCGGCCTGGCCGCGCGGGTCGAAGTCCGCCAGCGTGACCGCATCCGCGCCCTCGATCGCCATCAGCCGAATCGCGCCATCGGGCGCAGACAGGCGCACGGCCCAGCCGCGACGCAGCGCGTCTATGGCGCGCGCAGCATCGCGCCCGTTGGCGACGCTAGGCATCAGAAAGCGAATTCGGTGATGATGGGGATATGGTCGGACGGCTTGATCCAGCTGCGCGCGGGTTCGACCACGCGATGGCTGGTCGCCTTGTTCGCCACGTCCTTCGTCATCCACATATGGTCCAGGCGCCGGCCGCGATCCGATTCCGCCCAATCCTTCGCGCGGTAGCTCCACCAGGTATAGAGGCGCGCCGGCGCGGGATGGAAATGGCGGCCGATATCGACCCAGTCGTTCGACGCCTGCAACCGGGCGAGGATTTCACATTCCCCCGGCGTGTGACTGACGACGTTGAGCAATTGCTTGTGGCTCCAGACGTCGCATTCCAGCGGGGCGATGTTGAAGTCGCCGGTCAGGATGGCGGGTTGGCTGCCTAGCGCGGACGACCATTGGATCATCCGTTCGAGGAAATCCATCTTCTGGCCGAATTTGGGATTGAGATCACGGTCGGGAATGTCGCCGCCAGCGGGGACATAAACATTCTCGATCCGCACGCCATTGTCGAGCCGCACGCCGACATGGCGCGCTTCGCCATTGGCCTGCCAGTCGAACCGGTCATCCTCATGCACCGGCACCTTGCTCATGATCGCGACGCCATGGTGCATACGCTGGCCATTCAGCACCTGATGAACATAGCCCATGCGGCGGAACATTTCGGTGGGGAAAGTCTCGTTCACCACCTTGGTTTCCTGCAGGCACAATATGTCCGGCGCTTCGAGCCGCAGCAGTTGTTCGACGATGTCGATACGCGCGCGGACGGAATTGATGTTCCAGGAGCAGATGGAGAGGGTGTCGGCCATGCCCTCCACCTAGGAGGCCGCAGGCGGACACGCAAGCGGCTGAGAGAAGGCCGCACAAAGTAAGACCCCCGCTCCGGGGGCGTGGAACGGGGGTCTCGATCGCGCCCTTGAAGCGCTTCGCGGCGAGAGGGGGGACCGGGTAACAGGGGGGAAATCCCGGTTGTCTCTCGCCTTGGGTCTTGATTAGCGCCCGCCATATGAGCGGCAGATGAACGAAGCGCCAAGTTTTTCCATCCGTCCTGCAAGGCGCTCCGGTCAGCCGCCCGCCGCCCGTCCCCTGGGTCGCGGATCGGTCCAGCGGAAGGCGGAATCGGCCACCGTCGCGCCATAGACATGGTTGCTCAGCCGCACCGCCGTCCGGTTATTCTGCGAATCGAGCGCCACCCAACCGTAAAGCTGCAAGCCCGCGGGCCCGGAGGCGTTGCGTTTGAAGATCATGGTGATGGTGCCATATTCGGGCCGCTTGGGATCGCGCGCCTCGACGCTCAGGATCGACGGATCGCCGGTCGGCACGAGCTTGCCATATTTCGACAGATCCTTGTTCGGATCAAGCAGCGCGCCCAGCGGCGAGTTGCCGATCGGCCAGCGCTGCACCTGGCGTACTTCATAATCGATCATGGTCAGCGCCCTGCCATCGCCCACGATCAGCAGCGGCACGCCCTTTTGATATTGGAAGCGGATCTTACCCGGCTGCTTGAGGGTCAGCTTGCCGGTCAGGGTCTGACCGCTACGGTCGGTCTGGGTGAAATCGGCGGTGAGGGTGGTGACGCCGCGAATATAGGCATTGACCTGGGTCAGGTCGGGCGAGGCCTGCTGCGCGGCGACGGGCGCGGTCGGCACGACGACCGACAGGGCCGCCGGCGCGGCGGCGAGGGCCAGGATCAGGGGCGCAAGGCTGCGCTGCATGGCGTTCAACTCCAGTTGTTCAGGAAAGTGGTGGATATGCGGTCGGGCTTGAACCCGTTGTGAACCCGGCTGTTCCGAAATAGCAAGCTTTGGGCTTGATGGGGGAGAGCATCCGCAGACGGTCGCGACAGCTCGATCCCCCATGCTCCCGCCTCGCCCTGCCGGTCTGACCGGCGGCACCGCTCCAATTATGTTATCGGCGCGGCAGCAGCGGGATTCGCCTAGTCCTAATCGCGGATAAAAAAAAGGGCCGATCCGAAGATCAGCCCGAAAAGTTTTAGGAGAGGATGCCTGAAAGGCCTGATCCTATTGCCCGGTTCCGCTTCATGCTGCAAATGCGAAGGCCGCAGGAGCGATTGCACGATACGCAATCGTAACCAATTTTGGCCAGATCATCTGGCCAGTATCAGAGCGGATTGCCATTTTCGTCGCGCAGCACTTCGCGGCGGCCAACATGGTTGGGCGGGCCGACCAGCCCTTCCTCCTCCATCCGTTCGATCAGGCGCGCTGCCGAATTATAACCGACGCGCAATTGGCGTTGCAGCCAGCTTGTCGAGGCCTTCTGATTTTCGAAGACGAGCTGGCACGCCTTGCGGAACAGTTGCGCGTCGGGGCTGTCGTCGCCCAGGTCCACGCCGTCGAGCGCGAAGCTGCCCTCCTCCGGCTCCTCGGTGACGGCCTGGATATAGTCGGGCTGGCCCTGCGCGCGCCAATGGTCGGCGACCACGCGGACTTCATCGTCCGATACGAAGGGACCATGGACGCGGGTCAGGCCCTTGCCACCATGCATGTAGAGCATGTCGCCCTTGCCCAGCAGTTGTTCGGCGCCCTGTTCGCCCAATATGGTGCGGCTGTCGATCTTGCTGGTGACGAAGAAGCTGATGCGGGTCGGCAGGTTCGCCTTGATGACGCCGGTGATGACGTCGACCGAGGGACGCTGGGTCGCGAGGATCAGGTGGATGCCCGCGGCGCGCGCCTTCTGCGCGAGCCGCTGGATCAGGAATTCGACTTCCTTGCCCGCGGTCATCATCAGGTCAGCCAGCTCGTCCACCACCACCACAATCTGTGGCAGCGGCTGGAAATCCAGCTGTTCCTCTTCATAAATGGGCTTGCCGGTTTCGGGGTCGTAGCCGGTCTGGACCCGCCGGCCGAGCGGCTTGCCCTTGGCCTTCGCAGCGCGAACCTTTTCGTTGTAATTGGCCAGGTTGCGCACCGATATGGACGCCATCATGCGATAGCGATCCTCCATCTGCTCCACCGCCCATTTGAGCGCGCGGATCGCCTTGGCCGGTTCGGTGACGACCGGAGAGAGCAGGTGCGGGATGTCGTCATAGGTCGACAGTTCCAGCATCTTGGGATCGATCATGATCAGGCGCAACTGGTCCGGCGTCATGCGGTAGAGCAGCGACAGGATCATGGCGTTCAAGCCCACCGACTTGCCCGACCCGGTGGTGCCCGCGATCAGCAGGTGCGGCATGGGCGCCAAGTCGGCGATGATCGGTTCGCCGGAGATATTCTTGCCCAGGATGATCGGCAGGGTCGCTTCCTGCATGAACTGTTCGCTGGTGATGAGTTCGCGGAAGGACACGCCTTCGCGATGAGCGTTGGGCAGTTCGATGCCGATGACCGTGCGGCCGGGGATCGTCGCGACGCGGGCGGACAGCGCCGACATGTTGCGGGCGATATCGTCCGCCAGCGCGATCACGCGGCTCGCCTTGATGCCGGGCGCGGGTTCCAGTTCATACATGGTGACGACAGGGCCGGGGCGGACTTCGGTGATGTTGCCCTTCACATGGAAATCGTCGAGCACCGATTCGAGCAGACGGGCGTTGCGTTCCAGCGCGGCCTTGTCGATCTTGCCGCCCTGGTTGGCGGGGACAGGGTTGAGCAGGTCGGGCGAGGGCAGCGAGCTGTGCCCGAACAGGTCGTCCTGGCTGACTGGCGCCATCGCGCGCTGCACCGGCGCGGGCTTGGGCGACTGGATGGTGATCGGCGGCTTGGGTTCGTGCGACACCTGCTTGCGCGGAGCGATGACGCGCCCGGCCAGCTCATCCTCTGCGTCGTCGTCATCATCGACCGCAGCGGCGGGGCCGGCAAAACCGAGCGTCGGACGCGGCAGGTTGAGTTTGGGCAAGGAGGGCCGACGCAGCGCGATGATCGGCTTTTCCAGCGCCAGGCTGCGATAACAGGCGAACAGGCCCGTAATCAGCGCGCCGACGATAAGAATGCCCGTGATCCAGGGCGCGGCGGCCGGCGCCTGCGCGGTCAGGCTGGCGATCCCCTTGGCGACGACCAGGCCGATCACCCCGCCCCAACCCGCGGGCAGGCCGACCAGCGGCGCGCTCTGGAACAAGGCGAGCGCGATGCCGATCAGGGCGATGCCGAACAGGCATTGCCCGAACTGCCCCTTCCACCCGCTCATATCCTGGTCGCCCCACATGCGGCGGGCGGTGACCGTCATCAACGGCAGGATCAGGGCGACGGGGACGCCCAGCAGCCAGAGCAGGAAATCGGCCGTCCAGGCGCCGGGCGCCTGCATGATATTGGCGACATGATCGCCCGCGACGGTGTTCATCGACGGATCGCTCGGCGCGTAGCTGAGCAACGCCAGGGCCAGGAACAGGGTCGCCAGCATGAGCGTGATCGCGCCGATCAGCGCGCCGCTGCGGATGACGCTGCGCTTCAGCATTTCGCGCCATTCCGGCGTGCGTTTCACGGTGCGGCCGACGGCCATAATCCTGCTTGTCCCCCAAATGTTCCGTTTCGGCACAATGAACCCGACGGCGAGTCCCCGTCAAGAGTGCGGCCGATCGGCTCGTCGCGCTGGCTCGATCAGAGCGCGGCGAGCGCCGCCAGCGTGTCGCCATCGACCCGCTGCACCGTCCATTCATCCATCGCCGTCGCGCCGAGCGACCGATAGAAGGCGATGGCGGGTTCGTTCCAGTCGAGCACCGACCATTCGAGCCGGGCGCAATCGCGTTCGATCGCCAGCGCGGCGAGGCGCGCGAGCAGCGCCTTGCCCGCGCCCAGGCCACGCGCATCCGGCAGGACGAACAGATCCTCCAGATAGACGCCCGGCCGTGCTTCGAAGGTCGAGAAATTGTGGAAGAAGAGGGCGAAACCGACCGCCCGGCCTTCATGTTCGGCGATCAGCACCTCCGCCATCGGCCGCGGGCCGAACAGATAGCGGGCGAGCGTGGCGCGGTCCGCCTTCACCGCATGGGCAAGCCGTTCATAATCGGCCAGCGCCAGGATGAAGTCATGAATGGTGCCGATATCGTCGGCCTGCGCGTCGCGAATGATGATGTCGGTCATGCCGTTCCTGCTTCCACATGGGCGACATTGGCCCCTTTGCTGCGGGCGGCGATAAGGCAACCCGCGACGATCAGCAATGCGCCTGCCACCGTGGTCAGGGTCAATCGCTCGCCGAACGCCAGCCAGCCCATCAGCGCCGCCCAGAGAAAGGCGCTATATTCGACCGGGATGAGCCGCTGCGCCTCCGCCCGCGCATAGGCCCAGGCGAGCGCGGCGAGCGAAGTGAAGGCGAGGCCGGCCGCGAGCAGCACCAGCGGAATCGCAGAACGGTCGGGCAGCACAGCCCAGGCCGGCGCGCCCAGCACAAAGACGCCCAGCATGACGATATGCTGGAAGAAGGCGACCTCGATCGGCGAAGCGCGCTGCGCCTGTTGCCGTTGAAGGATGAGGTTCCAGGCGAAAAGGACGGCCGATGCCAGCACCGCGCCTGCCCCCAAAAGCGCGTCGGCGTCATAACGCCCCTGCAATTTGCCCGACAGGATCACCCCCACGCCGACCAGTCCCAGCAGCGACGCGGCGATCGCCTGCCGTCCGATCGTTTCACCCAGCAGCAACGCGGCGAGATAGAGGGCGATCAGCGGCGCGATGAAGGAGAGCGCGATCGCTTCGGCGAGCGGCATCCGCATGAGCGCCCAGAAGAAGAGCGCCGCCATCAGCGCCACGACCGCGCCGCGCAGCAGGTGCAGGCGCAGCACGGCGCGGTCCGGCCAGCGCTGCCGGGTGAGCAGCATCAGCGCAAGGCCTAACAAGCTGCCCGCCGCGGCGCGCCAGAGCAGCGCATTATAGAGGCCGATGGAAAGGCTGAGCCCCTTCATCGCCGCGTCCATCACAGAGAATAGCGCGACGCCGATGCAGCATATGGCGAAGGGAATGGCGAACCCGCCGGGCGTGGGGCGCACCGCGTCGCTCCGCTTATTCCGCCGCCTCGGCCTTGCCCGCGTCGGTCATGTCGGCTTCCGCCTTGGCCGCCTCGACCTCCGCCGCCTTGGCTTCGACCAGGCGGACGATATGATCGACCATGCCTTCGTCCTGCACGGTGTGGTCGGTGATGCCCGACAGATAGACCATATGCTTGCCGGCCCCGCCGCCGGTCAGGCCGATGTCCGTCTCGCGCGCTTCGCCTGGACCATTGACGACGCAGCCCAGCACCGACAGCGAGAGCGGCGTGTGGATATGCTGGAGCCGTTCCTCCAGCGCCTGCACGGTGCGGATGACGTCAAAGCCCTGGCGCGCGCAGGACGGGCAGGAAATGACCTTGACCCCGCGGGTGCGGATGCCGAGCGACTTCAAGATTTCATAGCCGACCCGGACTTCCTCTTCGGGTTCGGCCGACAGGGACACGCGGATCGTGTCGCCGATGCCGGCCCAGAGCAGGTTGCCAATGCCGATCGCGCTTTTCACGGTGCCGCCGATCAGGCCGCCGGCTTCGGTGATGCCCAGATGCAGCGGGCAATCGACCGCGTCGGCGAGTTGCATATAGGCGGCCACGGCGAGGAAGACGTCGCTGGCCTTCACCGCGACCTTATATGCGTGGAAATCCTGGTCCTGGAGCAGCCTGATATGGTCGAGCGCGGATTCGACCAGCGCTTCGGGGCAGGGTTCGCCGTATTTTTCGAGCAAATCCTTCTCCAGCGACCCGGCATTGACGCCGATGCGGATCGAACAGCCATTGGCCTTGGCCGCATCGACCACTTCCTTCACCCGCTTTTCCGACCCGATATTGCCCGGATTGATGCGCAGGCAGGCCGCGCCCGCGTCGGCCGCTTCCAGTGCGCGCTTATAGTGGAAATGGATGTCGGCGACGATCGGCACGCGGGACGCGCGGACGATCTGTTTCAAGGCGGCCGTCGATTCCTCGTCGGGGCAGGAGACGCGGATGATATCGACGCCCGCTTCCTCGCAGCGACGGATCTGGTCGATCGTGCCCTTGACGTCATGGGTCAGCGTGTTCGTCATGGTCTGGACCGTGACAGGCGCGCCGCCGCCGACCGGCACATTGCCGACCATGATCTGGCGCGACTGCCGCCGCGCTATGTCACGCCAGGGGCGCAGGCCGGGATTATGATCGGACATGAAAAGAGGCTCCGTAAGCTACGGAGCCTCTATAGGGATGTTTGGTGACGGTTAGAAGCGGGAGATCCTTGCGTTTCAGCTTCGCTGAAACAGGCCGCACCGCGAGAATCAGAAGCGCAGCGTCGCGGATGCGGCGACCTGATCCGCATTGCCGCTGGTTTGCGACAAGGTGGTGGCGGTCACGGTTGCTGGCGATGGGAAATAGCTGTCGGGACGGATGATGTTCGCCTTTTCCACGAAGGTATGGGCGTAGCTGAGGTTCAGCGCGAAGGCATCCGACATGTTCCAGGTCGCGCCGCCGGTCAGCCAGACGCGGTCGCCATCGGGGACGCGGGTGGTCAGATGCTGCGGATTGGTCGGCGAACGATCGAACATCGTGCCGGCGCGCAGGGTGAAGGCCGGGCTGACATCATATTCGCCGCCGACGCTGACCGAATAGCTGTCCTTGTAATCCAGTTCCTTGTTGGTGGTGCCCGCGGCCGAGGTGACGGCGATGCCCTTGAACTTCGACCAATTATACCATTTGCCGGTGACCATTGCGCGCAACTGAGGCGTCAGCTTGTGCATCATCGAGACGGTGACGATGTCGGGCAGTTCCAGCTGCGCGGTGGCGGCGAATTCGCCATTGCCCGCGGCGACCGGCCCGACGAGGCCCGATACGATCTGCGTGCCGGCCAGTTTGTGGCTGACGCCCGACCGATAATGGACGCCCCAATTGGTATCGCCGGTGGTGTAGAACAGGCCCGCATTCCAGCCGATCGACCAGTCGTCGCCTTTCAGGCTGGCGAAACCATCCGTCGTGACCAGGGGCGAGAGCTGCGGCAGCGCGTTGGTCAGCGTCGCCTTGACATATTGCACGTCGACGCCGCCGCCGATCGACAGATTGTCGCTCAGCTTATAGGCGGCCGAAGGCTGGATATTATAGGTTTTAAGGTCGGTGTAGAGCGAGTCATAGCGACCGAAGAAGCCGTCATCATATTCCAGTTTCAGGCCGAAAGGCGCGTTGACGCCCAGGCCGACCCAGAGTCGGTCGCTGACCTGCGCGCTGGCATAGAAGCTCGGAATCGGGATGACGCTTTCGAAAGGATTGCCGCCGTCATTGCCGCCGACCGGGACCGACAGGGTCGATCCGGGGATGGTGCGGCGCGAACCGCGATTGGTCTGGTGCGCCGACGCCATCAGCGCGACGCCGCCGACCGAGGTCTGGATGCCCGACAGCTGCGTCATCGCGGCCGGATTGAAATAGATGGTGGATGGATCGTCCCCGGCCGCCGCGCCGCCGGACAGGGCGCGTCCGGTTTCCTTGGGCGATTGTTCCTGCAGGTAGAATCCGCCGGCAAAGGCCGGGGTCGCGGACGCCAGCATGACGCCGGTCAGGAGAAGAGCAGAAAAAGGGCGACCGCGAAGCAACATGACAGATCCTCTACTGGGCATGATATTGGCCTTGATCGGTGGCGTTCGAACGCCCGACCGGCTGTTTGGACGCAGCCCGATTATCAGGATTGTGGTTAAATTCCAGTGAGCGGATCGCCCGATCCATCCCATTTTCGCGGCTATAGGCGCATGTGGCAGGGCGAAACGCTACGGCAACAGGGCAGGACGGCAAACGGATCGAGACGAAAAAAAAGCCGCCCCGAAGGACGGCCTTGAGATTTTAGGAGAGGATGCCTGAAAGGCGAGTTCCTTTTGCGGTGCAGCGCGGATTGTCGCAAATGCGAAACATGGAGGGACGATTGCGTTTCCTGCAATCATTATCTCAGGCCATGCTTTCCGTAAGGGAAGATAGCGGGAGAAAACGGATTAACGATACCAAAATATGAGAGCGGCGCAGGCGCTTTTCAGGTCGATTCTGCCCGGATGACGCCCGAATCGGCCAGTTGCGCATCCATTTGCGCGATCAGCCGCGCCAGTCCCGCCTCGTCGGCCGATTCGGCGCGCGCCACCAACGCAGCCTCGGTATTGGACGCCCGCAGCAGCCACCAGCCATCGACGGTGCGGACTCGCGCGCCGTCGATGGCGCGGATATCAGCGCCCGCGGCCTTCAGCCGGGCGAGGATATCGGCGATCACCGCGAACTTGCGCGCGTCGGCCACCGGGAAACGCCATTCGGGTGTGATGATGCTGGTCGGCATCGCGTCATGCAGGGCGGTCAGGCTTTGTCCCAGCGATCCGACGGCGCGGATCAGGCGGACGGCGGCGTAAAGACCGTCGTCATAGCCGGGATACGCATCGGCGAAGAAGAGATGACCGGTGGTTTCGCCGCCCAGCGGGCTGCCAATCTGCTTCATTCTGGACTTGATATGGCTGTGGCCGGTCTTCCACATATCGGGTCGTCCGCCCAGCATCGCGATGCGGTCGAAAACGGTCTGGCTGGCCTTCACATCCGCCACGATCGGCGCGCCGGGCCGCTTTTCCAATATGATTTGCGCGAAGAGGCCGAGCAGCTGGTCGCCCGCGATCGTCCGACCTAGCCCGTCGATCACGCCGATCCGGTCGCCGTCGCCATCGAAAGCCACACCGAAATCGAGTTGCTTGGCAAGGACGAGCGCGCGCAGGTCGGCCAGATTCCGTTCCTGGGAAGGATCGGGATGATGGTTGGGGAAATGTCCGTCTATATCGGTGAAGAGCAGATGATGCTCACCGGGCAGCAATTGCGTCAGCTTCTCCACCACCGGACCAGCGGCGCCATTGCCCGCGTCCCAGCCGATGCGGCAGGCCGGGCCGTCGAAACCCTGCATCAAGCGCGCGACATAGCTATCCATGACGTCAATCGTTTCGACACGCCCCACGCCGCTGTTCCAGTCACCGGCCGCCGCCAGCGCGCCCAGACGCTGGATATCGTCCCCGAAAAATGGGGCATGACGGTGGACCAGCTTGAAGCCGTTCTGGTCGCCGGGATTATGGCTGCCGGTTATCTGGATGCCGCCATCCAGATCGCGCGCCATGTCGGCATGATATAGCATCGGCGTTGGACCAAGGCCGATGCGCAGCACGTCGATGCCGGTTGCGGTCAATCCCTCGACCAGCGCGCTTTCCAGCATCGGCGAACTCAGTCGCCCGTCATAGCCCACCGCAATCCGTCGTCCTTCGGCGCGGGCGACGATCGTGCCGAAACTGCGCCCCAGCGCCCAGGCGTCGGCGGCGCGCAGCGTATCGCCCACCGTGCCGCGCAGATCATAATCGCGCAGCAACGTGGGATCGAAAAGGTGCGTCAACGCTGCGTCTGATCGTCGAGCAGCAGGTCGCGCGCGGCGTTGATCTGGGCGGCGAGCGCCTCGGTCCCGCCCTTATCGGGGTGGACCGAGGCGATGAGGCGGCGATGGGCGGCCCGGATCGTCCCGGCATCCGCATCGGGTGCGACCCCCAGCAGCGCTCGCGCCTTCGCCACGTCATCGGCAGGCGGCGGCGCGACGGGCGCGGCGGGGCGCGTGCGGGCTTTCGCCTTGATATTGCCCTGCTTGGCGAAAAACAGCGCCGCGCCGATCAGCAGCGGCGCGCCGATGACGGGTTTGCCTTTGGCCGCGAGCACCGCGCCGACCAGCGCCGCGCCCAACGCCATGCCATCTTTTGCCGTCATGCGTTGCAACTTTCCCGTCCAGATCAGCCAGATCGCAAGCGCTGCGATGAAGAGCGTCAGCACGCCCATCAGGCCGCGCCGAGCAGGTCCATCGACGTCACGCCATCGCGCGTCGGCAGAGCCAGGCCGGACACCATTTCGCGCAATTCCTGGCGCGCGGCGATATGGCTGACCCCCAATTCGCCCAGATGCCCCTTGTCAAGCAGGGTGAGGCCGGAAGGGAAGAGTTCGCGGAAGATCACGCGCTCCGACAGGCCGGGTATGACGCGGAAGCCGACCCGGCGGGAGAGTTCCATCAGCGCGTCGCCGACCCGTTTTTTGTTGCGCGCGTCATGATGCTGAACGCGGTTGCGCAGCACCACCCAATCGATCGCCACGCCATCGACCTTCGCCCGCGTCTTGCGCGCTTCGAAGATGAGTTCGGAATAAAAGGACAGGCGGCGGACCTTGAAGGTTTCCGGGTCGACTTGGCCGATCAGGTCGAAATCGACGAAACTGTCGTTCATCGGCGTGACCAGCGTGTTGGCGTGCGGCGCCAGATGCCGGGCGAAGACGTCGTCGCGGCCGGGCGTATCGACCACCAGGAAATCCTTGTCGGCCGCCAGGGTCACGACCTGGTCGTCCAGCGCGGCGATGCTGTCGCCGGTGAAGACGGCGAAATCGGGCGTGGGCAATTCGATGCTGCGGCGGCGCGCGGTGTCGAGGCGATTTTCCATATAGCGGGTGACGGTCCGCTGGCGCGGATCGAGGTCGATCATGCCGACGCGATGACCCAGCGCGCTCAAGGCGATAGCGGTGTGAACCGCCGTGGTCGACTTGCCGGTGCCGCCCTTTTCATTGGCGAAGACGATGAGATGCGGCTGTGGATTGCCCATTTGCCCCGGTTAACCCCGTTGATTGTCGCAATGTTTGTTGACGGTCGCGCCGGCGCGAGCCTAGCAGGACAGCTATAGTGAAGCCCTTATCGGAGCCGTTCCTTCCGTGCAAACGCTGCGTGACCTGCCCGCCCTTCGTGCCGCCGTCGATGCGCTGAAAAGCGATGGAAAGCCGCTGACATTGGTGCCCACAATGGGCGCGCTGCATGACGGTCATATGGCGTTGGTGGAGGAAGCGCGGCGGCGCGGGCGGCATGTCGTCGTGTCGATCTTCGTCAATCCCCGCCAATTTGGTCCCAACGAGGATCTGGACGCCTATCCCCGGCGCGAGGCGAAGGATGCACAGATGCTGGTCGCAGCAGGCGTGGACATCCTCTGGATTCCGCCCGTCAATGTCATGTATCCGGCCGGTTACGCCACGAACATCAGCGTGTCCGGGATCAGCGACGGGCTGGACGGCGCAGCCCGGCCGGGCCATTTCGACGGGGTGTCGACGGTTGTTACCAAATTATTCAACCAGGTGCGGCCCGATGTCGCGATTTTTGGCGAGAAGGATTATCAGCAGCTCGCCGTGATCCGCCGTTTCGTGGCGGACCTCGACCTATCCGTCGAGATTATCGGGATGCCGACCCAGCGGGCCGAGGACGGCCTCGCCCTCTCCTCCCGCAACGCTTATCTGAGCGAAGAAGAGCGCAAGGCGGCGCTGGCCCTGCCCCGCGCGCTGGGCGAGGCTAAACGGCAGATCGAGAAGGGCGAACCCGTCGAGGGCGCGCTGGCCAAGGCGATCGCTACGCTGGCGGCGCATGGCTTCGACCCGGTCGATTATGTGAGCCTGTGCGATGCGGCGACGCTGGCGCCGATGACGGTGCTGGATCGACCCGCGCGGCTGCTGGGCGCGGCAAGGCTGGGCAAGACCCGGCTGATCGACAATATCGCGGTCGATCCGGCCTGATCGATCGATCACGTCGAGAGGGCGTTACCCCATTATGATACCTAAAAAGGCTTCACGATCACCGCGATGACGATGACCGCGGCGGCGATGCCGGGGATTTCGTTCATCATCCGCAATTGCTTGTCGCTGAGCGGGCGCTGACCCCGCGCAAGCTTCTTCGTATAGCCCGCGACCCAGCCATGATAGCCCGACAGGCCGAGGACGAAGAGCAGTTTGAGGTGAAACCAGCCAAAGCTCCACGCGCCGATCTCCACCATCAGCATCAGCCCGAACAGCCAGACCAGGACCAGCGAGGGATTGAGGATGATCTTGAGCAGTCGTCCTTCCCGCTCGATCCATTTCTGGTCTTCGGGCGATCCGGGTACGGTTTCCTGATGATAGACGAAGAAGCGCGGCATCATGAACAGCCCCGCCATCAGGAAGATGACGAAGATGACATGGGCGGCCTTCACCCAGAGATAGGCGGCGCCGAGATAGGCCATCAGACGGAAACTCCCTTAAGCGGCTTCATGCTCTTCGCACATAGCTAATGAGCGCTTCGACATGCGCAATGGGGGTATCGGGCAAAATGCCATGGCCCAGGTTCATGATATGCGGCCGGTCGGCGAAGGCGGCGCGGATCGTATCGACCGCCTGCTCCACCGCGCGGCCGCCCGCGATCAGCGCCAGCGGATCAAGATTGCCCTGCACCGGCATCGCCTTTGGCAACGCCTGGTTCGCCCAGTGCGGATCGATGGTTTCATCGACGCCGACCGCATCGACGCCGGTCTGCGCGGCATAGTCGGCGAGCTTCGCGCCCGCGCCCTTGGGAAAGCCGATGATCGGAATGGTCGGGTGCAGCGCTTTCAGTCGCGCGACGATCCGCTTATTGGGTTCGATCACCCAGCGCTGGAATTGCAGCGGAGACAGGCTGCCGGCCCAGCTGTCGAACAGTTGCACGGCTTCGACGCCCGCGTCGATCTGGCCGCACAGATAGGTTACTGTCGCATCGACGATGGCGTCGATCAGCGCGGCGAACTTTTCCGTCTGCTGATAGGCCATACGGCGCGCCGCCCCATGATCCTTGCTGCCCTGCCCCGCGACCATATAGGTCGCAACGGTCCAGGGACTGCCCGCAAAGCCCAGGAAGGTGACCGAAGGGTCCAGCGCCGCCTTCACCTGCCGCACCGTCTCGTAGACCGCCTCGAAGCGGCTGAAATCGGGTGTCAGTGCCGACAGGTCGGTTTCGGCAAGGATCGGGGCGAGACGCGGGCCTTCGCCAGCCTCGAACCACAGATCCTGCCCCATGGCGTAGGGTACGATCAAAATGTCGGAAAAGAGGATCGCGCCATCGAAGCCGAAGCGGCGCAAGGGCTGGAGCGTGACTTCGGCGGCGGCGGGGCTGTCATAGACGAGTTCCAGGAACCCGCCCTTGTCCGCCCGCAGCGCGCGATATTCGGGGAGATAGCGGCCGGCCTGGCGCATCAGCCACATGGGCGGAACAGCGGGACACTCGCCCCTGAGAACGGCCATGAGCGGTTTGGCGGGATGGTCGCTCGGCGCGGCGGGGCTCATCTATAGTCTCTCTTATTATTAAGATTCAAAAAGGATGATGGAGATAGTAGGGCGGTTGGCAGCGGGGTTTATGCGTTGCGCCCGGATTTGCCAACAGCTTGACTCAGGTGCGCCGCGCTTTGCCGTCCGAGTCACCATGGTCATCCACGCTATCCACAGGCTGTGGATGAAATTACGGGTCTGTTGGGGGCATGTGGATAAGATTCCCGGCTCCGGGGATAGCGGAAAGACGGGTTTTTATCCCCTATTTCATCCCTTGCTTTATCCACAGCCTGCCCACAGAGATATGCCCATGGCGCGCATCCATCTCCATCTCCTGTCTGACTCCACCGGCGAAACGCTGGAGAATATCGCCAAGGCGGCGATCGGCCTGTTCGAAAATGTCGAGGCGATCCGCCATTTCTGGCCGATGGTGCGGTCCGATGTCCATCTCGACCGGATTATGGAGGAGATCAGCGCCAATCCTGGCCTCGTCCTCTTCACCCTGACCAACCATCCGCTGCGCAAGCGGCTGGAGACGCGCTGCCGCGCGCTTGGCCTGCCCCATGTCGCGGCGCTCGACAGCGTGGCCGACGCCCTGTCCAACATATTGGGGCAGGAGACCCGCACCAGGCCGGGGCGCAAACATATATTGGATGAAGCCTATTTCGCCCGGATCGAGGCGATCCAGTTCACCATCGCCCATGACGATGGCGTGGGCCATGAAAATTGGGAGGAGGCCGACATCGTGCTGGCCGGGGTGTCGCGCGCGTCGAAGACGCCGACCTCCATCTACCTCGCCAATCGCGGCTACAAGACCGCCAACATCCCGCTGGTCCCGGAATCGCCGCCGCCGCATAATCTCTACAGCCTGAAGCATCCCATGGTGGTGGGGCTGACCGTCAGCCCCGAACGGCTGATCCAGATCCGCCGCAACCGTCTGCTCTCGCTCAACCAGGCGCCCGAAACCGCCTATGTCGATAATGAGAAGGTGCAGGAGGAACTGGCCTTCGCCCGGCGCATGTTCGCGGACAATGGCTGGCCGGTGATCGACATGACCCGCCGGTCGATCGAGGAGGCCGCGGCCGCCATCATCAACCTGTTCAACGACCGCGAACTGGCGGAAGGGGTAGAGGCATGATCGTCCTCGCCTCCCAGAGCGCGAGCCGCAAGGCGATGTTGACCGCGGCGCTGGTGCCGTTCGAAACCCTCTCGCCCGGCGTCGATGAGGAGGCCGCCAAGGACGCGCTGCGCGCCGACGGGCTGGACGCGCGCGCGCTGGCCGATGCGCTGGCGGAACTGAAGGCGCTCAAGGTGTCGCGCCGCGTGCCGGGCGCGCTGGTGCTGGGCTGCGACCAGACGCTGAGTATCGGCGATGGCGATGATCGCGGCGTAATGATCGACAAGGCGGTTGATCGCGCCGACGCGACACGGATATTGCAGCTCTTGTCCGGCCGGGTCCATCACCTCCACAGCGCGGCGGTCATCGTGCTAAATGGCGAGCCGATCTGGCGCCATGTCGAGCGGGTGCGGATGACGGTGCGGCCCTTGTCCGACGCCTTCATCGCTTCCTATCTCGACGCGGACTGGGACGCATTGCGCTGGTGCGTGGGCTGCTACCGGATCGAGGGTCCGGGCGCACAACTGTTCAGCAAGGTCGAGGGCAGCCAGTTCGCGATTCAAGGACTGCCTTTGCTGCCTTTGCTTGACTTTCTGCGCGTGCGCGGCGTTTTGGCGGCATGACCGACAAGTTGCCCTATGCCGAAGTGATCGGTGATCCGATCGACCACAGCAAATCGCCCCTGATTCACAATTTCTGGCTGAACGCGCTGGATATCGAGGCGGAATATAAGAAAACCCACGTGACGCCGCAGGGGCTGGCCGCCTATTTCCTGATGCGGCGGAGCGATCCCGACTGGCTGGGTTGCAACGTCACCATTCCGCACAAGATCGCGGTGATGGACTATGTCGACGACCCGGGCGGGGTGCGCGAGCGGATCGGCGCGGTCAACACCATCGCCAGCGAAACCGGCGGGCCATTGATCGGCACCAATACCGATGCGGGCGGCTTCCTCCAGCCGCTGCTACGCGACAAGTGGAAGGGGCAGAGCGCGGTGATCGTCGGATCGGGCGGCGCGGCGCGCGCGATCCTGTTCGCGCTGTCCAGCCTGGGCGTGCCCGACATCACCATCATGGCGCGCGACGTGGCCAAGGCGCAGGCGCTGCTGAACCGCAGCGGCGCGCCGGGCCGGGCGATCGGGCTGGGCGACGCGCTGCCCGCGGCCGACCTGCTGGTCAATTCGACCTCGCTCGGCATGATCGGCCAGCCGGTGCTGGACCTGGACCTGGCCTCGTTGGCGGACAATGCGACGGTCTATGACATCGTCTATGCGCCGCTGGAGACGGGCCTGCTCAAGACCGCCAAAGCACGGGGCCTCAAGACGCTTGATGGCCTAGAGATGCTGATCGGCCAGGCGGCGCTCGCTTTCGACATCTTCTTCGACGCGCAGGCGCCGCGCGACCTGGACGCGGAATTGCGGGCGCTGCTGATCGCGGCGGACGATTAAGGGCTGGCGACGATGAAAGTCTATGGCCTGACCGGATCGATTGGCATGGGCAAGTCGGCGGTCGCGGCGATGCTGCGGCGCGAAGGCGTGCCCGTGTTCGACGCCGACGCGCAGGTGCATATTTTGCAGGGACCGGGCGGTGCGCTGCTCCCCGCGATAGAGGCGCGTTTTCCCGGCACGACCGGGCCAAGGGGCGTGGACCGGGCGAAGCTGGGCGCGGCGGTGTTCGGCCATCCGCAGGAACGCCGGGCGCTGGAAGCGATCGTCCATCCGGCGGTGCAGGCGGCGCGACGGCTGTTCCTGCGCCGACACCGGTCGCGGAAATTCGTGGTTCTCGATATTCCCTTATTGTTCGAAACCCATGGGTACCGGCGGTTGGACGGCGTCATCGTCGTCACCGCGCCGGCATGGAAGCAGCGCAAGCGGGTGCTGGCGCGACCTGGCATGACGGCGACGAAATTCCGACAGATCGTCCATCTGCAAACCCCCGATGCGCAAAAGCGGCGACGGGCGGACCATATCATCCGCACCGGCGCAACCTTTACCGACACCCGTGCGCAGGTGCGCCGTCTGGTCGCTTGCCTTGGCGCGCAGACAGGTCGATAAGGGTTGGCCCATAGAGTCGAAACGAAGAGGGCGATGCGCGAGATCATTTTCGACACCGAAACGACAGGATTCGATCCGGCATCCGGCGACAGGATGGTTGAGATCGGCTGCATCGAATTGATCAACCGGGTGCCATCGGGTCGCACCTTTCACGCTTATTATAATCCACAGCGCGACATGCCCGCCGCGGCCGAGGCGGTGCATGGACTATCGACCCATTTCCTGTCGGACAAGCCGCTGTTCCACAGTGGCGCGGCCGACCTGCTCGCCTTTCTGGAGGACAGCCCGCTGGTCGCGCATAATGCGCGGTTCGACTTCGGATTCCTCAACCATGAATTGCGCCGGTGCGGCCATGCCGACGTGTCGCTCGACCGGATGATCGACACGGTGGCGATCGCCCGCACGCTGCATCCCGGCGCCAAGCACAGCCTGGACGCGCTCTGCACCCGATACGGCATCGACCGCAGCCATCGCGTCAAGCATGGCGCGCTGCTCGATGCCGAATTGCTGGCGCAGCTGTATATCGAACTGACCGGCGGCCGTCAGATCGGCCTGGGTCTGGCACAGGAGGAGGATAAAGAGATCGTCGGGGTGGAACTGTCGGCTGGCGCCGTGGTTCGCCCTCTTCGTCCTGCGCGCGTCTTCACAGCCAGCGCGCAGGAGCTGGAGCGGCATGCGGCGTTCATCGCGACGCTCACCAAGCCGCTCTGGCTGGAGGAGGCCTGAGGCAAGCCGGTCGTTGACCGGTCCCCCCATGTCTCCAGACCAACCGGGTCGCCTTCCTGGCGGCCTGGCAAGAACAAGGAGAAGGCATATGGACATTCGCATTTCCGGGCATCAGGTCGAAACGGGTGAGGCGCTCAAAAGCCATGTCACCGACCGTTTGGAGGCGATGGCCGAGAAATATTTCTCCCGCACGATTTCGGCCCATGTCACTTTTCGCAAGGCGCCCCATGGCGCGTTCCACTGCGACATCGTGTGCCATGTCATGACCGGCCTGATCCTGAAAGGCGCCGGCGAAGCGCAGGAGGCGCATCCATCCTTCGATCAGGCGTGCGAGCGTATCGAGAAACAGCTGCGCCGCTACATGCGCCGCCTCAAGGACCGCAGCAGCCAGGCCGCCGCCGCAGAAGCGCAGCGGACCAACGGCTATAGCGTCGATGACATCGATGGCGCTGGCTACACCATCTTCGCGAGCACTATGGAGGATGAGGAAGACGCCGCCGATGCGCCGCTGATCGTGGCGGAAACCCGCGTCGACATCCCCGAAGCGAGCGTGTCGGACGCGGTGATGATGCTGGACCTGCGCAACACCAATGCGCTGCTGTTTCTCAACGCCGGCACATCGGCCTATAATATGGTCTATCGTCGGCATGACGGCACCATAGGTTGGGTCGAACCACGCGGTTGATCCTGCGCCCGGCCCCGGCCGCCTGTTGACCTGATGGTGCGGGCGGCTTATGGGGCCGGGCTTTCATTGTCCGAGGAAAGCGCGAAGACTGTGCCGCGCGGCTCGGCCGTTTCGGATTGACCATGGTTCACTTCAACGACATCGTTTCGGCCGACGCGCTCGCCACGGGCCTGTCGGCGAACGGCAAGAAGCAATTATTTCAGAAGATCGCGGGGCTTGCCGCCTGCGCCTATGATCTGGACGCGGACGAGGTGGGTGACGCCCTGTTCGAGCGCGAACGGCTGGGGTCCACGGGCTTTGGCGGCGGCGTCGCCATCCCCCATGCCAAGATCGCAGGCCTGTCCAAAATGTGCGGCGTGGTCGTGCTGCTCGACCCGGCGGTGCCGTTCGACGCGGTGGACGAAGCGCCGGTGGATGTCGTCTTCGCCCTGCTGTCGCCGGTCGATAGCGGCGCAGAACATCTGAAGACGCTGGCGCGCGTGTCGCGCTATCTGCGCGATGAGGGTCAGGTGACCCGGCTGCGCGGCGCACAGTCGACCGGCGCGCTCCACGCGCTGCTGGCGGGCGGCGAGGCGCGTGACGCTGCCTGAGACGACGCCCGGCGCCGGCGCGAGCGGCGAAACCGCGCATTTTCGCGCGTTGGAGAATCTCTACCGTTCCGCGCCGATCAACCGGCTGTTCCGGTCGGACCTGACGATCAGCGAGCCGGGCCGGTCGGTGATCGACTTCGACGTCGATGAAAGCCAGTTTCATGCTGCGGGAGCGGTGCATGGCACCGTCTATTTCAAGATGCTGGACGATGCGGCCTTCTACGCCGCCAACAGCCTCGTCAGCGACCGTTTCCTGCTGACCACCGCCTTCAACCTGCTCTTCACCCGTCCGATCGCGCCGGGCCGGATTCGCGCCGAGGGTCGCTGGATCAGCGGCAAGCGACGGGTCTATGTCGCCGAAGCAAGCCTGATCGATTCCGACGGCGAAGAGGTCGGGCGTGGCACCGGCACCTTCATGCGATCGCAATTTTCGCTCTCTTCGCTGCCGGGCTATGGCCGCTGACGCCCGGCTGACCAGCGCGATGCTGGTGGGCGCGCTGCGGCGGCGGGTCGCGGCCGCCGGCGGTTTCGCCACGATCCTGGTCAAGGGCGACGTGATCAGCGGTGTGATTCTGGTCCAGACGCTTGAAAAAGGGCGGGAAACGGGTCTTTTCGAAAGGGTGTCGAACTTTGCCGGGGGTTATGCGTTAATGCGTTGTGGTCCTTCGATCGAAGAGGGGCCAGAGGCGCTCGCTCAATATGTAGCGCGCCGGCGCAAGTCGGACCCCGACCTGTGGATAATCGAACTCGACATCCCGGAAGCGGAACGGTTTGCCGTGGAAACACTCGGCTGATCGTTGACTCATCGCAATGGTTTGGGCAGAGGCCGCCCACGCCAACGCGCAGGTTGCCGAATTCGCCCATTGGGGGGCGGGGCCGGTAAACACGCAGACGGGGGGCGGCCGAACGTCATAAGAATATCGGTTGAAACGACGTTTCCGGCCAATAACCGCATGTTTTTGAGTGATAATGAGTTTTCGTCTGAAAGCTGCCATCGCCGCAGCCTTCGCCCTGTCCGCCGCTGCTGCGGTCACGGCGTCCGATATGTCGATCGCGGGCGAATCGATCGCCACGACCACCTCTCTCCCCCAGACGTTTCCGCAAACGTCCCCGACTGGCGCGCAATCCGCCGTCATTTTCGCCGCGCCGCGTGAAATTACGCAGCCGCTGGCATCGGCCGACAAGGCCGACCCCGAATTTTCTACCGATTCCGACGCGCAGGCGACCAGCCTCGCTGCTCTGGTCGACGCCCAAGGCGCGCCTGAGGAGCTGGACGGCGACATGCATTGCCTGGCCGGCGCGGTCTATTTCGAATCCAAGGGCGAAAGCCTGGAAGGTCAGCTGGCCGTCGCGCGCGTGATCATCAACCGGGCCAAGTCCGGCCGCTTCGCCGACAGCCTGTGCGGCGTCGTCTATCAGCCCAGCCAGTTCAGCTTCGTGCGGGGCCATTCGATGCCGGCCGTGCGCGCCGACAGCCGTAGCTGGCGCGAAGCCGTCGCCATCGCCCAGATCGCGATGAACGACAGCTGGGTCAGCCGCGCGGAAGGCGCGCTCTTCTTCCACGCCCGCCGCGTATCGCCGGGCTGGGGCAAGGCCAAGCTGGCGATGATCGACAATCATATCTTCTATCGTTGAGGATATGGCGGCGACGATCGGGCGTGGGAACGCGCCGGTTCGCGATGGCGAAATTTTCAAGGCCGGTTCGGTTCGTCCGAATCGGCCTTTTCATATGTTCCTGTCCTGTTCTATGGTGGCGCGATGAGTAGCGCCCCGATAGACGCCTGTTCGCCGCTAACCGACGGCACCGCCCTGGCGGTGGCGCGCGGCACGCTGCGACTCTTCTTCCGCCACGACATGAGCGGCATATTGGAAGTGCCGCTGCCCAATGGACGCCGCGCCGACATCATGGCGATCGACGGCGCGGGGCGGCTGACCATCGTAGAGATCAAGTGCAGCCGGGCGGACCTGTTGGGCGACATGAAATGGCCCGACTATTTCGACTATTGCGACCGCTTCTTCTGGGCGGTGCCGGCCGGGTTCGACCTTGCCCCGTTCGAGAGCGAGGCGCTGTGGCCGACGCGCACCGGCCTGATCGTCGCCGATCAATATGACGCCGAACTGGTGCGCCCGGCCCCGGTGGAGCCGCTGGCCGCCGCCCGGCGCAAGGCGGAGACGCTGCGCTTCGCCCGCCGCGCCGCCCGGCGGTTGACGGCGCTCAGCGACCCGGACCATGTTACGGAACTGGGCTGGTAGGGGGACGGCCATAGGCGACCAGAAGCGGACCTTGGCCGACCCTTGCAATCCGTTCGCCCTGAGCGAAGGCGAAGCATTTGGCCTCGCTCCGCTCGGCAGAGGGCTTCGACTTCGCTCAGCCTGAACGGATTTCCTATGTCCGCTTCCCGCCCAAACCCGCCTTATCCCCACTTCCTCAAAACACCGGACCCTGCACCGGCCCCTTGGGCGCCGCGGCGGGCTTGGCGGCGTCGAGCGCTTCGGTAAGGCCGGGGGTACGGCCGTCGCGCTTGGCATAGTCGCGGGCGGACATGCCGGCGATGGTGTCGCGCTTCTCCGGATTGGCGCCCTGCGCCACCAGCAGGCGGACCAGACCGACGTCGCGCAGCTGCACCGCGCGGATCAGCGGGGTTTCGCCGCTGTCATTCACCTTGTCGACCTGCGCCTTGTAGGCGAGCAGCGTGCGCACGCCTTCCTCGAACCGGCCCTGCACCGCATCCATCAGCGGGCTGTTGCCGTCATTGTCGGTCAGGTTGGGATTGGCGCCCTTCGACAACAGGAAGGTCAGCCAGGTTCCATCGCGCCGGGCGACGAGGATGTGCAGCGCATTTTCGCCGGTCGATACGTCGCGGCTGTTGATGACGGTGGAGCCGGGTTT
The DNA here is from genome assembly GCF_004152865.1 of Sphingobium cupriresistens. Classification (GTDB taxonomy): domain Bacteria; phylum Pseudomonadota; class Alphaproteobacteria; order Sphingomonadales; family Sphingomonadaceae; genus Sphingobium; species Sphingobium cupriresistens. The sequence goes on along the minus strand of NZ_SEOO01000002.1, from coordinate 61,789 downwards.
CTGGAGCAGGTTGGTGACCTTCTCCCCATCCTTGTCCTTCACCGCCTTCAGAAAATTGTAATTGTCCGAAAATTGCGCCTGGGCGGGACCGGGAACCAGCAGCGCCAGCGCCAGCGAACCCAGCAATGCGGAAAAAAGCTTCGTCTTCATCATGCGCCCCGTTGCATTTGCAAATCGCGTCCTAGCAGGGCATGGCTGGCCATGCCATGAACAAAGACGTCGCCCCATCCATCCTGCCTTCCATCGCCCTGCCCTTCCTCGCCTTGCTGGCTGCCTGCAATATGGGTGCTGGCGGGAATGCATCAAGCGGCGACAGCGAACAGGGCGAATTGATCGGCGCGCGGATCGGCGCGCCCTTCACCCTGATCAACCAGGACGGCAAGCCGACCCATTGGGACGATTATAAGGGCCAGTATCGGCTGGTCTATTTCGGCTATACCTATTGCCCGGACGTCTGCCCGGTCGATCTGCAACGGATCATGCAAGGGTTCGCGCAATTCGAGAAGGACAGGCCGGCCCTGGCCGCCAGGGTCCAGCCGATGCTCATCAGCGTCGATCCGCAACGCGATACGCCCGCCGTGCTCAAAACCTATGTCGCGGCCTTCCATCCGCGCCTGATCGGCCTCACCGGCACGAAGGATCAGATCGCCAAGGTCGCCAAGGATTTCGTGGTGATCTATAATCCCGAGGAAGGGTCTGGAAAGGCCGGGGGCGCGAGCGACTATATGGTCAGCCACAGCCGCACCCCCTATCTGTTCGACGGCGAGGGCAAGCCGGTTGCGCTGGTGCCGGTGGACGATCCCGCCACGGCGGACGTGAATGAAGGCGCGCCGGACAAAGTGGTCGCCTTCCTGGAAAAATGGGTCAAGTGACGCACTTCTGGGAAAAACCGCTTAACAAGCTCGACAAGGCCGAGTGGGAAGCCCTGTGCGATGGTTGCGGCAAATGCTGCCTGCACAAGGCCGAGGATGAGGAGACGGGGCGGATCTATCCGACCAATGTCGCCTGTCGCCTGCTCGACCGGCAGAGCGGGCAATGCAGCAATTACAAGGACCGGCGAACGTTCGTCCCGGATTGCGTGCGGCTGACCCCGGCCAAGGTCAGGCAGATCGGCTGGCTGCCCAGAACATGCGCCTACCGGCTGCGTGAAGAGGGACTGCCGCTGCCTGACTGGCATTATCTGATCTGCGGCGACCGGGAAGCGGTGCATCGGGCGCAGGAATCGGTGCGCGGCTGGACGATCGCGGAGGCCGATGCGGGCGATTGGGAAAATCATCTTGTCGACCGCGAACTCTGATCCCGATGCGGCGATCCTGATCGATGGCGTGGCCATGCCGGTGCTGGTGCGCCGATCGGCGCGGGCGCGGGCCTACCGGCTGACGATCGACAGCACGCGCGGGGCGTTGCGCCTGTCGCTGCCGGCGCGGGCGAACCTGAAAAAGGCGCTCGGCTGGGCGCAGGATCATGAAGGCTGGGTGCGCGCCCAGATGGCCAGGCAGCCCGCTGTCACGCGGCTCGACCATGGTACGGTCTTCCCGCTGGAGGGGCGCGAGGTGACGATCCACTGGGTCGCGGGCGCGACCCGCACGATCCGACTGGAGGGCGACCGGCTGCTGCTGGGCGGCGCGGCGGAATCAGTGGGCGCGCGAGTGCAGCGCTGGCTCGTCAGCCGCGCCAGGGCGGTGCTGGAGACCGAAAGCCACGAAATCGCGCGCGAGCATGGGCTGATCGTTGCATCGGTCGGCGTGGGCGATACCCGCAGCCGCTGGGGCAGTTGCGCCTCGTCCGGGGCCATCCGCTATAGCTGGCGGCTGATCCTGGCCCCGCCCGAGGTGCGCAGGGCGACCGTGGCGCATGAACTGGCGCATCTGCTGCACATGGATCACAGCCCCGCCTTTCATGCGGCGCATAAGCGGATCTATGGCGCGGACCCGCGCCCGGCGCGGGCATGGCTGCGTGCGCATGGCGCGGGCCTGCATCGCTATCGGGGCTGACGCATGGCCCGCAGGAAGCGTTACCTGACCGCCACCATGGCGGACGGCTATGTCAAGACGATCGGACCTACCGCCGATCCCTTCACCCATTATTGGCGGATCGTCGCGGTGCTGGACAATGGCAGGACCGAGGTCTTCTGGGGCCATGTCCGCTCGCTGGCGGAGGCGAAGAAGAAGCGCGCCGCCGCAGCGGAAGGGGCGAAGATGCGGGGATGGAAACGCTATGATTTCGAGATAGCGGAACTGGTGGAGACGTCCGCTTAACCCCGGTGCGGCCAAACACCGGACTCGTCGCCCGGACAGTCATGCGCCGCATCGCGCAGATGGGGCAGGCCGCAATCGCGGCAGGTGACATAGTCGCCGGGTTGGAGGCCATGGCCGACCGCGACCCGCTCGTCGAAGACATAGCAATCGCCCTGCCAGCGGCTGTCGGCTTCGGGCATCTCCTCCAGATAGCGCAAGATGCCGCCCTTGAGGTGATAGACGTCGGCAAAGCCGCGCGCCTTGACCAGCGCGGTGGATTTTTCGCAGCGTATGCCGCCGGTGCAGAACATCGCAATCTTGGGGCTGCGACCCTGCGCCTTCAGGTCTGCGGCGAAGGCGTCGAACCAGTCGGGAAATTCGCGGAAGGACCGGGTTTCCGGGTCGATAGCGCCTTGGAAGGTGCCGACCGCCACTTCATAGGCGTTGCGGGTGTCGATGACGACCGTGTCGGGATCGGCGATCAGCGCGTTCCAGTCGGCCGGGTCGAGATGGGTGCCGGCCTGCGTCGCCGGGTCGAGATCGCCCACGCCCAGCGTCACGATCTCCGCCTTCACCTTCACCTTCATCCGGGCGAAGGGCGCGAGATCGGCCCAGGAATATTTGACGTCGGCGTCGGCGCAGCCAGGCAGGGCGCGGATATGCCCGATCAAAGCCGTGATAGCGCCCGCATCGCCCGCGACCGTGCCGTTGATCCCCTCCCCGGCCAGGATCAGCGTGCCGCACGTGCCCAGATCGGCGCAGCGCGCGCGCAGGTCTGCGGCCAGCGCCTGCGGATCGGGAAAGCGGGCGAAGCAATAGAGGGCGGCGAGGGTGTAAGCGGGGGGACTAGCGGACATGGCCAGCGCCTATAGGCGTTTGCGCGCCCCCTTGAAAGCCGGGGCGTAGAGGCGCATAGGCGGGCGATGGTTCCCCTTTCGTTCGCAGGTCACGCTTTCATGGCGCTGCCCGAAGCCGCGCTCTACTGGCCGGCGCAGCGGGCGCTGCTGGTCGCCGACCTGCATTTCGAGAAGGCGAGCTGGTATGCGCGCTTCGGCCAGTTCCTGCCGCCCCATGACAGTGAAGCGACGCTGGACGTGATCGAGGCGCTGGTGGAACGCACGGGCGCGCAGGCGGTCTTGTCGCTGGGCGACAGTTTCCATGATGCCCATGGTGCGGCGCGGCTCGATCCCTCGGCCCGAAAAAGACTATTTTCCCTTACGGAAAGGCTGGACTGGACCTGGATTACCGGCAATCATGACGTCGGTGTCGCGGACATGCCGGGGGGACGTCGGGTAGCGGAAGCGCAGGTCGAGGGGATATGGTTGCGGCATGAGGCGGAGGCGGACGATCCGCGCCCCGAAATATCCGGCCATTTCCACCCCAAGCTGCGCCTGTCGCTGCGCGGTCGGCATGTGTCGCGGCGGTGCTTCGTGGGGTCGGCGACCAAGCTGATTCTGCCTGCGCTGGGTGCGCTGACGGGGGGGCTGGATGCGGGGCATGGCGAGATTCGCCGCGCGGTGGGGGCTGGAGCGGCCGCATTGGTGCCGGTCGCGGACCGCTTATTGCGCTTTCCCTTATCGTAAGGCGACGTTACGGAAAGCAGATATTAAGCCGTTGCCGATAGGCAACAGAGCTGGATCATTCGGCCGTCAGCTGCGCCAAAAGGCGCAGAAAAGCTTGGCTCTATTGCCTTCGCCCTGCTGTGTCCGCATAATCACCCACAGTTCCGACGCGGCGAAAAGTCGCGCGGACCAGGAGAGGATTAGCCAATCATGACAGACAAGAGTCTCTGGGCATCTGCCGCCATCGTCGCGCTGGCCATGAGTGCGGTCGCAGGCGCGTCCGCTGCGCAGGCGCAGGATGCAATGCAGGACGGGGCCGCGCCGCAGCCGGTCGCCGACGATTTGGGCGCCAACATCATCGTCACCGCCACCCGCCGCGCCAGCCCCCTGTCCGACGTACCGATCGCGGTATCGGCCGTGGGCGCGGCCGCCATGCAGAATAGCGGCGCGAGCGACATCCGCACGCTGAACCAGCTGGCCCCGTCGCTGCTCGTCTCCTCCACCGGCTCCGAAGCCAATGCCTCCGCCCGCATTCGCGGCATCGGCACGGTCGGCGACAATCCGGGGCTGGAAAGCTCGGTCGCGGTGTTCATCGATGGCGTTTATCGTTCGCGCACCGGGTCGGGCCTCAACGAACTGGGCGAGATCGAGCGGGTCGAGGTGCTGCGCGGGCCACAGGGCACGCTGTTTGGCCGCAATGCGTCGGCGGGCCTGATCAACATCATCAGCAAGGCGCCGGAAAACACTTTCCACGCCAAGGGTGAGATCACCTATGGCAATTATGATTATTGGCGGCTGTCGGGCCGCGTCACCGGGCCGATCGCCGAGGGTATCGCGCTCAGCCTGGACGGCGTCTGGTCCAAGCGCGACGGGTTCTACAAGCTGGTCGACGGCGCGGGCGCGACAGTCGGCGACACCAACGACCGCGACCGTTATTTCGTGCGTGGCCAGGCGCTGATCGAACCCAATGACGCGCTCTCCATCCGGCTGATCGGCGATTATACCAATCGCGACGAAAGCTGCTGCGGCGCGGCCTATATCGAATCGCGCGAGCGGCGACCGGCGGCCGGCGGCGGCTATACCGACGCGCCATTCAACCGCATCGCGGCGATCCTGGCGGGTCAGGGCAGCGTCATTCCGGCCGATCCCTATGATCGCGAACTCGTCACCACGCCGGGCCGCGACTATGTCAGCAAGCTCAAGGATTGGGGCGTGTCGGGCGAGATCAATTATGATTTCGGCGGCGCGAAGCTGACCAGCATCACCGCCTATCGCGATTATAAATCCCGCGACTATGGCGATTACGACTATAACCGCGCCGACCTGCTCTACCGCGATCCCAACACCTATCGCCAGTTCAAGACCTTCACGCAGGAATTGCGGTTGCAGGGTTCGGCCTTCGCCGACAAGCTCGACTGGCTGGTCGGCGGCTATTACGCCAATGAGCGGCTCACCTTGCAGGACAATATCCGCTTCGGCGCGGATTATGGCCGGTTTGCCGCCTGCCGCCTGATGGCGGGGGCGAGCGTGAACAGCAATTTCACCGCCCCGCAACTCGCAGCCTGCGGCAGCGGCCTGGCCACCCAGCCGCTCATCAATGGCACGCAGGCGAACCTGAACGCCGGGCTGACCGCGGCATTGATCGCGCGCGGCGTGCCCGCGCCGATCGCGGCGGCGCAGGCCGGGGCGATTTCGACCGGGCTTGGCAACGGCCTGCGCGCCCTGTCGGCGATCCCGTCCGGCACTGGCGACGTCGCGTCGCTCTATCGCCAGAAGAGCGAGAATTGGGCGCTCTTCACCCATAATATCGTCCACATCACCAATCGGCTCGATCTGACCCTGGGCCTGCGCTACACCCATGAAAGCAAGCGCTTCTCGGCGGATTTCAACAATAATAATGCGACCTGCGCGGCGTTGCAGGCGTCGGGCCTGCCCGGCATCGCCACCAACCCGGCGCTGGGCAGCGCGGCGACGCTGGCGGGCGGCATATTGACGCTGGGGTGCCTGGGCAATGCGTCCACCGGTCTCAACGCGCTCGACCTCAACGACAAGATCAGCGACGGTGAATTTTCCGGGACGGCGGTGCTATCGTGGAAGCCGATTGACGAATTGCTGCTCTATGGCAGCTATTCGAAGGGCTATAAGGCGGGCGGCTATAATCTGGATCGCTTCCAACTGGGATCGACGGGCCTGAACGCCATTCCGGCCGTCTTTTCGCCGCGCACCAATGCCGACGTCGCCAGCCTGCGCTTCGCCGCGGAAAAGGTGGATTCGTTCGAAGTGGGCCTGAAATTCGCGCAGCCCAAATGGAGCGTGAACATCGCCGCCTTCCGGCAGGAGTTCAAGAATTTCCAGCTCAACACCTTCAACGGCACCAGCTTCGTCGTGCAGAATATCAATGGCTGTGACGGGGCACTGTCGGCGGCCCGCACCTGCGACAGCGGCGATGTCGGGCCGGGCCTGATCAGCCAGGGCGTGGAACTGGAAGCGTCGGTCACCCCCGCGCGCAACTTCCGCGTGTCGGGCGGCGCGACCTATGCCCGCGCCAAATTCGCCAACCGGCTGGTAGGCAGCGGCGACGGCAGCGTCCCGCTCGACACCGCGCTGTTCCTGTTGCCCGGATCGATCAACAGCAACGCGCCGCAACTGGTCACGACCGCCAGCATGGCCTGGACCCCGGACATCGGCGCATCGGGCCTGTCCGCGCTCTTCTATGTCGATGGCCGCATGACCAGCGACTATAATACCGGGTCCGACCTGTTCCCCGAAAAGCGGCAGGACGGCTATGCCATCGTCAACGCCCGCGTCGGTATCCGCGGCGCGGACCAGCGCTGGGCGGTGGAATTCTGGGGCCAGAATATCTTTAACCAGAATTATACCCAGGTCGCCTTCTCCAGCCCGCTCCAGTCGAGCAGCCCCGGCACGTCGACAACCGGCCAGTTCGGCCAAGGCGCGCCGATGGCAAACCAGCTCATCTCCGCCTATCTGGCCGAACCGCGCACCTATGGCATCACATTGCGCGGGAGTTTTTAGGCGCGGAAGTTTCTAGGCACGGGAGTTTCTGAGCATCCCTCTCCCGCTCGCCGGTACGGGGCGAGCGGGGGATGGCCTTTCCCCGAACAGCGCTGTGCCGACGCGGATATCGGTCGCGCCCAGCATGATCGCGGTTTCATAATCGCCCGACATGCCCATGGACAGGCGCTCCAGTCCCTCCTCCCGCGCGATCTTCGCCAAGAGCGCGAAGAAGGGCGCCGCCTCGATATCGGCCGGCGGCACGCACATCAGGCCCAGAACAGGGATATCGGCCGCGCGCGCCGCGGCGATCAATGCAGGCAGATCGGCAATAGCGCAGCCGCCCTTCTGCTCCTCCGCGCCGATATTGACCTGGATGAAACAGGGAACGCGCTTGTCCGCTGCGTCCATCGCCCTGGCCAGCGCGGTCAGGAGCGAGGGACGGTCGAGGCTGTGGATGACGTCGAAAAGGGCCACGGCGTCGGCGGCCTTGTTCGACTGGAGCTGGCCGACCAGATGCAGTTCGACGGCGGAAAATTCCTCGCGCAGCGCGGGCCATTTCTCCTGCGCTTCCTGCACCCGATTTTCGCCGAAGCGGCGCTGCCCGGCATGGAGCAGCGGGCGGATCGCATCGGCGTCATGCGTCTTGGACACCGCGATCAGGTTGATGGCGTCTGCGGTGCGCTGCGTCAGGCGGGCGGCGCGGTCGATGCTGTCGCGCAGGGTGGCGAGGCGCTGCGCCGCTTCGATTAGGCTGTCTGTGGTCATGTGCGCTGCTATAGGCGAAGGCCATGGATCGTCGCCACCGCAAAAAACTGCCCACCCTCTGGCTGATGACCGATGAGCGGGTCGATACGGCGGCGTTGCTGGCGGCGGCCATGCGCTTGCCCAAGGGGCGCGGCGGCATCGTGTTTCGGCATTATCGGACCGAGCCAATGGCGAGAAGGGCACTGTTCGAGGTGCTGCGGAAGATCGCACGGCGGCAGCGGCTGGTGCTGATGCTGGCCGGGCCGGTGCGCGATGCAGTGGCGTGGCAGGCCGATGGCGCGCATGGGCGGGACGCGCGTCGAGCGGACCGCCTCCTGTTGCGCAGCCGCGCCGTCCATGATGGGCGGGAGGCCGCGGCGGCGCGGCGGGCGGGCGTCGATCTGTGTTTCGTCTCGCCCCTGTTCCCCACCCGCTCGCATGTCGGCGCCAAGATTTTGGGACGTGTGCGTTTCGCGGCCCTGGCGCGGCAGGTCGATGCGCCGGTCATGGCGCTGGGCGGCGTGCGCCGGGGGCATCGGCCTATGTTGCGGGGGATCGGTGCGGATGGCTGGGCTGCGATCGACGGGTTGACGGCCTAGGCCGCCAGATCAGCTCCAGTCCACCCGCGTCCATCCGCGATCCGCCGCCAGCCGGGCCAGCGGCTTGTGCGGGTTGGAGGCGAAGGGGATATCGGCGAACTCCAGCATTGGCGCGTCCGACACATGGTCCGAATAGGCGCGGATATGCGCCTGCGCGCGGTCGATCGCCTGCGACGCCATCCATGCCTTGATCATCCGCAGCTTGCCGGTGTCGTAGCAATTTTCGCCCGCGATCCTGGCGCGGACATAGCGCAGATCCTGGCTCAGATGATCGGTGGCGATCACCGCGTCGAAGCCCAGCCGCCGCGCGATCGGTTCGACATAAAGGCGGTAGGAGGCGGTGGCGAGCACCAGCCTATAGCCGTCGGCGCGATCCTGCGCGATCTGCGCCACGGCCCCTGCACGCAGGTTGCGGGCGATCACCCGGTCGGCATAGCTTTCGACATGCGGCATCAGTTTCGCGCGTTCGACGTTGAAGCCGATCATCAGCGCCTGGTTCAGTTCCTTCAGCCGCTGGCGACTGATCAGCTTCACCACATAGGCCAGCATCAGCAGGATGACGCAGGGAAAAAGCACCAGTCGCCATGGCGCCATATGCCCCGCCACATGGATCAGAAAGCCTGTATAGGTGCCGCTGAAGGTCACCGTGCGGTCCATGTCGTAAATGGCCAGCCTGTGCGTCGTCATGCCGTTTCCGAAACTTTTCTGTCCGCCCTTCGTTCTGGCTTGCGGATGGGCCGTTTCGGCTTGCCGTGCAACCGATAATGGACCAGTAATCCCATCGCATGAACAAAGCCGCCGAATTAGCCGAGGAACAGCAGGACGGCAGTAATGTGGTCCGGCTTTCCGGATCGCTGGCGATCGCCTGTCTGGGCGACCTGCCCGACCGGCTGGACGCCGTGCAGGGGCCGGTCGGCGCCATCGATCTGTCCGCTGTCGACCATATGGATACGATCGGCGCCTGGACCGTGCATCGCGCGACCAAGCGGCTGGGCTGTGATGTCACCGGCGCCAGCGACGATGCGCGACGCCTGATCGACGCCGTCTGCCATTTGGACGAGCCGATGCCGATCCGGCCTGACCATGTCCATCCGCTGCGTCGCGTCGTCGGCCAGATCGGCGAAGCGGTGATCGCGTCCGGCGCGAACCTGATGGGGCTGCTCGGCTTTTTCGGCGCCACGCTGATCGCGAGCTGGAGCGTTATCCGCCATCCGCATCGGTTCCGCATCAATGCGGTGGTGCAGCGGTTCGAAGTGGTCGGCGTATCGGCGCTGGGCATTATCGGCCTGATGAGCTTCCTGATCGGTATCGTCATCGCCCAGCAGGGGTCGGTGCAGTTGCGCCAGTTCGGCATGGAGATGCTGACGATCAACCTGGTCGGCCGCCTGACTTTTCGCGAACTGGGCGTGCTGATGACCGCGATCATGGTCGCCGGCCGTTCCGGTTCGGCCTTCGCCGCGCAATTGGGCACGATGAAGCTGACCGAGGAGGTCGACGCGATGCGCACCATCGGCGTGTCGCCGATGGAGGCGTTGGTGCTGCCGCGCACGCTGGCCGTTGTCATCATGATGCCGTTGCTGGGTTTTTACGCTTCGATCATGGCGGTGATCGGTGGCGGATTTCTGTGTGCGATCGCGCTGGAGATTCCGCCCATCACCTTTGTCCAGCGATTGCGGGAGGTCGTTCCGATCACCGATCTGTGGGTCGGCCTGATCAAGGCGCCCGTTTTCGGCATCATCATAGCGCTGTCGGGCTGTTTCCAGGGGATGCAGGTGAAGGCCAATGCCGAGGAAGTCGGTTTGCGCACCACTGCGGCCGTGGTGCAGGCGATCTTCCTGGTGATCGTGATCGACGCCTTTTTCGCCGTCTTCTTCACTTGGGTGGGCTGGAACTGATGAGCGAAGAAGAGATCCAGCGAGCCGAGGAAGAGCGGATCGAACAGGCGGTGGAAACGGCCGAGATCGCCATTTCGGTGCGTGGATTGCGTAACAGCTTTGGCGACCAGGTGGTGCATGAGGGGTTGGACCTGGATGTGCGCAAGGGCGAGATATTGGGCGTGGTCGGCGGGTCCGGCACCGGCAAATCGGTGCTGATGCGCGCAATCATTGGCCTGCAAACGCCCGATGAGGGCGATATTCACGTTTTTGGCGAATCGATGATCGGGCGGCTGGATGACGAAGCGTTGGCGATCCGCAAGCGCTGGGGCGTGCTGTTTCAGGGCGGCGCGCTCTTTTCCACCCTGACGGTGGCTGAGAATGTCGAGGTGCCGATCCGCGAATATTATCCCAATATCGGGCCGCAACTGCGCGACGAGATCGCCGCCTACAAGATCCGCATGACCGGCCTGCCGACCGAGGCCGGTCCCAAATATCCGGCCGAATTGTCGGGGGGCATGAAGAAGCGCGCGGGCCTGGCCCGCGCCCTGGCGCTGGACCCGGACCTGCTGTTCCTGGACGAGCCTACCGCAGGCCTGGACCCGATCGGTGCGGCGGCATTCGATGAGATGACGCGCAAATTGCAGCAGACGTTGGGCCTGACTGTCTTCCTTATCACCCATGATCTCGATACGCTCTATTCGATCTGTGACAGGGTGGCGGTGCTGGCCGATAAAAAGGTGACCGCCGTCGGCACGATCGAAGAGTTGCTGGCGACCGATCACCCCTGGATTCAGGAATATTTCAACGGTCCGCGCGGCCGCGCCGCAACCGCGGCGGTGTCGCGCGAAAAGGACCGGGAACAGACAAAGGCGGCGCTTAGTCCGTCGGACGGAAGGCGATAGATATGGAAACCCGCTCCAATCATGTGCTGGTCGGTGCAGTCACGCTGTTGCTGCTGGCTGCGATCATGGCCGCCGCCTTCTGGTTCTCGCGCGTTTCCGATGGCGAGAATAAGGAATATGACATCTTCTTCAAACAGTCCGTCAGCGGCCTCGCAAAGGGGTCTAGCGTCAATTATTCCGGCGTGCCGTCGGGCAAGGTGGAGAAGATCGAACTTTGGAAGCGTGATCCGAGCTTCGTGAAGGTGCGCATTTCCGTCAAGGACGGAACCCCGGTGCTGCAGGGCACCACCGCGACCATCGCCGGGGTCGGCTTCACCGGCGTCAGCGAAGTGGTGCTGGACGGCGCCGTCAAGGGCGCGCCGCCGATCGCCTGTCCGACCGGCAATGTGCGGGCGGCCTGCCCCGACGGGGTGCCGGTGATCCCGACCAAGCCGGGCGCGCTGGGCGAACTGCTCAACAATGCGCCGCAGCTGTTGGAGCGGCTGTCGACCCTCACCGAGCGCCTGACCGAGTTGCTGAGCGACAAGAATCAGCAGTCGATCGCGGGCATATTGGCCAATGTCGAGCGGGTGTCCGGCGCGCTGGCCGATCGCAGCCCTGAAATCGCCGCCACCCTGGCCGAAGCGCGGATCGCGGTGCAGCGCACCGGTGTCGCCGTCGAACAGATCGGCAAGCTCGCCGCCACCACCGACACGATGCTGAACGAGGAAGGCCGACCGCTGATGAGCGACCTGCGCAAGAGCGTGCAGGCGGCGACCCGCAGCATCGAGACGTTGGACAAGACCATCGGTGAGGCGCAGCCGGGCGTAAAGGCGTTCAGCACCCAGACCATGCCGGAGGTCAACCAGCTGGTCCGTGACCTGCGCGAAATGTCGCGCTCCTTCCGCGGCGTTGCGGAAAAGCTGGACCAGCAGGGCGCGGGATCGCTGGTCGGATCGCCCAAGCTGCCGGACTATAAGCCATGATGATGAGAGAGATGCGGACCATGTTCCATGTGAAACACCCCGGCGCGAACCGGAAAGGCGCGCTTGTCGCGCTGACCGCTGCCGTCCTGCTGTCGGGTTGCGTATCCTTCGGCGCAAAGCCCCCCGAAAAGCTACTGACGCTGGATGCCGCGCAGAAGGTGCCGTCCGGCGCCGCACGGGTGGCGGGTGGCGGGCGTACGCTGATCGTCGCCGATCCCGACGCGCCCAAGACGCTGGATACGGTGCGCGTGCCGGTGAAACTGGGGCCGACCTCCGTCGCTTATGTGACCAAGGTGCAATGGGCCGACACGCCCCGCCATCTGTTCCGGGGCCTGCTCGCCGAAACCATTTCCGCCACGACCGATCGGGTGGTGCTGGATTCGGGGCAGTTTTCCGGTGATGGCGGCCAGCGACTGAGTGGCGAACTGGTGGCCTTCGGCATCGATGCGGCGAGCAACAGCGCGGTCGTCACCTATGACGCGGTGCTCACCACCCCCAACGGCGTCGCGCTGGCGCGGCAGCGGTTCACCGCCAGCCAGCCGGTGGGCGGCAAGATCGAAGCCGGGACGGTCGGAGCGCCGATCAATGTCGCGGCGAACAAGGTGGCGGCCGACGTCGCCGCCTGGGCCGCGGCGGTGAAGGACTGACGCCTTGAAGGTTCGCTTCGCAACGCGAAGCGAACCCCTGCCGGATGCTTATTCCAGGCTCTTTCCCGCCTGTTCGGTCACATCCTTTGACAATCCCGGTTGCGCCAGAATGCGTTGCAATTCCGCCCGCATCAGCGCCGCACGCTTTTCCTCGAACCGCTTCCAACGGCCCAGTGGCGGCACCAGTTTTGCGGCTGTCTGCGGATTGAGCCTGTCGAGCGCGATGATGCAGTCGGCCAGCAGGCGATAACCCTTGCCCGACTTGTGGTGAAACGCCCACTGGTTGCCGGCGAAGGCGCCGAACAGCGACCGCACCCGGTTGGGGTTGGCGAGCGTGAAATCCTTATGCGTGCTTAACTGCGCGACCAGGTCCACGGTGTCGGGATGCAGCGCGAACGCCTGGGTCTGGAACCATTTGTCGAGCGTCAGCGCGTCGGCGGCGTAGCGATTGTAGAAGATGTCGAGCGCCGCCTCCCGCTCCGGGCTGGCGCCATTGGCCAGCGTGCCCAGCGCCGCCTGACGCTCGGTCATATTATCGGCCTCGCTAAACTGGACGAATGCGATGGCAGGGCCATCCTGCGCGCCCGACGCCACCAGATAATGGAGCGCCGCGTTACGCAGCTTGCGAGCGCCCTTGGCGGCGGGAGAAAGGGAGAAGGCGTTCGCCTTGGTCCGTGCATGGATATCGCGCCACAGCGGTTCCAGCCCGGCGCCGATCTGCTGTTGCAACGCATCGCGCGCCGCATGGATCGCGTCGGGATCGACCAGGCGCATCTGGTCGCCCAGATAGGCTTCGCTGGGCAGGCGGATCGTTTCTGCGATAAAGGCGGGGTCCAGCAACGGATCGGTGATTGTGTTGCGCACGGCGTCGATCACCGTCGCGTCGTCGGTGGCGTGGCCCGCGATGCGGCCGACCAGCACATTGACCATTAACTGCTGCATCGCTTCGTAACGGGCGAAGGGATCGTCGTCATGCGCCGACAGAAAGGCGAGATCGTCCTGGCTACGGTTGGTTTCCACGATCACCGGGGCGGAAAAACCGCGGTTGATCGACGGGATGGGCGTGGCCGGAAAGCCGGTGAAGGTGAAGCTCTGCTTGCCCTCCGTCAGCATCAGCAGTTCGTCGCCGCGATGCTGCCCGGTGGCGGGATCGAACAGCGCGGTGCGCAGCGGGATCGCCATCGGCCGCTTGTCGGTCTGACCCGGCGTCGGCGGCATCGTCTGCTCCAGCGTCAGTGTGGCGCTCTGGCTGATCGGATCATGGCTGATGAGGGCGCGGACATGCGGCGTGCCGGCCTGCTCATACCAGCGGCGGAATTGGGTAAGGTCGATCCCCCCGCCCTCCTCCATCGCCAGCACGAAATCCTCGCAAGTGGCGGCTTGTCCGTCATGCCGGTCGAAATAGAGATCGGTGCCTGCGCGAAACCGCTCCGCACCCAGCATCAACGCCATCATGCGGATCAGCTCGGCGCCCTTATTATAGATGGTGGCGGTGTAGAAGTTGCTGATTTCCATATAGGATTCAGGCCTGACCGGATGGGCGAGCGGGCCGCTATCCTCCGGAAACTGGCCGGCGCGCAGAATGCGAACATCCTCGATCCGCTTGACCGCATGGCTGCCCATGTCGGCGGAAAAATTCTGGTCGCGGAAGACGGTGAAGCCTTCCTTCAAGGAAAGCTGGAACCAGTCGCGGCAAGTGACGCGGTTGCCGGACCAGTTATGGAAATATTCATGCGCCACCACGCCTTCGACCCCATCATAGTCGATGTCGGTCGCGGTTTCGGGATCGGCCAAAATATAGCGCGAATTGAAGATGTTGAGACCCTTATTCTCCATCGCGCCGAAATTGAAGTCGGCCACGGCGACGATGTTGAACACGTCCAGATCATATTCGCGGCCATAGACCCGCTCGTCCCAGGCCATGCTGTTCTTGAGCGCGTGCATCGCATGATCGGTCCGGGCGAGATCGGCTTCGCGCACCCAGATGCCTAGCTGCACTTCGCGCCCGCTCATCGTGACGAAACGGTCGGCATTACAGGCGAGGTCGCCCGCGACCAGAGCGAAGAGATAGCAGGGTTTGAGGAAGGGATCGTTCCAGCGCGCCCAGTGGCGGCCATCGGGCAGGTCGCCCTGCTCGATGGGGTCGCCATTGGCGAGCAGGATCGGGAAGCGCGCCTTGTCCGCTTCCATCCGCACGCTGTAGCGCGACAATATGTCGGGCCGGTCGGGGAAGAAGGTGATGCGGCGGAAGCCTTCGGCTTCGCATTGGGTGCAGAGCAGGCCGCCGCTGGCGTAGAGGCCCATTAACTTGCTATTGCCCTCCGGCGACAGCTCCACCAGCGTTTCGACGCTATGTGCGGCATCGGGCAGCGCGATGATGAGCGCGCCGGCCTCCAGATGCCACTCGTCCTGCGCCAGCGGGCGGCCATCGACGCACACGGACAGCGGCACGATGCCCTCGCCATCGAGCCGCAGCGGGAGGTCATGATCGCCGTTGCGCGTGACCGACAGGGTTGCGCGCACCCTGGTCAGTGCGGGATCGAGATCGAAGTCGAGCGTGACGTCGGGGACCAGCCAGTCGGGCGGACGATAGTCCATCCGGCGAATGATGGTGGGCGCAGCGGCGTGGGTGGAGATCATGTCGGCCATGCCTGCAATCTAAGGAGCAGGGGGACAAAAGACCAGCGGGCTTTACGGCCACATAGCCCAGACTCTTTCGAACGTCGCGCTTGTGCGCCGTGACGACCGCGGTTTACGGCGGCGCGCTAGATGCGCTCGCCCGACAGGCGTTGGCACAACATGTCCAACTGGTCGAGGTTTGAATAGCGCAGCGACAAGGCGCCGCCAGTCGATGCGCCTTCATGCGCGATCTCGACCTTCAGACCCAATATATCGGCCAGATGCTGCTCCAGCGCCGCGATGTCCGGGTCTTTGTCGCTGTTTGCGGCATTGCGGCGGGCGGCGGGCGCGTCGGCGCCGGTCTTGACCCGCCTCACCAGCTTTTCAGTGTCGCGGACCGACAGGCCCTTATCTTCGACCTGGCGCGCCAGCGCTTCGCAATCGGGCAGGCCGATCAACGCACGGGCATGGCCCATGCTGATCCGGCTCTCCATCACCTGCTGTTGCACCGATTGGGGCAATTCGAGCAGGCGCATCAGGTTGGCGACATGGCTGCGCGATTTGCCGACAATGCGGCCCAGCGCATCCTGGCTATGATGAAATTCGGCGATCAGCTTGCGATAGGCTTCCGCCTCTTCGATCGGGTTGAGATCCTCGCGCTGGATATTTTCGATCAGCGCGATTTCCAGCGTTTCCTGCTCGTCGAAATCGCGGACGATCGCAGGAATGCGATGCATCTGCGCCCGCTGCGCCGCGCGCCAACGGCGTTCGCCGGCGATGATCTGGAAACCGCCGCCATGGGGACGCACGATGATTGGCTGGATCACGCCGCGCTTGGCGATGCTCTCGGCCAGTTCCTGCAACGCGCCTTCGTCGAAATGGCGACGCGGCTGTTCCGGGTGCGGCTGGATCAGCGACACTTCGATGCTCTGCACCGCCTTGCCATTGGCGGGAATGGCGCTGGGCGATACCGGTTCCTCGCGCGCGACGTCCCCCAACAGGGCGGACAGCCCGCGGCCCAGACCATGGGGACGCTTGGCGATCTTGGGCTTGTCGGTCGTTTCGTCGCTCAAGCGGCAACCTCCTGTCGGGGCAGTCGGGCGATCAGTTCGCGCGCCAGACGCATATAGGCTTCGGACCCCGAACAGCGGAAGTCGTAGATGAGGGCGGGCACGCCGTGACTGGGCGCTTCGGACAGGCGGACATTGCGCGGGATGACTGTGGAGAAGACGAGATCGCCCAAGCACGCGCGCACATCGTCGGCGACCTGGTCGGTCAGGCGATTGCGGCGATCATACATGGTCAACGCCACGCCCATGATCGACAGGCCGGGGTTGAAGCGGCCGCGAATACGCTCGACCGTCTGGAGCAGTTGCGACAGACCTTCGAGCGCGAAAAATTCGCACTGGAGCGGAACCAGCAGATATTGCGCGCCGACCATGGCGTTGATGGTGAGCAGGCCCAGCGAGGGCGGGCAGTCGATCAGGCAGATATCCCAGCGACCCGGCTGGGCTTCGGCCAATACGCGCTCCAGCCTGTGGGTGCGCTGTTCATAGTCGATCAATTCGATCTCGCAGCCCGACAGATCCTGGGTCGCGGGGACCAGATCCAGCTTGGGGACGCGGGTGGCGATGACGGTGTCGTCCAGCGCGCAATTGCCGACCAGCAGGTCGTAGCTGGACTGGGCGCGATCGGCATGGCCGACGCCCAGGCCAGTGGAGGCATTGCCCTGCGGATCTAGATCGACCAGCAAGACGCGCAGCCCAGTGGCGGCCAGACCGGTCGCGAGGTTGATCGCGGTGGTGGTCTTGCCCACGCCGCCCTTCTGATTGGCGATGGCGATGCGGATCATCCTTAGCCTTTCCTTTTGGCGGGCGTCACGGCGTGGGCCACGATGATGGCGCTATCGCCATCCGTTACGCTGGGTTCCACGTGAAACGCACCTTGCCATGCCGGACGCGCCGCCTCCAGTTCATTTTGCGCATTTCGTCCCTTGGGCAGCACCCAGAGGCTCTTTTTATCGGAAAGATGCAGCGCCGATTCGAACAGCTTGGGCAAAGGCGCGTAGGCGCGCGCGCTGATGACGGCGGCTTGTACCGGCGGCACCATTTCGACGCGGCCGCCGAAGACGCGGGCGTGGGTCAAGCCCAGTTCGGCGATCACGCTGTCCAGAAAATCGATCCGCTTGCGCCGGGATTCCACCATCATCAACGGGCGGTCGGACAAGCAGGCGAGCACGATACCCGGCAGACCAGCGCCCGATCCGAGATCGATCCAGTCGCCCTCGCCCGCTTCCTTTGTGTGAAGCAGCAATTGGGCGGAATCGACGATATGCCGCGTCCACACATGGGGACGGGTCGATTCCGCGATCAGATTCTGCTCGTCCATCGCGGACAACAGGATAGCGACATAGCGCTCCAGCTTGCTCCATGTTTCACGTGAAACATCGCATTGCGCCGTCAGCCAGGCGCGGGCGTCGTCTTCGGTCACGCCGCTACCCGGCGGACGTGGACGAGGATGGCCGCCAGCGCCGCCGGCGTGATGCCACGGATGCGACCGGCGGCGGCAAGCGTGTCTGGACGGGCGGCGTCAAGGCGCTCGATCATCTCGGTGGACAGTCCGCCGATGGTACGGAAATCGAAATCGGCAGGGATGATGACCCGCTCGTTGCGACGCAATTCGGCAATTTCGCTATCCTGTCGTTGCAGATAGGGGGCGTAATGGGCGTCCTCCCATATTTCGTCGCGCAGGTCGGCGGGCGCGTCGCGCAGGGTCGGCGCGAGCGCGCACAGCAACGCCCGGTCGACTTCGGGAAAGCGCGCCCAGTCGAACAGGCTGCGCCGCGCGCCATCCTGTCGAACTGCCGCGCCCGCCCGCGCCATTTCGCTGGCGGTCCTGGGCTGAGCCAGGTCTGCTTCGATCGCGGCCCGCTGCGTCTGCCGCTCGGTCAATCGGGCAGCGCGATCGGGGCCGATCACCCCATGCGCCAGGCCGATCGGGCCTAGCCGTGTTTCCGCATTGTCGGCGCGCAGGCGCAGCCGATATTCGGCGCGAGCGGTGAGCATGCGATAGGGTTCGGTCACACCCTGCAAAACGAGATCGTCTATCATCACGCCGATATAGGAACTGGCCCGGTCGAGGATCATGGGCGCTTCGCCGCGCGCGCGCGCAGCGGCATTGACACCGGCGATCAATCCCTGCGCCGCCGCCTCCTCATAGCCGGTCGTCCCGTTGATCTGGCCGGCGCAGAACAGGCCAGTCAGCTGGCGTACTTCCAGCGTGGAATCGAGCGCGCGCGGATCGACATGGTCATATTCGACCGCATAGCCCGGCACGGCGATCTCTACCTGCTCCAGCCCCGGCATCGATCGCACCATGGCGACCTGCACGTCGGTTGGCAGCGAGGTGCTGATGCCGTTGGGATAGATGAGCGGGTCGTCCAGCCCTTCCGGCTCCAGAAAAATCTGATGCCCGTCGCGATCGCCGAAGCGCAAGACCTTGTCCTCGATCGACGGGCAATAGCGCGGCCCCCGCCCCTCGATCGCCCCGCTGAACAAGGGTGACCGGTCCATGCCATCACGGATAATCGCATGGGTAGCATCATTCGTGCGGGTGATGGCGCAGGCCAGTTGGGGCAGGATGCGGCCGGTGGACAACGGAGACATCGTCCACGCCTCCCCGTCCGAAGGCTGCGTTTCCAGTCGCGCCCAATCGATGGTGCGGCCGTCCAGACGCGGCGGGGTGCCCGTCTTAAGCCGCGCGATCGGCAGGCCCAGCGCGCGCAACTGTACGCCCAGTGCGCTGGCGGCGCGCTCGCCGATCCGGCCGCCAGTCTCGCGTTCGTCGCCGCGAAAGAGCTTGCCGCCCAGGAAAGTGCCGGTCGCCAGCACCACGGTCGGCGCAGCGATGGTGCGACCATCGGCCAGCGCCACACCGGCGATCGCGTCGCCCGCGATCAGCAGCGCGTCGGCTTCGCCCTCGACAATCTCCAACCCCGCTTGCGCATCAAGCATCCCGTGGATGGCGGCGCGATAGCGTTTACGGTCGGCCTGCACGCGCGGCCCCTGCACGGCGGCGCCCTTGCTGCTGTTGAGCATCCTATAATGAATGGCGGCGGCGTCGGCGGCACGGGCGATCAGCCCGTCGAGCGCATCGACTTCGCGCACCAGATGGCCCTTGCCCAAACCGCCGATCGCCGGGTTGCAGGACATGGCGCCAACCGTATCGCGGGCAAAGGTCAGGAGCGCGATAGACGCGCCCTTGCGCGCCGCCGCAGCGGCCGCCTCGCAGCCGGCATGGCCGCCGCCGACCACGATCACATCATAATGGCTTTGCATGGGCGGCCCATATCAGAGTCAGGGGGGTGGGGTCAAAAGCGTTCCACGTGGAACATGCATCATTTGCCGATGCAGAACCCCGAAAAGAGACGGTCGAGCATATCTTCGGTCCCCGCCTGCCCGGTCAGCGCATCAATGGTGCCGCGCGCCAGGCGCAAATCTTCAGCAACGACGAGCAGATCCGGTGTCGCGCCAGCCGCGCTGAGATGCGCGTACAACTGTCCAACTTGCTGTCTCTGTCGCGCGTGCAGGGCATAGTCGCCCTCCCCCGGCAGCAGCGCCGCTGCACGTTCCTGAAGCGTAGCGACCAACCTGTCCATGCCCTCGCCGGTGCGGGCGGAAAGGCGCAGGCCGGGCCGACCTGCCTCGGCGCGATCGGATTGGGCCGCAATTAACAAGGCATCGTCGCGGGGCAGGTCGGCCGCATCGCCCAGCCACAGGATGATGTCGGCCGCGTCCAACGCCGCGCGGGCGCGGTCGATGCCGATCGCCTCGATCGCATCGTCCGTCTCGCCGCGCAGGCCGGCGGTGTCGGTGAACAGGAAGGCGGTGCCGCCGATCGCGGCGGGCACCTCGATCCGGTCGCGGGTGGTGCCGGCGACGTCGGACACGATCGCCGCGTCGCGCCCGACCAGCGCATTGAGCAGGGTCGACTTGCCGGCATTGGGCGGCCCGGCCAGGACCACGCGGATGCCGTCGCGCAGCCGCTCTGCGGACGGCGCGGCGAGGATGGCGGCGACATCCTGCGCCAATGCGACGATGCCTGCGCCGATCCGGGTTTCGATCGCGGCGTCGGGCACGTCATCCTCGTCGGAGAAATCGAGCGCGGCTTCGGCCATGGCGGATAGATCCAGTAAGCTCAGTCGCCAGTCGTCGATGCGGCGCGAAAAATGCCCCTCCGCCATGAGCAAGGCGGCGCGCCGCTGGCTCTGGGTTTCGGCGGCGAGCAGGTCGGACAGGCCCTCCACCGCGTTCAAATCCATGCGACCATGGGCAAAGGCGCGGCGGGTGAATTCCCCCGCCGCGGCCCGGCGCAATCCCGGCATGGCGGCCAGCGCCTCTTCCACCGCGGCGACCACGGCGCGGCCGCCATGGCAATGGAGTTCGGCCATGTCCTCGCCGGTGACGGTCGAAGGACCGGGCAGCCATAGCAATAGCGCCCGGTCGAGCGGCGCATCGTCGCGCGGGTCTTTCAGCAGCGCCAGGCTGGCGGTACGGGGGGATGGCAAGCGGCGGGCCAAAGCAGCAAGCGCTGCCCCGGCCCCGACGCCGCTGATCCTTATGACCGCAATCCCCGCCGGCGGCGCACCGCTCGACAGGGCGAAGATCGTGTCGCCGTCGGAACCGGACACAGGCCTATTTCTTGTCGCCGCCGGACATGCCCGCCAGGCCCATATTCATCATCTGCTGGAACAGGCGCATCCCCGCATCACCCATGGGCGAAAAGCTTTTGAACAACGTCTCCATCTGCTCGACATTGGCGACGCCATCGAACCCGTCGAGCATTGTCTTGATATATTTGTCGTGGATGGGGGTGACATCGGGCAGGCCCAGGAAAGAGCGCGCTTCGGCAGGCGTGCAGTCCACGTCTACGGTAACCTTCATGTCGCTGCCCTTTCTTTCGGCCTTTGCATGTTATGCGCGCTGTCATGCCGCAATTGCCCGGACCAACGCAAATTTTTTAACGCGGCGGGCGGTTGCGCCTCGGTCTGGATCGGCCAATATGCGTTCCATTCTCATAGCGGCAAGGATATCGGCATGGGCGACTTCACTTCTATCACGACCTTGGACGGCGACAGGCAATTCGACGCCTATGTGGCGAAACCCGAAGCAGAGGCGAGCGCGGCGATCATCGTCATCCAGGAAATTTTCGGGGTGAATGAGGGGATTCGCGCAAAATGCGATAGCTGGGCCAAGGCCGGCTATGTCGCCTATGCGCCCGACCTGTTCTGGCGGCAGGAGCCGCATGTCGAACTGGATGCCGACATACCGGAGGATTTCCAGGCCGCGATCGGCCTGATGCAAAAGCTCAACCAGGACCAGGCCATTCGCGATATCGAAGCGACGATCAAGGCCGCGCGCGCCGCGGCCGGTGGCGGCAAGGTCGGTCTGGTCGGCTATTGCCTGGGCGGGCGGCTGGCCTTCATGAGCGCCTGCCGTACCGATGGCGATGCGTTCGTCGGCTATTATGGCGTCGGCATCGACGGCTTGCTGGGCGAACAACATGCGATCGGCAAGCCGGTGCTGCTGCATGTGCCGACCGCCGACCATTTCGTCCTGCCCGACGCGCAAAAGGCGATGCATGAAGGGCTGGCGGATAATCGTCATGTGACGCTGCATGATTATGCAGGTTTGGATCATGGCTTCGCCGCGGAGATGGGCGAGCGCCGCGACGAAGCCGGCGCGGAACTGGCGGACGGCCGCACCGCCGATTTCTTCGCCGAACATCTCGCCGGATGAGCGGCGCATGGCGCATGGTCGCCCGCAGCCATGGCGGGCCGGGGGTGATCGCGCGCGAGGATTTCGATCCCGGCGCGCCGGGTGAAGGCGAAGTGCTGATCGCGCAGGACGCGGTCGGCCTCAACTTCATCGACACCTATTATCGCACCGGCCTCTATCCCGCGCCCCTGCCCACCGCTTTGGGGTCGGAGGGCGCAGGCCGGGTCGCGGCGGTGGGTCCGGGCGTCACCGGCTTTGCGATCGGCGATGTTGTGGGCTGCGCCAGCGGGCTGGGGTCTTACGCCACCCACCGGATCGTGTCGGCGGACAAGGTGGTGCGGATTCCCGATGGCGTCTCGACTCAGGACGCGGCGGCGATGATGCTCAAGGGCATGACCGCCTGCTATCTGGCCGAAGACACGATCGCGCTCCGGGCCGGGCAGGTCGCGCTGGTTCATGCGGCGGCGGGCGGGGTCGGCTCCGTTCTCGTCCCCTGGCTGCGCGACAAGGGCGTCATCGTCATCGCCCATTGCGGATCGGCCGAAAAAGCCGCAAGCGTGGAGGCCGATCACAGCCTGCATGGCGGTTTCGATGATCTGGCAGCGCGCGTGCGCGACCTGACCGGGGGCCAGGGCGTGGACGTGGTCTATGACGGCATCGGCAAGGATAGTTGGACCGCCTCGCTCGCCAGTCTCAAGCGGCGCGGGCTGATGGTCAGCTATGGCAATGCATCGGGCGCGGTGCCGCCGGTCAGCCTGCTGGACCTGAGCCGCGGCGGGTCTCTCTACGTCACCCGCCCGACCCTGTTCGACTATATCGCCACGCCAGAGTCACTGGCGCATAGTGCGGATCGCCTGTTCGACCGGATGCGGCGCGGCGTGGTGAAGGCGGTGATCGGCCAGCGCTTCGCCCTGAAGGACGCGGCCGAGGCGCACCGCGTGCTGGAGGCGCGGCAGACGATGGGGGCGACGATCCTCATCCCCTGATGCTCTGCTGAAGCACAAAAAAAAGGGGGCGGAACCTGTCAGGTTCCGCCCCCTTTTTGCGTGGCCGGCCGTTCAGCCGAACAGCGTCAATATTCCGACCTGATGATCGACAAAGCCTTCATAGATCATCTTCACCGCGACATAGACGATGACGGCGAGGCCGATATAGGCGATCCAGCGGAAACGCTCGATATATTTGGCGATGATGTTGGCCGCGATGCCCATCAGGGCGACCGACAGAATCAGCCCGATGATGAGGATGCCAGGATGGTCCTTCGCGGCGCCGGCGACGGCCAGCACATTGTCCAGGCTCATGCTGACGTCGGCGACGGCCACGGCCCAGGCGGCTGCGGCGAAGCTCTTGGCCGGACGCAGGCCTGACACATCGTCGTCGCTGGTGTCGCCTGGCGTGTCCCCGCCCCGTTTGGGGTGCAATTCACGCCACATCTTGAAGCTGACCCACAGCAGCAGCAGGCCACCGGCCAGGATCAGGCCGACAATCTGCATCAACTGGCTGACCACGAGCGCAAAGGCGATGCGCAGCACCAGCGCGGCGATGATGCCGATCAGGATCACCTTCTTGCGCTGCGCGGCCGGAAGCCCCGCCGCCAGCGCGCCGACGACGATCGCATTGTCGCCAGCCAGAAGAATGTCGATCATCAGCACCTGACCAAAGGCGGCCAGCGCGCTCGGTGAGGTTATATTGCTGAAATCATTGACGATGTGCTGCCAGATATCGGCAGGAGAGCCGAGGCCCTGGGCCGCCGAAGCGGCGGTGGCGATGAGGTCGATCATGGCGGCCTGCTAACGTCCCTATATTTAGGAAAGGAGAAAGCCGGACCATATACATGGCCCGGCTGTCGCGGCAAAATTTATGATGGATCGGGCCGCGATCGGAGGGATCGCGGGCGCCCCTTACTGATTCATGGAGTCGAAGAAATCTTCGTTGGTCTTGCTGTCCTTCATCTTGTCCAGCAGGAATTCCATCGCGTCGATCGTGCCCATCTGCATCAGGATGCGGCGTAGCACCCACATCTTGCTGAGCTTGGGCTTGTCGACCAGCAACTCTTCCTTGCGGGTGCCGGACTTGCCGACATCCAGCGCCGGGAAGATGCGCTTGTCCGCGACCTTGCGGTCCAGCACGATTTCCGAATTGCCAGTGCCCTTGAACTCTTCGAAGATCACTTCGTCCATACGGCTGCCGGTGTCGATCAGCGCGGTGGCGATGATGGAGAGCGAGCCGCCCTCCTCAATGTTACGCGCCGCGCCGAAGAAGCGCTTGGGCCGCTGCAGCGCATTGGCGTCCACACCGCCGGTCAGCACCTTGCCCGACGAGGGGACGACGGTGTTGTATGCGCGGCCGAGGCGGGTGATCGAATCGAGCAGGATGACGACATCCTTCTTGTGCTCGACCAGGCGCTTGGCCTTTTCGATCACCATTTCGGCGACCTGGACGTGGCGGGTGGCGGGTTCGTCGAAGGTGGAGGACACGACCTCACCCTTCACGCTGCGCTGCATGTCGGTGACTTCTTCCGGGCGCTCGTCGATCAGCAGGACGATCAGGAAGACTTCGGGATGATTGTCGGTGATCGCCTTGGCGATATTCTGGAGCATCACCGTCTTGCCGACGCGGGGCGGCGCGACGATCAGCGTGCGCTGGCCCTTGCCCTGCGGCGACACGATGTCGATGACGCGGGCCGACTTGTCCTTCTGGGTCGGGTCATAGGGGTCGAGCGTCAGCTTCTGTTCGGGATAGAGCGGCGTCAGATTGTCGAAATTCACGCGATGGCGGACCACATCGGGGTCGTCGAAATTGACGGTGTTGAGCTTCACCAACGCGAAATAGCGCTCGCCATCCTTGGGCGCGCGGATTTCGCCATCCACCGTATCGCCGGTGCGCAGGCCGAAGCGGCGCACCTGATTGGGCGAGACATAAATATCGTCTGGACCGGCCAAAAAGTTCGCTTCGGGGCTGCGCAGAAAGCCGAAGCCGTCGGGCAGCACCTCGATCGTGCCCTCGCCCATGATCTGCTCGCCATTTTCAGCCTCGGCCTTCAGGATCGCAAACATCAGATCCTGCTTGCGCAGCGTCGATGCGCTTTCGACGCCCAGCTCTTCGGCCATGGTGACCAAGTCTGCGGGCGCTGTTTTCTTGAGGTCCTTGAGGTGCATTGCGAATCGGTCCGATGGCGAGAGGGTAAAGTAGGGCTGAAAGGGGAAGGATTGCGAACCAGGCAGGACGCCGGTCGAGTCCCGTTCCGAACGGAAGGGCGCTATCATTTGGCGTTTAGCGATCGGCCCATGGTCAAGTCAAGACATGATAGCAGGCCGCAGCGGCGGAAAATCGCCTTTCCACCGCAATTCGCGCCGGGCGGTGCCGCTGGTGCGACCATGGCCTTCCATGGTATAAGCGAGGCATAAAATGGAAGGATGAGGATATGGGACGGCTCCTTCTCTGCATGAGGGTGTTGCTGGGGTTCGCGCTGGCGATCGGCGATCCTGCGCTGGCCACTCAGGATGCGTCCCTGCCCGCCCCTGCGATCCTCGATCCCGACGTGCCGCCGACGGTCGTCCAGACCGGTCCCGCGCTGGACGCACGGGTGACCATCCCGATTTCGATCGACGGCAAGGGGCCGTGGAACTTCATCATCGACACCGGATCGCAGCGCACCGTGATCGCGCGCGATCTGGCGCAGGAGCTGGCGCTGTCGCCGCGCGCCAATGTCACGATCATCAGCATGACCGGCCGGTCGGAAGCCGGGACGGTCGCGGTGCCGCGGCTGGGCTTTGGTGGCGGCACCATCGAGGATATCGAGGCGCCGGTGCTGGAAGGCGAACATCTGGGCGCGCCGGGCCTATTGGGGCTGGACAGTTTGCACGCGAAGCGGCTGACGCTGGATTTCCGCACCGGCCGGATGGAAATCAGCGGCAGCAACCCCCGCCGTCGGCTGTCGGCCGATCCCGATACCATCGTGGTGGAGGCGCGGCGCAAGCGGGGTCAGCTGATCCTGCTCGATTCCGAAGTCAACGGGATGCGGGTCAACATCATGCTCGACACCGGCACCAATTTCAGCATCGGCAATATCGCGCTGCGCGACAAGCTGATGGCTAAGAAGCGCGCCCCCGCGATGATGACGGCGGCGCTGACCAGCGTCACTGGTGGCACGCTGACGGGGCAGGTCGGGCGGATCAAGTCGGTGCGCATGGGCCGCGTCAATCTGATCGACGTGCCCGTGCTGTTCGCCGACGCCAGCCCCTTTGCCGAACTGGGGATGCAGGACAAGCCGGCGCTGCTGCTGGGCATCAGCGCGCTTAAGATTTTCGACCGGGTGGCGATCGATTTCGGCCGGGGGAAGGTCGACTTCCTGCTGCCCGACGGCAGCGCGCTCGACAAGACGCGCTTCGCCGCCAATGACGAGGTGAAGGGTTAGGCTTAGGGGTTGGGCGACGGGCGCGGTGCAGGCGTCGGCCTCTGCTGGCGATCACGGCCCAGCACATTGTCGATCCATTGCTGGTCGATGCGCGGCGGTTGCGGTCGGTCCTGCCTCGGCCGGTCTTCTGGATCGACCTCCATCTGCGGATCATCGCTCCCGGCTTCATAGGGATCGGCGCGCGGCCGTTCGATCGGCAGGCCATTCTCATCGACCATCATGCCGCCGCCCCTGCCGCCATCGATGCCGTTGTCGGGGCCGCCATAATAGGCTTCCTCGTCCGGCTCCAACTGCCATTCGGGCAGGGTCACCTGGGTTTCGAACTGCTCCACCGGCCGCTTGGAGACGGCGACCTTCATATAATCGGCGAAGGCGTGGGCCGGCGCACGCCCGCCTTGCAGTCCGCCGACCGCCTTGGCGTCGTCGCGTCCCATCCATACGCCGGTCGTGATGCCGCTGGAAAAGCCCAGGAAATAGCCATCCTTGTTGCTGGTCGTGGTGCCGGTCTTGCCCGCCACCGGGCGGCCGATCTGCGCCGCCTTGCCGGTGCCGGTGCTGACCGCCGTCTGCATCAGGTCGGTCATGCCGGCGGCGACCCAGGGCGCGACCAGCACGCGGCTGGTGTCGTCCTGGTGGCTGTAGAGCATCCGGCCGTCGGCGGTCGTAACCTTGGTAATGCCATAGGGCGTCACCGCAATGCCCTTGCGCGCGATCGAGGCGGCGGCGCGGGTCATGTCGATCAGGCGCACGTCGGACGTGCCCAGCACCATGGAAGGGTGGGTGTTGACCGGCGTCGTGATACCGAACCGGCGGGCCATGTCGGCGACGGTCGGGAAGCCGACCTCGACGCCCAGCTTCGCAGCGACCGTGTTGATCGAATAGGCGAAGGCGGTGCGGATATCGATGTCGCCGGAAAAGCGGCCCGAACTGTTGCGCGGCGACCAGCCATTGATCGTCACCGGCTCGTCGGTCACGCCGGTATCGGGCGTATAGCCTGCCTCCAGCGCCGCCATATAAACGAAAATCTTCCAGGCGGACCCCGGCTGGCGCGTCGCGGTGGTGGCGCGATTATAGTTGGACGTCACATAATCGAGGCCGCCGACCATCGCCCGCACAGCGCCGTCGCGGTCCAGGCTGACCAGCGCCCCTTGCGTGCCGGACGGGACATTGGCCTGGATCGCTGCCGTCGCGGCCTTCTGCATATTGAGGTCGATGGTGGTATAGACTTCCAGCGGCTCGTTCGGCTCGTCGATCAGCAGGTCGAGTTGGGGCAGCGCCCAGTCGGTGAAATAGCGCACGCTGTTCTGCGGCGCTTCGGGCGCCAGCTTGACATTCTGGATGTCGGCGTCAGCCCGCTGCGAAGCGGAAATCACGCCATTTTCCTGCATCAGGTCCAGCACCACCCCGGCGCGGCCGATCGCCGCTTCCGCGTCGGCGGTGGGGGAATAGCTGGACGGCGCCTTGACCAGCCCGGCGACGATCGCGGCTTCGGGCAGGTCCAGGCTGGTGGCGGGGTGGCCGAAAAATTTGCGGCTGGCCGCGTCGATGCCATAGGCGCCGCCGCCGAAATAGACCTTGTTCAGATAGAGTTCGAGGATCTGCCGCTTGGAGAATTTGCGCTCCAGCGCCAGCGCCAGCACCATTTCGCGGATCTTGCGGCCGAAACTATAGCTGTTGTTGAGAAAGATGTTGCGCGTCACCTGCTGGGTGATGGTCGATGCGCCCTGCCAGCGACGGCCCGATCCGCGTCGTTCCACCGCGACCCAGGCGGCGCGCGCCATGCCGATCGGATCGACGCCGGGGTGCAGGTAGAAACGCTTGTCCTCGGTCGACACCATCGCGTCGATCATGACCTGCGGAATCTGGTCATAATCCATCCAGCGTCCGAAACTCGGCCCCAACGACACGATGACGCTGCCGTCTGCGGCATGAACGCGGATCATCTGGCCGTTGGGGGAGGATTTCAGGCTGTCATAACTGGGCAGCGAATGCATCGCGATCACCACAGCGATCACCACCGCCAGCAGGCCCGCCACCGCCGCCGCGAGGCCGATCTTCAGCCCGCGCAGCATCCATGTCTTCGCGCGGCCACGCGGCGCGCCCTTGCTCTTGCCTGATCCTGCCATTTGTGCCGCCCCGGATACGCGCTAATCCCGGCCCCTGCCAGCGCAAATCATGCGTCCGGCGCGGAAAAAGACCGTCGCGCCTTCCATGGAGAGCGGCGCTTTACCGGGAATGAATAAGACGGCCCCGCTGGTTCGAAACGAACGGATGTAGGCCGTTACGCCTCTTCGTCGCGCGGCTTGAAATCCAGGCTGGCGCTGTTCATGCAATAGCGCAGGCCGTTGACGCCCGGCCCGTCAGGGAAGACATGGCCCAGATGGCCCTCGCAGGTCGCGCAGCGCACTTCGGTGCGGACCATGCCGTGGCTGGCGTCGCGAATTTCCTCGACCGCGTCGATATCCACCGGCGCGGTGAAGCTGGGCCAGCCCGATCCGCTGTCATATTTTTCTTCCGCGTCGAACAGTTCCGCGCCGCATCCGGCGCAATAATAGACGCCGTCGGCCTTGTTGCCATTATAGGGGCCGGTGAAGGCCCGTTCCGTGCCGGCTTCGCGCAGCACATGATATTGTTCGGGGGAAAGGCGTGCGCGCCATTCGGCTTCGCTCAGGTTCAGCTTGTCCATGACCGCAATATGGCCCCGGCGGACCGGGGGTTCAAGCCTTCGGATTCAGACCCGCTCGCGCGCTGCCTGCCGCGCGATCGTCAGCAATTCATGGCGGACCATCAGGTCGCCCAGCCCCCGGCCCGACCGCGTGGCGCGCTCCGCATCCAGCAGCCGTTGCAGTACGCGGGCGATGCCGGGCGCATCCCATTGCCGCACCTGCCGCGACACCAGCCCCTTTTCCTTCCAGAATACCGCCTTGCCCGCCGCCTCGACCGCGCCTTCCAGCCGGCCGCTCGCGTCGAACTCGGTGCGGATATGGGCGATCAGC
This sequence comes from Sphingobium cupriresistens, assembly GCF_004152865.1. Lineage (GTDB taxonomy): Bacteria > Pseudomonadota > Alphaproteobacteria > Sphingomonadales > Sphingomonadaceae > Sphingobium > Sphingobium cupriresistens. The sequence goes on along the minus strand of NZ_SEOO01000002.1, from coordinate 32,433 downwards.
ATCGCGCGGTTCAGCAGCGGCCGGATGACCGAGGCCATCGCGGTGCCGGTTTCGCTGAGGCTGGTGAGTTCGCGGTGCATGGCTTTCAGGTCGCCGCCCAGCACGGCGTTGACCAGCGGGCCGACCTCCGTATCGGGATTGTCGGCGGACAAGGCGTCGAGCGCCTCCGCCGTCGCTTCGCGCGGGCGGTCGGGCGCGGCGTCGAGATAGAGGATCAGCTTCTCGATCTCGCCGGTCATCAGCGCGCGGTCGCCATTGGCGAGATCGACGATGCGGCGGGCGAGGTCTGATGGCAGGCGCAGCCCGCCGTCGCGCGCGATGCCGACTGCGATCTGTTCCGATTCGCGCGCGTCGGGCTGGTAGGAGATGCAGGCCATCACCGCCTTGTGATCCAGCGCCAGCTTGACAAGCTTCGACGTGGCTTTCAGCGCGCCGGCGACCGCGATCACCGGGTTGCCGGCGGCTTCCGCCTCCAGCAGGGCGGTCAGCGCCGGGACCGATTCCTCGCCCATGCCGCTGATGCGAATCCAGCGTTTGTCGCCGAACATGGAAAAGGATGCGGCTTCGTCGGGCAGCCGGGCGGGATCGTCCTTCAGCGTCGCGCCGTCCAGGTCGATCCGTTCCGCCTGCGGCCCCATGGCGCGCTCCAGCCGCTTGGCCAGCGATTGGCTGCCTGCTTCGTCAGGTCCGTAGAGCAGGAAGAAGCGGATATCCTGTGGCGGCGCGTCGAGCGCCCGTTCGATCTGGCCGCGATTGGCCTTCAAGGATTCGCGGCCTTGCGCGAATAGAGCGCCAGCCGGGTGACGATCTGGTCCGCCACCGTCTGCGACAGCCGTTCCAGCGCCGTGTCTTCGGCCGCGATCGTGGCATATTCGCTCGACGTGACATCGATGCCCGCATCGGACCCGGCGGTATCGTCCAGCAACTGCGCGCCGGTGGTTTCATCCACCAGTTGATAACGCGCCCGCAACGTGCGCCGCTCGCGCGTGATCGCGGCATCGGACCGCAGGCCAAAGCCGCTGATATCGTCGTCCAGCTTCACCACCAATTTGTAGCGCGGACCCGATCCGCTGCGCATCGCCGAAAGCCGGTCGTTCAGCGCGTTGCGCACCAGCCAGCCGCCCTTGCCCTCGATCGGTTCGACCGTGACATTGCCCAAAGCCTGCGCCACCGCGCCCTGCCCGCCACCGCCATAAACGGGGCGCAGCCCGCAAGCGGAGAGGAGCAACGGGATGGCGAGCAGGGGCAGGATGCGCTTCATGGGTGAGACCTTTAACCGTTCGGGCTGAGCTTGTCGAAGCCCCTTCCTGCCTTCCAGGCCGTTTTAGAAGACGATATTCACCAGCCGGTCGGGCACCACGATGATCTTCTTGGGCGTCGCGCCGTCGAGGATGCGCACGACGTTCGGAGCGGCCAGCGCCAGCCGTTCCAGTTCGTCCTTCGCCGTCCCCTTGGGCACGGTGATGGTGTCGCGCAGCTTGCCCATCACCTGGCAGGCGATGGTGACTTCATCGTCCACCAGCAGCGCGGGATCGACCGGCGGCCAGGCGGCGTCGGCGATCAGGCCTTCTCCACCCATCTCCGCCCAGCCTTCTTCGGCCAGATGCGGGGTCATCGGTGCGACCAGCAGGGCGAGTCCGCGGATCGCGGCGGTGCGCGACGCGGACGGCTTGGCCTTCTCGATCGCGTTGGTGAGTTCGTAGATTTTGGCGACGGCCTTGTTGAAGCCCAGCGCCTCGATATCCCGCGCGACGCCATCGACGGTCTGGTGCAGCTTGCGGTCCAGCGCTTTGTCCTGGCCCTCGGCGCTTGCATCGCAGTCGCCAAACAGCCGCCAGACGCGGTTGACGAAGCGCCAACTGCCTTCGATCCCGGCCTCGGTCCAGGGCAGGTCGCGTTCGGGCGGGCTGTCCGACAACATGAACCAGCGCACCGCGTCCGCGCCATATTGGGCGATGATGTCGTCGGGATCGACGACATTCTTCTTGGACTTGGACATTTTGATCACGCGGCCGACTTCGACCGGCGCAGCGTCGGCGATCAGCGTCGCCCCCTCGGACGTCCGGTCGATCTCGCCCGGCGCGAAATAGACAGGGGGCAGGCCCTCGCCCTGTTCGCGGCTATACGTCTCATGCGTCACCATCCCCTGCGTGAACAGGCCGGTGAACGGCTCGGCAAAGCCCAACTGCCCCATATGCTGGAGGGCGCGGGTCCAGAAGCGGGCATAGAGGAGATGCAGGATCGCATGTTCCACGCCGCCGATATACTGCCCGACCGGCAGCCATTTTTCGACTGTCTTCCGATCGAACGGCTTGTCCGACGGCTGGCTGGCGAAGCGGATGAAATACCAGCTCGAATCGGCGAAGGTATCGAGCGTATCGGTTTCGCGCACCGCCGGCTGGCCGCAGCTTGGACAATCGACATGCTTCCAGGTCGGATGGCGGTCCAGCGGATTGCCCGGCACGTCGAACGTGATGTCTTCGGGCAGGATGACCGGCAACTGTTCCTTGGGCACGCCCACCGGGCCGCACGTCGCGCAATGGATGACCGGGATCGGCGTGCCCCAGTAACGCTGGCGCGACACGCCCCAGTCGCGCAGCCGGAACACGGTCTTGCCCGCGCCCCAGCCTTCCGATTCGGCCCGCGCGATGACGGCGGCCTTCGCCTCGTCCACGCTCATCCCGTCCAGGAAACGCGAGTTCACCAACTTGCCGGGGCCGGTATAGGCTTCGTCATGGATCGGCGTGTCGGCCTCGCCTTCCGGCGCGACCACCCGCTCGACCGGCAGCATATATTTGCGCGCAAAGTCCAGATCGCGCTGGTCATGCGCGGGCACGCCCATGACCGCGCCGGTGCCATAGTCCATCAGCACGAAATTGGCGATGAACACGGGCAATTGCCAGTCGGGATCGAACGGATGCGCGACGCTCAGGCCGGTGTCGAAGCCCAGCTTCTCCGCCGTTTCCAGCTCGGCAGCGGTGGTGCCGCCTGCCTTGCATTGTTCGATGAACGCGACCGCTTGCGGGTTGGTCGCGGCGACCGCCTGCGCGATCGGATGGTCTGCCGCGATCGCGACGAAGCTCGCCCCGAAAATCGTGTCGGGCCGGGTCGAATAGACGTCGATCCGGCTGTCGAACGGCGCGACCGGCTCGAAGTGAAATTGCAGGCCGACCGACTTGCCGATCCAGTTTTCCTGCATCAGCTTCACCTTGTCCGGCCACTGGTCCAGCGTGGCCAGGCCCGCAACCAGATCGTCGGCGAACTGGGTGATTTTGAGGAACCACTGGGACAGCTTGCGCTTCTCGACCAGCGCGCCCGACCGCCAGCCGCGTCCGTCGATCACCTGCTCGTTGGCCAGCACCGTCATATCGACCGGGTCCCAATTGACCGCCGATTCCTTGCGATAGACCAGGCCCGCTTCCAGCATGTCCAGGAACAGCGCTTGTTCATGGCCATAATAGTCCGGCTCGCAGGTGGCGAGTTCGCGGCTCCAGTCGATCGCAAAGCCCAGCTTTTTGAGCTGCGCGCGCATATTGGCGATGTTGGACCGCGTCCATTCGCCCGGATGGACCTTCTTTTCCATCGCCGCATTTTCGGCCGGCATCCCAAAGGCGTCCCAGCCCATCGGATGCAGCACTTCATGCCCCGTCATCCGGCGGAATCGCGCCAGCACGTCGCCCATCGAATAATTGCGGACATGCCCAATATGGATGCGCCCCGACGGATAGGGGAACATCTCCAGCACATAGCTGCGCGGCTTGGACGATGCGTCGTCGGCCTTGAAACTCTGCCGTTCGTCCCAGGTCGCCTGCCAGCGGGCGTCGGCCTCAAGCGGGTTGAAGCGCCTCTGCATGTCATGTCCTTACAAATGCGATCGGGCTGGGCCTTTCCAAGCCCAGCCCCGATAGGTCAGAAAAATGGGGCGTCGCGCCAGCGCCGCCCAAAGCGCGGTGTCAGCCGATCGCCGTGCGGCGCAGGTCGCGCGCCTTGGTCAGGATCACTTCCTCCAGCTTCTGGACGGTGGCCGCGGCGACCGGGGCGTCGACCCACTGGCCGCCCTGGTTGACCTGACGGTTGGCCGCGACGCGGAGCGCGTCGGCGCGCAGATCCTGGTCCAGAATCGACACCGTCAGCTTCATCCGTTCATTGGGGCTGCCCGGATTGGCATACCAGTCGGTGACGATCACGCCGCCGTTCGAATCGGTCTGGACCATCGGCATGAAGGACAAAGTGTCGAGCGATGCGCGCCACAGATAGGCGTTGACGCCGATCGTCGTGACCCTAGATGCGGCAAGATCGGCCTTGGGCCGGTCCTTTGCGCCGCCGCCACAGGCAGCCAGCGGAAGGAGCGCGGCCAGCAGCAGGCCGGCGGTTGCAGAGGCGGGAAGGCGGCGGACCATCAGGCTTGTCCTAGCATGAAAAAGACGAGAAACTGACCGCTTCTATAGTGACCGTGCGTTGTGGGGCAAGGGGGCGCGAAGGCGCGCGCGACGGGTCGCGCCGCGACGGGTGCTGGTAACGCTCCCGTTCGACGGCTTCCCGCCTGTGTGTTCCATGCAACAGCTCGGACAAAAAGGCGTTCTGCCCCTAGCCAGTGGAGGCTTTGCCGGTGTAGAGCGTTACGCAAGACATATGAGCGGGGAAAAGAATCGGGTCATGCGTGTGAATAGGGGATATTTGGCAGGAACAGGCGCGGCGCTGGCCGTCGCTGGCTTCATGCTGTCTCCTGCGTTCGGCGCGGCGACCGATTTCATGCGTCAGCGCGGCGAAGCGCCTGTATCGCTCGGTTCGCTGGGCAGCATTTCGTCCTTCACCCCCACGATCAAAGACCCGCGCTTGGCTGCGGCCTATGCGAAGATGGTGGCCTCTGCTGGACGGCAAGGCTTTCGTTTCACGCCGACCAGCGGTTCCCTAAGCGGCCAGCGGTCGGTAACTGTGATGGTGCGCGCGGCGGGTGAAGACCGGGTCGCGGTGAACCGCACCGTCGATGCGATCGATATCAAGCCCGTCGCTTTCAGCCTGAACGGCGCGCATAGCTGGCGCAAGTTTGCCCTGCCCGACGCGGTCGGTCGCAAGGCGCTCGACCCGGTGCCGGTCGAAACGATGGTCGATGCGAAGAATTTCTCGCTGGATGACGGCAAGAAGGATCGGTTCAGCACCAAGATGATGTTGGAGAATCGCCGCGAAGCTGGTGTTGCGACGACCGTTCGCAATCCGTCGGCGGACAAGGATTATTCGCTGGATCTGGCCGGCTCCTATTCGCTGACGCGCAATCTGAACGTCACCGCGGGCGTGCGCTATAATAATAGCGTGGCCGGTCGCCTGACCCCGATGACCGATGAGCGTCAGGATAGTCAGGCGGTCTATCTGGGCACCATATTCAAATTCTGATGCGTTGACGGCCTGCGGGTCGTCTTCCTTCGCATTATCCTCATTGTCCGATGGTCGTCATCTGGGCGCTTTCTTACCGCTCTGATCGATTCGCGTCATCCGTCCGCCGGCACCGGGGACGGCAATTCTTCGCCAGCGAAATGCGCGGCGAGATTGGCCATCAGCACCTGCGCCATGCGGCCGACCGCCTCATGCGTCGCGCCGCCCACGTGCGGGGTCAGCACCACATTGGCTATATCGGCCCAGCGTGACGGATCGGTGGGTTCGGGGTCGAACACATCGAGCGCCGCGCCGCCCAGTCGCCCGTCGCGCAGCGCGGCGACCAGCGCAACCTCGTCCACCAATTGTCCGCGCGCGACATTGACCAGCAATCCGTCCGGCCCCAGCGCGTCGAGAATGCGCGCGTCGATCATGCCACGATTATGCGCATCGGCACGGGCCGCGATGACGAGAATGTCGCTGCCCCGCGCCAGCGCCTCCAGACTATCGGCACGCGGGCAGGACAGATTGGGCTTGGCCCGTGGACCCCACCAACCGATGCGCATTTTCATAGCGCGTGCTCGTTCCGCCACGGCTACGCCGATCGCCCCCATGCCGACGATGCCCAACCGCGCGCCGCCCATGGACCGGGTCCGCGTCTTGCTCTCGATCGTCCATTGACCGGCTCGCAATTGGCGGTCGCCCGCCACGATCCAGCGGCGATGGGCCAGTATCAGGCCGATGGCGTGATCGGCGACGTCGTCGGCATTGGCGTTCCCGGCATGGGCCACCGCGATGCCGCGTTCCCGCGCCAGCGCCACGTCGACGCCGTCATAGCCCACGGTGAAGCAGGCGATCAGGCGCAGCCGCGGCATCGCATCGATCAGATTACGGCCTAGTGGGAATTCGCCCGCCCAAACCAGCGCGTCCACTTTGGCCAAGTCGCCCGGCGTGTGCGCTTCCCAAAGGACGATAACGTCATGATCCGCACGCAACAGCGGCAATAGTGGCGCCAGCAACGGCTGGCCCACCAATAGCAACGGACGGGTCATGGCTCATCCGATCTGCCGCAATGCCTGGGCGAAATCGGCGATCAGATCGTCGGCATCTTCGCAGCCGATCGAGATGCGCACCATATTGTCGCCAATGCCCAGCGCCTTCTTGCGCTCGGCTGGCACAGACAGGTGCGTCATCGCGGCGGGATGGCTGGCCAGCGTCTCGGTCCCGCCCAGGCTGACCGCCAGCTTGGCGATCTTGAGCGCGTCAAGGAACGCGAACGCCTCCGCCTCGCCGCCCTTCAGATAGAGCGAAAAGGTCGATCCCGCGCCCGTGCAATGGCGGCGATAGATATCGGCCTGCCGCTCGGTTTCGGGGAAGCCCAGATAGACCACCTTCTCCACTTGCGGCTGGTCCTTCAGCCAGGCGCAGACCTTCTCCGCATTCTCGCCCGCCCGGCTCATCCGCAATTCCAGCGTCTCCAGCGACCGCAGCAGCATCCAGGCGCTATGGGGGTCGAGGATCGTGCCGATCGTGTTGCGCATCAACCGGATGGTCGTGATCAGCGCATTGGACCCCAGCACGCCGCCCGCGACCAGATCGCTATGGCCGCCGGCATATTTGGTCAGGCTGTAGATGACGAGGTCCGCGCCATGGGCGAGCGGCTTGAGCCACAACGGACCCAGGAACGTATTGTCGATGGCGATCGGCGGGACATGCGCTTCCCCTGCGAACAGCGAGTCGCGCTGCGCGACCACCGCCTCCACATCGACCAGCACATTGGTCGGATTGGCCGGGCTTTCCAGATAGAGCAGGGCGACCCGGCCCAGCCCCTTGGCCTTTTCGATCACCGCGCCAATCTCTTCCGGCGTCGCGCCGGCCGGGAAATCGAGCCATTGCACCCCGAATTTGCCCAATATGCGCCCAATCAGCGATTCGGTCGCGGCATAGAGCGGCGCTGAATGGACGATGACGTCACCCGGCTGCACCAGCGCCAGCAATGTGGTGGCGATCGCCGACATGCCGCTGGAAAAGAGCAGGGCATCCTCCGCCTCCTCCCATACCGACAGCCGATCCTCGCAAATCTCCTGATTGGGGCCGTTGAAACGGGAATAGACCAGCCCCTCCGATCCGCCGGGGCGGATGCCGGTCACGCCTTCGAAATGGCGCTTGCCCGCGGCCGCGCTTTCGAAGGCGAAGGTGGAGGTGAGGAAGATGGGCGGCTTGAGCGACCCCTCCGACAGCGTCGGGTCATAGCCATGGCCCATCATCAGCGTGGCCGGCTTCAGCTTGCGGCCATCAATCTCCATGATCGGCGCCTTGGGGCGGCGGCGGTTGCCTGGGGCTGCCACCCCGGTCAGCTCGGCTTCGGACAGTTTAGGGGGCGTTTCGCCGGTCATATCGTTTCTCCTGCTGCGGCGGCGTCTGGTGCGTCGCTGTCATGGGCAGGAGTGTAACGCAGGGCAGCGATGGAGGGCCAGAGGGCGCGTAAGATTATTTCTCGCTGCTATATGATTATTCCGAAGGCCCGTTCGCGAAGGTCAGGCGACCAGCCCTTCCTCAACCTCCAGATCGACCGGCGCCTGATCCGGCTTGACCAGGCTATGCGGCGTACCAAAACGACCGACCTGCAAAGTCTCGGCATAAAAGCCCCACCATTGGGTCCAGAAGGCGGCCGGCATGAACCAGATGTCGAAAAAGACGTCCGGCATCGGCTGTGTGCTGATTTTCTCGGTCATGGCCACTCTCTCCATGCGCTGTGCCGCGCGACACCTTAAACGCCTCATTCGGCGGAGCGTTGCGCGGTCCTGAGGGAAGATGCCTAACCTATCATGGCCGCACGCCATGGCAAAGCGCAGACGGTGACAGCGGCGTCATCGCCCCCTACATCTCCAGGATGCCGCCCGCCCTTCCCGCCATCATCGAAGACTGGTTCGCGTCGCGCGACTGGCGACCGCGGCGGCACCAGATGGATATGATGGCGGCGGCGGCGCGGGGCGATCACGCGCTGCTGGTCGCACCGACCGGGGCGGGCAAGACGCTGGCGGGTTTCCTGCCCAGCCTGGCCGACCTGATCGCCCATCCGACCGACCGGCTGCACACCCTCTATGTTTCGCCCTTGAAGGCGCTGGCGGTGGATGTGCGCCGTAACCTGCTGACCCCGATCGAGGAGATGGGCCTGTCCATCAGCGTGGAGACGCGCACCGGCGATACCCCGTCCGATCGCAAGGCGCGCCAGCGGGTGCGCCCGCCGCAAATATTGCTGACCACCCCCGAATCGCTGTCGCTGCTGCTCAGCTATCCCGACGCCGCTTTGCTGTTCTCGGACCTGCGGACCATGATCGTCGATGAGGTCCACGCTTTCGCCACCCAGAAGCGCGGCGACCTGCTCAACCTGTCGATGGCGCGGTTGCAGGCGATCAATCCGGCGCTGCGCCGCGTCGCCCTGTCCGCGACCGTGGCCGATGTCGATGCCTATCGCGCCTGGCTCGCGCCCGATGGCGATATCGACAGAGTGACGCCGGTGATGGGGGAGGCAGGCGCGGAGCCGAACGTCGCTATCCTCATCCCCGAAGGCCGCGTCCCCTGGTCGGGCCATTCGGGCAAATATGCCGCGAAGCAGGTCATGGCGGAGATCGAGGCGCGGCAAACCACCCTGGTCTTTTGCAACACGCGCGGCCTAGCCGAACTCATCTTCCAGGAACTCTGGTCCGCCAACGACGCCAACCTGCCGATCGCCATCCACCATGGCAGCCTGTCGATCGAGGCGCGGCGCAAGGTCGAATCGGCGATGGCCGCGGGCAAGCTGCGCGCGCTCGTGGCGACGGCGTCGCTCGACCTCGGTGTCGATTGGGGCAATGTCGATTGCGTAATCCAGATGGGCGCGCCCAAGGGCAGCTCGCGCCTGCTCCAGCGCATCGGCCGGGCCAATCACCGGCTCGATCAGTCGAGCGAGGCGATCCTGATCCCCGGCAACCGCTTCGAATATCTGGAGGCGCGCGCCGCGCTGGACGCGGTCGAAGCGGGCGAGCGCGACGCCGACGATTTCCGCGTCGGCAGCCTGGACGTGCTGGCCCAGCATGTCATGGGCCTGGCCTGCGCCGGGCCATTCCGGGCGGAGGAATTGCTGGAGGAAGTGCGATCCGCCACACCCTATAGCGCGCTGACGGCCGAAGCGTTCGACCATGTGCTGCATTTTATCGAGGGTGGCGGCTACGCCCTGCGCGCCTATGACCGGTTCAAGCGACTGACGCAGGACGATGATGGCACTTGGCGCGTCTCCCACCCCCGCTTCGTCCAGCAACATCGCCTGAACGCCGGCATCATCGTCGATCAACCCGCGCTGGCCGTCCGCTTCGCCAACGGTCGCAAGCTCGGCACGGTGGAGGAAGGCTTCGCCGCGCAGCTACGCCCTGGCGACAGCTTCTTCTTCTCCGGCATGGCGCTGGAGGTGGTGCGGATGGATACGTCCGACCTCACCGTCCGGGCGACGTCCAAACAGGCGCGCATCCCTAGCTGGGGCGGATCGCGCATGGCCATGTCTACCCGCCTCGCCGATCGGGTGCGGCATCTCCTGGCCGAGCCCGACGCTTGGCACCGCTTTCCGCCCGATGTGCGCGAATGGCTGGAAATGCAGAAGCTGCGCTCCGCCCTGCCCCAGCCTGGCCAGCTCCTGATCGAAACCTTCCCGCATGAGGGGCACCATTATCTCGTCTGCTACAGTTTCGAGGGCTGGAATGCGCACCAGTCGCTCGGCATGTTGCTCACCCGCCGCATGGAGAGCCAAAGGCTGATGCCTTTGGGCTTCGTCGCCAATGATTATGCGCTGGCGGTCTATGGGCTAAAGCCCATCACCGATCCGCAAAGCCTGTTTTCCGCCGATATTCTCGACCATGAATTTATCGACTGGGTCGAGCAGTCGAGCCTCCTGAAGCGCGCCTTTCGCGATGTGGCGGTGATTTCGGGCCTGATCGAGCGCCAGCATCCCGGCAAGCGCAAGACCGGGCGGCAGGTCACCTTCTCCACCGACCTGATCTACGATGTGCTGCGCAAATATCAGCCCGATCATCTGCTGCTGAAAGCCGCCTGGGCCGATGCGCGCGCGCGGATGACCGATGTCGGGCGGCTGGGCGACCTGATCGACCGGGCGGCGACGACCATGCTGCATGTCACGCTGGAGCGGGTCAGTCCGCTCGCCGTGCCAGTGCTGATCCTGATCGGCCGCGAGCATGTGGCGCAGACGGCAGCCGAAGATGCGCTGTTGATGGAGGCCGAAGCGCTGGTCGCCGAAGCGATGCGCGCCGACTAAAGGCGACGCCCCTTATGGCGTGTCGTCACCCTCATCCCGCGCACCGCCGCACCCCTTCAACGTCCCTTCGCCAAACGCCACCTGGACCCGGTCGGACCAGATCGCATCGCTCATCCCGTCGCTGCATGGCCCCTGCGTCAGCATCATGGCGAAGCCGTCGCCCTGATAGCGCACTGCCTTGTCATCCCCATCGACCTGTACGGAAAAGCGTAGCGGCGCCTGGTCCGGCCGCTCCAATATAGCCGTCGATCCCCGAATGGTGACCGCCCAGAAGGGTTCGGTGCCGATCGCGCGATAATCGGCCGCCGCCGGGCGAGGCGGTGGTGTTTCACGTGAAACCAAAGGCTTGGGCGGCGTCGCGGACGGCGGGGATGTCGCTATCGCTGCGTTGGCGGCGGCGTCCTTGTCGATGGGCGTGGCGATCGCGTTCGTCGGCGCAGGCTGCGTCTGATTCGCGCCCGTTCCCCCCTCCCCGCACCCATAGAGCAGCGCAACGGGCAAAAGCAGGTGCGCCACCTTCATGGCCGCAGCGGGTCGCGGCGAAAGCAGTTGGCGGCATGGTCATTGACCAGGCCGGTCGCCTGCATCCAGGCATAGGCGATGGTCGGGCCGACGAATTTGAAACCGCGCGCCTTCAAATCCTTCGAGAGGGCGACGGACAGCGGCGTTTGCGCCGGAAAGGTCACCCCGTCGCCCTGTACCGGCACGCCGTCGACGAAAGACCAGGCATAGGCGGCGAAATCCTCACCCGAATCGCGCATCGCGCAAAAGATGCGCGCGCCCGCGATGGTCGCGACGATCTTCGCCCGCGCGCGGACAATGCCCGGATCGCCCATCAGCCGCTCTATATCGGTGTCGGTGAAGGCCGCGACCTTGTCGGGATCGAACCCGGCAAAAGCGGCGCGAAACCCCTCGCGCTTGCGCAATATCGTGATCCAGGACAGGCCCGCCTGGAACCCCTCCAGCATCAGCATTTCCCAGAGCATCCGCGAATCGCGCTCCGGCACGCCCCATTCCGCGTCATGATAGGCGCTATAGAACGGGTCCGTGCCGCACCAGCCGCACCGGACCTGTTCATTGCGATCAGACATCCAGATTGGCGACGTTCAGCGCATTGTCCTGAATGAACTCGCGCCGCGGCTCGACCACATCGCCCATCAGGCGGGTGAAGATTTCGTCGGCGACGTCCGCCTGCTCCACCTCGACCCGCAACATCGAGCGATTGTCCGGGTCCAGCGTGGTTTCCCACAATTGTTCCGCGTTCATCTCGCCCAGCCCCTTGTACCGCTGGATCGCCAGCCCCTTGCGCCCGGCGGTCAGGATCGCGTCGAGCAACTCGCTCGGCCGCGTCACCATCGCGCCCTTGGTCGGGGCGGCGGGCAGATCGTCGTCATTGGCTTCGGCGGCCAGCGCCTTGACCGTGATCAGGCGGCTGGGGGTCAGATAGCTGCCGGCATCCTCGGCGGCGATGCTGTGCAGCTTGCGCGCCTCGGCCGACCCGACGAAGCCGCCCTCGATCACATGATGGTCTGTGACGCCGCGCCAGGCGCGCTGGAAATGGAAGCCGCCTTCTTCGGCGACGCTGCCGGTCCAGCGGCCTTCGACATCCTGCGCCCCCATCCAGGTGACGGTCGCAGCCAGCCGCTGCGCCTGCGTTTGCGTGTCCAGTTCAGGATCGAGCGCGCCATTCAGGCTCAGCGCCTCGATGATGGCGGGATTGTAGCGGCGCGGCACATAGCGCATCACCGCGCGCATCCGGCGGGCATGTTCGATCAGGCTGCGCAGATCCTCGCCGGTGCGCGGACCCTTGCCGGTTTCCAGCGCCATCGATTCGACGCCATTGTCGACCAGATATTGCTCCAGCGCGGCCTCGTTCTTGAGGTAAACCTCCGACCGGCCGCGCGTCGCCTTATACAGCGGCGGCTGGGCGATATAGAGATGCCCGCCCTCGATGATCTGGGGCATCTGGCGATAGAAGAAGGTCAGCAGCAGCGTGCGGATATGCGCGCCGTCGACGTCCGCGTCGGTCATGATGACGATCTTGTGGTAGCGCAGCTTTTCCAGGTTGAAATCGTCCCGGATGCCCGTGCCCATCGCCTGGATCAGCGTGCCGACTTCCTTGGACGACAGCATCTTGTCGAAGCGCGCGCGCTCGACGTTCAAAATTTTGCCCTTCAGGGGCAGGATCGCCTGATTATGCCGGTTGCGCCCCTGCTTGGCCGAACCACCGGCCGAATCGCCTTCGACCAGGAAGAGTTCGGACTTGGCGGGATCACGCTCCTGGCAATCGGCCAGCTTGCCGGGCAGGCTGGCGATATCCAGCACGCCCTTGCGCCGGGTCAGTTCGCGCGCCTTCTTGGCCGCTTCGCGCGCCGCTGCGGCGTCGATCACCTTCTGCACGATCATCTTGCCGTGCGCGGGGTTTTCCTCCAGCCATTCGGCCATCTTGTCGGCCATAAGGCTTTCGAGCGGCTGGCGCACTTCGGAACTGACCAGCTTGTCCTTGGTCTGCGAACTGAATTTGGGATCGGGCAGCTTGACCGAGACGATGGCGGTCAAGCCCTCGCGCATATCCTCGCCGGTCAGCGACACCTTCTCCTTCTTCAGCGCGCCCGACTTTTCCGCATAATTGTTGAGCGTGCGGGTCAGCGCCGCGCGGAAGGCCGCCAGATGGGTGCCGCCGTCGCGCTGCGGGATGTTGTTGGTGAAGCAGAGGACGTTTTCATAATAAGAGTCGTTCCACTCCAGCGCGACGTCGATCGTCACGTCGTCGCGAGTGCCCGAAATCGCGATCGGCTCCGGCATCATCGCCGACTTGTTGCGATCGAGATATTTCACGAAAGCCGCGATGCCGCCCTCATAATATAGCTCGATCTCCTTCGCCTCCTCATGGCGCGCATCGACCAGGAACAGGCGCACGCCGCTGTTGAGGAAAGCCAGTTCGCGATAGCGATGCTCCAGCTTCTCGAAATCATATTCGGTATGGTTCTTGAACGTCGCGCCGTCGCCCGGCGCCTTCTCCATACTGGCCAGGAAGGTGACGCGCGTGCCCTTCTTGAGCGTCCCGTCTTCTTTGGCGGGCGCATCGCCGATCACCGCCAGCGGCGCGGTCGCATCGCCATAGGCGAAGCGCATATAATGTTCCTTGCCGTCCCGCCAGATGTTGAGGTCCAGCCATTCCGACAATGCGTTGACGACCGAGACACCCACGCCATGCAGACCGCCCGACACCTTATAGGCGTTATCGTCGGACGTATTCTCGAACTTCCCGCCCGCGTGCAACTGGGTCATGATGACTTCGGCCGCCGACACGCCTTCTTCGGTGTGGATGCCGGTCGGGATGCCGCGCCCATTATCCTCGACGCTCACCGATCCGTCGGGATTCAGCGTGATGGTGATGCGGTCGCAATGCCCCGCCAGCGCTTCGTCGATCGCATTGTCCGAAACCTCGAACACCATGTGATGCAGGCCCGATCCATCGTCGGTGTCGCCGATATACATGCCGGGGCGCTTGCGCACCGCGTCCAGGCCTTTGAGCACCTTGATGCTGTCGGCTCCATATTCATTGCTGTTGGGGGTATTGACGGGTTCTTCGCTCATGCCGAGCATATAGGGAAAGCGGCCCCAAAACTAAAGCGAAACATGGCGGCTTCCGCTGGCGTCCGGCGGGGTCTATCACGGCTTTCATGCGCATCATCCCTCTCCTCCTGCTGCCCTTGCTGTCACCGCTGACCGCTTGCTCTAAAAGCAACGACGTCTATGAGGAATTGCCCAACAGCTCGCTCGCCGGCGCGCCGCGCGCGGACGTGCCCGAAACCCGCATGGATGCGCCGGTCGCGCGGCCGGTGACGATCGGCGAGGACGGACCGCGGCTCGACGCCTGCGGCACGCTGGGACAGGTCAGCCGCGCCGGCCCCAACGGCCTGGGCCTCCATGCCGCGCCCTTCGGCGACGCGAAGGAACTGGGCCGACTGGCGGAGGGCCAGCGGGCCTACGTCTGCACCCGCAGCCTCGACCAGAAATGGCTGGGTGTCGTCATCCTGCCCACACCGGCGGTTGGCCAAGCGCCGCCAGCGGGCGACTGCGGCGTGGCGTCTCCCGTGGAACGCAAGCAGCCCTATGCCGGCCCTTGCGCCAGCGGCTGGGTCGCCAGCGCCTATGTGCGGCTGATCGCGGGTTAAATCCCGCCCAGAAAATCGATCTTGCCGACCGGCACGCCCGCCTGGCGCAGCAGCGCATAGGCCGTCGTCAGGTGGAAATAGAAATTGGGCAGGGCAAAGGTCAGCACATGGCTGCGCCCAGTGAAGGGAATCTCGCCACCCGGCACCTTGAGCACCACGGCGGCGTCCTCCCGCCCGTCGATCGTCTCGCGCGGCACTGCTTCCAGCAGAGCGATCGTTCTGGCGATGCGCGCCTGCAATTCCGCGAATGTCTGTTCGGTGTCCGCCATCGCCACCGGCTCCAGTTCGCCCAGTCGCGTAACCGTGCCCTTGGCGGTGTCGCAGGCGAACTGCACCTGCGCGGTCAGCGGCTTCATGTCCGCGATCAGTTGCGCGCCGGTCAGCGTCGCCGGATCGACGCCCTGTTCGGCGGCATAGGCGGCGCCCTTGTCGAGCAGTCCCGACAACGCGGTCAGCCCACGGACGAACATCGGTACGGTCAGATCGTATAATGCGGTCGCCATGAGGCGTCCCCCTCTCATTGGATGCCGGTGAACACCAGCTTCTGTACGCGCCGGCCGGTATTGACCTCAGTCGCATAGATATTGCCGTCGCTGTCGGTATCAATGCTGTGCAGCCAGGTAAATTGCCCCGCCTGCCGTCCGACCCGGCCGATCGCGCCGAGCACTTCATGCGTCTTGCGCAGCAATATCCAGATGCGCCCGTTCATCATGTCCGCGACATAGAGATAGGTCTGGTCGGGATCGGGCGAAAAGGCGATGTCGGTCACCGTATGGGTGCCACCCGTCTCCGGCGCGATCGCCAGGTCGCGTATGAAGGTCAGGCCGCCATCCTTCTCCCGCTTGAACAATTGCGCGCGGTTGTTGTTGCGGTCGCAGACATAGACATGGCTATCGCGTGTCGGCACCACGCAATGGACGATATCGGCGAAGGTCTGCGCCTGGGGATTGGCTTGCTTGCTGGGATCGACGGCATGGCTCTGGTCGAACGCTCCCTGCCGCGTGGGCGCGATCGGCGGCCGGGCATAGGCGCCCCAGCGGCCCTTATAGGCGTTGCTCTGCGCGTCGAAGCCGATCACCCGGCGGTTCACATAGCCATCGGACACCAGCACCATGCCATCGCTGTGATTGACGTCGGACGGATTGCCCAGCAGGTCGGTCGCGTCGTTGCCGCCGGTCTTGTCGCGCTGGCCGAAGCGGCGGATATACTGGCCGTCGGCGCTGTAATTCAGGACGACATGGTCGCCCTTGCCATTGCCGCCGAACCAGACGGCGCCGGCCTTGTCGACGAAGACGCCGTGCAGGCTGGCGGGCCATTGGTTGACGCCATCGACCGTGGGGGCGCTCGCGGCCCCGCCCCAGCCGCCGATATAGCGGCCGTCCTTGGCGAAGCGCACCACCGGCGGCGCTGGCTTGCAGCAGGCGGCGATCGGCGGGTCTTGGGCCAGGCCAGTATCGGTGTTGGTCAGGCTATGAGGCCGATGCACGACCCACACCGAATCGTCCGGCCCCACCGCCACGCCGCTCACCTGCCCCAGCAGCAGGTCGTCGGGCATCGCCGGCCAGGCGGCGTCGACCTTGAAGCGCGGCATTTTCGTGCCGGCGGGCGCGACCTGTTCGAAGGCCAGCGGCGCAAGGGCGGATTCGGGCGCGGGTTGGGGCGGGACCGCAGCGGTCAACGGCAGGAGCAGGGCGACGGCGAGGAAGGGGCGCATGGGGGATGCTCCTTGATCGGGGGGAAAGGCGCGGCGGATCATGCCCGTCTGCATGGTCTGGTCAATGGCCATGCGTCCTATTTCCAAGGCGAAAAGGGACCGACCGCCGCCCAGGGCATCGGCCGGTCAGGGGGCCTCTGTCATGCCTGCGCCGGGCGCTCCGGCGCGGCGATGCGGAAAAAGGGCAGCGCATGGTGGACGATCCAGCCGATCGTCGCGGCGTAGAGGATGGTGCCCACGCCCACCGTCCCGCCCAGCAGCCAGCCGATCGCGAGCACGCCGATTTCGATTCCCGTCCGCACCCATTTGACCGGCCAGCCGGTCCGGCGGCACAGGCCCGTCATCAATCCGTCGCGCGGCCCCGGCCCCATCCCCGCACCGATATAGGCGCCGCCCGCAATACCGTTCAGGATGATTCCCGCGCCCAGCCAGGCCGCGCGCAGGACGTAACCTTCGGGCGTCGGCAGGATCATCAGCGACAGGTCCACCGCGGTCCCGATCACCAGGATATTGGCGATCGTGCCGATCCCCGGCCGTTGCTTGAGTGGCCACCACAGCAGCAGCACGAGCGCGCCGATCAGGTTGACGGTCATACCGAAGCTCAGGCCCATCCGGGGCGCCAGCCCCTGGTGCAGCACGTCCCACGGATCCAGCCCCAGATTGGCGCGCAGCATCAGCGCCATCGAAAAGCCGTAAAGGCCAAGGCCCCAGAAGAGTTGCCAAAAACGGAGGGCGTAGCGGTTGTGCGTCATGGGGAGGCTTATTTCGCGCAACTGGCCTTTTCCAAAACAGCCAATTGCGGGTAAATGGCCTTGATCCATGGCCATATTGGAATGCGCCCCGTGTCCACTTCGCTTCTCCGCCCCCCGTCCCTGCTCCGCCTGCTCGGCGCCTGGCGCGCGCAGGACAGCGCCGAACCGGCCTATCGCCAGTTGGCGCAGGCGCTGCGGATGCTGGTGCTGGACGGCCGGGTCGGCCTGAATGTCCGCCTGCCGGGCGAACGCGAACTGGCCGCGGCGCTGGGCCTCTCGCGCACCACCGTCGCCGCCGCCTTCGACCGGCTGCGCGACGAAGGCTATCTGGAAAGCCGTCAGGGGTCGGGCAGCGTCACCCGTATTCCGCCGGGCCGCGCCGAAACCGCGCCGGGGGAGGTCGATACGACGACCGGCGGTAATTTGCTCAACTGGACCCATGCCGCCCTGCCCGCCGCGCCCGGCGTCGCGCGCGCCTACGCCCATGCGGTGGAGGCGCTGCCCGCCTATCTGGGTGACCTGGGTTATGATCCGTTGGGCATCATGGTGCTGCGCCGCGCGATCGCGGCCCATTATGAGCGGCGCGGCTGCCCCACTTCCCCTGACCAGATCATGGTCACCAACGGCGCGCAGCAGGGCTTTTCGCTGCTGCTCCAATGGCTGGCCGGGCCGGGCGACCGGGTGGTGATCGACCATCCGACCTATCATAACGCCATCCAGGCGTTGCAGCGCGCCCATGTCGTGCCGGTGCCGGTCGGTCTGCCGCGCCAGGGTTGGGACGTCGACGCGATGGAGGCGGCCTTTCGCCAGACCAGCCCGCGTTTCGCCTATGTCATCGCCGATTTCCACAATCCCACCGGCCGCAGCATGGACCCCGCCACCCGCCGCGCGCTGGTCGGCGCCGCGATGCGCAACCACACGCCGTTGGTCGTGGACGAAACGATGGTGGCGATGGGCCTCGATTTCGCGCCGCCGCCGCCCGTGGCGATGCACGATCCGTCGGGGCGGCAGGTCATCACTTTGGGGTCGGCCAGCAAGATTTTCTGGGGCGGGCTGCGCGTGGGCTGGATTCGCGCCGATGTTCAGACGGTCGCGGCGCTCGGCCGCCTGCGCACGACGATGGATATGGCCAGCCCGGTGGTCGAACAGATCGCGGTCGCGCAACTGATCGACGCCGATGTCGGCCTGGGCGAGCGGGCCGGGCAACTGCGCGGGCGGCGCGACCATTTGCTGGGCCTGATCGCGGATCGCCTGCCCCATTGGCGGGTGGAATCGCCCGCGGGCGGCCTGTCGCTCTGGGCCGAACTGCCCCGCGCGGAGGCCACGGCGCTGGCGGCATTGGCGGAAAGTCTGGGCGTCCGCATCGCCGCCGGCCCGCGCTTCGGCGTCAGCGGGGCGTTCGAACGCTTCCTGCGCCTGCCCTTCACCCTGCCCGAAGAGCAGTTGGAGGCTGGGGTGGCGCGATTGGTCGAGGCCGATGCCCGCCTCCACGCCCGGATGCCCAAGGGCCGCGATCCCCTCGCCATGGCGCTGGACGCCGACCGGTTGATTTGAACCTTTTTTCCGTGTCCCCCCTGCGCAGGGACATGCTCAGCAAGCCAACGAAAAAGGCCGCGCGGATCGCTCCGCGCGGCCTCTTATTCTCGCAGGAACTCGGCCTTACGCCGTCTTCTTGCTCGCCTGATAGCGTGCGATCGCTTCCAGCGTGATCTGCTTGGCGTCGTCCGCCCCGCCCCAGGTG
Source organism: Sphingobium cupriresistens (assembly GCF_004152865.1). GTDB lineage: Bacteria > Pseudomonadota > Alphaproteobacteria > Sphingomonadales > Sphingomonadaceae > Sphingobium > Sphingobium cupriresistens. The sequence continues at coordinate 13,370 of NZ_SEOO01000002.1, read as the reverse complement.
CCGATGCGGACCCACTTGGTCTTTTCCAAGTCCTTATAGTGAGTGAAGAAATGCTCGATCTGCTCCATCACGATGCCGGGCAGATCGTCCTTCTCGCCCACGTCGGCATAATAAGGAAAGGTCTTGTTGTCGGGGACGCAGACTAGCTTTTCGTCGCCACCGGCTTCGTCTTCCAGGTTCAGCACCGCGATCGGGCGCGCGCGCACGACCGATCCGGGGACGAAAGGCGACCGTGCGATGACCAGCGCGTCCAGCGGATCGCCATCGGGCGACAGCGTATGCGGCACGAAACCATAATTGGCCGGATAGCGCATCGGCGTGTGCAGGATGCGATCCACGAACAGCGCGCCGCTGGCCTTGTCGAACTCATATTTCACAGGTTCGCCGCCGACCGGCACTTCGATGATGACGTTCAGGCTGTTGGGCGGATCGTCGCCGACCGGGATCAGTTCGATATTCATGGAAACGCCTTTTGCTACACGTTACGCTACGGGTGATTATGTTCTTGGCTTGAGCAACCTGTCGAGGCTGCCCTCACCCTCTCCTGTCTTGTCGAGGCGCGGATAGCGCAGCCCGCCCGAATAATCGAGTGTCAAAACACGATAGTATTTATCCTGCTTTAGGATGATCTGGATCGGCGTCTTGGCCTTGATCGCCGCTTTCCAGGCGTCGCCCGAATATTCGTCGCCATTGACCGCGAGTATCTTCGCGCCCGTCACCAGCCCCGCCTTGAACGCCGCGCTGTCCCACACGACGCCGCTCACTTCGCCGTCATTCTTGACGATCGCGCCGATGCCGAAACTCTGGTCGACCATCTTGTTGGCGCCCTCGGCCGCCTTGGTGATCGCGCCCGGTTCGTCGCCATAGACGAGGGAGTAGCCGCCCAGGATGAAGCCGCCCTTGGGCGTTTCCCTGGTGGGCGCATCCACATATTTCTGGAAGAAGCCGGCCCAGTCATAAGGCGCGATAGCGTTCAGCGTCTTGATGACGTCGCCGCGATTATAGACGACCTGACCCCAGTCGCCCGGATTGATGCCAAAGAACGCCTTGGCGAAATCGTCCAGCCCCTTCCTGCCGCGGGTCGCCTTGGCGATGATCGCGTCGGCCTCCAGCCAGATCATCAGCCCTTCATTATAATAATCCTCGGACCGCTGCCAACTCGCCCAGCCCTTGGGCCGGCGGGCGGAGATGATGGGATCATGGGTGGTGTCCTCCATCGGGCGCCACTGGCGGCCGACCGCCGTGTCCAGCCTGGCCGCGATCTGGGCATAGGCGTCCAGCGTCTCCTGCTTGCTGAACATCCCCGACCGCGCGCCCAGCACATAGCCCCAGAATTGCGTCTGCCCTTCATAGACCCACAGAAGATTATCCTGCATCGGCACGTTGAAATCGGGCGTCCACAACAGGTCGGGGCGGCGGAACTTGCCGTCCCAGCTATGGGTGAATTCATGCGGCAACAGGTTGCGGTCCAGCAGCGCCTCGCCCTTGTCCCAGCTCTTGAAATAGCCCGGCTCGACCTGATTTTCGGACGAACGATGATGCTCCAGCCCGATGCCGCCCATCTCGTCGGTGATCGCCAGCAGGAAATCATAATGGTTGAAATGATAGGCGCCGAACAGCGAACCCGCTTCGGCGACCAGCTTCCTGTGCTTGGCCATCTGTTCCGGCTTGAACTGCAATTCGTCCGCATCGTCGGCGACGATGTTGAGCGTCACATTGCTGCCAAGGTCAACTGCCTTGAAATGCGTGCCCGCAAACGCCGGCGAATCCTGCAACGCTTCATAATCGATCGTTTCATAGGCCACGCTATTGCCGCTCTTGGTGCCGCGCAGCGCGGTCGCGGCCTGCCAGCCGGCGGGATAGGTCACGGTCGGCTGGATCGGTATCTGGCGCGTATAATAGCCCGCGGGATAAAGCGACACGCTCTCCCATTGAATGTTCAGCATCTTGGGCGTCACGACGACGCGGCCCTGATTGGGCTGGGTCGCGGACAGGAACTGGAACTGCGCCACCACCTGCGTCACGCCCTGCGGCACGTCGATCTGGAAGGCGAAGACGTTGAGCGGATCGCGCTTCCACGCCAGGGTTTGGCCATTGGCGGTGAAAGTCAGGCCCGTCAGCTTCTCGATCTGCCCACGCGGGGCGTGATTGCCCGGCAGCCAGGCCGGCATCATCAGCGTCAACGGCCCGGCCGCCGCGACGGGGATCGTCTCCTTCACGCGGAAGATGCGCTGGACCGTGTCGGTCGCATCGACCTCCAGTTTTATCGTGCCACCAGGATAGGGCATGTCCTTTGGTGCAGGGGCGGCGCTGTCGACGGGCAGGGCGGTCGGCTTGGACCGGATCGCGTCTTGGGCGAACAGCGGGGTGGCGATGGCGCTCGAAAGGCCCGTTGTCAGGCACAGGGCGGCAGCAAGGCTGCGGATCATGGATGTCTCCAGAAAGATAGGGGGGCCGGACGGCCCGATTGCCTTTAGCATGGCAAGGCGTCGCAGCGCCGTCCACCCCCTGATGGACGCTCTTAAAAAGCGCGTTTCCTTGGGGGTGATTTGCCGTTAAAGGCCCGGCCCCATGGCGAAGATAGAAACGCCGCGCCCGGTGCGCGGAACGCAGGACATGCTGGGCGGCACCACCGAGGCGTTTGCGGAACGCTTCGCCCATGTGGTCGCGACCTTCGACCGGGTGCGCAAGCTTTACGGTTTCCAGCGGGTCGAAGTGCCGGTGTTCGAATCCACCGCCGTCTTCGCCCGGTCGCTGGGTGAAAGCACCGACGTCGTCTCGAAGGAGATGTACACGTTTACGGATCGCGGCGGCGACAGCATCACCCTGCGCCCCGAATTTACCGCCGGGATCAGCCGTGCCTATATCACCGAAGGCTGGCAGCAATATGCGCCGCTAAAAGTCGCGACCCACGGCCCGCTGTTCCGCTACGAACGCCCGCAAAAGGGCCGCTTTCGCCAGTTTCACCAGCTCGACGCGGAAATCATCGGCGCGGGAGAACCGGGCGCGGACGTGGAATTGCTGGTCATGGCCGACCAGCTATTGAAGGAACTGGGCGTCGCCGACGGCGTGACCCTCACCCTCAACACGCTGGGGGACGGGCCGAGCCGCGATGCCTGGCGCGCGGCGCTGATCGCCCATTTCGAGGCGCATCGGGATCAGTTGTCGGAAGACAGCGTGGAACGACTGGCCAAGAACCCGCTGCGCATCCTCGACAGCAAAGACCCGCGCGACCGCCCGGTCGCCGACAGCGCGCCCGACATCGACGCCTATCTGACCGACGAAGCGCGCAGCTTCTTCGAGAAGGTGACGGCGGGGCTGGACGCCGCGGGCGTGGCCTGGGAGCGCAACGCCCGGCTGGTCCGCGGCCTCGATTATTATCGCCACACCGCGTTCGAATTCATCACCGACCGTCTCGGCGCGCAGGGCACCGTGCTGGGCGGCGGCCGCTATGATGGGCTGATCGAAAATCTGGGCGGAAAGCCGACGCCTGCGGTAGGATGGGCGGCCGGTATTGAGCGGTTGGCCATGTTGCTGGACGCACCAGAGCGGCAGCCACTTGCTGTATCGGTCATTCCTGATGCGGACAAATGGCATGACGATGCCATCATGGCTGCCGCGAATTTGAGACGCGCTGGCATTGCCGCCCACCTCGCCTTTTCCGGTAAAATTAAGAAACGGACGGAAATCGGACACAAAATTGATCCTGCGGCCTTCTTGTTTATTCAGGAAGCTGAAGACGGAGGCCGTCGTTATCATTTGAAATTGAGACATGATGACGTCCATGGCCTTGAAGATCGTGTCCGAAAGGCTCTTGCTGGGCCTTTGACGAGCGGTCGCTAATGCACATTTCCCCCGAACGCATCGCGCAGATCGAGGCGCGCCGGGACGAGGTGCAGGCGTCGATGACGCGCGCCGACCTCGCGCCCGAAGCGTTCGTGAAACTGTCGAAGGAATATGCGGAGATCGAACCGGTCGCCCGCGCCGCGCATGAGGTGCGCCGCCTGCGGCAGGAACTGGCCGCGCTCGATGTCATGGCGGGCGGCGGCGGCGATCCCGACGCCGACCCCCTCATGCGCGAAATGGCGCAGGAGGAAATGCAGATCCTCAAAAGCCAGCTTCCGCAAGCCGAGCGCGCGCTGGCGCTGCAATTGCTGCCCCGCGACGCCGCCGACGCCCGGCCCGCCATGATCGAAATCCGCGCCGGCACCGGCGGCGATGAAGCGGCGCTGTTCGCCGGCGACCTGTTCCGCATGTACCAGCGCTATGCCGATACCCAGGGCTGGAAGATGGAACTGATGTCCGCCAATGCGTCCGAAGTCGGCGGCTTCAAGGAAGTGGTGGCCAGTATCAACGGGGTGGGCGTCTTCGCCAAGCTGAAGTTCGAAAGCGGCGTCCACCGCGTCCAGCGCGTCCCCGCGACCGAAAGCGGCGGGCGCATCCACACCAGCGCCGCGACCGTCGCGATTCTGCCGGAACCGGAGGAAGTGGACGTCCAGATCGCCGACGGCGACCTCAAGATCGATATCTACCGTGCGTCCGGCGCGGGCGGCCAGCATGTCAACACGACCGATTCGGCCGTGCGCATCACCCATTTGCCCACCGGCACCGTCGTCATCCAACAGGACGAACGGTCGCAGCACAAGAATAAGGCGAAGGCGATGCAGGTGCTGCGCGCCCGCCTCTATGAAGCAGAGCGCGCCCGCACCCAGAATGAACAGGCCGGCGCGCGCAAGGCGATGGTCGGATCGGGCGACCGCTCCGAACGCATCCGCACCTATAATTTCCCGCAGGGCCGCGTCACCGACCACCGCATCAACCTGACCCTGCACCGCCTGCCCGAAATCCTCGAAGGACCGGGCCTGTGCGACGTCATCGACGCACTGGTGGCCGAAGATGAAGCCGCCCGCCTCGCCCAGTTGGACGGGCTGAGTTGATCCTTTTGCCCGCATGACGATCAAGGGCGTCCCCGACGCGCTACGCGCTGCAACTGTCCAACTCGCCGTCGCAAGCGATACCGCCCGGCTCGACGCCGAATTGCTGATGGCCCATGCGCTGGGCCTGTCGCGTAACGACATGCTGCTGCGCCAGCGCGACCTGGCCGTGCCCGAAAGCTTCGCCCCCCTGCTCGCTCGTCGCCTGACGGGCGATCCGATCGCCCACATCACCGGCGCCCGCGATTTCTGGACGATCACCCTGTCCGTCACGCCCGACACGCTGATCCCCCGCCCCGACAGCGAAACGCTGATCGAAGCGGCGGTCGATCATTTCGCAACCCGCGCGCCCGCCACGATCCTCGACCTTGGCGTCGGCTCCGGCGCGTTGCTGCTGGCGGCGCTGGCGGAGTGGCCCGACGCGCAAGGTCTGGGCATAGACGCCTCCGCGGCCGCGCTCGCCGTGGCGCAGGGCAATGCGGCGCGTCTGGGCATGGCCGACCGCGCGCGCTTCAGCCTCGGCGACTGGGCGCTGGGCGTGGACGGTCCGTTCGACCTGCTGCTCATCAATCCGCCCTATATCGTCGCGGACCTGCCGCTGTCCGGCGATGTGCTGCGCGAACCGGCCAGTGCGCTGTTCGCGGGCGCCGATGGCCTTGACGATTATCGCCGCATCGCGCCCGACCTGCCCCGGCTGATCGCTTCGGGCGGCATGGCCGCGATCGAGATCGGCCACGATCAGGCGGCCAGCGTCGCCGCACTGCTGCGGGAAAACGGGTTGGCCGTCGCTCTGCGGCGCGATCTGGCCGGGCATGACCGCTGCCTGATTGCGACGAACCCAGCTTGGAAATAATCGATTTGCCGATATTCAGGCGAAAATTGCTTGGTTTATGGCGCGAAAGCCACTACATCGACCTTAGGGACGGCTCTATCTTGTGACATGGTCGCTTAGATCATTGATAGAAAAGGCCGTTTTCTTAGCTCCTTATAGTCATGACGGCGTATGCTGCGCAGCGCCGCTGGCAGTCGGGGTAGTGATCCGGGAAGGATCATGCCGTGGCGGAGCCGTATCCGGCCTGAAGGACAGGCCGTGCTTGGGGATGGCGACTGAACAGTGTTTTCAGCCAATGATGTCATAGCGAACGCAAGGATCATATCTTGATCAACAACCGGCAGGCCGGCCGCCGCAATCGCGGCCGGAACAATAATAACAACGGACGTCCCAACGGCAATAATCGGGGCGGTGGCGATAATGGTAACCGCATCGACAACCGCGCCCGCGGCAACGCGACCCAGCTTCTTGAGAAATACAAGAATATGGCGCGCGATGCCCAGATGGCCGGCGACCGGGTGAACGCCGAATATTATCTGCAGTTCGCCGATCATTATTTCCGCGTGCTCGCCGACAATCGCGCCCGTCAGGAGGAGCAAAATCCCCGGCAGCGCACCCGCGACGATGGTTTCGACCAGGATGGCGATGATTTCGACGGCGGCTATGACGGCGTCGACGATTTCCGCACCGATCAGCAGCACGCCCATGATCGCGCGCCCCGTGAGCAGAACCAGCGGGACCAGAACGGTCGCGACCACGGCAACCGGGACCAGGTCCAGCGCGAACAGGGCCAGCGCGACCCGCAGCAGGATCGCCGACCAGATCGTCAGGACGATAATCGCGAAGCCCGCGAGCCGCGTGAAAACCGCGAACCGCGCGCCGGCAATGTCCGCCGCGACCGTCCCCGCCGCGACCGCTTCAACGCCGATGCGCCGGTGCAGCAGGAAATGGGCGTAGAAGGTCCGGCGGGCAATCCCGCCACGGAAGCCCCGCGCCAGCAGCCGGTCGTCCAGACCGCACCCGAATCGACTGCGCCCGAAGCCGAGGCCCCTCGCCCCCGTCGCGGTCGCCCGCGCAAGGTCGTGGCGGACGCGGACGCGAACGAAGGGCTGGATTTGGCGGTGCTGCCGCCCTCGATCGCCCGCGCCGACAATGACGCCGACGTGGCCGAGGAAGCGCCCAAGAAGCGCAACCGTCGCGCCCGCCCGGCGACCGAAGCCGCCGAATAAGCGCTCGATAGCGAAAAAATCAGGGGACGGCGCCGCAACGCGCCGTCCCCTTTTTCATGTCCCCGTCTTTTCTCGCCGCTACCGACAAGCCGGCTTTGCAACCCCGGCGCGATCCGGCACAAGGCGTTATATATCTGGCACATATCTGGAGAGAGGCCGATGAGAGCCGCGCACCTGCTGCCCCTGATGCTCACTGCCCTGCCCCTGTCGGCCCTGTCCCTTTCGGCCCTGTCCCCTTCGGCGATGGCGCAAAGCGCGGCCGATCCCACCGGCGCCACCGCGCAGGGCGATGTCGCCGTCACCATCTACAATAATGGCCAGTCGCTGGTGCAGGACGATCGGCAATTGCCGGTGACGGCAGGCCGCAACCGCATCGAATTTCCCGACGTGTCGGCCCGCATCCGCCCGGAAACGGTGAACCTGTCCGGCCCCGGCCTCGCCATCGTCGAACAGAATTTCGATTATGACCTCCTTTCCCCCGACAAGTTGATGGACAAGGCGGTGGGGCAGGAAGTGACGCTGCTGCGCACCAACCCGGCCACCGGCGCGGAAACGCGCGAACGCGCCAAGATTCTCGCCGCCAATGGCGGCATCGTCCTCCAGATTGGCAGCCGGATCGAGGTGTTGCGCGACGATGGCCTGCCGGTCCGCGTCATCTTCGACCGGGTGCCCCCCAATCTGCGCGCCCGTCCCACCCTGTCGGTCACGGTGCAGGCGGATCGCGGCGGCACGATCCCGGCCCGCCTCTCCTACCTCACCCCCAATCTGGGCTGGACGGCCGACTATGTCGCGCTGTTCGACGCGGCCAAGGGGGCCATGGACATGCAGGGCTGGGTCACGCTCACCAATAATACGGGCACCACCTTCACCGACGCGAAGACGATATTGGTCGCGGGCGACCCGGCCAATGGCGGCGGCCGCAATAATTGGTGGCAAACAGGCAGCGGCGCGATCGACCAGGCCGGGACCGAAAGCGGTCCACGCGAACGGCTGGGCGACTATTATCTCTATCCGCTGGCCGCCCGCACCACGATCGCCAATGCGCAGCAGAAACAGGTCAGCTTCCTCGACGTGAAGGGCGCCCCGGCCCGCGCCACCTATGAATATGTCAATGGCTGGCTTGGCAGTTCGGCCGAACCGATGAGCGCATCGAGCGTGCTGAAATTCTCCACCTCGAAGCAAGGCGGCCTGGGCGATCAACTGCCTGCCGGCACGATCCGCGTCTATATGCGCGACGCGCGCGGCGACCCGCAATTCATCGGCGAAAACAGCATCGACCATACGCCCATGGGGTCTTCCATGGCGCTCCGCACCGGCGAGGCGTTCGATGTGAAGGTGCGCCCCACCGTCGAACAGCGCACGCGCAAGGGGAACGCGCGCTGGGAAACCAGGATGCGCTACACGCTCACCAACGCCCGTTCCGAATCCGTGACGATCGATCTGGCGCAGCAGGGATTATGGGGCGACGCGCGCGTGACGGCGCAAAGTCTGGAAGGCAAGCGCGTCTCTGCCGACCGGATGGAATGGAGCGTGCCGGTCCCCGCCAACGGCACGGTCGACCTCAGCGTCACCTTCGATTCGCGCTACTGACGGGAGAGCGCCCGTGCCGCGCATCCTTGTCCTGTTGTTGGCGCTCTGGGCGCTGGCCGTCCCGGCGCAGGCGGAAACGATCGTTTCGCCCCGCGCCGCTTCCGTCTCCGTCACCGTCTACCGCGCGCCCTTTCGGGCCAAGGGGCCGATCGACCGCGACTGGCCGGGCGGCTATGCGCTCGTCACTGAAAGCCGCACCGTCGATCTGCCGCAGGGCGAATCGGTCCTGCGGTTCGAAGGGGTGGCCGAGGGGCTGATGCCCGAAACCGCGATCCTGTCCGGTATGCCGCGCGGCGTGCGGGAAAAAAACAGGGACGCCCGTCTGCTGTCGCCCGCGGGCCTGGTCGACGCTTATCTCAAGCGCAGCGTCACGCTGCGTCGCACCGATCGCAAGACCGGCAAGGTGACGCAGCAGGATGCGATCATCAGCGCCGGGCCGACCGGCGGCGTGATCCTGAAAACAGCGCAGGGCTATGAGGCGCTGGGATGCAGCGGCCTGCCCGAACGGATGCTCTATCCGCAAAAACCCGCCGACCTGTCGCCCCGCCCGACCCTGTCGGTGACCGCCACCAGCGACCGTCCCACCCGCGCGACGCTGCAACTCACCTATCTGGCCGAAGGGTTCGACTGGGCCGCCAACTATGTCGCGGACATGGGCGACGATGGCCGCACGCTCGACCTCATGGCCTGGCTTACGGTCGCCAATGGCGGGGTCACCGGCTTTCCCGACGCGCAGTTGAGCGTCATCGCCGGTCAGCCGAACAAGCAGGCTCGCAGGGCACAACCGCGCCCAACCGGCGGCCCGCTGCGCCTGACCTGCTGGCCGACGGACGTCACCAGCACCCATCCAAAATGGATTCTTTCCCCGACAGAAGGGCCACCTCCTCCGCTGATGTACGTCGCGGCAGAGGCAGAAGACATCGTGGTCACCTCAATGCGCCGTACCGAAGGCGTCGTCATGGCCGCACCCGCGCCGCCTCCACCGCCCCCGCCGCCGCCAGAGGATGTCGGCGACCTCAAACTCTATCGCGTGCCGATGGCGGTCGATGTCGCGCCTAATGCGCAGAAACAGGTCGCGCTGCTGCGCCAGCCCGGCGTGAAGGTCGAACGCCTCTATGCTGCGACCGTCTATGGCGACGCCGGATCACAATCGATGACGCTGCGGCTGCGCGTGCAGAATCGAAAGGATGATGGCCTCGGCCTGCCCATGCCGTCAGGCCGGGTCGCAGTGTTCGAGCAGGTTCAGGACATGCGCCTGCTCGCAGGCGAAGCCGATATCGGCGACAAGGCGGAGGGCGAACGGGTCGATTATGACATCGCGTCCAGCGCCGATGTCCGCATCGCCGCGCGGGTGAGCGCGCAATCGCGCAAGTCCCGCAATTGGGCGATCACCCTGACCAACGCCCGGCCCTTCGCCGTGACGGCGGAGGTTACGATCCCCCACGACATCGCCCCGCGCCCGGCAGACATGGAGCGGCGCGGCAATGGCTGGATCTGGCGGACCAGGATCCCCGCCAATGACAAGCGGACATGGTCCTATACGGAGCGTCTGGCCCGCTGAGCGTCAGGCGTCGGGCAGGGGGCGGGGCCGATGGTTGGCATCCAGCGCCACGAATGTATAGACGCCGCTGGTCAGCAGCACTTCCTCCATGTCGCTGCCACGTATCGCCACCACGTCGATTCGTATCGCGACCGACGTGCGGCCGCGCCGCTCCTCAACCGCATAGACCGACACGACATCGCCCAGCAGGATGGGGGTGATGAAGGTCATGCTCTCGATCGCCACCGTGGCCACCGCGCCCTGCGCGATTCGCCCCGCCACGATGCCGCCGGCGATATCCATCTGGCTCAGCACCCAGCCGCCGAAGATATGGCCGTTGGCGTTGATGTCGGTCAGATGCGGCACCAAACGCAACACCACTTCGCCCCGCGCGCCGGTTTTGGCTCTGTCAGTCGTCAAGCGCCGCCTCGTCCTTCAGCCTGTCCATCACCTGCTCGTCATGCCCGGTGCCGCTCGACAAAAATGTCAGCGCCATCAGGCCGGTCCCCAGCATGAAAGTCAGCCATACGCCCAAAATGGTGGCGATCACCATATGAATCGGCAACCGCCCGGCCCACCAATGGAGGAACAGCAGCGCCAGCCCTACGCACAGCGCGCCGCCCAGCGCCATCCACGCCATGATGCGGCGAAACCGCGCCCAGGCGGTTGCGGCGATCTGGGGATCATCCAGGGCTTGCTTGCGCGTCATCTCTTTTCATTGGGCCGCGAAAGTGAGATCATCAAGCGCCTATCGGGAAATGTCTCGGAAAAGGAGAGTGGTCATGAGCATCGCAGCGATTTTGCAGGGCAAGGGCGAGGTCATCAGCGTGCGGCCGACGAACAGCCTGCTCTCCGTGGTGCAATTGCTGGCGGACCGGCGCATCGGTTGCGTGCCAGTGGTCGAGGATGGGCAGGTCGTCGGCATTTTTTCCGAACGGGATGTGGTCTATCGCGTGGCCAGGGACGGCGCAGCCGCGCTCGATCATAATGTCGGCGAGGTTATGACCGCCCCGGCCATCACCATCGACCATGAAACCCCGGTGATTCACGGCCTGTCGCTGATGACGAAGCGGCGCATCCGCCATCTGCCCGTGGTGGTCGATGGCGCGCTGGTGGGCATGATCTCGATCGGCGATCTGGTCAAATACCGGATCGACACCATCGAATCGGAAGCCGCGGCTCTGCGCGACTATATCCAGACCGCCTGATCCGGGCGCTTCCGGTTCAGGCGGGCGCCTGGACCGGCGGCGCGCGCCGCACCACGAGCGCGATCAGTTCCATCAGCGTCCCGCGCGCGCATAGCATCAGCGCGGCGAGGAAGGCGATGCCCCCCGCCGGCACCAGCACGCACAGCCGCAAAGGCGCGGCCAGCGGCGGCAGCAGCCGATCGACCGCCATCACCACGCCCGCCATCAATATCGAACAGCCCAGCCCTGGCGCTGCGGCGCGGATCAGGTCGGCGAATCGCAACCCCATCGGCCCGCCCGCCAGCCGGGCGGTGACCGCTGTCAAAATCGGGAAGGCGATCAGCCACGCCCAGGCCAGGCCGATCGCGCCGAACCGTATGCCGATCAGGAAGGCGATCGGCATCAGCACCGCGCCGACCGCCGCGACGCGCGCGGTCGTGCCGGGGCGGCCCAGCGCATTGCTGACCGGCGCGAACATCACCTGTAACGTCATGAACGGCATCGCCAGCGCCAGGATCGCGACGAACGGCGCCATTTCCAGCCATTTCTGCCCGAAAAGCGTCTCGACCAGCGGCTCCGCCGTCACCGCCATGCCCAGATAAATGGGGCACGTCAGCAGCAGCAGCAGCTTCACCGCCTTGCAGAAGGACCAGGCGACTCGCGACACGTCCTTTTGCATTCGTGCATAGGCGGGAAAGGCGACGTCATTGAGCGGCGGCACGAATTTGCTGACGAAAATCTGGGTCAGGAACAGGGCTTCGGCGTAAAGGCCCAATTGATGCGGTTCCAGCATCCGGCCACCGATGAAGATATCCGCCTGGCTCTGGACGATCCAGAAGAGCTGCCCCCCCAGCAGCGATGCGCCATAGGCGACCATCGCCCCGGTGCCGCGAAAATCGAAAGTGGGAATCGGCTTGAATCCGGTGGCGATGACATAGCCTGCCGCCTTGACCCAGAAACCCGCGATCGGCGCGAACACCAATGTCCACACCCCCCATCCCGACAAGGCGCCGACCAGCGCGACGACGGCCGATGCGATCGCGGCGATCAAATTGACCAGAGCGGGCCGTTTGAAATCGAGCGCGCGCCCCATGATCGCTTCTGGCACGGAGAGGAAAGGCGTGGAGAGATAAAGCAAGGCCTGCACCCGCAGCAGGTCGGCAACCATCGGCTGGTCATAATAGTCAGCGGCCAGCGGCGCGATCGCCAGTTGCAGCAGGGCCAGCGCGCCGTTCAGCAACAGCATGATCGTGAAGGCCTGGCGCAACCGGTGCGGTTCTACCCGGTCGGATTGCACCAGGGCGCTCACCAGCCCATAGCCGTTGAGGAAGGTCGCGAAGTTCAGGATCACCTGTGTCATGGCGAACAGGCCGTAATCGGCCGGATCGAGCAGGCGGATGACGGCCAGCGTCACCACCCAGCTCATCATCTGCGACAGGATCTGGCTGCCCGATCGCCAGAAGATGGCGCTGCGTATCCGTGCGCCGAAACCCGCGTCATTTGCGTCGGCATCCTGCAATGTCATGCGCCCATTTTTCCCTGAAATCTGATCGATCATGCACCTGCTCTAGCGGCCAACCCCCAAAAATTTCTGAAATAAAATTGCAAAAAGCGTTTGACGGTTCGGGATGCCGTCCATATATGCCGCCTCACCGGACGGGACGGTGCCTTTGCGGCGCTGCGCCAGACGGTCGCCAACATGGACGGGACGCCCTCCCTCGGAACCAGTTTCGAGGAAGAATGGCTGTCCCTCTTTAGTTGTCGGTTCTTTGACATTGTTGGTCAGATGAAGGGACATGTGGGCGGCGGCTCCGGTCTGTGGCGGCTTTCAGGCGTCATGTGATCGGTTAAATTCAAGCCGTTCCTTATTGGAGCCTACTGAGCTTGCTTGGTAGGTTGTCTATATGTCTCAATATATATCCACTAGTTTATATATTGTGCAGGAATGGCTCCTGGAAATGAGCGGTATATATTGGCCTTATTCCGGCTGGTATGTATCGGACATCAAACTTGAGAGTTTGATCCTGGCTCAGAACGAACGCTGGCGGCATGCCTAAT
>NZ_SEOO01000029.1 GCF_004152865.1 Sphingobium cupriresistens | reverse complement strand
CGTTCCCGGCCCAATATCTCCACCGCCGTCCCTCGCTTTGGCTCAGGACGTCCATAACGACGTCCTTATGGACGTCTCTTACGCGCTCACATCACAGCAAGGCAGGCGGCCTCAACCGGTCGGTTACCATGCACCTGATGGGGGTCAATCCCCGCCAGCAGCGCGAAATTGCCGGTGATCATCAGCCGCTGGATATGATGGGCATAGGCATGGTCGATCGTCTGTCCGATCGCCTGTGCCATGCAGTGCATGTCCGTCTCGCCGGTCCAGTAGAAGCCGGGCAGGGGCCGTGTGGCGCCCAGCGCGTTGCGCCGCGCATAGTCCGGTCCCTCATGCCAATAGACGCCGCGCACATATTCGCGCCAGCCGATGATCTGGCGGATGAATCCCTCGGCGCAATTGAGCGGCGCCTTGCCCGCCCGATAGCGCGCTTCGACCGCGCGGCACAGCGCCAGCGGATCGAGCAATCCGGCATTGATATAGGGCGACAGGATCGCGTGCCACAGGAACGGCTCATCGGTCAGCATCGCGTCCTGATAGTCGCCAAAATGCGGCAGCGCCTCATCCAGGAAGCGCCGCTGTTGCCGCATCGCGTCCTCATGCGTCACCGCGAAATGGAAATGGTCCAGGCTGCCGATATGATCGGCGAAGCGATCCGCGACGATTCCCAGCACATCGCGCGTGATCGCATCGGGACGAAAGCGGATCGGCTGCGGCATCAGCAGGTCGCGCTGCGGCGGGGGCTTGCGATTGTCCGCGTCATAATTCCATTCGCCGCCTTCGGGCTTCCCTTCCGCCGTCATCAGCAGGCCAGTCTTGCGCCGCATGTCGCGATAGAAATATTCCATCCGCAACCGGGTGCGCGCCGCCGCCCATGTGTCGAACGCGCCATGGGAACAGAGGAAGCGATCATCCTCATGCACCGTGACCGGCAGGCCAAAGCGGAGCGCCCAGCCGTCGAGCATCGCCTGCACCCGCCATTCCCCGGCCTCGGTGACATGGATGGCGACTGGTTTGTGGCGTTCAACGGCCCGTGCGACTTCGCCGGTGAAGCTGCCGCTATTGGCGGTATCGTCTAGCTTTACATAATCAACCGTCCATCCCAACGCCCGCAACCGATCGGCATGATGCCGCATGGCGGACAGGATGAAGGCGATCTTGGCCTTGTGATGGCGGACATAGGTGGTTTCGTCCGCCACCTCCATCATCAGCACGACGCTGCGCGCCTTGTCCGCATCTCGTAGCGCGGCGATGTCGGGGGCGAGCTGGTCGCCCAATATGGGAATAAGAACAGGGCCGTCAGTCATGCCCATGGGAATGACTGACGGCCCCGAAAGTGCCTAGCTGTCCGAAAGGATGTCAGCCGCGACTACGCGGCGGCCCCTTGCGCGGGCCACCGGCGCCGGCACCCTTGAACGGGCGCGGGCTGTGCGGGGCAGAGCCGCCGCGCGAACCGGCGCCCGGACCGCCACGGGGCGGACCGCTGCGGTTGGGCCGTGCGTCGTTGGACGGGCGCAGTTGGCGGCGGTTTTCCCGCGCTTCTTGGCGTGGGGCGCCGTCGACGGGATCGAACATCACGTCCGCGCCTTCGTCACCCGCCTCGCCGGAACGGCGGACGGCCGCCAGGAATTTGGCCGAAATCGCCTTGGGGATTTCGAACATCGTTTCGCTGGTGGTGATGCGGATCGCGCCGATATCGCCGCGCGACACATGGCCACGACGGCAGATCAGCGGCAGGATCCAGCGCGGATCGGCATTCTGGTTCCGGCCGATGTTCATGCGGAACCACTGGGTGTCCTCAAAGCCCGGACGCGGTCCGTCCCGGCGCGCCGGCGCTTCGCTGGCGTCCAGCAGCTCTTCGGGCGCGGGCATGGCGGATCGGGCGCTCTTCACCAGCATCGCGGCGATTTCCTTGGCGCTCTTGGCTTCCAGCAGCTCGGCGCCCAGCGCCCAGTCTGACTCGTCCAGTTCCACCGGGGCCAGCAACTGCGCGCGCAGACGTTCGGCATCCTGCTGGGCGATGGCTTCCTTGCTCGGCGCGGTCGTCCATTCGACCGGGATTTTCGCGCCCTTCAGCATCGATTCGACGCGGCGGCGACGCGGATAGGGCACGATCAGCACGGCGGTCCCCTTCTTGCCCGCGCGGCCGGTGCGGCCCGACCGATGCTGCATCGTCTCGGCGTCGCGCGGCAGCTCGACATGCACCACCAAGGTCAGCGAGGGCAGATCGATGCCGCGTGCGGCGACGTCGGTCGCCACGCACACCCGCGCCCGCTTGTCGCGCAGCGCCTGCAATGCATGGTTGCGTTCATTCTGGCTATGCTCGCCCGACAGCGCCACCACGGCGAAGCCGCGCTCGGTCAGGCTGGCGTGCAGGTGGCGGACATTGTCGCGCGTGGCGCAGAACAGGATCGCCGTCTCCGCCTCATGATAGCGCAGCAGGTTCACCACCGCATTTTCGATGTCGGCGGGGGCCACGGTCATCGCCTGATAGCTGATGTCGCCATGGCCGCGTTCACCGGCGGCCGAGGTGATCTGGAATGCGTCCTTCTGGTAACGGCGGGCCAGCGCCACGATCGGCTTGGGCATGGTCGCCGAAAACAGCAAGGTGCGGCGGCCATCGGGCGTGGCGTCGAGAATGCCTTCCAGATCCTCGCGGAAACCCATGTCGAGCATCTCGTCGGCTTCGTCCAGCACCGCGGTCTTGAGCGCCGACAGGTCGAGCGCGCCGCGCTCCAGATGGTCGCGCAGGCGGCCAGGCGTGCCGACCACGATATGCGCGCCCTGCGCCAGGGCGCGGCGTTCCTTGGCGGCGTCCATACCGCCGACGCATGTGGCGATGCGGGCGCGGGCGCCGGCATAGAGCCATTCCAGCTCGCGGCTGACCTGCAACGCCAGTTCGCGCGTCGGCGCGATCACCAGCGCCAGCGGCCAGGCGGGCGGGGGCAGGCGATCGGCGTCGCCCAGCAATTCGTTCGCCATGGCCAGACCAAAGGCGACGGTCTTGCCCGAACCGGTCTGCGCCGACACGATCAGGTCGCGGCCGACCGCTTCGTCCTGCGTGACTTCGGCCTGAACCGGGGTCAGCGCTTCATAGCCCTTGGTGGTCAGCGCCTGGGCGAGCAGGGGGTGGAGAGTATCAAATGCCATATTCTTGTTTTTCCATCGGATAAAAAGCGACCCGCCTTCTTCCGACGGATACAACAAGACCTGTGCCTTCCATCCGCAATACGGATGTCCGGGGTGCAAGGTCACACACCCCGATTCTAGGTTGGAAACCAACCTCCGTTGGGGAAGCGCCGATTGACGGCTTCCCCAAATAAGAAAGCCTCCTTCCCGCATTCCCGCGGAAGGAGGCTTGCCTTAACAGTATAGCGTAAAAATCAGACCGAGGCGACTTCCGCCACATCGACCTTCACGCCCGGACCCATCGAGGACGACAGGGCGATCTTGCGAACATATTTGCCCTTCGAACCCGACGGCTTGGCCTTGACGATCGCATCGACGAAAGCGTCGAAATTCTTGCGAAGGTCTTCGGCGGTGAAGCTCGACTTGCCCAGGCCCGCATGGATGATGCCGGCCTTTTCGACGCGGAATTCGATCTGGCCACCCTTGGCGGCCTTCACGGCTTCGGCGACGTTGGGCGTCACGGTGCCCAGCTTCGGGTTCGGCATCAGGCCCTTGGGGCCAAGCACCTTACCCAGGCGACCGACCAGGCCCATCATGTCCGGCGTCGCGATGACGCGCTGGAAATCGATGTTGCCGGCCTGGATCGATTCCAGCAGGTCTTCGGCGCCCACGATGTCGGCGCCGGCGTCGAGCGCCTGCTGGGCCTTGTCGTTGCGGGCGAACACGGCGACGCGAACGTCCTTGCCGGTGCCGGCGGGCAGGGTGACGACGCCACGGACCATCTGGTCGGCGTGACGCGGGTCGACGCCCAGGTTGATCGCGATTTCGACCGATTCGTCGAACTTGGCTGTCGCGTGGGTCTTGATCAGGCCCAGCGCTTCATCGACGCCATGCAGCTTTTCACGGTCAACTGCGGTGGCCAGAGCCTTCGCCTTCTTGGTCAGCTTTGCCATGGTCTTAGCCCTCCACCACGTCGAGGCCCATCGCGCGAGCGGAGCCTTCGATGATCTTCGTTGCAGCGTCGATGTCGTTCGCGTTCAGATCGACCATCTTGGCCTGCGCGATTTCAGCGAGCTGGGCGCGCGTGATCTTGCCGGCGACGATCTTGCCCGGTTCCTTGGAACCCGACTTCAGGTTGATCGCCTTCTTGATCAGGTAGGTGGCCGGCGGCTGCTTCGTGGTGAAGGTGAAGCTGCGGTCCGCATAGACGGTGATGATGGTCGGCAGCGGGGTGCCCTTTTCCATCTTGTCCGTCGAGGCGTTGAACGCCTTGCAGAATTCCATGATGTTCACACCGCGCTGACCCAGCGCCGGACCGATCGGCGGCGAGGGGTTGGCGGCTCCAGCGGGCACCTGGAGCTTGATATAGCCCGTAATCTTCTTGGCCATTGTCACTCACTCTGTTGCTGGACGCACCCCGAAAGGCGCGCCCGGTTCAAGTTTAGCGGTTCAACCGGGGGCCGAAGCCTCCTCCCGCACAACATTTCCGGTCGCCCGGAAATTTCTGTTCGCGTCCCTGCCGGAGCAAGGCCGCCAAATTCTTACTTCGACAGTTCGACCTGCTCGAAATCCAGCTCGACCGGGGTGGCGCGACCGAAGATCGACACCGACACCTTGACCCGGTTCTTCTCGAAATCCAGTTCCTCGACCACGCCGTTGAAGCTGGCGAAGGGACCGTCCAGCACCTTGACGCTGTCGCCGATTTCGTAATCGACGCTGACCTTGTGCTTGGGCGCGGCTTCGGCTTCCTTGCGGGCGCCGAAATAGCGGGCGGCTTCGGTTTCGCTGATCGCCTGCGGCTTGCCCATCGAACCCAGGAAGCCCGTCACCTTGGGCGTGTTCTTGACCAGGTGATAGATGTCGTCGTTCATCGCCAGCTTGGCGAGGACATAGCCGGGCATGAACTTGCGTTCGACCTGGACCTTCTTTCCGCGCTTGACCTCGGTCACCGTCTCGACAGGCACTTCCACCTGCTCGACCAGTTGAGAGAGGCCCATGCGCTCGGCTTCGGACAGGATCGATTCCTTGACCTTGTTTTCGAAGCCCGAATAGGCGTGGATGATGTACCAGCGCGCCATGTTACCTCTTCAAACTCCCGCCTAGCGATTTCCCTGGAAATCGCGGCAACCAAAAAACCAGTTCGACTTCCTTGGAAATCGCGAAAAACTCAGGCCCGGCCTGCCGCGACGCCCAGCAACCACTGGACGATCGCGCCGAAAAAAGTGTCGATGCCGAAGAAGAACAGGCCCAGCAGCGTCGTCATGATGACGACCATCACGCCAGTCATCATGGTTTCGCGGCCGGTGGGCCACACGATCTTCTTCGCCTCGGTCTGCACCTGATTGACGAATTCGCCGGGGGAAACCTTCGCCATCGCCTGCCTCTGCACGTCTCGAACCAACACCAATTCGCGAAGCAACAGTCCGCCCTCCCGATCCCGCCCTGTCTGGCGTCCGGGGGTGCGGCCACATGCTCCGCGACCAAATTCGCCGGCCTTTACAGCCACGATTTCTTAACCGGCGGACGTTCCGCCCGCCTCGAAATCGCCAAGCGCACTTAGCCGCGAACCCCTGAATTTTCAAGGTTTCGCGGCCAGTTCGCTTGGCAGGAGTGGAGGGACTCGAACCCACGGCATTCGGTTTTGGAGACCGACGCTCTACCAACTGAGCTACACTCCTGCACTGGCCTAGCCAGCGAAGGAGGGCGCTTTAGCGTGGGGAGGACAGGAGGGCAAGCGCGATTATGCCGCTTTTGCGTCTTGCGGCGCGACGCTGGTGTCGGCGCTGGTCTGGCGTTCGGCTTCCGCGTTGATCTGCGCGCCCAGCAACACGATATAGGCCGATACGAAGAGCCATAATTGCAGCACCACCACCGCGCCCAGCGACCCGTAGGTCTTGTTGTAATTGCCGAAGGTGGACACGTAGAAGGACACGCCGAGCGTCGCGACCAGCCAGAATAGCGTCGCCGACACAGAGCCGACGGTCAGCCACTGCCATTGCGCATGGCGTCGGTTGGGGCCGAAGCGGTAGATCAGTCCGAAGATGACGCTGGCCAGCAAACCCGCGCACACCCATGTCGTCGCCTTGATGGCAAACAGCACGCCCGGTCCCCAATTGGTCAGGAAATCCTGCAACAGGCCGATGATCGTCGCCGTGAACACACCCGCCACCACGACCAGCACGGCGGAAAAGGTGATCCCCATCGACGTGCGATAGAAGCGGAAGATGTTGCGCCCTTCCTTCTGCCCGTAGACGATGTTGAGCGCCTCCATGATCGCCGACGCCGCCCGCGTCGCGCCATAGACGGCGATCGCCAGCGCCAGCAACAGCCCGAACCCGATGGCGGGTTTTCGGGTACTAACGACGCCCAGCAACTGGTCGTTGATCAGCCCGGCGGCATCGGCCGGCACCACGGTGATGATGGCTTGCATATGCCGACTGACGATCGCGGGATCGCCGACCAGGCCGTATGTGAGCACCACCGCCGCCAGCAGGGGCGCGATCGACAGAAAAGCGTAATAGGCGACGCCCGCCGCCAGCAGACCGATATGGTTGGCCGACAACGCGGTATAAACGCGCTTCAATATTTCCCACCACGCCCGCGGCGGTATCTTCCACGGCGCATCCACATGCACCTGCTGCGCCACTCTCTGCGTCATCCGTGTCCCCTGCTGGTCTTGAAAGGCAAGCGCGTGAGGGGGAGGGTGGTTCCCTCAACTGGGCTAAAGGAAAAAGCCGCCCTTCATGATCCGCCGCGCGCGGCCCTGGACAGGCAGGCGGTCGAACGGCGTGTTGCCCGCCGCCGCCGCCATCTTGGCCGAATCGACGATCCACGGCGCATCGGGATCGACGAAGATCAGGTCCGCCGCGCTTCCGGCCGCAAAGCCGCCCGCATCGACGCCCAAAATCGTCGCCGGATTGGCCGACAGCAATGTCATCAGCCGGTTGATCGTCACCTGCCCGTCGCGCACCAGGTTGAGCGACAGCGCCAGCAGCGTCTCCGCCCCCGCCATGCCGGGCGAGGCGTCGGCGAAGGGCAGGCGCTTGTCCTCCGGCCCGCGCGGGTCGTGGCTGGATGTGATGACGTCCACCGTCCCGTCGGCCACCGCTGCAAGGCAGGCCTGCCGGTCGCTCTCATCCCGCAGCGGCGGGGAAAGTCGCGCAAAGGTCCGGAAATCTGTCACCGCCTGGTCGTTGAGATAGAGATAGGCCGGGCTGATGCCGCAGGTGACCTTCAGCCCCTCCGCCTTGGCGGCGCGGATGCAATCGAAACCCGCCTTGGTCGTCACCAGCCGGAAATGGATCGCTGCGCCCGCTTCGCGCGCCAGCATGATGTCGCGCGCGATTCCCATCGCTTCGGCGCAGGCTGGCGCGTGGGGCAGGCCCAGCCGCGTCGCCGTCTCGCCGCTGGTCGCCACCGCCTTTGCCGTCAGCCCGCCATCTTCGGCATGGGCGATGACGGTCAGTCCCAGGCCGCTGGCGTAGGAGAGCACGCGCAGCATCACGCCTGAATCGGCGATCCACTGGCGGCCCGTGCCGACCGCCTTCGCGCCCGCCATCTGCATCAGGCCCATTTCGGCCATTTCGGCGCCCTGCAACCCGCGCGTCGCCGCCGCGATCGGATGGACCCAAAAATCGGGCTTGCCCGCCCGCGTCGCTTCGCGGATGAGGCCCACCTCGTCCAGCGGCGCGCGCTGGTCTGGCATCAGCGCCGCGCGCGTGATCCCGCCGAAATGAAAGGCCGGCTTGTCGGTGGCGAACACGCCCAGATCGATCAGGCCCGGCGCGACCACCAGCCCCTGCGCATCGACCCGCTGCGCGTC
The DNA here is from genome assembly GCF_004152865.1 of Sphingobium cupriresistens. Classification (GTDB taxonomy): domain Bacteria; phylum Pseudomonadota; class Alphaproteobacteria; order Sphingomonadales; family Sphingomonadaceae; genus Sphingobium; species Sphingobium cupriresistens. The sequence goes on along the minus strand of NZ_SEOO01000029.1, from coordinate 39,594 downwards.
GTCCGGCACCGCGACATCGCCCGCCGCGACGATCCGGTCGCCCTCGATCAACACGACGCCCGGCGTCAGGGCGTCACCCGCGGGATCGGCCAGCTTGCCGTTGATGATGGCGATCTTAGTCATGGGCTATGCTCCCAATCCGTTCGCCCTGAACCTGTCGACGGGCCATTCTTTCCTTTGACCGTTGCGCGCATGAGAAGAGCAGGGCTTCAACAGGTTCAGCCTGAACGGATGCTGGAAACAGGCTCATGCCCATCCCTCCACACCGCGCGCCCTGCGGGTCAGCACGTCTAGGCACGCCATGCGCACCGCCACGCCCATCGCAACCTGTTCGGTGATCGCCGACCGATCGGGATCGTCGGCCACCGAACTGCTGATCTCCACGCCCCGGTTCATCGGCCCTGGATGCATCACCAGCGCGTCGGATTTGGCCAGCGCCAGCCGCTCCGGCGTCAGCCCGTACAGCGCATGATATTCGCGCGGAGAGGGGATGAACGCCCCGTCCATCCGCTCATTCTGCAACCGCAACATCATCACCACGTCGGCCCCGTCCAGCCCCTCGTCCATCCGCGTAAAGGGCGTCGCCCCCAGCAACTCCACCTCCGGCGGCAACAGCGTCGGCGGCGCCACCGCCCGCACCTGCGCGCCCAGCGCTGCCAGGCACAGCATGTTCGACCGCGCCACCCGGCTATGCAGCACATCGCCGCAGATCGCGACCACCAGCCCCTCGAACCCGCCCTTGCGCCGCCGGATCGTCAGCGCGTCGAGCAGCGCTTGCGTGGGATGCTGGTGCCATCCATCGCCGGCGTTCAGCACCGGACAATCCACCTTGTCCGCAATCAACCGCACCGCGCCCGAATTCGCATGGCGGATCACGATCACATCGGCCGCCATGGCGTTCAGCGTCATCGCCGTGTCGATCAGCGTCTCGCCCTTCTTCACGCTCGACGTGGCCGCCGCCATGTTGACGACATCCGCGCCCAGCCGCTTTCCCGCAATTTCGAACGACAACAATGTGCGCGTGCTATTCTCGAAAAAGGCGTTGATCTGCGTCATCCCCGCCAGCCGTCCGTCATGCTTGCGCGCCTGGCCCTTGTTCGTCTGCGCCCAATGCTCCGCCTCATCCAGCAGGAAGCGGATTTCCCAGGGTTTCAGGTCCGCGATCGACAGAAGATGCTTGTGCGGAAACAACGCCCGGCCTGTCAGGTCGGGGGTGGCGTCGGGTATGAAGATGTCGGGCATGAACCGGTGCTTTAGGGAAGCAGGCCGGGGAGGGCAAGGCGTCGATGGCGCGCTTATGCCCGGCCGCGCCATTTCCCGATGAGCGTCCCGTCCCGCAACACCGCGCGCGCTGCATTATGCCCCGGCGCGCCGGTCACGCCGCCGCCCGGATGCGTCCCCGCGCCGCACATATACAGCCCCTTCACCGGCCCGCGATACGCCCCATGACCCAGCACCGGCCGCGCCGCCCACATCTGGTCCAGCGTCAGATTGCCATGCATGATGTCGCCGCCGACCAGCCCGAATTTGCGCTCCAGGTCGAGTGGCGAATGGATCTGTCGCGCGATCACGCTCCTGGCGAAGCCTGGCGCGGCCGCCTCCACCGTCGCGATAATAGCATCCGCCGCCGCCTCCCGCTCGTCGTCCCACGAACGCCCATCCGGCAGTTCCGGCGCGAATTGCTGGCAGAACAGGCTCGCCACATGGCACCCCTCCGGCGCGAGTGTATCGTCGATCGTGGACGGGATCAGCATCTCCACGATCGGCGCCTTCGACCAGCCGTAGCGCTTGGCGTCCATGAAGGCGCGGTCCATATAGTCCAGCGTCGGCGCGATGATGATCCCCGACTGGTGATGCTCCCCCACGCCTGGCAGGCAGATGAAGTCGGGCAGGGCGTCCAGCGCCACATTCATGCGGAACGTCCCCGATCCCGCCTTGAACGCCTTGATCCGCTTCGTAAAATCGGCCGGCAGGTCGCTTGGCCGGATCATCCGCTCATAGAGCAGTTTCGGCCCGACATTGGCGATCACCGCGCCGCCGATCACCTCTTCGCCGCTCTCCAGCCGCACACCGACCGCGCGCGCGCCATCCACCAGCACCATCTCGACCGGCGCCTCCAGGCTGATCTCCACGCCCATGGCGGTCACGACCTTGGCCATGATCTGCGTGATCGCGCCCATGCCGCCGACCGCATGACCCCAGGCGCCCTTCTTGCCGTTCACCTCGCCGAACACATGGTGCAACAGGACATAGGCGCTGCCCGGCGTATCGGGGCTGGCGTAATTGCCGACCACCGCATCGAAGCCGAACGCCGCCTTCACCGCGTCGCTCTCGAACCAGCCGTCGAGGAAGCTGCGCGCCGACTTGATGAACAGGTCCAGCACATCGCGCTGCTGTTCCAGCCCCAACCCCGCGACCCGCCGACCCTGCTTCAGCGCCTCGACGATCATGGTCAGCCCATCACCGACATTGGGCGGGCTTTTCAGCACCAGGTCGCGCAGCACATCGGCCACCACCTCCAGCGCGTCATAATAAGCGGGCAGGGCGACCGCATCCGGCGCGCTGAACTTGGCGAACTCCGCCTGCGTCCGCTCCAGCCCACCGCCCAGCTTCAAATAACCGCCATCGGGCTGGGGCAGGAAATTGCTGATCGGCCGCTCGATCACGCGATAGCCGTGATCCGCCAGTTGCATGTCGCGGATGACCTTGGGATTGAGCAGGCTGACCGTATAGCTGGCGGTGGAATTGCGGAAGCCGGGATGAAATTCCTCCGTCACCGCCGCCCCGCCCACGACAGCGCGCCGCTCCAATATGCGGACCTTATAGCCCGCCCGCGCCAGATAGAAGGCGCAGACCAGCCCATTATGCCCGCCCCCGATAATGACGGCGTCGTAGGATTTCGTCATGCCTTGCTCCACCCCATCCCCGGTGCGCGGTGCAGCCGCGCCTGCGGGATCACATCGCGCACCCGCCCGCAAAAATGCCGCAACGCCACTTCCCGCTCGCTCAATGGCCCGACGGTGAAGCTGGCCGACGCCATCCCAGCCTGCACCCGCGCGACCAGGTCCGTATCCTCGGCATTGACCTGCCGGTTGATCCGCCAGTTGAGATAGCGCGCCGCGTTCATATCGCGCCGATCATCGGGCAGCGCATAGCTGATCTCCCGGATCAGCGTCTGCGTCGGCGACACCGGCAGCCAGGCCATGAAATCCACCTGGTCGGGATAGATGTCGAACGCGAAATTGGGCCATAGCTTATAATAGGTCCACAGCCTTTGCCGTCCGGGCGCCAGATGCGGCACATGGGGCAGGAAATGCTGATAGGCGCGCTCGGTCAGGTTGGCCGACGGCCGGTCCACTATCGGCCCCCACATCTTGTCGACATGGCGCGACGCTTCCACGCCATAGCCATCGCCCATCAGCCGCTTGAGGCCCGGATGCGCGACCGCAATATGCAGCCCGTCCGAATAATTGTCGCCGATATTCTTCCAGTTCACCGATCGCGGCCGCAACGTCACCCGCCCCAGCGCCCGCATATCCTCGAACCGATAGGCGGCGATCTCCTCCATATAAGGCGCCATCATCTGCGCCACCGACGGCCCGCCATCATTCGCCAGCCGCACGAACAGGAAGCCCTGCCAGCACTCCACATCGACCGCCGCCAGCCCATGGTCCGCCATCGCGAACCCCGCGCCATAGCTGGCCTTCATCGGCACGCCGGTCAGCCGCCCGTCCGTCTCATAGGTCCAGCCATGATAGGGGCAGACCAACTTCTTCGCGCATCCGCTGGAGCCGTCCACGATCCGCGCCCCGCGATGGCGGCAGACATTGGTGAAGGCGCGCACGGCCCCATCGTCGCCGCGGATCACGATCACGCTCTCGTCGATCATATCGAGCGTGTGGAAATCGCCGGGGGTGGGAATGTCGCTCCGGTGGCAGACGATCTGCCAGGCCGGGCGGAAGATCCGCTCCACCTCGACCGCGAAAAATTCAGGATCGCTATAGGTCCATGCGGGCAGGCTCCACCCGGCATCCGGGTCCACTATCCTGTCGATCTGCCCCGCCACCTTATCAGGATTCCCTAGCGTCAATTCACAATTTTACGATTGTATAATGTAACCGCGCCAAACGCCATCCCAAATCGAATCAACTGTCCAACTCGCCGTCGCTTTTCGCGTTCGCCTGCGCCCCGTACCGTCGCGCCAGCATGGCGCAGGCCATCAGCTGGATCTGATGGAAGACCATGATCGGCAGCAGGATCGGCCCCACCGCCGCCGCCGGGAACAAGACGCCCGCCATCGGCACGCCCGACGCCAGGCTCTTCTTGGACCCGCAAAATTGCAGAACGATCGCATCTTCCCGCGTCAGGCCCAGCATCCGCCCCAGCGCCAGCGTGAACAGCAGCACCACGACCAACATGGCGATGCACAGCCCCACCAATATCAGCAATGAAGTGCTCGACACCCTGGACCACAGCCCCTTGACCACAGCCGCGGAAAAGGCGGCATAGACCACCAGCAATATCGATCCCCGATCGACTCGCCCCAGCATAGCCTTGCGCCGCGTCACGAACCCGCCGATCCACGGCCGCAGCAGATGCCCGATGACGAAGGGCAGCAACAATTGCAGCACGATCCCTTCGATCGAGGACAGGGAGATCAGGCTGCCGCTACCGTCCCTTTGCATCAGCAGCGCGACCAACAGCGGCGTCAGGAAAATGCCCAGCAAATTGGAGAAGGAGGCGCTGACTACTGCCGCCGCGACATTGCCCCGCGCGATCGCGGTGAAGGCGATGGCCGATTGCACCGTCGATGGCAGCAGCGCCAGGAACAGCAATCCCGCCCGCATATCCTGCGGTACGAAGCCGAATCGGCCGATCAACAGCCCCAGCAACGGGAAAGCGATAAAGGTCGTCGCCAACGTCGCCAGGTGCAATTTCCAAGCCTTGGCCCCGCTCCAGATCGCCTCGCGCGACAATTTTGCGCCATGCAGGAAAAAAAGCAGCACGATCCCGGCATCCGCGACGATGCTGGCGATCCGCGCGCCATCCCCCCGCGCCGGCAATAGGGACGCTAGTGCGACGGTCGCCAGCAGCAACAGCAGAAACGGGTCCAGGGCTTGGCGCAGGCGGTTCATCATCAACTTCGGTCAGGCGACGGGATGAGCGGGGGGATAGACGCAGGCCATGGGATGCGCCAACAACTTCGCCTTGGGCCAGGACAAGTCAGGCGAAATAGGGAGGGGCTGACCATGAGCGACCATATCGCAATCGTGGAAAAGGCGGGCGTGATCGAAATCCAGATCGACCGACCGGAAAAGAAGAATGCGCTGACCGCGACCATGTATCGCGCCATGACCGCGGCCTTGGCCGACGCATCGGCGCGCGCTGATATCGGCGCCGTGCTGATCGCGGGCCGGGGCGAAGCCTTTTGCGCGGGCAACGACCTGAAGGATTTCACCGCCGGGCCGGAGGGCGGCGCCGCCGCCTTCGACTTCATCCGCGCCATCGCCGCTTTCGACAAGCCGCTGGTCGCCGCGGTGCAGGGGCTGGCCGTGGGCGTCGGCACGACGATGCTTTTTCACTGCGACCTCATCTATGCCGCGCCCGACGCGCGCTTCGTCATGCCCTTCGTCAATCTGGGCATCGTCCCCGAAGCCGGCTCCAGCCTGCTCGCGCCTGCGATGATGGGTCATGCCAAGGCGGCGGCGATGTTGCTGCTGGGTGAACCGATGGACGCCGACGGGGCCGACCGTTCAGGCCTTATAACCGCGATTGTCCCGGCCGATCGCCTGCTCGACCATGCCCGCGCCAAGGTGGCGGCGCTGATGGCCAAGCCGCCGCAGGCGCTGGCCGCCACCCGCAGGCTGATGAAGGGCGATCCCGCCGCGCTCAATGCCCGGATCGAGGAGGAAGCGCGGCTGTTCCGCGAAACCCTGGCTTCGCCCGAAGCCCAGGAAGCCTTCGCCGCCTTCTTCGAAAAACGCGCGCCGGTGTTCAAGCATAGCTAATCGACCTTCCGTCCGTAGCGTATCTCGCTCACTACCACCGCCGCCACGATCAGCAGGCCACCGACCAGCGCCGTCGGCGGCATCCGTTCGCCCGCGATCCGGCCGATGATCCCGGCCCAGACCGGCTCGCCGGCGTAGATCAACGTCGCCCGCGTCGGCGACACGGTGCGCTGCGCCCAGTTCATCACCAACTGGATCAGCGCCGTCATCGCGCCCAGGCCGCAGGCGCTCAGCACAACCGTCCAGGAAAAGGGCGGCACGCTCTCGCCCGCCGGTCCCATGCAGGCGAAGGCGAGCAGCGCTGTCACCGCCAGTTGCACCACAGTCACCCGCGCGACATCCACCTTGCCGGCCCACAGGCTGATGAAGATGATCTCCAGCGCGATCGCCACCGTACTGAGCAGTGTCAGCAACTCGCCGGTTCCCAGCGCCAGCCCGTCTCTGGGCGCCGCGATCAACAACAGCCCGACAAAGGCCAGCGCGACCCCCGCCCAACTCGCCAGCCGGGGCCGCCGCCGCAGGATCACCCACTGCAAAATCGGCACCAGCGGCACATAGGCGGCGGTGATGAACGCCGACGTGCTGCTGCTGATCGTCTGCAAGCCCCAGGTCTGGAGCGAATAGCCCACGAAAATGCCCAGCCCGATCACCAGTCCCGCCACCAACTCGCGCCGCGTCAGCCCGCGCAGCACCGGCAGCGCGAGCGGCAGCGTCAGCAGCGCCGCGGTCGCAAAGCGCAGGCCGACGAAGAATAGCGGCCCGGTTTCGCGCATCGCATGATGCACGACCAGGAAAGTGGCGCCCCACAGGATCGTCACCCCGATCAGCGCGAGTTCGGGGCGACCGATCATCAGGCGATTCTGGGCGGGCTTGTCGGATGCGTCATTGTGCAACATAATGCACATCGCCCTATGAGCACTATATTGCACAGTCAAGACGCGTCAGCGCAGGATCAACGCCCGGACGTCCTCGCCCATGTCGCGGGCAATGTCCGCGCGCTGCGTGCCGAACGCGGCTTCAGCCAGGATGGGTTGGCGGCGCAGGCCGGCGTCAGCCGCCGCATGATCTCCGGCATCGAAAGCGGGGAGGCGAATGTCAGCCTGTCGACGCTAGACCGGCTGGCCCAGGCGCTCGGCGTCAGTTTTTCGCGCCTCGTCCGCCCGCCCGACATGCGCGATAACAACCGGATCGACAGCCTGGCCTGGCGCGGCCGAAATCCCGACAGCCGCGCCACCCTGCTCGGCACCGTTCCCGCCGCGCGGGAAGCGGAGCTATGGACCTGGTCGCTGGCCGCGGGCGAAACCTATCCCGCTGAAGCGGACGCGGCCGACTGGCATGAGATGCTCTATGTCATGGAAGGGGTGCTGACGGTCGAACGGAAAGGCGCCGATCCCCAGCGGGTGGCGACCGGCGACTTCCTCATCTTCACTAGCGACAGGCCCTATCTCTTCGCGAATCGCGAAGCAGGGCCGGTGCGGTTTGTCCGCAACGTGGTGTTTTAACGGTAAGGCTGTTCAGGACCTGTTCCCGCGCAGGCGGGAACCCAGTCCTGCCGTGTGGCCTAATCCCTCGTCCACCCTCACTCGTTGCGCAGGTCGCTGCCCGCCTCTTCCAGCGATGCGCCAACGTCGCGCTTCGCTTCGCCCGCCTCGCGCTTGGCGTCGGCCGCGGCCTTGTCGGTCGCTTCGCCGATCTTGTCCGTACCTTCGTCGATCGCGCGGCCGGCATCGTCCAGGCCATTGTCGATTTTGGCGCCGGCACTATCGACTGCATTGCTCACGTCGCTGCCGATCGCCGATCCGGCATTGTCCAGATTATCCTGCGCCTTTTCCGAGCAGGCGGACAGGCCGGCGACGGTCAGCAGCGCGGCTGCGGCGATAAGGGAAGTACGCATCGTGGCTCCTCTAGCCATTAAAAGGAGCAAGATAAGCGCAGGAGGCGGCAGAAGGTTTCTTGGCCGGTGCTTATCCGCCGCGCAGACCGAACACCATCGACCGGTCGGCTTCGGGGATCAACCCTTCCAGCACACGCCAGAATCCGGTGACCGATCCCTGTCCGGCCTGGGCATAGGCGGTCGCCATCTTCTCGCGCAGCGCGCGGAACAGCTCCGCCTCCAGCGCCTTGCCCGACGAGCTGAGTCGCAATAGCTTCTGCCTGCGGTCGCTGGCCCCCGCTCGCGTTTCGATATAACCGCGCTCCACCAGGTCGCTCAGCACCCGACCCAAGGATTGCTTGGTGATCGCCAGCAACCGCAGCAAATCCTTGACCGTCAGGTCCGGCTGGCGCGAGATGAAATAGAGCGCGCGATGATGCGCCCGGCCCAGCCCTTGCGCCGACAGGCTTTCGTCGATCGACCGAGTGAGGGCGGAATAACCGAAATAGAGCATCTCGATCCCACGCCTGATCTCATCCTCGCGCAGGAAGAGGGGTGAGGCGGGCGAGATTGGCGCGGGCGAGGCGGGGGAACTGGAAACCGACATGAAGGGCTATGATCCGGCAAAGTGACAAAGTGCATATTGGCGTCACGAAACTATCATGACTAGGCTTTCCTTTCGCCGATGACACGTTATATGGCGGTCCGCGCCGACAAGATCGGCCCTGCTGGGGCGTCGCCAAGTGGTAAGGCAGCGGCTTTTGATGCCGCCATTCGCAGGTTCGAATCCTGCCGCCCCAGCCAGTTTTCTCTTACGCTTCGACAATCCCTGGTTTTCGGACGGGCCCCGGACGAATAGAGATTTCGCGTGAAAGGCGAAATGCCCGCGTCTCGGCTTACCTCTGCGCGCGGCCAAAGCAGGAGCAGCGTATGGACCAAAAGCCCGCCATTATGATCCACGACATCATCGACGCCGCCCGGATCATCGCCCCGGCGGCGGTGCGCACGCCCCTCTTGGAAAATCACGCGCTTAACGATCGATTGGGCCGCCGCGTCCTCATCAAGTTCGAAGGAGCGCAACACACAGGATCGTTCAAGTTCCGTGGCGCATATAACCGCCTCGCACGCCTCGATGCGCAGCAGCGGGCGGCGGGCGTCGTCGCCTGGTCGTCGGGCAATCATGCTCAGGGCGTGGCCGCCGCGGCGCAGTTGCTCGCCCTGCCGGCGACCATCGTGATGCCGTCCGATGCGCCCGCGATCAAACTGGCCAACACCCGCGCGCTGGGGGCGGAGATCGTCACCTATGACCGCCATAGCGAAAGCCGGGAGGAAATCGCCACCGCGCTGGCGCACAGCCGGGGCGCGACATTGGTGCCATCCTTCGATGACCCCTTCGTCATCGCGGGGCAGGGGACGGCGGGCCTCGAAATCCTCGACCAAGCCGCGGAAGCAGGCGCCATCATCGGCCAAATCCTGGTCTGTTGTGGCGGCGGCGGTCTGACGGCCGGGATCGCCACGGCAGTTAAAGCGCGCGCGCCTGAAATCGCCCTTTACGCCGTCGAACCCGCCGGGTTCGACGATACCGCCCGCTCGCTCGCCAGCGGTGTCCGCGAGAACATCGCGCCGGATGCGCGCAGCATCTGCGACGCGCTGATGGCGCCCAGTCCCGGCGCGATGACCTTCCCGATCAACCAGGCGCTGCTGTCGGGCGGCCTCGTCGTCAGCGACGATCAGGTGCGCGACGCGATGCGCTTCGCCTTCTCCACGCTCAAGCTGGTCGTGGAGCCGGGCGGGGCGGTCGCGCTGGCGGCGATGCTGAACGGCCTAGCTCCGCCCTGCGGCGATGCCAGCGTCGTTGTCCTGTCGGGCAGCAATGTCGATCCGGCCGCCTATGCCGCCATTGTCGGCGGGGCCGCCGCATGATCGATCCGCGCGCCATCCGCACCTTTCTGGCGGTGTGCCGCGCCAACAGCATCAGCGGCGGCGCGCGCGCGCTCAACATTTCGCAACCATCCGTGTCGAACGCCATCGCGCAATTGGAACAATCGCTGGGCGTCTCGCTGTTCGAACGCTCGCGCAGCGGCATCCTGCTCACGCCTGAAGGGCAGGCGCTGCTCCGCCGCGCCGAAGCGATGGACAGCCTTCTGTCGGACGTGCAGGCGGAAGTGCAACTCGCCAGCCGCGGCATCACCGGCCCGCTGCGCGTTGGCGGTACGCCCGGCGCATTGGTCAGTTTGTTGCCCGATGCGGTGCGGCGGCTGGAAGCGCGGATCGGTCGGTTCGCGCTGCATGTTGTCGAACGGCCCGACCATGACCTGGCTGCCATGCTCCATCGTGGCGACATCGAAATGGTCTTCGTCACCACCGGCATTGACGAACCGCCGGAGGGTATCGAGGAGCGCACCTTTTCCCGCGATCCCTTCGCGCTGATCGTGGGCAAGCAGAACGACCATCTACCCGCCAGCCTGTCGCTGCGTGACACCGCACTGATGCGCTGGGTCTTGCCCGAAGCCCGCGGCGCCTTCCGCCGTCAGGTCGATGCGCTGTTCATGGCCGCCGACATTCCGGTGCCGCAGGACATCATTCGCTGCGATTCCCTGCTCACGACCAAGGCGATGGTGCGGGGCAGCCAGCGCGTCACCATCTTGCCGATGCAGGTCGCATCGGCGGAACTGTCGATCGGCGTGCTACGCGCCATCACGATCGCAGAAGCTGCCTTTCCGCGCAGTATCGGTGTGCGGATGCTGGCGGGCGGGCGGCTGTCGCGACTAGGCGAGGCTTTGCTGGATGTGCTTATCCATAGCTCCAGACTATGATGTTCGAAAAAATCATTATTTTTCTTTGGGGCTTTGGCGGCGCATAAGCTGTTCCAACAAGAGCTTTCGGGAGGGACCATCGTGCGGCACATCATCCGCAACATCGCAATTTTCGACGGGACGGGCAGCGCCCCGGTCGCCGGAGCGGTGGTCGTTGAAGACGACAGGATCGCAGCCGTCCTGCATGACGCCGCTGCCATCGCTGCGGTCGAGGCCGACAGCGTGATCGATGGCCAGGGCGGCACGCTGATGCCCGGCATGGTCGATTCCCACGCCCATCTGACCTGGGGCAGCTCGGTCGAGAAAATCTATCACCAGTTCATCCTGCCGCCCGAAGAATTGAAGGTCGCCGCCTGGCGCAATGCCCGCGTGCTGCTCGACCATGGTTTCACCAGCCTCTATTCCGCAGGCGCGCTTGGCGACCAGATCGAACCCGAACTCGTCCGCGCGATCGACGCCGGCGAAACCCCCGGTCCGCGCCTGATCCCCTCGACGCTGGAGCGTAGCCCCGAAGGCGAGGAGGGGGTGGAAACCGGCGACGTGTTCAACGGTCGCGGCCCTGACGCCATGCGCGCCTTCGTCGCCTATTGCGCGGCGGAAGGCGTGAAGTCGCTCAAGCTGGTCATCTCCGGCGAAGACGCGCTCAAGCCCGGATCGTCGGGCGACGTCCTCTACACTGACGCGGAAATGCTGGCGGCGGGCGAAGCGGCCAGGGAAGCGGGCCTGTGGATCGCGACCCATGCCTATTCGCCCCGTGCGATCGAACTGGCGCTCGAAGCGGGGGCGCGCATCCTTTATCATTGCTCCTTCGCCAACGATGCGGCGATCGACGCGATGGCCGCGAAGAAGGACGACATCTTCTACGCCCCCGGCCCCGGCGTCTCGGTCGCCGCGCTGGAAGCGTCGCCGCCGCCCCATATCGACATGTCTTCCATGAAAGCCAGCGCCGCCGAGCGTTTGGAACTGGAAAAGGCGCTCGTCCCCAAGCTCAAGGCGCGCGGCGTGCGTATCCTGCCCGGTGGCGATTATGGCTTCCCCTTCAATCCCCATGGTCGCAACGCCCGCGACCTGGAGCATTTCGTGACCCATTATGGCTTCACCCCGGCCGAGGCGCTGAACGCCGCGACCATGTTGGGCGGACAGCTGATGGGACAACGAGTTGGACAGGTGAAGACCGGCTATCTCGCCGACCTGCTGCTGGTCGACGGCGACCCGACCCAGGACGTCCGCATCCTGCAGGACGCCCATAATATCAAGATGATCATGCTGGGCGGGCGGATGCATAAATCCCCCGCAGCGCAGCCCGTGACCGCCTGACCGGAAAGATGCCGCCATGTTCGACGTTGCAATCATCGGCTGCGGGCCGGTGGGGGCCTTTGCGGCCAATCTCCTTGGGAAATCCGGCCTGTCGATCCTGGTGATCGAGCAGGAGGCGAACCCCTATCCTCTGCCGCGCGCGGTCCATCTGGATCACGAAATGATGCGCCTGTTCCAGTCGGCTGGCGTGATCGACCGGGTGGCGGGCGACATGCGCGACACCGAAGGGCATCTGCATGTCGGCGCCGACCATGGCGTCATCCGCTACATGGGCACGGTCGGGCGGGCGCGGCCGTTTAGCTGGTCCAACGACTATTTCTTCTACCAGCCCGAACTGGAGGATCATCTCCGCGAGGCGCTGACCGATTACCCTAATATAACTGTCCAACTCGGCGTCTCATTTGAAGGGCTGGAGGAGAACGAAAACGGCGTCACGCTGCGGCTTTCCGAAGGTCGGACAGAGCAGGCTCGCTACGTCATCGCCTGCGACGGATCGCGCAGCGCGGTGCGCAAGGCGCTGGACATAAAGCTGGACGATCTGGATTTTGAAGAGCCCTGGTTGGTGGTCGATGCCGAAGTCGATGGGCCGGTGCGCTTCCCCGACCTGTGGGGCTTCCCCGACGCCGCCGACCTGCAAAAGCTGTCGGTGATGATCTGCGATCCCAAGCGCCCGGCGACGATCGTGCCGGGGCGCGGCAATCACCGCCGCTGGGAGTTCATGCTGCTGCCCGGCGAAGACGACCAGGCGATGATGGAGCCGGATTCGGTTGCAGCCCTTGTCGAACCCTATCTCTCCGGGGTTCCGCACAGGATCGTGCGCGCGGCGACCTATCGCTTCCATGGTTTGATCGCCGAGCGATGGCGGACGGGCGGCGTCTTCCTGGCCGGCGATGCCGCGCATCAGACGCCGCCCTTTTTCGGGCAAGGCATGTGCCACGGCCTGCGCGACGTCGCCAACCTGGCCTGGAAGCTGGAGATGGTGGTGAAGGGCGCGGCGCCCGACGCGCTGCTCGACAGCTATCAGCCCGAACGCGATCCCCATGTCCGTGCGGTCATCACCGCCGCTGTCGCCGCGGGGCGCTATATCTGTATGCTGGACCCGCAAGCGGCCGCCGAGCGCGACGCGCAGATGCGCGAAGCCGCCAAGGGCGCGCAGCATGGCACCGCCGCCGACCTGATCCCCGCCATCTCGACGGGCATCGTCGCGGCCGGCACGCCGGGCGCGGGTGAGCGTTTCATCCAGCCCCGCGTGGGGGATCGCCTGCTGGACGACGTTACCGGCAGCGGCTGGCGTCTCTTCACCCGCGCCATGGTGGAGAGCGGTGACGTCACGGTCGTAGACCTCACGCAACTGGCCGATGGCGGCGCGATCGCCGCCTGGCTGGCCGATCGGAAGGCCGATGCCGTGTTGGTCCGGCCCGACCATTATGTTTTCGGCACCGGCAAGGGGGGCGACCTGATCGCCCGGCGCGATGCGCTGGTCGCCGGCGCCTTCCGTCAGGAGATCGCCGCATGACCCTTTCTCTGGATCAGGCGCGTCGCATCATCGACGCCGCACTGGGCCATGGCCGGGCGCAAGGTGCGCAGCCGCTGGCCGTCGTCCTGCTCGATGCCGGCGCGCATCCCGTCGCCTTCGCGCGGGAGGATGGCGCCAGCCTGTTCCGTTTCGATATCGCCAAGGCCAAAGCCACGGGCGCACTGGGTATGGGGGCGGATACGCGGGTCATTGCAACCCGCGCCGCCGCCAACCCCGGTTTCTTCCAGAGTGTGGTGGCCGTCACTAGCGGCCAACTCGCTTTGTCCCCCGGCGGCGTCCTGATCCGCGATTTGGAAGGCGCGGTTATGGGCGCCGTCGGGATCAGCGGCGACACCGGCGACTGCGACGAAGCCTGCGCCATTGCCGGCATCCTGGCCGCCGGACTTTCCCATGGAGTGCAATCATGAGACTTCGCAGCATCGAACTGGCGATGCCGGGCGCGGCGGACGCCGCCACCTTTATGACCGACATCTGGGGCATGGCCCCGGCGAAGGTGATTGGCGACATCCATTATCTGCGCGGATCAGGGACTTTCCCCTATCTCGTCGCGTTCGAGGAGTCGGCTGACGCCTATGTCCGGTCGACCACCTTCGTCTGCACGTCCGACCGGCTGGAGCAACTGAAGCGCAGCGTCACCATTGCGGGTCTCCCCGCAATGCCTGTCGTCTCAGAAGACTTGGGCGGCGGCCATGGCATCATCGTGGAACTGGCCGAAGGCGAATTGCTGCGCTTCCTGGTCGACGCGCAGGAGGTCGAACCGATCGAGGGCGCGGACCTGCCGGTCAAGCTGACCCATGTGGTGTTCAATTCCGCCGAGGCGGAAATGACCGGTCATCTGGCCGAGGACGCATTGGGCTTCCGCGTGTCGGACCGGACCAAGGGCATGGTGTTCGTGCGCTGCAATGACTCGCACCATAGCACCGCCTTCGCCCGCGCGGGGATTTCCAGCCTCAACCATATCGCCTTCGAGATGGAGGATCTGGACGCGGTGATGCGCGGCATCGGTCGCCTGCGCGATCAGGATATGGCGCCGGCCTGGGGGCCGGGCCGTCATGGCCCCGGCGCCAATGTCTTCGCCTATTTCATCGCCCCGTTCGGCCCGGTGATCGAATTTTCGACCGCCGTGAACAAGGTGCCCGACGACTATCGGCCCGGCGCGCCGGAAGACTGGACCTGGCCCGAAAAGCGGATCGACCAGTGGGGCATGTCCGACAAGAATTTCGACGGGCTGCGCGCTGCCGAAGAAAAATTCCGCCATCGCCGCGACTGGCAGCCCCAATCCCTGGCCCACCCGATCGACGTCCTGACAGAGGAAAATCACTAATGCGCTATGTCAGTTTCCGCCGCCCCGACGGCACCCCCAGCTTCGGCCGCCAGGACGGCGCAACGATCATCGAACTGGCGACCGGCGCGACGCCCAGCCTGAAGGCCGCGCTGACCGACGGCAGCCTGGCGACGCTGGCTGACGGCGCGACCTATGCCGCCGCCGACATTGTGTTGCTGCCGGTTATCCCCGATCCCGCCAAGATACTGTGCGTCGGGCTGAACTATGCCGAGCATGTCAAGGAAACCGGCCGGGAGCAGAAGGCGCATCCCGCCATCTTTGTGCGCTATGCCGACAGCCTGGTCGCCGATGGCCAGCCGATGGTGAAGCCCGCCGTGACGACCCGCTTTGATTATGAAGGCGAACTGGCGATCGTCATCGGCAAGCCGTGCCACAAGGTTGCCGCCACCGATGCGTTGAGCCATGTCGCTGGCTATGCCGTCTTCAACGACGGATCGGCGCGCGACTGGCAGCGCCACAATATCCAGTTCACGCCGGGCAAGACTTTTCCCGGCACCGGCGGCTTTGGCCCCGCGCTGGTGACGGTGGACGAGATTGATGATCTGGGCGCGCTGCGCGTCCAGACCTGCCTCAATGGCGACATGGTGCAGGACCAGCCGATCGCCGACATGATTTGGGATATCCCCACGGTCATCGAATATATCAGTGCCTTCACGCCGCTGGCGCCGGGCGACGTCATCGCCACCGGTACGCCCGGCGGCGTCGGCGATAAGCGCACCCCGCCGCTCTATATGCACGCGGGCGACAAGGTCGAGGTCACCATCGGCGCCATCGGCACGCTCGCCAACCGCATCATCGACGAACAATAAGCCTATATTATCCAATGATAAGAAGGGGAGGAGACACCATGCGCATATTCCACAAGCCCATTCTGGCCATGGCGAGCGTCAGCACGTTCGCCATCGCCGCACCCGCCTTTGCCCAGGATGCCGCTACGCCACAGGAGCCGGCGGAATCGGCCATGTCCGACATCATCGTGACCGCACAGCGCCGACAGGAAAAGGTGACGGAGGTGCCGATTTCGATCACCGTCGCCAGCCAGAAGCAGCTGGAGCGCCAGCAGGTCAATAATCTGAACGACCTCAACCGCGTCGCCCCCTCGCTGGAAATCCAGTCGGCCCCGTCGCAGAATACCGGCGGCGGCGGATCGATCCGCGGCATCGGTACGCAAAGCTTCTCGCCCGGCGCTGTCGCATCCGTAGGTGTCGTCGTCGACCAGGTGAGCCAGGGCAACGCCAATATCTCCGACCTGTTCGACGTGTCGCGGATCGAAGTGCTCAAGGGGCCGCAAGGCACCTTGTTCGGCCTGACCACATCGGCCGGCGTCATCAACATCACCACCAACGCGCCTGACCCTAACGAATTTAGCGGGCGCGTGCGCACCGAATTGTCCGATGCCGGGACCGTGGGGTCCAAATATGGCCAGCAGGTCGTTCAGGGCGTCATCAACGTGCCGTTCAGCTCCACCAGCGCGCTGCGCGTGTCGGGTATGAGCAACACGCGGCAGGGCGTGAACCTTAATGCCGTCACCGGCGACTGGAACGACGTCAATCGCTACGCCGTGCGTGGCCGGTTCCTGTGGAATGCGAGCGAAGACCTGACCGTCAACCTGATCGGCGACTGGTCGAAGGGGTCGGCGGACAATGGCGGCGACTTCTTCACCTTCCTGTCGAACACCGCTGCCAACACCGCGCTGCTCAACAGCTGCGGCATCACGCCGGGCGAGGGCAACCAGACCTTCTGCGTCGGGGATGAATTCAGCAGCAAGGTCAAGGCATGGGGTGGATCGGCGCAGGTCGATTATGATGCCGGTCCGCTGACGCTGACGTCCATCACTGCCTATCGCAAGACGGAAAGCAGCAATACGCTGGGCAACATCTATCGCGCCGATCCGCTGGCGTCGGAACTCATAAGCGGCCCGACAGGCACCGACATCCGCCTGTTCACGCAGGAATTCCGCGCGTCGTCGCCCAGCAATTCGGTCTTCGAATATACGGTCGGCGCCTTCTATTCAAACCAGAAGACGGTGCAGCAGCCCGAACGCTTCACCATTTCGGTGACGCTGCCCAATGGCTTCGTCATACGTCCGGTGGATTCGCCCGGCGCCCTGAACGAAATCACGGATGAATCGCTGGCGATCTTCGGTCAGGGCACGTTGCACGCCACTGACAAGCTGCGCCTGATCCTGGGCGGACGCTACACCGCCGGGCGCCTGTCGCTCGACCGGACCGACGCGGGAACCGGCGCGGAAAGCTTCCAGATCCTCAATGTCGACAAGATATCCTGGCGCGCCGGCATTCAATATGACATCGACCGGTCGCTGATGGCCTATGTCACCGCATCGCGCGGCTTCAAGGGCGGTCAGATCGCGGTGCCGACCGCGCCGTTGCTGCCCTATGTCGTGCAGCCGGAAATCCCCATGTCCTACGAAGCGGGGATGAAGGCCACGCTGTTCGGCGGCGCGGTGCTCGACGTCAGCGTCTTCTACAGCAAGATCAAGAATTTCCAGGCGCAGGAATGTACCGTCAACCCCACCACCGCCCAGCTTGTCTGTGCCCAGACGAACATCGACGGGGTCAAGACGCGCGGCGCGGAAGTCAATCTGTTCGGGCAGATTTCCGATCGGCTGTCGATGAACACCGGCTTCATCTATACCAAGGCGACCTATCCGGGCGGCTTCATCGGCAATGACAGCACCGACATTGGCGGCAGCCAACTGGCCTATTCGCCACGCTATAAATTCACCCTGTCGGGTGAATATGAACAGCCGCTGACGGCTGGTCTGAACGGCTTCCTGGCGGCGGACACAATCTGGAAATCGCGGGTCCGTTACCAGAATACTTCGCGCAGCGAAGAAACCTTCCGTCCGCACTGGACGGTTGGCGGTCGCCTGGGCGTGCGCAGCGAGGATGAACGCTATTCGGCGGGCGTGTTCGTGCGCAACCTGTTCAACGTCCACGAACCCTCTCTGCTCCAGAGCAATTTCGGTTCGGGCGTCGGCGCCATTTATGGTCCGCAGTCCTTCCGCCAGGTCGGCCTGCAACTCGACGCGAAATTCTGATCGAAAGGGGCATGGCGGTTCGCCGCCATGCCCCTTTCGCTGGTGGCCGAGGTGGTTAGGGTGCGGAGATGAATCCAGTCAGGCAATCCATAGCGGCCATGGGGACGGACCTTGGCCCGGCCGTCCTTGCGCAATGCCGCGCGCTCTTCGACGCCGAACAGTCGGCGCTGCTGGCGCAGCGGCCGATGGCGGCGGCGGACGTCGTTTATGGCCCGCATGAACGCCACCGCCTCGACATCTATCGGCCGCAGGGTGACGGCCTCGCGCCTGTCCTCGTGTTCGTGCATGGCGGCGGGTTCCTGAAGGGCGATAAAGGCGGGGTCGATGCTTGGCCCAACGCTAATGTCGGCCGCATGGCGGCGCAGGCGGGGTTTCTTGGCGTCGTTATCAATTATCGCCTGGCGCCCGATCATGTCTGGCCCGCCGGGGCGGAGGATGTCGCCGCGGTCGCCGCCTGGATCAAGGATCATGCTGCGCAGCATGGCGGCGACCCGGATCGAATCGTGCTGATGGGCACGTCTGCCGGATCAGTCCATGTGGCGGGCTATCTGAAACTGGCTGGCGCGGGCGACATCCGCGCCGCCATCCTGCTGTCCGGCCTCTACGGCTACACGCCGCTCGATGCGCGCGACATGCTCTATTATGGCGACCCGGCGCTCTATCCCGACCGAATGCCGATGGAGGCGGTCGCCGCCACGCCATTGCCGCTGATGCTCGCCTGCGCCGAGTTCGACCCGCCGCGTTTTCAGGCAGAGTTTCTGGGATTAATGCACGACCGGTTTGCCCGCCATGGTGCGATGCCGCGCGCTTTTATTCATTCGGGCCATAATCATTACAGCATGTCCATGCATCTGGGCACAGCCGACCGGCGGCTATCGGACGAAATCTGCGCTTTCGTGCGCGAAACCACCCAATCATAATCAGGAGAAACAGATGCTCGATCGCAGGACGTTGCTCGCGACCGGAATCGCGACCGGGGCTATGATGGCCGCTCCCGCCATCGCCGCGCGCAAGGCTGTCATCAGCCCTGGCTTCCCCAAGGGCTTCTACTGGGGCGTCGCCACCGCGCCGCATCAGATCGAGGGCAACAACGTCGCCAGCGATCTCTGGTTTGTCGAAAACCAACAGCCCACCGTCTTCGCCGAACCCTCCCGCGATGCGTGCAACAGCTTCGACCTGTGGGAAGCCGATCTCGATCTGGTCAAGGACATGGGCCTCAATGCCTATCGCTTCGGTATCGAATGGGCGCGGATCGAGCCGGAAAAGGGTCTCTTTTCCCAGGCGATGCTGGATCATTACAAGGCGATCATAGACGGCTGCATCCAGCGCGGCCTGGCCCCGATCGTAACCTTCAGCCACTTCACCGCGCCGCGCTGGTTCAGCGCCCAGGGCGGCTGGACCAATCCGGAAAGCGCGCAATTGTTCGCTCGCTATTGCGACAAGGCGATGCGCGCGCTGGGCAAGGGGATCGCCAGCGCCATCACCTTCAACGAACCCAATATCCTGCTGCTGCTGAAGCCGATGCTGCCGCCGCAGGTGTGGGACATCCAGAAATTGACGCTGGAAACCGCGGCCAAGCGCCTGGGCGTCCCGAAATTCGTCGCCGCCAATGTCGCGGGGGTGGAAGATCTTCCCGCGTTGCAAACTGGTCTGGAGGCCGCGCACAAGGCGGCCAAAGCGGCGATCAAGGCGGTCCGTCCCGACCTGCCGGTCGGCTTTTCCCTCGCGATCATGGACGATCAAGCGGTGGGCAACAACTCGATCCGCGACCGCATGCGGAAGGAATTGTACGGCAACTGGCTGGACATCGCCAAGGCCGACGACTTCATGGGCGTCCAGAATTACGAGCGCGCGCTCTGGGGCGACAAGGGTCGTCTGCCAACGCCCGCCGGTTCGATCGTCAATTGGTCTGGCACCGAAGTCTGGGCGCCTTCGCTCGCGGGCGCGGTCCGCTACGCCCATGAAGCGACAGGCGTGCCGATCCTGGTGTCGGAACATGGCGTCGGCACGACCGACGACACCATCCGCGCCACATTCATCCCCGCAGCGCTCGCGGACCTCAAGCAGGTGATGGACGACGGCGTGCCTGTGCTGGGCTATTGCCACTGGTCGCTGCTCGACAATTTCGAATGGATATTTGGCTATAAGGTGAAGTTCGGCCTGCACAGCGTCGACCCCGTCACCTTCGCCCGCACCGCCAAACCAAGCGCCGCCGTCTATGGCGCAATCGCCAGCCGCAATGCGTTGTAAGGAGAGAAAGACATGAAGCGTTTCGTCGCCGCTGTCGCCCTTGTGCTCGCGGTTCCCGCCATCGCCCAGATGCCGACGCCGGTTCCCGCAGAAGCCCCCGCCGATCCGAACGCCATTCCGCTCTATCCGGACATGAAGGCATCCAAGGAATCGACCGAAAATTGGGTGCGTTTCGGGAAGGATCTGGCGGTGCGCAATGTCACCGTGCCGACCATCACGCCTGTCCTGCCCGATCCCGCCAAGGCGACCGGAGCTGCGGTGATCGTCGCGCCCGGCGGCGCCTTCATGCTGCTGGCGATGGATCATGAGGGCTGGAGCGTCGCGCGCTGGCTCGCCGATCACGGCATCGCCGCCTTCGTCCTGAAATATCGGCTGAACCAGACCCCCGCCGACATCGGCGAAGCGTCCGCCTATATGGGCAGGCGCATGGCGGAGTCGCTGCGCGATCCGACTGCCGCGCCGGGAATCACCGAACCGCGCGCAACTCTCGACGCTCTGGCGGCGATCAAGCTGGTGCGCGCCAATGCCGACAAATGGGGCGTCGATCCGCAGCGGGTTGGCATGATCGGCTTCTCCGCCGGCGCCATGACCACGCTCAACGCGGCGTTGGAAGGGAAGGGGAGCGATCGCCCGTCCTTCATCGGTTATGTTTACGGTCCGATGCTGGCCCGCGTCGTGCCGGCCGATGCGCCACCGATGTTCGCCGCCATCGCCAATGACGACAGCCTCTTCCCCAATCCCTCCTATGCCCTGATCGAAAGCTGGCGCCGCGCCCATGTGCCGGTCGAACTCCATGCCTATGAGCGTGGCGATCACGGCTTTGGCACGGGCAAGCCGGGCACGACGAGCATGGGCGTGCTGCCCCAGTTCCAGGCCTGGCTGGACATGCGCGGGCTGCTGAACGCGAAGGTCGCGCAATGAGCGCCGCGCCGGCCTTGCCGATCGCGCGGCAGGCCGGCATCGGCTTTGCGATCAACGCGACCCTCAGCCTGGCCTTCTTCCTCGGCATTTTCGGGATGGTTGCGCGCCCGCTCACCTGGGGCGCGCCCGACGCACTGGGCCTTGATTTCGTGCCGCAGAGCATTGCCGTTGCGCTGATGAGCGCGCTCGTCCCCTCACTGATCGCCCGCACGCGGCTGGGGCGGCGCGTGTCGACCCGCACGATCATCCTGCGCGCGTTCGGCTTTGCGATCGGCGGTGCGGTGCTAGGTGGCCTGCTCGCCTGGGCGACCGGCGCCGTCGCCCAGTCGCCTGTCGCATGGGGGCAGGCGCTGGCGATTAAGTTGCTTTACGGCGGATCGCTAGGCGCTCTCATAACCATTCTAGCCCTCAAGAGGATGACCCGGTGATCCGTTCGATGATGACTCTGGCGTTGGTGCTCGTCACGCCCGCTCTGGCTCAGGATGTGCGCATGGAAACGGTCCCGCCGCAGGGGCAGGAGGGCGCGATCGCGCTCTATCCCGATCAACCCGCGCCCAAGGCCGGCAGCGACGAACAATGGTCGAGCATGGAGGTTCAGATCGGGGCGAACAGCATCGACAATATCATGGTCCGCAATGTCGTGCGGCCGACCATCACGCCCTATCTGCCCGATCCTGCCAAAGCGACTGGCGCGGCGGTGCTCGTGGCGCCGGGCGGCGCTTTCCTGTCGTTGTCGATGACAGGGGAAGGGAGCGACGTCGCGCGCTGGCTGGCCGATCATGGCGTCGCAGCCTTCGTGCTGAAATATCGCCTCAACGAGACGCCGCGCGACGACAAGGCATTTCTGGGCGTCATGGGCGCGCGTTTCGGCGCGGCCGCGAAGGGCGAACCGAGCGCGAAGGTGAAGGAACCCCGCGCCACGCAGGATGCGCTTCAGGCCCTCGCCATCGTTCGCAGCCGCGCCGCAAGCTGGCATATCGATCCCGCGCGTATCGGCATGATCGGCTTTTCGGCCGGCGCGATGACGACGCTGAACGCCGCGTTGGAGGGCCGGTCTGAACAGCGCCCGGCCTTCATCGGCTATATTTATGGCCCGATGCTCGACATCGCGGTGCCCGCCGATGCGCCGCCCATGTTCAACGCCATCGCCATGGATGACGGTCTTTTCGCCAAGCAGGGCTTCGGCATAGTCGAAGCCTGGCGCAAGGCGAAGCGTCCGGTCGAACTCCATGCCTATGAACGGGGCGATCATGGCTTTGGCGGGGGGCGGCCGGGGACGACCACGGCGATGCTCTTGCCCGAATTTCTCGCCTGGATGGACATGCGCGGCCTGCTCGGCGCGCGCTGATTTTCTCAAGGATTGCTCATGATTCGTAAAAGCCTTCGCCCCGTCGCTCTGCTGGCCTGCGCCTCCTTCGCGGCGCCGCTCTGGGCTGACGAATTGGCGGAAGGATTTCGCAATCCGCCGCAGTCGGCCCGCCCGCGCGTCTGGTGGCACTGGATGAACGGCAATGTGACCAAGGACGGGATCGACAAGGATCTCGACTGGATGGCGCGCATGGGGATTGGCGGGGTCCAGAATTTCGACGCCAGCCTGATGACGCCGCAGATCGTGCCGGAACGGTTGATCTATATGACCGACGGCTGGAAGGATGCTTTTCGCCACGCCGTCCACACCGCCGATGCCAAGGGGCTGGAATTCGCCATTGCCGCGTCGCCGGGCTGGAGCGAGACGGGCGGTCCCTGGGTTAAGCCGCAGGACGCGATGAAGAAGCTGGTCTGGAGCGAGACGGACCTGCGTGGCGGCCAGCGGGTGAAAGGCGCGCTGCCCATGCCGCCCTCCATCACCGGCGCATTCCAGAGCGCGAAATTCAGCGATCCGCTCGCAGCTGGCGAGGGCGCGGCCGCGCTTCCTACCGTCTATGGCGACGCTCCTATTCTAGCCTATCCTATCAAGCTAATTGCCCTGCCGCGGCCGCGCATGACGCAAGCGGACGGAACGGCGCTCGCCCCTGCGCCGCTGCTCGACAATGATATGGAAACCGTGGCGCAGATCGCCAAGGGCGACGCCACCCATCCCGGCGCGGTGATCCTCGATTATGGCAAGCCGGTGACGATCCGGTCGGCCAGCCTGTTCGTGCCCCATGCCCGGCCGCCCTTCGGCGACCCGTTCTACCGCCCGACGCTGGAAGTGGAAACGGTGCAGGGCTGGCGGCCGGTCGGCCGTTTTTCGCTGACCGAAGTGTCGGCGACGATCGGCTTCGCGCCCGTCACCGCCCAGCGCTTCCGCCTCGTCCTTTCTCCAAACGACGCGCCCAAGTCGCCGGGGTTGGGCGACGGTGCCCCCGGCGCTGTCATGATGGACGTCTTCGGTCGTCCCGCCAGTCTGACGCTGGGCATAGGCGATTTGCGCCTCTCGGCCGAAGCCAAGATCGATCATTATGAGGCCAAGGCCGGTTATGCGATCGTCGCCGATTATAATGCGCTGAGCGACGCTCCCGCGCCTGACGCGCCTGCCATCGACCCCGCCAGGGTGATCGACCTGACCGACCGGCTGCGTCCTGATGGCACGCTCGATTGGACCGCACCCAAGGGGCGCGACTGGCGCATCATCCGCATGGGTTACTCGCTGACCGGCAAAATGAACCATCCCGCCACCCCCGAAGCCACGGGGCTGGAGGTCGACAAATATGACGCGGCGGCGGTGCGCCGCTATCTCGAAACCTATCTCGGCATGTATCGCGATACGGTTGGCGCGGAGTGGATCGGTAAGAAGGGCATAAGCGCGCTGCTGACCGACAGTATCGAGGTCGGCGCGTCGAACTGGACCCCGCGCATTGTGGAGGAGTTCCAAGCCCGGCGCGGTTATGACCCTACGCCTTTCCTGCCGACGCTGACCGGCGCGATCGTGGGATCGGCCGCGCGGAGCGACGCCTTCCTCCATGATTATCGCCAGACGCTGGCGGACCTGCTGGCCGACGCCCATTATGGCACAGTGGCCAAGGTCGCGCATGAAAATGGCCTGGCCGTCTATGGCGAAGCGCTGGAAAATGGTCGCCCTGTGCTGGGCGATGACTTGGCCATGCGGTCGCATACCGATGTGCCGATGGCGGCGATGTGGACCTTCAACCGCGGCGGCACGGCGCGTCCCACGCTGATCGGCGACATGAAGGGGGCGGCGTCGGTCGCTCATATCTATGGCCAGAATGTCGTGTCGGCGGAGTCCATGACATCGGCCTTCGCGCCTTGGGCGTTTGCGCCGTCGGACCTGAAGCGGGTCATTGACCTGGAATTTGCTTCGGGGGTCAACCGGCCGATCGTCCATACTTCGGTCCATCAGCCGGTCGATGACAAGGCACCGGGCCTCAGCCTCATGATTTTCGGCCAATATTTCAACCGGCATGAAAGCTGGGCGGAGATGGCCAGGCCATGGGTGGACTATATGGCGCGCACCGGTTACCTGCTTCAGCAGGGTCGCGATCAGGCCGATCTCGCCTATTTCTATGGCGAAGATACGCCGATCACGTCCTTGTTCGAACATGGCGTGCCGGCCGATCTGCCGATCCGCTATGCCTATGATTTCGTCAATGCCGACATCATCGCCAATCGCATGAGCGTGGCCAATGGCGATCTGGCGGCGGGCAACGCCCGTTATCGCGCCCTCTATCTGGGGGGCGCCAGCCGGGTGATGACGCTGGCGACCTTGCGAAGGATCGCCGCGCTGGTGGAGGGCGGCGCGACCGTGATCGGCATGGCGCCTGAACGCGCGCCGGGCCTGGCGGACGATGCCGTCGCGTTCAAGGCGCTCGTCACCCGCCTGTGGAGCGGCGCACCGATCGGCAAGGGGAGGGTGATCGCCAGCCGCGACGCTGAAGCCGCACTCGTCAGCATCGGCGTCGGCCCGGACTTCCGAATCGGGCAGGGCGCACAGGACGCCGATTATCGCTTCGTCCACCGCAAGCTGACGGATGGCGACCTCTACTTCGTCAATAACCGCACCGACAAGGCTGGCCGGATCGAGGCGCGCTTCCGTGCGACCGGCAGGCAGCCCGAAATCTGGCGTGCGATTGACGGCACGGCCGCGCCCCTTTCTTACCGCATCGAAGGGGGCGACACGGTGATCCCGCTCGACGTCGGCGCTGAGGATGCCTTCTTCATCCTGTTCCGCAAACCTGCTGCGGCGCTATCCGCCACCATCTCGGCCAAGCCGGCCCATTCCGTCGCGAGGTTGACCAACCCCTGGACCGTCCGCTTCCAACGCGGCCGTGGCGCGCCTGAAAGCATCGCCATGCCCACCCTCACTCCGCTGGAAAGCAACGTCGACAAGGGCGTGCGCTATTTCTCCGGCATCGCGACCTACGCTACGCGCTTTGCGTTGCCCAAGGGCGTGAAGTCCGGCGCGCCGCTGTGGATCGACCTGGGCAAGATCGGCGATCTGGCCGAGGTGCGCGTCAACGGCCAACTGGCCGGCACCACCTGGTTCGCGCCCTATCTGCTCGACATCGGCAAACTGGTGAAGCCGGGGGCTAACCAGTTGGAGGTCAAGGTCGCGAACCTGTGGGTCAATCGCCTGATCGGCGACCAGCAGCCCGGTGCGGAAAAAATCACTTTCACCGCCGCCCCGACTTACAAGCCCGACGCCCCGCTGCGGCCGTCCGGCCTGATCGGCCCGGTGCGGTTGCTGGCGGAATAAGTCCTAATGATCGAGCGTGTCGCCGTCCCGCAAGGATGGCGGGCGCTTTACCTTCTTGATCTGGCGCAGGCCCAGGAAAACCACCGCGATGATCGCGGGGATCACGGCCAGGTCGATCCAGCCGGGCAGATGCGCGCCCTGATGCTCGATCGCTTCCTTGATGTGATGCCAAAGACCCAGCGCATAATAGCTGATCGCCACGACCGACAGCCCCTCGACCGTATGCTGGAGGCGCAGTTGCAGTCCGGTACGCCGGTCCATCGACGCCAGCAGGTCGCGATTGCGGCGCGCCAGGGCGGTGTCGACCCGCGTGCGCAGCATCGCGCTGGTCCATGCGGTGCGCTGCGACAGATCCTCCAGCCGCCGACCGAAAGCGTCGCAGGTCCGCATCGCCGGCAGCAACCGCCGCTCGGTAAAATCGTCGAGCGAGCGATAGCCGCGCACCGGCGCGACATCCAGACGGCGGATCCGGTCGAAGCATAGTTCGGCATAGGCATGGGTTGCGCTCATGCGGTAACGGGTCCGCGCGACAATCTGCGCCAGTTCAGCGCTGAGTGATGACAGGTCTTCCAAAACAGCGTCGGCATCCGCCTGCGGTTCTGCGACACAGGCGGTCACATCGGTCAGGCGCTGCTCCAGCGTCGCAAGGATGGGGGTCGCCCGTTGCGCTTCGGGCAGGCCGAGCAAAGCGATCTTCCGATAATTACCCAACTCCTGCAATCGTTGCACCAGCAGCGATGCTTCTGCCCCTTCCAACCCGCGATCCTGGATCAGCAGGCGGCCAAAGCCATTGTCATGCAGGCGGAAATCGCCCCAGACGCGTGCCCGGCATTGGGCGACATCGGAGATGATGAGGTCGTCAGACGCGAAATAGGTGGCGATCGTCGCGTTGGATGGCTCATTCTTCGTCAAGGCGATCTGGGTCGATCGGATAACCTGGCCCGGCAGTCGGTCTATCCAGTGCGACACGGGCAGGAAGGGCGAAAGGTCGAACGGCTCGCCATAGCCGTCGGCGATGAAGCTGTAGGTGATGAACTCGCTGTGCCGTTCCCAGGAAAAGCCGAGCGCACCGACGCGGCACGCGAAGAAGCGGTCGCTGGCATCAGGGGAGGGGCCATCATCGGGCACGATGGCGCACAGCGCGGCGACGCTGTCGTGCGCTTCCTGCTCATTGACGATCATCATGAACTGCACGGCGCGCATGGGCGTATCGAGCCGCGGCATTTTGCGAATGTGCATTTCGCGCGAAAGCGAGGCGCGCAGGGCGTGGCTGCGCTGCACCAGGTTGGGAAAAGGGCCATCGCCCGCCTGCTTGGCTGTGTCCGTCATCGCCCCGTCCCCTTCGACCCATTTTGCGCCGTTTTAGTCGGACTATTGGGGCTTGGGCAATTGGCTTGATCCAAAGAATGAGGATTGGCCCATTCAGATGCGGCGGGCGATGGCGCCAGCCGCCCAACCCATGCCCACGGCCATAGCGATCGCGACCAGGCCATAGACGAAGGACCAATGTTCGGCCGCGCTGGCCATGAACTGTTCGAAGCCGGATTTGCGCACGGTGATGTCGCGCACCGCGGCGGCGACCACCCGCCCGTCCTGCACCAAGAAGGTTTCGGCGGTGTAATCGCCCACGATGACGCGCGCCGACAGCGGCAGGCGCGCGCGGTACAGGACGCCGTCCGTGATCTCGACGATGCCAGGCCGCTCCACGAACAGGCCGGACCGCGCCCGCAAATCGACCAAGCCGGATTGAAAGCGCGACAATTCCGCGCTTTCGTTGAGCGAGGAGGGCGAGAGTTGCAGCTTGTCGACGCCCAGTTCGTAGATGGCGGCGGTACGTTCATCGACGATCCGGCCGATGGGGCGCGACGATGCCATGGCGTAGAAGCTGGGGGCGGAGCGGAAACGCGCGGTGTCGGCATTGACCCAGATGCCGGCCACCTTCTGCTTTTCGCGCATGGTGATCGACTGTTCCGGTCCCTTGAGCACGACGACGATGTCGGCCGGCTTGTCGGGGCGTCGCCCGTCGGGATAGACGATCGCGCCGAACAGCAACAGGTCGGCGCCGGTGAAGCTGTACTGGATGACGACTTCGCGCTGCGACACGTCCGGCACCAGTTGCGGCTCGTCCGCCCCCATCAGCGCCAGCGCCGCGGGCAGGGCGAGCAAGGCGCGCCAGCGCGGCATCAGCGCACCTCGATCGTGTAGATTTCGTCGGGACGAAATCCCAGTCCCAGCGCCATCCGCGCCGCGACGAACAACACTATCGTGGCCAGCAGGATGCGCAGATATTCAGGTCGGATCGACATGGAAAGGCGGGTGCCGACCTGCGCGCCGACGACGCTGCCGATCAGCAGCAGCAGCGCCAGCACCAGGTCCACCGCCTTGGTCGTCATCGCGTGCATCATCGTCGTCGCCATGGTGACGAACAATATCTGGAACAGCGATGTGCCGACCACCGATTGAGTCGCCATGCCCAGCAAATAAAGCATGGCGGGCACCAGGATGAAACCGCCGCCCACGCCCAGCAACATCGTCAAGATGCCCGTCGCCATGCCCAGCAACAGGGGCGCCAGCGGCGAGATATATAGGCCGGAGCGATAGAAACGCCAGCGCATCGGCAGCGCGGCGACCAGCGGATGATGCCGCCGCTTGCGGGCGGGAGGGCGCTTGCCCGTTTTCAGCGCCACCAGCGCCTGGATCGATTCCTTGGCCATCAGCGCGCCGATGCCGCCCAGCATCAGCACATAGAGGATGCCGATGACCGTATCGATCTGCCCCAGATATTGGAGCAGGCGGAAGATGAAGACGCCCATGCCGGCCCCCATCACGCCGCCCGCGATCAGCACGCCGCCCATACGGAAATCGACGGTGCCGCGCGCCATATGGGTGAACACGCCCGAAACGCTGGCGCCCGTCACCTGCGAAGCGGCGGACGCGGCGGCGACCGTGGGTGGAATGCCGTAGAAGATCAGCAGCGGCGTCGTCAGAAATCCGCCGCCCACGCCGAACATGCCGGACAGCAGCCCGACGACACCGCCGAGGCCGATGATGACAAGCGCGTTCACCGATAGATTGGCTATGGGCAGGTAGAGATCCATGCCCGTTGGGGGTAACGCCAACCGGCATGGATATAAAGCGGCGATGGCGCCAGGCGACTAAAAATCGGCAGCGAGGGTGATGGCAAGGCCCGATCCAGGCCGGGCGTCTCCCGCGATCCGTTCACGCCATTCGATGGCGATCCGGGCGGCGACCTGTGGCAAGGGTAGGCGGAACTGCATTTCTGGGCCGATATCCAGCCTGCTGGCGCCCGGTTGCGCGCCGCCCGACAGGGCCACCCCGACGCGGAAGGGCGATTGCGCAAGTGGGGTGGAGAGCGAGAATTTGCCGTCGATGAAAGCATCTCCGCGGCTGAATCCGACGATGCCGGCTTGGCTATAGCCCTCCGCCAAGACGGCTGGCCCGATAGCCGCCGGGCCAAACCCGCCCGCCACCATTATAGCATTCGCGTTGCGTGCGCCGTCGCCCAACGCGATGCGCCGTTCGACCGCGACGCTGATCGGGATCGCGCGCATCGGCTGGATCGACAATCCGACCGCGCCTTCGGGCGCCGCGGGGCGCCCGAAGGCGCTGGTAAGGCGGCCATAGGCGGTGGTCCTGCTCGCGGTGCCAGGCGTCAGATCATAATCTACGCGAAGTCCCGCCTGCGAGCCGCCGAGTTGGCCAGTCGGCACGGTCCCGCTTGGCCGCGCGCTGCCGGGGCGCCACAGCAGCCATGCGGCGGCCCGCCATCGATCCGGCGTCGTCTGCTGGGCCATAAGCGGAGAGGGGATGGCCGTCGGCGCCTGAAAAAGATCCATATAGTCGGGATCGCTGGCATAATGGCGATTGGAGAACGCTACGCTGAAGGTAATGAAATCCATCAGATCGACCGGGATGGCGCCATTAGTGGATGGTCGTGGCGGCGGTGGCGCGCATTGTCTTATTTTCATCCGCGCGGCGATGTAGGGCGGAGGCTGGGCTGTAAGCCTTTCCCACCGTGGCAGGGTCGCCACGGCGCTGGATGCCAACAGGGCTTGTGGCAATAAGGGCGAGGGTTTGGAGGGAGTATCTGCATATGGCCGTTGCACGGGTGGCGTTACGGCTTCCTGGCCCACTAGGCGGATAGCCACCCAACCCAGCATCATGATGGCAGAGAAACGCAACGGGCGGCCGTTTGCGACACGGCTCATGGATCGGTCTTCAGGTCGGGGAAACAATGCTGCGTCTTGTCCCAGCTAAGTGGCTGGCCCAGCAACGATTTGCCATAAAGGAAGACCGCGCGCCGAGCCGCCAATATGGCGATATAGTTGGCGACGAAGGTGCGCGGGATCGCCATCAATCCCTGGCGCCAGCCATAGGCCCGGCCGACAAACAGGGCGCGCATGACCGCTCTCCACCCCATCAACCCCAGGTTGAACCATAGCAAGGCTGTGATGAGGGGCGGCAGCGGGGTCGTGGATAGTGGTGCAAGCGCGCCCAGAACGGCGATCAGGCCCCAGACGATCAGCGCCATATAGGCGGCGAAGAGCACAAGCGCCGCCATGGTGGCGCGCCGGTCGCGGATGCGCATCCACCATTCGGCAACACCGCCATGCCAGCCCATGCGGTCCCAACCGGCCAAGGATATGCCCACTATCCAGCGCGCCTTTTGCCGGACGGCGGCGTGAATGCTGTCCGGGAAATATTCGCGGGTCGCGACCAGCGCCCCGGTACGGTCGCGCATACGCACGAACACGCCGCGCCCGCCCATATTGGCGATCCGCAGGCCCGCTTCATAATCCTCCGTCAGCGATGACGGATCGAAAGGTCCCCCATGAGCGGTGTCGAACAGGCGGCCGAGAATCGCCCGTTCGAAGGCGCACGCCACCCCCGCTGATGGGATCGACGCGCCCAATGCTTCGCGTACTGTCAGAGCTTTCCCATGGTTTTCCGCAAATTCATCGCCATAATGATTGGCGATCGCGCGCGCGAACCACGTCCCTCGACCGGGCAGGGGCAGCACGGGCAACTGGACTAGGGCGAAGCGATCGATCATGAAGTCGAACAGTCGGATCTCGTCGGCATGAACCACATCTTCGGCATCGTGCAGCACGACCGCCTTGAAAGCTTTGCCGATGCGCGCTTCTTCCGCCAGCATCGCCTGCCACAGGACATTAAGGCAGTCCGCCTTGGTGCTCGGACCTGGCCTGGGGTTGATTCCTACGATGATGCGCGGTTCCCCGGCGGCGATAGGCGCGACTATCTCGATTGTTTCGGGGTCATTGGAATAGAGGCCGACGAAAATCCGATAATTGTCGTTCGGCCAGCACGCCAGCGCATGGCGTAGCATCGGCCCGATTACATCCGATTCCCGCCAGGCGGGAATGAATATGGCGATGCAACCCGGCCGGAATGAAGCGGGCAAGGTTGCCGTAGTCATACGCGGATGGCGCGCATAAATGGCGACATTGCGCCAACACCGACGGGCTATGAAGAGGAGGTCGACCAGGAAATCGTCCAGCCCGCCGATCGCCAGTCCGACGACAGCAAAAAGCAGGACTTCGTGGTGCAGGGCCACAAGGCCTGCGGCCAACATGTCTCCCAAGACTTGACCCCCAATCCCCCTAGGCGAGAGAGGATGCCATTTGCGTCACATCGTTCCAAGTCTTTTGCATTTTTTCGCACAAGTCCTTCGAAATGTTGACGCAGCAGCACAGTTGTACCTTCGCAGACATCGGCAAGGGAATAGATCGGCATGGATCGTCCGTCACGATCCGCCTCGCGCGTTTTCTGACGGACGATCTTGTCGCCTTCGAATATGCGGTTTTGCGCTGGAGAGCGCCCGGTCGCCTTGGCGGCGCGATAAGCGGGGTCGCCAATGGGTAGTCTCAGTGCTAGTTTGCAGGCGTTGATTTTGCGAGTCTTAGGCAGTCTTGGCCAATCGACCAATCTCTTCTAACTTTTACGGGAGGAGGGTGAATATGGAGATGGACGTCAATTACCTGCTGCACCGGCAGCAGATGTCGCTGATACGCGCACAATCCAGCCGATCGGACAAAGGGCGAGACGCTTATCAAAGCCTTGCCCGAAGCTATACGGACCGGATTGACGCCTATCGTCGGGAAAATGAACGGTTGATCATTCGCGCGCATTGATCCGACCGGGTCAATGCCGCTGGATCAGCCTATCGAACGACAAAAGATGGTTTTAACCCAGCGGCGCCTTGCCGTCAGCTGCGACTCTCCCTTTGTCCGCCTGTGCCGCCCCTCTCTCCCGAATCACAGTTGCGCGCTGGGCTGGAAGAGGCAGGGCTCTCCTCACAAATGGCGTAATGCATGGCGGAACGGATGACGGGATGAATGAGCCTGACCCAGTTGCAAAAGCCCCGGTCGCTCGCGTCGCTCCGCAAGTCTCACAGCGGTAAAATCTCTGTCGATCAACTGTTGCGCAACGTGGGGGCGTTACAGGATCCTGAGATTTTGGGGGTTGCCAGCCCAGTGTTGCCTGCCAGCGCATTTTAACCGTATCGGCCTTAAGAGGGATGATTGGCTCTGCGCGCTTTGCAATTTTGCAAAGTCGTTTTGCGAAATTTTCTAGCGCCTCGTCTGGGGCTGTGCTTAGCCGCTGACATCAGATTTCAGCGAAAAGGGCAGCCCTTATGAATATTCATGAATATCAAGCGAAGGAACTCCTCGCGAAATATGGCGCGCCGATCGCTGCCGGTTATGCCGCTTTCTCGGTCGAGGAAGCGGTCGAAGCCGCCAAGAAGCTGCCCGGACCGCTTTATGTCGTGAAGTCGCAGATCCACGCCGGTGGCCGTGGCAAGGGCAAGTTCAAGGAACTGGCCCCGGAAGCGAAGGGCGGCGTGCGCCTCGCCTTCAACCTGGACGAAGTGAAGGCGCATTCGACCGACATGCTGGGCAACACGCTGGTCACGATCCAGACCGGCGATGCGGGCAAGCAGGTCAACCGCCTCTACATCACCGACGGCGCCGACATCGCCAAGGAATTCTATCTGGCCCTTCTGGTCGATCGCGGCAGCAGCAAGATTGCGTTCGTCGTGTCCACCGAAGGCGGCATGGACATCGAGGAAGTCGCCCACTCGACGCCTGAAAAAATCCACAGCTTCTCGGTCGATCCCGCAACTGGCTTCCAGGCCCATCATGGCCGGTCGATCGCCGCCGCACTGGGCCTGACCGGCGACCTCGCCAAGCAGGCGGCCAAGGTTGCTTCGTCGCTTTACGCCGCTTTTGAGGACACCGATGCGGAGCAGATCGAAATCAATCCGCTCGCGCTGACCGAGCAGGGCAATCTGCTGGTGTTGGACGCCAAGGTCGCTTTCGACGGCAATGCCATGTTCCGTCACAAGGACATCGCCGAACTGCGCGACCTGACCGAGGAAGATGCGGCCGAAGTCGAAGCATCCAAGTATGACCTCGCCTACATCAAGCTGGACGGTAACATCGGCTGCATGGTCAACGGCGCGGGCCTGGCCATGGCGACGATGGACATCATCAAGCTGAACGGCGAATTCCCCGCCAACTTCCTGGATGTAGGCGGCGGCGCCACGACCGAGAAGGTGACCGCGGCCTTTAAGATCATCCTGAAGGACCCGGCTGTGAAGGGCATTCTGGTCAATATCTTCGGCGGCATCATGAAGTGCGACATCATCGCCGACGGCATCGTCGCGGCGGCGAAGGAAGTGAATCTGTCGGTCCCGCTGGTTGTGCGCCTGGAAGGCACCAACGTCCAGCAGGGCAAGGACATATTGGCCGCGTCGGGCCTGGCGATCGTCCCTGCGGACGACCTGGGGGATGCGGCCAAGAAGATCGTGGCGGAAGTGAGGAAAGCAGCCTGAGGCACGACCCCACCTAACAAGATACGCCATGGGGCGTGGGTGGTCCGGGAACGGGCCGCCCACGTCCTTGTCCGCGTTGGCGGGCGATGGCGTGAAACCGGAGGATGTTGAAAATGAAGATCCTTGTGCCCGTGAAGCGGGTCATTGACTATAATGTGAAGCCGCGTGTGAAGGCGGACGGAACGGGCGTCGATCTGGCGAACGTCAAGATGAGCATGAACCCGTTCGACGAGATCGCGATCGAGGAAGCCATTCGGCTGAAGGAAAAGGGCGTGGCGACCGAAGTGATCGCGGTGTCGATCGGCGTCGCCAAGGCGCAGGAAACGCTGCGGACCTCGCTGGCCATGGGTGCGGATCGGGCGATCCTGATCCAGACCGACGATGAGGTCGAACCGCTGGGCGTGGCCAAGCTGCTCGCCAAGGTGCAGGAAGAGGAAGGCGCTGGCCTCATCATCCTGGGCAAGCAGGCGATCGACGACGACAGCAACCAGACCGGCCAGATGCTGGCCGCCCTGCTGGGCCTGCCCCAGGGCACGTTCGCGTCGAAGGTCGAAGTTGCCGATGGCAGCGTTTCGGTCACCCGCGAAGTCGATGGCGGGCTGGAGACGGTGAAGCTGTCGACGCCGGCGATCATCACCACCGACCTGCGCCTTAACGAGCCGCGCTATGCGTCGCTGCCCAACATCATGAAGGCCAAGTCCAAGCCCCTGGCGCAGAAGACCCCCGCCGATTACGGCGTGGACATCAGCGCCCGGCTGGAAACGCTCAAGGTGGTCGAACCGCCCAAGCGCACCGCCGGCGTCAAGGTCGCCGATGTCGATGAACTGGTCGCAAAGCTGAAAGCTCTGGGAGTCGCCGCATGAGCAAGACACTTGTTTGGGTTGAACATGAGGGCGGCGCCGTCAAGGACGCGACCCTTTCCGCCATCACCGCCGCCGTCAAGCTGGGCGAAGTGCATTTGCTGGTCGCCGGCCAAGGCGTCGATGGCGTCGCCGCCGCCGCCGCGAAGATTGCGGGCGTGGGCAAGGTCCATGTCGCCGATGATGCTGCTTTCGCTCATGCGCTGGCGGAGAATGTGGCGCCGCTGATCGTCGAACTGATGGGCCATCACGACGCCTTCGTCGCGCCGGCCACCAGCAACGGCAAGAATATCGCGCCGCGCGTCGCCGCGCTGCTCGATGTCATGCAGATCAGCGATATCCTGTCGGTCGAGAGCGAAGACACGTTTACCCGCCCGATCTATGCCGGTAATGCTATTGCCACCGTCAAGAGCAAGGACGCCAAAAAGGTCATCACCGTTCGCGGCACGGCTTTCGAAAAGGCGGAGCGTGACGGCGGCAGCGGCACGGTGGAAGCGGTCGCTTCGACCGGGGACAAGGGACTGTCGTCCTTCGTCGGCGCCGAGATCGCCAAGCTGGAACGTCCCGAACTGACCAGCGCCAAGATCATCGTGTCGGGTGGTCGTGCGCTCAAGGATGGGCCGACATTTGAAGAGGTGATCTTCCCGCTCGCCGACAAGTTGGGCGCTGCGGTCGGTGCGAGCCGCGCGGCGGTCGATGCGGGCTATGTCCCCAACGACTATCAGGTCGGCCAGACCGGCAAGATCGTCGCGCCGGAAGTCTATGTCGCCGTCGGCATTTCGGGTGCGATCCAGCATCTGGCCGGCATGAAGGACAGCAAGACCATCATCGCCATCAACAAGGATGAGGATGCGCCGATCTTCCAAGTCGCCGATATCGGTCTGGTGGGTGATCTGTTCAAGGTCGTACCGGAGCTTACCGGCAAGCTGTAAGCCAGCGTGACGATGTAGGAAAGGGCGCGGGGTAATATCCGCGCCCTTTTTCATGTCATTCGCAGTTGATGTCGTTCTTGTCGATGGCCCGGCCAGCCAGAGCACCGCCTGCGCCGCCAAGGATCGTGCCCAGCGTTTTTGATCCGCCGGGCGCAATGACATTGCCCAGCACGCCGCCGGCAATGGCGCCGACAATGGTGCCGGTGGTGCCGTCGTCGCGCTTGCAATAATAGCGGCCATCGCGGTCGCGGTAAATCTGGTCGTTGTCGCGGATCGGACGACGGTTGTGGCGCGGCGGGCCGCGGCGGTCGCCAGGACGGTCATAGCCGTAACCGCCGCCATAATTGTCCGACGTACAGGCGCCCAATGGCAGCATGGCCAGCATGGCGGCGGCGAGGATGGGTTTCTTCATGGCGTCTCTCCTTATTACCCTTATGCCCTCAACAACCCGGCGCAGCAGCCATGGTTGCGTGGCGGTGACGAGTGCGGTCAAAAGAAAACCGCCCGCTGCGACCGCGAGAGGGGGAGCGGTGGCGAGCGGGCGGTGACCGGCGGCGAGCGGGGGGGACTGGGCCGCCGGATGGGAAGGGGGTTAGTTGGGCAGCGGACGGTTGATCGCGCCGGTCGAGGTGACCAGCGGGGCGCTGACCGCGGTGTCTGTCGTCGCGCTCTGGTCGGCCAGGCTCGTCTTGGCGTCGTTGTAGCGGGTGACCAGGTCGTTCTTGAATTCGGTCAGCTTGCCTTCGTCGTAGAGTTTCTTGCCGACATAGCCGGCGATAGCGCCGAAGATCAGGGTGCGGATCATGTTATGCTCCATGGTTGCGGGTTCGGGGAGATAACCGGCGGCGGGGCGGCGGGTTCCAAGCCGCATTGCCTGGACGGTCGCTTTTGCTAGGCTTGCGACGGACGGTGCGTCGGGAGAGCCGAATGTCGGGATTCGATCTGGTGTTCGCGGCCTTCGGGCTGTTGCTGGGGCTGGCGATCAGCGAGGTGCTGGGCGGCTTTTCCAGGGCGCTCAAGCTCAAGCGGGGCGCCAAGGCGGTGCGGATCGGCTGGCTGACGCCGCTGCTGGGGCTGTTCGTGCTGCTCGACCTGACCAGTTTCTGGCTGACGGCCTATGAGGCGCGGGCGCAGATGGACGCCAATTATCTGACATTGACCGCGGTGCTGGCGCTGGTCGGGGTCTATTATCTGGCCGCGACGCTGATTTTCCCCGACGAGCCGGAAGACTGGCCCGATTTCGACCAGTGGTACGACCGCCACAAAAGGCTGGTGATCGGCGGCGTGCTGTGCGCCAATATCGGCAACATCGTCGGCCAGGTGGCGCTGGAAATCTATCGGCCATCGACCGGGCCGGCCCTGAGCGCAGATGCCGACTATTGGATGTCGCTGGCTCTGCTGGGGCTGTTCGGGGCGCTGATCGCCCTGCTGTTCGTGCGCCATCGCTGGGTCAACGGGGCGCTGCTGGTCGCGCTGATCGCGATTCTGCTGGTCGGCTCGGTCTATATGGACCAGCAGCCATAGTAGAAAGGCGGGCGCCGGAGCGCCCGCCATCCGGATTATTCGGCGTGCTGCAGGTTCACAGCGGCCATCTTGCCACGACGGTCCTGCTCCAGATCGTAGGAGACGCGGTCCTTTTCGCGCAGCGTGGCCAGGCCAGCGCGCTCGACGGCGGTGATGTGGACGAACGCGTCCGGGCTGCCGTCATCGGGAGCGATGAAGCCATAGCCCTTGTCGGCGTTGAAGAATTTGACGGTTCCGACGATGCTCATGGTAGTTCCTTCTTTCGTGCGGCGCGGCCCGTGTGGTCGCACCGGATCGCTAAAGGGGCAGGGAAAGAAGGAAACAGGTGCCGCAAAGCGCCGAGAACCGTCGATTTGCGACTGTAGCTGCCTTCTCTTAGGGCATGGGCGGGCAAATAGCAAATCGGGGTGGGTTGGGCGCGGAGCCATCACCCGACCCTCGTTCGTTTCGAGCGCAGTCGAGAAATGTCGGCGGCGCTGGCGAGTGGTTTGACGCGGGCGTGGCGCTACCGCCTCTCGTTTACGCTCGAAGCGAACGGGCGGGCGGGGGCGGCATCGGCCACGAGCGGGGTGGTTGAGGCGGCGGCGGCGATGCCCATCATCCCATCATCCCGCCCCAGCCATTGCGTCCGCGCACCCCGCGTCCTGCGCCAGGACGAAGCCGAAGAAATCGTCGCGGGCGAGGGCGGCAGCCTGTTCATAGGGGCGGCGTTCGGCGGCCTGCTGGGCGGCGAGCGCGTCTTCCTCCGCCTCCGTCAGGTCGCGCTCATAATCGTCGACGTCGTAGATCGTGTCGCTGGCGTCGCCGTCGAAACCGGGCGGCGGCGGGAAATCGGTGCGCCAGCGGTCCAGCCGGTCGTCCCACCAGATGCCGCGCAGCCGATCGGCGGCTTCGTCCGGCGGGAGATCGGCGAGATTTGGGGGCGGCGGGTCGCGAAGTTCACACCGTTCATCATCAACGGAAAAGTGCGGATTTTGCGGTTTGTGCAGCGCCATGCGCGCGGCGACGAACAGGGCGGCCGACGCGCCGGGGGACAATTTGCTTGAGAGGACGGTGTCGGTATCGACCGGGGCGGGCGTGTCGGGCATGGAGCCGTCATAGAGGGTGGCGTCCTCCATCAGGCGCGCGGCCGGCTCCGCGCCGGTGCGGGGCAGGCCGAGGCGGTCGGCTTCGGCCTGGGCGTCGGCTTCCGGGCAAAGCATGTCGAGGTAGGCCGTGAAATCCTGCGCGACGACGCGGGCTAGCGCGGCGTCGGACCCTTCGACCGGGCAATCGGCCATGCGATCGAGCCGGGCGAGCATCGACATGGCGAGCCGGTTGTCGTGGCGGTGGCGGGTGATTTCATAATTGTCGGGATCGCGGCGGATGGTTTCCTCCGTCCCCATGATGGCGCGGGCGAGCAAGGTGTCGGCCAGCCGCGCGCGAGCGATCAGGATCGCCGCGTCCCAGCCCAGGCGAAAGGCCGCGCCGTCGCGGCGGATGCGCAGCGTATAGGCGGAGCGGGTGGTGATGAACACGGCTTCGCAGGCGAGGCGGATGACGCCGGTCGCGGCGAGGACTTCGAGAAAACGGCGCTGGCGCGCGGGGCTCCAGCCATCGACGCGGCTTTGCGGCGCGGGGGTAGGGGTGGGGAGGATGGGGTCGTGATAGGACATGGGTCGCGTGCCTCCGGCTGAGGGGATTGCCGGGAGGATGGACAGAAAAGGGGCATGTAGGACAGCGAAATAGGATTATTAGGGATATTGTTGGCGGGTGTGCCTGATAGCGAGGATGTCTATGCTATCAATGTCGATACGATAGACGATCAGATAATTGGGAGTCACCAATGCTTCGCGGGTGCCGGGAACGCGACCGGAGCGGTGCATGTAGGGGTGATATGGTAATTGGGCGGCGGTATCGCGTATGGCTCGGCCGATCCGTTCTGCTGCGG
The DNA here is from genome assembly GCF_004152865.1 of Sphingobium cupriresistens. Classification (GTDB taxonomy): domain Bacteria; phylum Pseudomonadota; class Alphaproteobacteria; order Sphingomonadales; family Sphingomonadaceae; genus Sphingobium; species Sphingobium cupriresistens. The sequence goes on along the minus strand of NZ_SEOO01000029.1, from coordinate 651 downwards.
ACGGATTTTGCACTTCGATGAAATCGATGATGGATTCAAGATCGTCCAGCGCTTCCTCAAGCCAGACAAGCGGCAGCATCAGGCTTTTTTGCGCCGATCAATGATGGCCTGCATCCGCGCCATCACTTCGTCATGGGGAATGCGACGGCTGTCCGATGCCATGCGGGCTTCGACCGTGGTACGGAACCAAGCGTCATAGGCTTCCGCTTCCTCGGTGGTCGCAAATTCGGACTCGATGGGGGTGAGTTTAACCATGGAGCGTAGGATATCAGGGATAGGATATTCACGCAATTCGGTGGGGGCAAGGCTATGGAGATTATGAGCCAAATAGATCAGTTTCTGTAGTCGTATGTAGTGTTGCGTCAAAAGCTCAATGGGTTACATTCACATAATGATTTTCGCATGGCTAAAGAGAATTCTCAAAATGGAAATGGCACCGCAGGCTATTGACGCCGGCAATCCATCAATGACAGTCGATAGCATTCAATTTTCAGATGATTCAATAGTTTATATTGGCGAAAATGGTTAGCGTCCGCGCTCGTGGTGTAATTTCCGGTGTAGATTGAGGCGATCGCATGGGTGGGGCATGCCCCACCCATGCGAATTCGATCTCGGTGGCCACCGGGCTCATCGGTAAGGTGGAGTTACCAC
>NZ_SEOO01000028.1 GCF_004152865.1 Sphingobium cupriresistens | reverse complement strand
GTTCCCGGCCCAATATCTCCACCGCCGTCCCTCGCTTTGGCTCAGGACGTCCATAACGACGTCCTTATGGACGTCTCTTACGCGCTCACATCACAGCAAGGCAGGCGGCCTCAACCGGTCGGTTACGGACATAGGCGTGGTTTCCCCGCTGGCGATGCCGATGGCAACGGACCGGGGCACGCTATCCGCTATGCCGGGGCAGGGGACAGCGGAAAATGGCGCAACGCGGGTTTGTGCGCGTGGTCAGGGGTGGATCAACGCGAAAAGCCCGGCGCTTCGTCGAAAGCGCCGGGCTTTTCAAAACCGTTATGCCTGATGTCAGCCCTTCTTTTCGGGCGGCAGGGTGATCTTCACATCTTCCCCATTCTGACCGGGGAAGTTGGTGAACATCGCGTCGATCAGGTTGGGCACCAGATAGGTCAGCTTGTTCGACAGCGACTGGGCGCTCGCCTTGCCTTCGAACAGGCGGCGATTGTCGGCCGCGCGGTCAATCTTCATGCTCAGGTCGCTGGTGTAGACGGTATAGCTCGACACGTCGTTGAAACCGCCGCCGCCAAACAGCCACGGATCATAGAAGCCATAGCCCCATCGGCGACCCCAGCGGCCACCGAAACCACCGCCCCAGGGGCCAAAGCCGCCATAGCCGCCGCCAAAGCCGGTCGAGCGCACCTTTTCGCGGCCATTGTCGACATCATAGGCGACGCGCACGATCAGGTCGGCGCGGGCGGGGTCGTTGGCTTGGACATAGCCGGTCTGCGCCAGCCGCTGCCCGACCATGTCGGCATAATGGGCGAATTCCAGTCCGCCGGCGAGCTGAGGATTGTCGGCGACGACGACATAGCTTTGCCCGGCGGGGGCGGGGAGCTGCTGGAAACGCGCGACATCGGCCTTGAAGCCAGTGGTGCAGCCCGACAGCGCCACCAGCGCCAGAGCGGGCGCCGCAATCAGGCCGAACTTCTTGAAACGGTTCATTTTTCTGCGTCCTGTATCAGGCGTGAGCCTTTGAGCATCATTGCGCGTTGCTCTAGCAAAACGCAACTGAACATCGTTTGAACGCGCGAACCGACCGAACGGGCGCAAACCATGTCCCTGTCAAAGCAGGGACGACGCCCGCCCCGACGTCCCGTAACAGCTATGCCCAGCGGCAGGCCATTTAAGCCGACCCTGTGACATTATCGCATCAGCGCATTAAACCCCCAGCGCGTCAGCGCATCAATCCCATCGCGTCATAGGCAGCGCGCAACGTCGGCTCCGCCGCCGCCGCCGCCTTCGCCGCGCCCTTGTCGAGGATCACGTCGAGCGCGTCGTCGTCGGTGCGCAATTGCAGGAAGCGCTCGCGAATCGGGCGCAGCGCCTCGACCAGCACCTCGCCCAGCGCCGGCTTGAACGCGCCGAATCCCTTGCCGGCAAAGTCCGCGCAGACCGCATCGGTCGTCGTGCCCGACAGGGTGGCGTAGATGCCGATCAGATTGTTGGCTTCGGGGCGTCCCACCAGCCCGGCGGCCGTTTCGGGCAGCGGTTCGGGATCGGTTTTGGCCTTCTTCACTTTGTTCATGATGGCGTCGTCATTGTCGGTCAGGTTGATGCGGCTCATGTCCGAAGGATCGGACTTGGACATTTTCGCACTGCCATCGCGCAGAGACATGATCCGCGCCGATTCCTTGGGGATGATCGGATCGGGCAGAGTGAATAGCTCCAGGCCGAAATCGCTGTTGAATTTCGCCGCAATGTCGCGCGCCAGCTCCAGATGCTGTTTCTGGTCCTCGCCCACCGGCACATGGGTGGCGTTGTAGAGCAATATGTCGGCGGCCTGGAGCACCGGATAGACGAAAAGGCCGATTGATGCGCCCTCTCGGTCCTTGCCGACCTTGTCCTTGAACTGGGTCATGCGGTTGAGCCAGCCGATGCGCGCGGTGCCGTTCAGCAACCAGGCGAGTTCGGCATGGGCGGGCACCCGCGCCTGATTGAACAACACGCTGCGGTCCGGGTCGATCCCGGCGGCGACCAGTGCGGCCGCCATGTCGCGCACGTTGCGGATACGCTGCTCGCGCCCTTCATGCACGGTGATCGAATGCATATCGGCCAGGAAGAAGAAACACTGACCCTGGCTGTCCATCTCATCCTGCATCCGCACCCAGTTGCGGATCGCGCCAAGGTAATTGCCAAGGTGCAGATTGCCGGTCGGCTGGATGCCGGAAAGGACGCGCATGTCTGAATCCGTTCTTACTTAGGTTGCACTTTTGCGGCGCATCAGCGCCTTGATGTCGGAGAGCCGATAGGCTCCCGTGACGAAGGAGGCCAGCCCGTACAGCGCCACGCCCGCGCCCACAAGCAGGGCCAGCGCGACATAGCGCTGCACCATCGCGCCAGTCAGCCAGGGATCGAGCAGATCCTCGCCCGCCCAGAGCGCGACGCCCATGATGAGCGCGGCGAGCGCCAGGCGGGGCAGGCGACGGCGCAGCCCCGCATCGGCGGCGAAATGGCCGCGCCTGACCAATGTCCGATAGAGCATCGCGACATTGACGGTGGAGGACAGGGCAGTCGCCAGCGGCGGCCCGATATGGCCCAAGGTCGGGATCATCGCCAGATTGCCGATGATGTTGATCAGGATCGACAGCATCGCATAGCGCACCGGCGTCTTCGTGTCGCCGCGCGCATAATAGCCCGGCGTCAGCACCTTCACGAGAACATAGGAGGGCAGGCCGATCGAGAAGGCCGACAACGCCCAGCCGCACCGCATCGCATCGTCCGCGGTGAAGCGGCCATATTGGAACAGCCCGCGCACGATCGGTTCCGCCACGATCAGGAAGGCTACGGTGGCGGGCAGGGTCAGGAACAGGGCAAGCTCTATGCCCCTGTTCTGCGTCTCCATCGCAGCAACGTCCTGCCCTTTGGACAACATGCGCGAAATGGTGGGCAGCAGGATGGTGCCCAGGCCAATGCCGATCAGGCCCAGCGGCAACTGGTTCAGCCGGTCGGCATAATAGATATAGGTGATAGACCCCGACGCCAGCAGCCAGCCCGACAAAGCGGTGGAGATCAGCAGATTGATCTGCGACGCGCCAGCCCCTGCGGCGGCCGGCAAAATCTTGCGCAGCAATTCGCGCACGTCGCCATCAAGACGCGGTCGCTTGAGCGTCATCGACACGCCGGCGCGCCTGCACGCCCAGATCAGCCAGAGCAGTTGCAGCGCGCCGCCGATCGTGACCGACATGGCCTGCACCCGCGCCGTCTGATATTCGTCGGCGCCATGGAAGAACCACAGGCCCGCGATCATCGCGACGTTCAGCAGGATCGGCGCGGCCGCGTTGACCCAGAATTTGTCGAGCGAATTGAGGATGCCGCCCAGCAGCGAGGCAAGGCTGATCAGCGCTAGATAGGGAATGGTGATGCGCGAGAGCGTGACGGCGAAGGCGAATTGCTCCGCGCTCGGATTCTGCCGGGCAAAGCCGCCCGACAGCGCCCAGGTGACGGGCCAGGCGGCGGCGATCAGGATGAGTGTGAAGAGAATGAGGACCGGGAGCAGCACCGCCAGCGCGCGCTCGGCAAAATCATAACCGGCCGGTAATCCGCCCTCGCCCGCTGCCTTTTTATTGAACAGCGGAATGAAGGCCGCGGAAAAGGCGCCCTCGGCAAAGAGCGCGCGAAACATGTTGGGCAGGCGGAAGGCGACGCCGTTGAACGCGTCCGACGCGAAACCCGCGCCGACATAACGCGCGGCGAGCGAATCGCGCACCAGCGCCAGCACCCGGCTGACCAGCGTAAGCCCGCCCACCGAGCCAAGGGCTTTGACCAGCTTCATGGTCCAATCCCTCCAACGAGCAAAAGCCGTTCGTCCTGAGTAGCCACTGAGCGAAGTCGAAGTGGCATATCGAAGGATGGTTGCGCGGATGCTTCGATACGGGCCTTCGACAAGCTCAGTCCCTACTCAGCACGAACGGTTGTCTAAATGAATCAAGCGTGACCGGCCGGTTCGCCGCTCGTCACTTCCATCTGCTGCGCCTGTTGCAGGTACAGCGCGCCGAAATCGATCGGGTCGAGCAGCAGCGGCGGGAAACCGCCGTCGCGGATCGCGTCGGCCAGCACGCGCCGGGCGAAGGGGAAGATCAGGCGCGGCGCTTCGGCCAGCATGAAGGGCTGAATCTGGTCTTCGGGCACGTTGCGCATTCCGAAAATGGCGGCGTAGAGCAGTTCGACGGCAAAGGCGGTGCCCTGCGGCGCGACCGCCTTCACTTCGATTTTCAGCGCGATTTCGAGCACTTCATCGCCGACCTTTTCGGCGCCGATGTTGAACTGGACGTCGATCTGCGGCTGGTCCTGCCACTGATAGACCGCAGGCGCGTTCGGATTTTCGAACGACAGATCCTTCACATATTGGCTGATCAGCGCAATCTGCGGCGCGGTGTCGGCGCCATTGCCCAGATTTGTGGTGATGTGATCCGTTTCGTCGGCCATGCTCTTCCCTAGACTTTCGCTGTTGGCGGCGGCCTCAGGCCCCCGGACAATGATGACCCGCGCGCTTAGCAGGGGCTTGGGATCAGGGCAATGGCGCACCCTGGCGAAACGCCGTGCGATGCGCCATTTGAAGTTGGGTGCAAACATGCCTATGTTGGCTGGAACATTGTCCCACGCAAAAGGGTATAGCCTTCCGTGTATGTGATCGTCATCCTCGCCATGATCGCCGGTTTTCTGGCGCTGCGGCTCTATTCGGTGCTCGGCAAGCGTACGGGCCAAGAACAGGAGCCCGCGCTGCGTCCTGCCGATGAACGCGCCAAGGTGACTGTGCTGCAACCCGGTCCGGTCGCGCAGAATAGCGGCGACTCAATCCGCCTGGCCGAAGGTCTGATCGCCCCTGGCGCGGAAAATGGCGTTCGCGCCCTGATCGCCGCCGACCGCAGCTTCGATGTTCCCCAGTTCGTGGATGGCGCCAAGAGCGCCTACAGGATGGTGCTGGAAGCCTTTTGGCGCGGTGACCGCGATGAACTGGCCTGGCTGTGCGACGATGACGTCCGCGCCTCTTTCGAGGAAGCGATCGCCGCGCGCGAGGCTGACGGCCATGTCCTCGACAACCGTCTGGTCCGCATTGAAAAGGCGCAGATCGTCGAAGCGTCGCTCAACGGCCGCATCGCCGAAGTCGCGCTGCGGTTCGAGGGCGACATCGCCGCCGTCACCCGTGACAAGGACGGCCATGTCGTCGCTGGGTCGATGACCGACGCGGTCGGCACCAAGGATGTGTGGACCTTCACCCGCGATATTCGTAGCGCGGACCCCAATTGGAAGCTCAGCGAAACCGACGACGTCGCATGATCGCGCGCCATTCGGGGGGGGCGCTGCTTGCGGCGCTGATGCTGTCCGCCTGCGCGGGCGGTATGATTCCGCCCTCCGCCGATGGTCCCGCACCTGTGCGCCCGATCCCGTCGGGCGAAGCCGCGACCCGTCCCGTTCCCGCCACGCCGCGTCCGACGCTGCCGGTTGAACTGCCGACTGACCCTGCGCTGGACAAGGGAACGGCAGCAGGGCTGGGCGTCACCCGCGGTCCCGACATCGCCAGCCTGATACCGTCGGGCGAACGCGCCCGTCTCGCGCTTCAGGCGTTCCGCATTTCCTGTCCGACGCTGATGAAGCGCACCGACGCCAGCGGCCTGACCAAGGGGTCCGACTGGAACAATGCCTGCGCGGCCGCATCCAGTTGGCCCGAAGCCTCGGCCAGCGAATTTTTCTCCCGCTATTTCGAAGCGGTGCAGGTCGGCGACGGCGCGGCCTTCGTCACCGGCTATTATGAGCCCGAAATCGCCGGATCACGCACCCGCCAGCCTGGCTATGAGGTGCCGATCTACCGTCGCCCGACCGACCTGATCGACGTCGATCTCGGCCAGTTCAGCGACAGCCTGAAAGGGCGGACGATCCGGGGCAAGGTGAACGGGACGAAATTCGTTCCCTATGACGATCGCGGCCAGATCGTGTCTGGTGTCCTTGCCGGGCGCGGGCTGGAATTGGCCTATGCCGCCGATCCGGTGGAATTCTTTTTCCTCCAGGTGCAGGGCAGCGGCCGACTGAACCTGCCCGACGGCGGCGTCATGCGCATCGGCTATGACGGGCAGAACGGCCGCGACTATACGGGCATCGGCAAGCTGATGAAGGATCGCGGCCTGATCCAGGCCGGGTCGATGCAGGACATCATGCAATATTTGCGCGCCCATCCGGCCGAGGGCGCGGCTATCATGAACGAGAATAAGAGCTTCGTCTTTTTCCGCGAACTGACCGGGGCAGGGCCGATCGGCGCGCTCGGCGTGCCGGTGACGGCCGAAGCCACGGTGGCGGCCGATCCCAAATTCATCCCGCTGGGCGCGCCGGTGCTGCTCTCGCTCGACCGGGCCGAACCGGCTGGCGTGTGGATCTCGCAGGATACCGGCGGCGCGATCAAGGGCGCCAACCGATTCGACAGTTTCTGGGGCGCAGGCGCGCGGGCGCGGGGCATAGCGGGCGGCATGTCGGCGCGCGGCAGCGCTCTGGTGCTGCTGCCGATCGGGTCGGCGGCGCGCCTCGTCCGACCCTGATCCGCGCCATGGCCCGGCGTCGCCTGTCCAGCGAGGAGGAAGCGCTCTGGTCGGCGCTCGCGCGCACCGTCCGCCCGATCCGACCCAGCCCCCGCGCGCTCCCCGTCACCCCGACGACGGCGCCGCTGCCGATCGAACCGCCGGTCAAGACAAGGTTAACGTCGCCACCGGCCCGGACCCTAAAAACGCCCCCTGTCGCGCCGCCCGCACGGACCCCCGCAGCGGTGCTCGATACTGGCTGGGAGCGCCGAATCCGTAGCGGCAATGTCACCCCCGACACCAGCATCGACTTGCACGGACACACGCTGTCTTCTGCACATGCGCGCCTTAACCAGGCGATCGCCGCCGCCCTGTCGCGCGACGCTCGCGTGCTGCTGGTCGTCACCGGCAAACCCCCGAAAAGCGCGGAGAGCGAGGGAAAGGGGCGCAGGGGCGCGATCCGTGGCGAAATCGGCCATTGGCTCGAAACCAGCCCCTATGCCGATCGTATCGCCAGCGTGCGTGTCGCCCATCCGCGCCACGGCGGCGACGGCGCGCTCTACCTGATATTGCGCCGCAAAAAGTGACGTTTTCAGGACGTTTTGCTGACCCTTTCTTAACCACTGTCCTTCATATCCGACTGATCGGGGGCCTCGCGTCGGGGCCGGTATCGGGCTGGGAGGCACATGCAGGGCGTGACGTTGAAAAGCCGCGCTGCCGCCTTCGCTTGTGCCGCGGGGGCGCTGGTGTTCATCCTCTCGCTGGTGCTGGGCTATACGCCGGGCCAGGCAGATGACCTGATCCAGATCGGCCGTTCGCTCATCATCGCCATATTGTGCGGCACGATGAGCTGGGCGTCGGCCCGGCGCACCATCGCCACCGCCGCCACCGCCATCGATGCCGCCACCGAACGCCTGCTGTCCGCCGCCCATGGCGACCTGCAATCGCGGGTGCCGGCCGAAATCGGGCAGGAATTGCCCGATCTGTCGGTCGCGATGGAAAGCCTGTTCAGCCAGGTCCGCACCAATCTCGACCATGTCCAGACACTGGCGCTGTTCGACCAGATCACCGGCCTCGCCAACCGCACCAGCTTCTGCCGCCAGGTGGAGCGGCTGTTGGCCGAGCGCGACGATAACGGCCTCGCCACCCTCTTCTTCATCGATCTTGACGGGTTCAAGGCGGTCAACGACACGCTGGGCCATGCGGCCGGCGACCAGTTGCTCGCGCGCGTCGCGGGCCGCCTGCGCGAAGTTGTGATGGCGCAGGTCAGCGCAGGCGGGGGCGATGCCGTCATCGGGCGCCTCGCGGGCGACGAATTCGTGCTGTTCTTCCCCCATCTGTCCGGCCCGGCCGCGGCGCAGCGGATCGCCCGCGCCATCCAGTTCGCGTTGGGCGAGCGGTTCGACCTTGGCAGCCAGCATGTGGACCTGGGCGCATCGATCGGCATCGCCTGCCATCCCGACCATGGCGCGACGCTGGCCGATCTGCTGTACGCGGCTGATATCGCCATGTATCATGCCAAGCATCAGGGCCGCGGCCGGGCGGAAATCTACACCGACGCGCTCGCGCTGGAGGCGGAGGACCGGGCCGAGTTGGAGCGCGACCTGCTGCGCGGGCTGGAACGGGACGAATTTCTGCTGGAATTCCAGCCGCAGATCGACGTCGCCAGCGGCCGCGCGGTGTCGGCCGAAGCGCTGGTGCGCTGGGCGCATCCGCAGCGCGCGCTCGTCATGCCCGGCGCCTTCGTGCCGGTGGCGGAGGAAAGCGGCGCCATCGTCGCGCTGGGCGACTGGGTGATGAGCCGGGTGTGCCAGACCGCCGCGCGCTGGGCGCAAACCGGCGTGCATCAGCGGATCGCGGTCAACATCTCCACCCGCGAACTGGCGCAGGCCGACTTCTTCCTGCGCCTGCGCCACGCCATCGCCACCCACGGCACCCCGCCGGCCATGCTGGAGCTGGAGATCACCGAATCGCTGGCGATGGAGATGGACCCGTGCGTGCTGGACCAGTTGCGGGCGTTGCGCCGCGACGGCGTGCGCGTCGCCATCGACGATTTCGGCACCGGCTACTCCAACCTGTCGCGCCTGAAGGAACTGTCGGTCGACCGGGTCAAGATCGACCGCAGCCTGGTCCGCGACATCGCCACTTCCGCCGAAGCCCGCACCATCTGCTCCGCCGTCGTCGGCCTCATTCAGGGGTTGGGCATGGAAGTGGTGGTCGAGGGGATCGAAAGCGAAGCGCAAATGGACGTGCTGCGCGTCATCGGCTGCACCCTGTTCCAGGGCTATCACCTCGCGCGCCCGACCGGCGAGCAGGATTATCTCGCGCAATTCGGTGCGCAGCCGAGGGGCCAGGTCCGCGACGCGGGGTAATGTTTTTATCCCTCTCCCCATCGGGGGAGAGGGCTGCGCAGACTTGGCAGCTTGCTGCCTAGTCGATGCTGGGAGAGGGGACAGCGACCGGGCGTGGACGCGCCAGCCTCGCGCCAATCCCGCTCATCCAACTGCCTGTTCTCACCCCAGCGCCCGCTCCACCACCAGCGCATAAATTCGCACCAAATCGCGCAAATCCTGCACCGCGACCGCCTCGTCCAGCTTGTGCATGGTCGCATTGTTCAGGCCGAACTCCACCACCGGGCAAATCCGTGACAGGAATCGCGCGTCGGACGTGCCGCCGGTCGTGGACAGTTCCGTCTCCACCCCCGTCACGTCGCGGATCGCGCCGCTGACCAGATCGCTGAACGCGCCCGGCGCGGTCAGGAAGGATTCGCCGCTGATCTTGGCCTCCACCGACCCGCCCTCGACGGCCGCGATACCCTTGATCCGTTCGATCAGCGCCGCCCCGCTATGCTGGTCGTTGAAGCGGATGGAGATGCGCGCGGTCGCGGCAGCAGGGATCACATTATGCGCGACATTGCCGACCTCCAGGTCGGTGATCTCGATATTGCTGGGCTGGAACCAGTCGGTCCCCTCGTCCAGCACCTCCGCTTCGATCGCCGTCAGGATACGCACCAGCTTGGGGATCGGATTGTCGGCCAGATGCGGATAGGCGACATGGCCCTGGCTACCGGTCACGCGAATCCACATATTCACCGACCCGCGCCGGCCGATCTTCACCACGTCGCCCAGCCGCTTAGCCGATGTCGGCTCCCCCACCAGGCACAGGTTCGGGCGCAGGTCGCGCGCCTGCATCCGGTCCATCAGCGCCATCGTGCCATAGGTGGCCGGCCCTTCCTCGTCCCCGGTGATGATCAGGCTGATCGTGCCGGGCAAATCGTCGGGCAGCGCGTCCAGCGCCGCGACGAAGGCGGCGATCGATCCCTTCATGTCCACCGCGCCCCGCCCGTAGAGCAGGTCGCCGCGAATCTCCGGCGCGAACGGGTCGCTGGTCCAGCCTGCGCCCGGCGGCACCACGTCCAGATGCCCGGCAAAGGCGAAATGCGGTCCCGCCCCGGTGGTGCGCCAGGCCAGCAGATTTTCCACCGGCCCGTCGGGCGCTTCGCCCACGGTGAACCGATCCACGGTAAAGCCGCGCGGGACCAGCATCGCCTCCAATGCGGCGAAGACTTCGCCGGTGGCGGGGGTTACGGACGGGCAGGCCAGCAGGCGCCGGGCCAGTGCCACCACATCGTCATTGGTGCTGGTCATGCTCATCCTGCCGCGTTAGCGAAAGCCATGCGGGTTGGCCAGCTTTTGGGGGCCAGCCCCAAGAGGACAGGCCACAGGAGGACCGGCCATGCCACGGATCGACCTGGACAGCATCGCGCAGACGAACAGCACCGGCTATCCCGCCGGCCATGCGGCTATCGTCGATGGGCGATGGGTGCGACGGCTCGGCCCCGCCCACGGCCTCAGCGATTTCGGCGTCAGCCATGTCGTGCTGAAACCCGGCGCTGCCTCTTCCCAGCGCCACTGGCATGAGGATGAGGACGAATTCGTGCTGATGCTGGCGGGAGAGGCCGTGCTGGTGGAGGAGGGCAAGCGCACGCCGATAACGGCCGGCGACATGGCGGCTTTTCCGAAAGGCGATCCGAACGGCCATCATCTGGTCAATGAAAGCGCGGCCGATTGCGTGTTCGTCGCGTTCGGCCGGGTGCCGACGGGGGATTGCCATTATCCCGATATCGATCTTCTCTGGTCGGGCGGGGCCTACCGCCACAAGGATGGGAGCAGCTATTGACGATGCGGATGGACCGGCGCGGCGCGCTGACCGGAATGGGCGCGATGCTCGCGGCGATGAGTATATCGGCGCGCGCCGCGCCTGCTCCCCTGGTGAAGCCGCCGCGGCTGCGCGCGGGCGACATGGTGGGCCTGATCGAGCCGGCGGGGTTCAGCGACGACGCGTTCGACCTCGATCTGGTCAAGGAAACGATTGTCGCCATGGGCCTGAAGCCCAAGGCCGCGCCGCATCTCGCCGGGCGCTATGGCTATCTGGCCGGGACAGACGCGGATCGCGCGGCGGACGTCAATGCGATGTTCGCCGACCCGCAAGTGCGTGCGGTCTTCGCCGTGCGTGGCGGCTGGGGCTGCGCGCGCATCCTGCCCCGGCTCGATTTCGCGACGATCCGCAAAAATCCCAAGCTGCTGGTCGGCTTTTCGGACATCACCGCGCTCCATCTGGCCTTCGCCGCCAAGGCGGGTTTCACCACCATTCACGGCCCCAATGCCGCGAGCAGCTGGGGCGCATTTAGCTGGGACGCCTTCCGCGCCGTCGCGTTCGACGCGGCGACGCCGACCTTCACCACCCCGGTCGGGCAGGAGGATCGGCTGGCGCAGCGCAGCGGCCGCATCCGCACCTTCCGCCCCGGCGTGGCGCGCGGGCGGCTGCTGGGCGGCAACCTCACCGTTCTGGCCGCGCTGATGGGGACGGCTTATCTGCCCGATTTCACCGGCGCGATCCTGTTTATCGAGGATATTGGAGAGCAGCCCTATCGCATCGACCGGATGCTGACGCAGCTGTCGCTGGCGGGCGTGCTGGGCAAGCTGGCGGGCGTCGCCTTCGGCCAATGCACCGACTGCGGGCCGGGCGGTACAAGCTATGGCGGCTTCACCTTGTCGGAGGTGCTGCAACAGCATCTCGAACCGCTCGCTATCCCCGCCTTCCAGGGCGGCCAGTTCGGCCATGTCGCCAACCAATATAGCCTGCCGCTGGGCGTGGAGGCGGAAATGGATGCGAGTGCGGGCACGATCCGACTGTTAGAGCCGGCGGTCAGTTAAGGGGAACACTCTCAGCGTGGGTGCGAACCATAGGCCCCTCCTTTGAAAGGGAGAGGATTAGAATTCACCCCTTCCCATCCAACCCGGCCACGGTCCCGCTCCCCGCTGGCTCCCCCTGCATCCCGGCCGCGACCTTCTCCGCCGCCGCCATCACCCGCAGCACATTCTCGCCGGCCAGCTTCGCGATATCCTTGTCGCTCCAGCCCCGCCGCATCAGTTCGGCCAGCAACGCCGGATAGGTCTGCACGCCGCTCAGCCCCTGCGGCAGCGATCCCACGCCATCGAAATCGCTACCGATGCCGACATGATCGACGCCGGCCACCTTGGCGATATGGTCGATATGGTCGGCGACCTGCGACAAGGTGACCACCGGCTCTGGATTGGCCTTTTCCCACGCCGCCAGCGCCATCTTCGCGCCTTCCGGATCGCCGATATACAGGCCACCAAAGGGCGGCGCATTATAGCGTGCGACTTCGGCGCTGCGGGCCGCGCTCCAGATACGGCGCGCCTCCGACACATATTGCGGGGCATAATTGACCATCACCACGCCGCCATTGGCCGCAACCTTCTGCAACAGCGAGTCAGACACGTTGCGCGGCGTGTTGCAGATCGCCCGCGCGCTGGAGTGGGAGAAGATCACCGGCGCTTTGCTGACCCGCAGCGCGTCCAGCATCGTGCCCTCGCTGACATGGCTCAAATCCACCAGCATTCCCAGCCGGTTCAATTCATGCACCACCGCTTCGCCGAACGGGGTCAGCCCGTCATGCTGGGGATTGTCGGTCGCGCTGTCGGCCCAGGCGATGGTGCGGGCGTGCGTCAGCGTCAGATAGGATGCGCCAAGTTGACGATAATTGCGCAGCACGGCCAGGCTGCCGTCGATCTGGCCGCCGCCCTCCACGCCCAGGAGGGACGCGACCCGTCCCGCCTTGTGCGCCGCGCGCAATTCCGCCGCGGTGTTCACGAAGGCGAAGTCCCGCGGATAACGGCGCGCGAAACTGTGGGCCAGATCGATCTGCTCCAGCGTATCCTTCACCTGCTGCAATTCGGGCAGGTCGGCCGATACCCAGACCGACCAGAATTGCCCGCCCACGCCGCCGGCCCGCAGCCGCGCGATGTCAGTGTGGAAGGTCGCCGGGTCCAGCCGGTCCAGCGCCATCGTCCAGCGCTGATCCTTCGCCTTGTCGGCCAGCGCTTCGGGCCAGTCATTATGCCCGTCGATCAGCGGCGTCGCCTTCAGCACCCGCGCCACGCGGGCGGCATAGGGATCGGCGGCGGCATGAACGGCGGGGGCGGCGAGGAGGAGGGGCAACAAGGCCAGAGCCAGGGAAAGAGATGGCGTTTTCATGGGGCGCGAAGCTAGGGCCGCGCGGTATCAAGTCAATAAGGGGCAATCACAGAACGGGGCTTCCCCCCTTCGCCTGGTCTGCTACGCCTTGGCCAGAATGATGATCGATCCGCTCGTCCTGCTTCAGGCCTATTCCATCGGCGTCTTTCCCATGGCCGACGACCGTGATGCGAAGGAGGTTTATTGGGTCGAACCCAAGCGGCGGGCGATCCTGCCGCTCGACGGCTTTCACCTGTCGCACTCGCTGTCCAAGCGGATCCGCCGAGACCGTTTCCGCGTCACCGCGAACCGCGCCTTTGCGCAGATTTTGGCGCTCTGCGCCCAGGCTGCGCCCGATCGCCCATCAACCTGGATCAACCATCAGATCGAAGCCGCCTATCGCGACTTGCACGCAGCCGGCTTCGCTCATTCGGTCGAGATATGGGAGGGCGACGAGCTGGTCGGCGGCCTCTACGGCGTCGCGATCGGCCGCGCCTTTTTCGGCGAATCCATGGTGTCGCGCCGCACCGATGCGTCGAAAGTGGCGCTGGCCTGGCTGGTCGCGCGGCTACGCTTTGGCGGCTTCACCCTGCTCGACTGCCAGTTCATGACCGATCATCTGCGCACCATGGGCGCCGTCGAAATCAGCCAGCGTGATTATCTTCAGTTGCTGGGCGCGGCGACCGGCGGCGTGGCGCTGGGGGCCGGGGCGGGCGCACTGGCGGCGGGTTCAGGCGCGGCGGCGGAACTGGCGTTCGCGCCGCTGGCGGGCGACGCCGCGGCGATGGGTTCGCCTTTGGCGCCCAGCTTGACCGTCTCCGGCCCGGTTTCGGGCCAGGCCATCGCACAGCTTCTGACCCACACGTCATAGATCGGATGCTGCACGACATTGCGGTCGGGCCGTTCGCGGAACAGCCAGCCGGAAAAAGTGCGTCGCCACTTGCCATCGGCGCTACTGCGCACGTCCAACTGGATGAAAGCGCCGGTTTCCTGCACATTTTCCCATGGCGCGCTGGTTTCGCACGCTTGCAACCGCACGATCGCATCGCCCACGCGCAACGCTTCGCCCGGCTTCATGGTGAGGTCGCGGGTCAGGCCGTTGCGCTTGTTGAGCAAGCCGATGACGGCGTTGCGCTCCGCCATCGGCGTGGTGCCGGGCAACGCGCCGCCGGCGGCCGACCGGATCGGCGATCCTTCGACCTTGACCGGTCCGGTCTGGTTACCCGCGGGCACGTCATTCTTGCCGCACGCGGCCAGCGCCAGCGCACAGGATAGCAGAGGCAAGTGCAACAGGATCGGCGGGATGCCCCCCGCCGCACGCCGGGTCATGCCGCGTCGGGGCTCCACGCCTCATAATCGCCGGTCGCCTTCTGGCGCTGGCCGCCCTTTTCGAGCGCGCCGGACGGGCGATAGGCGTTGATCGTGCCGGTGGCGTTGGGGGTCGATTCCCGTTCCCATATGCGCGACGGCGGCAGGAAGCTTTCTGGCGCGCCCTCGATCGAATGATGCAGCCAGCCATGCCATTCGGCCGGCACGCGGCTGGCATCGTTGGCGCCATTATAAATGACCCAGCGGCGCGTCAGGCCATTGGGGTCGACGCCGCCCTGATAATAGATATTGCCCTGATGGTCTTCACCGACCTTGCTGCCCTTGCGGGAGGTGAAGAGCGCGGTGCCGATGGTCGCGCCATCCCACCAGGTGAAGATCTTGCCGAGGATTCCCATGGGCCAAGCGCTTAGCCGCTGCGACGGGCGTGGGCAAGGAGGATATGGGCTATCGCGGCGCGGCCGGACAGAAATTGCGGTCGGTCGTCACCTTCCCGCCCGGCACCGCGCAACCGCCCCAGTTGACGACATCGCCTTCCGCGATGCCCAACGCCGCCGCGCGCCCGCCGGCCAGTTCCAGCACGGCGGCGACGGGCACGCCGGCGGACACCGGGATGCGCGAATAGGGCTGTGCGTTGCTCTTGAGGAAAGCGATTGTCCCGTCGGTATGGATGAACAGCATGTCGAGCGGGATCAGCGTGTCCTTCATCCAGAAACTTGCCGTGCGCGGCGGGTCCATCGGGAAGAGCATGCCGCCGTCAGGGGCGAGTTCCTTGCGGAACATCAGCCCCTTTTCCTGCGCCTGCGGCGTTGCGGCCACTTCGACGTCGAACCGATGCCCGCCCTTGGCGGTGCGGATCACCACCGGCAGCATGGCATCGGCGGCTTGCGCCTGCGCGCTGTTGTCGGGCGCGGGCTGGCGGCTGGAACAGGCGGCCAGCAGGCAAAGGGCGAGAAGGGCGGGAAAGCGGATCATGCCGACTGCCTAATGCGATTCGCGGCCGATGGGGAGGGGAATGGCAGTTCACCAGCCCTTTTCGCCATTCCGCGACCCAAAGGGCGACCGCGGGGCGAGCGCTGGAACCTATGTCCTGATCTCAACCGCGCCCGCCTGTGCGGGGATGAGGGGTTTGATGTCAGGCGATTGGCCTTTCGAACAATCCCTTCAACCAATCCCGCACACCGTCCAAATCGCCATCCAGCTTGACCGCCGCGCCCAGGTCCGGTTGTCCCGGCCAGCCTGCATCCGCCACCGTCACGCCGCCGCCGGTCCGCTCGCCTTCATAGCGGGGGATGACGTGGAAATGGACGTTGGGGTCGATCATCATCAGCATCAGATAGTTGATCTTCGCATAGTCCACCGCGCCGCGCAGCGCCGTCTCGATCGTGGCGGTGACGTTTTTCAGCTCCGCATGGGCCTCTGCCGGCAGGTCGCCGAAGGCGGTCGCGTCGCTCTTTGCCGCCAATATCAGCGATCCCAGCGTCGGCTGGGCGGGACGCAGGAGGACCAGCCAATGATCGAACTCCGCGATCAGGGTCGTGGGGTAGCCGAATTTTGCGATGGTGGCGTTCACAGGGCTGCCTCCGCTTCATCCATCCAGCTGACGATCGGCCGGCCGCTGCGCTTGACGCCATAGGCTTGGCCCAGGCGGATGGCGTGGACGACCAGCGAGATGACGGTCCACCAGGCCAGCGCGATCAGGCCGATGTCGGGGCGGGCGAAGAGCAGCGAGACGAACAGGATGACCATGTTCGGGTTGCGGCGCGCGGTGACCAGGCGGAACTGGCTGTCGAAGGGGCGCCAGACATGGATGTCCATCTTGAAATCCTTGAGGAACATCCCCTCGATCAGCCGTTGCAGGATATAGCCCGCAATCACTGCGGCCATCACCAGCGCAAAGGCCTGGGTCGAGAGCGAGAGGCCCCAATAGGCGAGGCCCGTGCCCCAGAAATACCACCAGAAGGGCGGGTGGACGAGGTCGACGCCATGGTCGATCACATTGCCCCATTTGGACGATGTGATGGTGCAGCGGGCGAGTTTGCCGTCCACCGTATCCAGCACCATGAAGATGAAGCCGGAGAGGAACCCGGTCCAGAACATGCCCTGCGCGAACAGATAGGTCGCGACGAGGCAGAGGGTGACGCCGATCACCGACACCATATTGGGCGTCATCTTCAACTGCGCGGCGATGCGGGTCAGGACCAGCGCCAGTTCGGGCCAGAGATATTTGGTGAGGATGTCGGTGACGCCCTTATAGGCGCCGAAATAGCTTTGCCGCTCGATTGCGCGCCGGGTCGCGGGGGTCAGTTCGCGCACCATCGGCTGCTCCAGCTTGCGCAACTGGCGGTTGTAGAGCTTGCGGCCGTCCGACAGGTCTATGACGTTGGGCGCGGCCAGCGGATCGCTGCCCTGCGGTATCTGGCCCACGATCGGCGTGTTGCGCCAGGCGAAGAGCGTGCCCGGCGTTTCGAGCGCCAGCCGCAGCAGCAGCGGGTCGAAGGCATAGGTCAGGTTGAAGACCAGTTCATGCCTCGGCGCGAGGGTGCTGCCGTTCTTGGCTGCGCTTTCCGCCATGCGGCGATTGCGTTCGGCATTGGTCATGCCCCAGATCGGCGTAGCGTTGTCGCCCAGAAGGCGCACGGGGCCGAGGGTGGTGGTGAGGGTCTGGGTCATGCTCTAGCTCTTCGCGGGATGAGAGGTTTGGGCGAAATTCAGGATGAGGTCGGCCTGGCGTTGCGAGGCGGGGACCGGGGACAGATTGATCGATTGCTGCATCGCTGCTTCCTGCGCAGCAACGAAGCCGGGTTGCAAGCCGGTTGCGCGGGCGAGGGCTTGCGGAAGGGCGTCGGCGCTGTCGATCACCTGGCCCAAGCGCCAATGGGCGAAGGCGTCGCCCGCGCCGTCGCGATGGTCGAGGTTGAGGAAGATGCAGGGCCGGGGGTGGAGCAGGAACTCGTATACCTGGCTCGATACGTCGCCCAGATAGACGTCCGCGCTCATCGTATAGCTCATGTCGATCGACTGGCGGCTGCCCATATCGACGCGGATATGGGGCGCGTGGCTGACGATCGGGGCGGCGGCGCGCGCCAGCTTGGTATGCGGCGCGATGATGACGTTCCAGCCAGTGAGCGACTCCAGTGACGCCAGTATCGCCGGCCCGTGATTGACCCAGGAAGACAGCGCCGGGTCGAAATGCGGATTATAGAGCAGCACCGGATCGTCATTGTAGAAATAGCGCTGGCGCGGCGCCTTCAGTTCGAATTTGGCATAGCCGCCGACCGCGATCGCTTCGGGCGTGCACAGGCCCCGGTCGATCATGCGGCGGCGGTCCTTTTCGCCCGCGACCAGGGTCAGGTCGAAATCGGCGTGGCGCTTCTTGTAGCCGCCTTCCCGGTCGCCCGCGCCATGTTTGATAAGGATCAGATGCGATGTGAAACCCGGCACGCGCCGCAGCCAGGCGCTGCTGATCTCCGTCGTCACCAGAGTCGGGAAGCGGGCGATGGTGGCATAGTTGAGGAGCAGCGTCGCGAGCCGGGAAGGCTGGCGGAACAGCGAGTCGGGGCGCGAGGGTGGACGGCGCAGGCGGACGGGGCGCAAAATCCCTTGCGGATCATAGCTGGCGACGAGCGCCAATAGCTGGTCCGAGGGCGACAGCACACTGACCCGCACGCCGGGCCGCCGCGCCAGTTCCAGCGCGGCGGGCAGCCAGTGATAGAGCTGTTGCGCTTCGGCGATGGCGAGAAAGGCGATGTCGGTCGGCAAGACTATATCCTTGGAGATGTGCCGCCCTAACGTGGATGGTGGAGGAAGCAAGCGGCCGTCCGACTCGTTGCAATCCGTTTGCAACAAGGGGCCTGGGACAGAAACATGGTCCGCGGCGCTGGACCTTTGCTTATTTTTTGTTATGCGGACCCCCAACTGATAGACATCTTTCGAAGAGGCTCGACGAGCGATGGCCGAATTTGCGTTGCCCAAGAACAGCAAGATCAGCGGCAAGGGCGTGACCCACCCCGCGCCCGCCGGCGCGTCCAATGTGCGCAGCTTCAAAGTCTATCGCTACGATCCTGACTCCGGGCAGAACCCGCGTTACGATACGTTCGAGATCGACCTCGACACCTGCGGGCCGATGGTTCTGGACGCGCTGCTGAAGATCAAGAATGAATATGATCCCACGCTGACCTTCCGCCGGTCGTGTCGCGAGGGTATTTGCGGCAGCTGTTCGATGAACATGAACGGCAAGAACGGCCTGGCCTGCACCACCGCGATCGACGAGTGCAGCGGCAAGGATGTGCGCATTACGCCGTTGCCGCATATGGACGTGATCAAGGATCTGGTGCCCGACTTCACTCATTTCTACGCGCAATATAACTCGATCCAGCCCTGGCTGAAGACCGTGTCGCCGCCGCCGTCGGGCAAGGAGCGGCTCCAGTCGCCCGCCGACCGCGAGAAGCTGGACGGCCTGTACGAGTGCATCCTGTGCGCCTGCTGCTCGACCAGCTGCCCGTCCTACTGGTGGAATAGCGACAAGTTTCTTGGCCCGGCGATCCTGCTCCAGGCCTATCGCTGGCTGGCCGACAGCCGCGACGAATATACCGGCGAGCGGCTGGACGAACTGGAAGATCCCTTCCGCCTCTATCGCTGCCACACCATCATGAACTGCGCCAATGTCTGCCCCAAGGGGCTTTCGCCGGCCAAGGCGATCGCCGAAACCAAGAAGATGATGGTCGAACGGCAGCTCTGATCACCGTGGAGGCGGGTGAAAAGGCGATAGCGCGGCGCGTCACCGACGGGCCGCGTGCCGGCTGGCTGCAATGGATGGAGCCGGTGCCGGACACGTTCCTCACCCTGCTCGGTCCGATCTATTCGCAGCCCGATGGCGCCGTGCGCGCGATCGTCGAGCTGGAGCCGCGCGTCCATCATCGCAACCGCCTGGGCTCGCTGCATGGCGGCTTTCTCGCGGCTTTTGCCGATCATGCCTATTTTTCCGCGATGGTGGCCGTCGGCCGTCCGGCGCAGGCCAGCGCGGTCACGGTCGAACTCTCGATGCAATATATGGCGGCGGGCCGGGCCGATCATATTCTGCGCGCGCAGGTCGAACTGCTGGGGGAAACCGGGCGGCTGCTGTTCCTGCGCCTGACATTGGCGCAGGATGGGCGGACGATCGCCGCGTCCACCGCCACATTGCGCAAGGCGCCGGAAGCATGACGAGCCATGTGATGGACCGTTACCGCGCGCTGGTGGCGGCGGGCGAGTTGCGCGCTGACCCCGACCAGCAAGCCGGGGCGGAACGGCTCGATACCCTGCAACGCGAATTGGAGGCGGCCCCCGCGCGCGGATCGACGCTGTGGAAGCTGCTGCGCAAGGCGCCGGAGCCGCCCCGCGGCCTCTATATGTGGGGCGGCGTCGGGCGCGGCAAATCCATGCTGATGGACCTGTTTTTCGACACGGTGCAGATCGCGCGCAAGAAACGCGCGCATTTCCATGAGTTCATGCTCGACGTTCATGCGCGGCTGGCCGAAGCGCGCAAGTCGGAAACGGGTGATCCGATCCCGCCGGTGGTCGAGTCGCTGGCCGACGAGGCGCGCCTGCTCTGCTTCGACGAGATGGTCGTCAACAATATGGCCGATGCGGCGATCATGTCGCGGCTGTTCACCGGCCTGCTGGAAAAGCGGGTGACGATCGTCACTACGTCCAACCGCGAGCCGGACGAACTCTACAAGAACGGCCTCAACCGCCAGCTCTTCCTGCCCTTCATCGACCTGATCAAGGTGAAGCTGGATGTGATGACGCTGAACGGGCCGGTCGATTATCGACGCGACCGGCTGGGTGACGCGACGCTGTGGCATTGCCCCAATGGCGACGAAGCCACACAGGCGTTGAGCACCGCTTTCTTCCGTCTGACAGACTATCCGCCGTCAGACCGCGCCCATGTGCCCTCGGAAGATGTCGTCGTGCAGGGCGGCCGGACGCTGCATGTGCCCAAAAGCCTCAAAGGCGTCGCGGTATTCTCGTTCAAGCGGCTGTGCGCCGAAGCGCGTGGCGCGCCCGACTATCTGGCGATCGCGCGTAAATATCATACGGTCATCATCGTCGGCATTCCCGTGCTGGGGCCGGAAAACCGGAACGAAGCCGCGCGCTTCGTGACTCTGATCGACTCGCTCTACGAATATAAGGTGAAATTGCTGGCGTCGGCCGATGCCGAGCCGGCGCGCCTGTATCCACAAGGGGACGGCGCGTTCGAGTTCGAACGCACCGTGTCGCGGCTGATGGAAATGCAGTCGGACGATTATCTCGAATTGGGCCACGGGCCTAAATAGTCTTCCTGACGGTTGGTCTGTTCATCGCCGGGCTGAATCCGTCCGTCCGATGGCGCGCGCCCCGTTCATCAGGCCGCAATCTTAAGGTGGGAAACAGGCCGGGCGCCTCCGAGGAGAAAGGCGCCCGGCAGGATACCGCTGCAGGGAAGGCTGAGGACCAGGGTAGAAGTCCGCAGCGACAGGGTGTGAATCGCATTTAATGCAATTGCGAATGAATTGCAAAGATAATTTGCCTTCCTGAGATTTCGGCGGTTGAAACCCCTGTTCGAAGGGCGTAGGCGGGCCAGCAATTCCAGTAGTCAAGACTTGGAGGATGATTGCATATGGCCCGGAACAAGATCGCGCTCATCGGCGCAGGCAATATCGGCGGCACATTGGCGCACCTGGCGGCGCTCAAGAGTCTGGGCGATATCGTTCTGTTCGACGTCGTCGAAGGCGTGCCGCAGGGCAAAGCGCTTGATCTCTCGCAGTGCGCATCAGTCGAAGGTTTCGACGCGAAGATCACCGGTTCGAACGATTATGCCGACATCGCGGGCGCGGACGTCATCATCGTCACCGCCGGCGTGGCGCGCAAGCCGGGCATGAGCCGCGATGACCTGCTGGGCATCAACCTCAAGGTCATGAAGGCCGTGGGCGAAGGCATCGCCGCCAACGCACCCGACGCCTTCGTCATCTGCATCACCAACCCGCTTGATGCGATGGTGTGGGCGCTGCGCGAATTTTCGGGCCTGCCCCACAACAAGGTCGTCGGCATGGCCGGCGTGCTCGACTCGTCGCGCTTCAACCATTTCCTCGCCGAGGAATTCCAGGTTTCGGCCAAGGACGTCACCAGCTTCGTGCTGGGCGGCCATGGCGACACGATGGTCCCGGTGATCGAATATTCGACCGTCGCCGGCATCCCTGTTCCTGACCTCATCAAGCAGGGCCGTTCGACGCAGGAGCGCATCGACGCCATCGTCGCGCGCACCCGTTCGGGCGGCGGCGAAATCGTCGCGCTGCTCAAGACCGGTTCGGCCTTCTATGCGCCCGCCACCAGCGCGATCGCCATGGCCGAAGCCTATCTGGGCGACAAGAAGCGCCTGCTGCCCTGCGCCGCGAACCTGACCGGCCAATATGGCGTCGACAATCTCTATGTCGGCGTGCCGGTCATCATCGGCAAGGATGGCGTGGAGCAGATCATCGAGATCGAACTGAACGAGGAAGCCAAGGCGAACCTTCAGGTGTCGGTCGATGCCGTCAAGGAATTGCTGGAAGCGTGCAAGGGCATCGACCCCTCGCTCGCCTGACTTTAGAGCTGCACCGTCCCGTTCCAGGTAAGTGCGCAGCCTGGGACGGGGCGCTTTAGATCCCAAGTGCCACTTCCACAGAAGAAAAGGGACACGCATGTCCATTCTGGTGAACAAGAACACCAAGGTCATCACCCAGGGTATGACCGGTGCCACCGGCACATTCCACACCGAACAGGCCCTGGCCTACGGCACCCAGATGGTTGCCGGCGTGACCCCCGGCAAGGGCGGCTCCAGCCATATCGGCTTGCCCATGTACGACACCGTTGCGGAAGCCAAGAGCAAGACCGGCGCCGACGCATCGGTCATCTATGTGCCGCCGCCATTCGCGGCCGATTCTATCCTGGAAGCGATCGACGCGGAAATCCCGCTGATCGTCGCGATCACCGAAGGCATCCCGGTCCTCGACATGGTCCGCGTGAAGCGCGCTTTGTCGGGCAGCAAATCGCGCCTGATCGGTCCGAATTGCCCCGGCGTTCTGACGCCGGGCGAATGCAAGATCGGCATCATGCCCGGTTCGATCTTCTCCAAGGGTTCGGTCGGCGTCGTGTCGCGCTCCGGCACGCTGACCTATGAAGCCGTGTTCCAGACCACCAATGCGGGCCTGGGCCAGACCACTGCCGTCGGCATCGGCGGCGATCCGGTCAACGGCACCAACTTCATCGACGTTCTGGAACTGTTCCTGGCCGACGACGCCACCGAATCGATCATCATGATCGGTGAAATCGGCGGCGACGCAGAGGAGCAGGCCGCCCAGTTCCTGATCGACGAAGCCAAGCGTGGCCGCAAGAAGCCGATGGCTGGCTTTATCGCCGGTCGTACCGCCCCTCCGGGCCGTCGCATGGGCCATGCCGGCGCGATCGTGTCGGGTGGCAAGGGCGACGCGGAAAGCAAGATCGCGGCGATGGAAGCGGCCGGTATCAAGGTCGCCGCCAGCCCGTCCGAGCTTGGCTCGACGCTGGTCGAAGTGCTCAAGGGCTGATCAGCCGATAGAAAAAGCGGCCGGGCTGCACCTTGGCCGCTATTTTCCCGCATCCGCGACTGCACGCGGCTGGGATGGGACGTAGGAACATGGGTTACGAGAACCAGGAATTCGAGTTTGAGCGCGGGCCAAGCTGGCAGCGCGACAACTGGCCGCTGAGCGATACCGACGATCTGACCGGGGCGATGGACCCCACGCAGATGCAGGTCGCCGTGAAGGCCGCCGCCAAGTCCGCCGGCAAGGCCGTGTCGGATGCCGACGCCGTCGCCGCCGCCGATGACGCCATTCGCGCGCAGATGCTGATTCGCACCTATCGCGTGCGCGGGCATCTGGCCGCCAATCTCGATCCGCTGGGCCTGACCAAGCGTGATCTGCCAGCTGATTTGACGCCGGAATATCATGGCCTGACCGATCCCGCCAAGAAGATCTATCTGGGCGGCACGCTGGGCCTGCAATATGCGACCGTGGCGGAGATCGTCGCGATCCTGCGCGCCAATTATTGCGGCAATGTCGGCCTGGAATATATGCACATCGCGGATGTGGAGGAGCGCCGCTTCCTGCAGGACCGGCTGGAGGGCAAGGACAAGGAAATCCAGTTCACGCCCGAAGGCAAGAAAGCGATCCTGGCGAAGGTCATCCAGGGCGAGCAATATGAGAAGTTCCTGGGCCGCAAATATGTCGGCACCAAGCGTTTCGGCCTGGACGGCGGCGAATCCATGATCCCTGCGCTGGAAGCGGTCATTAAATATGGTGGCCAGTCCGGGGTTCGCGAGATCGTGTTCGGCATGGCCCATCGCGGCCGACTCAACGTGCTGGCCAATGTGATGGCCAAGGGCTTCCGCGTCATCTTCCACGAATTTTCGGGTGGCACCGCCAATCCCGAAGATGTCGGCGGTTCGGGCGACGTGAAATATCACCTCGGCACCTCGACCGATCGCGAGTTCGATGGCGTCAAGGTCCATATGTCGCTGGTGCCGAACCCCTCGCACCTCGAAACCGTCGACCCGGTGGTGTTGGGCAAGGTGCGCGCGCAGCAGACCTTCCGCGATGACCTGGGCAAGCATGAGCAGGTATTGCCCGTGCTGATACACGGCGACGCGGCGTTCGCGGGTCAGGGCATCGTGTGGGAATGCCTCGGCTTCTCCGGCGTGCATGGTTACAATACCGGCGGCTGCGTCCACTTCATCATCAACAACCAGATCGGCTTCACCACCAGCCCGCAATTCTCGCGCGGCTCGCCCTATCCGTCCGACGTGGCGAAGGGGGTTCAGGCGCCGATCCTGCACGTCAATGGCGACGATCCCGAAGCCGTGACCTTCGCGTGCAAGCTGGCGATGGAATATCGCCAGACCTTCCACCGCGACATCGTGATCGACATGTGGTGCTATCGCCGCTTCGGTCATAATGAAGGCGATGAGCCGGGCTTCACTCAGCCCCTGATGTACAAGGAAATCCGCCAGCATCCGCCGGTCAGCGACGTCTATTCGGCGCGGTTGAAGAGCGAAGGCGTGGTCGATGACGACTATGTCAGCAAGGTGACGGGCGATTTCGTCAATCATCTGGAGGAAGAGTTCGAGGCGGCCAAGAGCTACAAGGCCAACAAGGCCGACTGGTTCGCCGGCCGCTGGTCGGGGCTGCACAAGCCGGCCGACGCCGAAACATCGCGCCAAAGCGTGGATTCGGCGATCAGCACCAAGCTGTTCGACAGCCTGGGCAAGACGCTGACCACCGTTCCCGAAGGGCTGAACGTCCACAAGACGCTGACCCGCGTGCTCGCGGCCAAGGCGGAGATGTTCAAGTCCGGCGAGAATTTCGACTGGGCGACTGGCGAGGCTTTGGCTTTCGGCTCGCTCCTGTCCGAAGGCTATGGCGTCCGCCTGTCGGGTCAGGATTCTGGACGCGGCACGTTCAGCCAGCGTCACGCGGTCTGGACCGATCAGGACAGCGAGAATAAATATATCCCGCTGTCGACCGTGCCGCATGGCCGGTTCGAGGTGCTGGATTCGCCGCTGTCCGAATATGGCGTGCTGGGCTTCGAATATGGTTTCGCGCTGGCCGACCCGAAGAGCCTGGTGCTGTGGGAAGCGCAGTTCGGCGATTTCGCCAATGGCGCGCAGATCATCTTCGACCAGTATATCGCTTCGTCCGAAACCAAGTGGCTGCGCTCCAACGGCCTCGTCTGCCTGTTGCCGCACGGCTATGAAGGGCAGGGGCCGGAACATAGTTCGGCGCGTCTGGAACGCTTCCTGCAACTATGTGCGGAAGGCAATATCCAGGTCGCCAACATCACGACCCCGGCGAACTATTTCCACGCGCTGCGTCGCCAGATGCTGCGACCCTTCCGCAAACCGCTCATCATCATGGCGCCCAAGTCGCTGCTCCGGCACAAGCTGGCGGTCAGCAAGGCGGAGGACTTCCAGGGCGAAACCCAGTTCAAGCGCATCCTGTCCGATCCCAATGGGTCGGCGGACAAGGATACCAAGCGCCTGGTCCTGTGTTCCGGCAAGGTGTTCTACGACCTGATGGAAGCGCGCGACGCCGCCGGGGACAAAGATGTGCAGATCGTTCGCATCGAACAAATCTATCCGTTCGCGACCGACGCCCTGGCCACGCGCATCGAGCGTATGACCAATTTGGAAGATATCGTGTGGTGTCAGGAGGAGCCGCGCAACAATGGCGCATGGTTCTTCGTCGAACCCTATATCGAGGAAGCCCTGGTCAAGGCTGGCAAGGCGCCCAAGCGCGCCCGTTATGCCGGCCGCAAGGCGTCCGCCTCGCCCGCGACTGGTCTGGCGTCGCGTCATGTGTCCGAACAGGGCGCACTCGTCGCCGATGCGCTGGGTCACAGCGTCCGCACCGAAATCCGTCGCCAGAAGAAAGGCTGATCAAGCTCATGGCTACCGAAGTCAAAGTCCCCACTCTGGGCGAATCCGTTACCGAAGCAACCGTGGGCCAGTGGCTCAAGAAGCCCGGTGAAGCCGTCAAGGTCGACGAGCCGATCGTGTCCCTCGAAACCGACAAGGTCGCGGTCGATGTGCCCTCGACCGTGGCCGGCGTCATGGGCGACATCATCGCCAAGGAAGGCGACACGGTTGAGGTCGGCGCGCTGCTGGCCTATGTGAACGAAGGCGGTTCGGTTGCCGCTGCTCCGGCGCCTGCCGCCGCTGCGCCCGCCGCGAAGGCGGAAGCCGCCGCCCCGGCCCCGGCCGCTTCTGCGCCGGCGCCCGCTGCTTCGGATGATGAAGAGGGTGGCAACCTGACCCTGTCGCCGGCGGTCCGCCGCCTTGTGCTGGAACATGGCCTTGACCCCAGCAAGATCAAGGGCACCGGCAAGGACGGTCGCCTGACCAAGGACGACGTCACCGCCGCCGCCGCCGCCGGCACCGCCAAGGCCGCCGCCGGTGCGGCTGCTGCCGCTGCTTCCGCCGCCGAAGCGCCTGCCGCTGGTCCCAGCCGCGCACAGGAACGGGTCAAGATGACGCGCCTGCGCCAGACGGTCGCCAAGCGGTTGAAGGAAGCGCAGAACACCGCTGCTCTGCTGACCACCTACAACGACGTCGACATGACCAACATCATCGAGGCGCGGGCCAAGTATAAGGATCTGTTCGAGAAGAAGCATGGCGTCCGTCTGGGCTTCATGGGCTTTTTCACCAAGGCCGTCTGCATGGCGCTGCGCGACATTCCGGGCGTCAATGCGCAGATCGAGGGCGACGAGATCGTCTATAATAATTTCTGCGACATCTCGGTCGCGGTGTCGGCGCCCACCGGCCTGGTGGTTCCGGTCATCCGCAACGCCGAATCGCTGAGCGTCGCGGACATCGAAAAGACCATCGGCGGCTTTGGCAAGAAGGCCAAGGAAGGCAAGCTGACGATGGAAGATATGAAGGGCGGCACCTTCACCATCTCCAATGGCGGCGTGTTCGGCTCGCTGCTGTCCAGCCCGATCATCAACCCGCCCCAGTCGGGGGTTCTTGGCCTGCACCGCATCGAGGACCGCCCGGTCGTTCGTGACGGTCAGATTGTGATCCGTCCAATGATGTATCTGGCGCTCAGCTACGACCATCGCATGGTCGATGGTCGCGAAGCGGTCACCTTCCTCGTCGCGGTCAAGAACGCGATCGAAGACCCAACCCGCCTGCTGATCGACCTGTAAAGGTCGCGACCAGACATCCTATCCGTTCGGGCTGAGCCTGTCGAAGCCCCGTCCTTCCCGAAGGACAAAAGAAGAAGTAATGCCCTTCGACAGGCTCAGGGCGAACGGAGATTGTTATGGCTGACTTCGACTACGACGTCCTGGTAATCGGCGCTGGCCCCGGCGGCTATGTCGCGGCGATCCGCGCGGCGCAGCTGGGCCTCAAGACCGCCTGCGCCGAAAGCCGCGAGACGCTGGGCGGCACCTGCCTCAATGTGGGCTGTATCCCGTCCAAGGCGATGCTGCACGCATCGGAACTCTATGACGAGGCGGCCAATGGCGCGCTCGCCAAACTGGGCGTCAAGATCGACAAGATGAGCCTGGACCTGCCCACCCTGCAGGGCCAGCGCATCGACGCGGTCAAGGGCCTGACCGGCGGCATCGAATTTCTGTTCAAGAAGAACAAGGTGACCTGGCTCAAGGGTCTGGCCAGCTTCACTGGCGCGAACAGCGTCGAGATCAACGGCGAGAAGGTGACGGCGAAGAATATCGTCATCGCCACCGGATCGTCGGTCACGCCGCTGCCCGGCGTTGAAGTTGATAACGCAGGCGGCAAGATCGTGGATTCGACCGGCGCGCTGGAACTGGACAAGGTGCCGGGTCATCTGGTCGTGGTTGGCGGCGGCGTCATCGGCCTGGAGCTGGGTTCGGTCTGGAAGCGCCTGGGCGCCAAGGTGACCGTGGTCGAATATCTCGACCAGATCCTGCCCGGCATGGACGGCGAAATCCGCAAGGAAGCTAACAAGATCTTCAAGAAGCAGGGCTTCGAGTACAAGCTCGGTACGAAGGTGACGGGCGCGCAAGTCGGCAAGAAGGGTGTGACCCTGACCGTCGAGCCGGCCGCCGGTGGCGACGCGGAGACGATCGAGGCGGATGTCGTCCTCGTGTCGATCGGCCGTCGTCCCAATACCGAAGGGCTGGGCCTCGACAAGATCGGCCTGGAGCTGAACGCGCGCAGCCAGATCGAGACGGATCATGATTTCGCGACCAAGGCGCCCGGCGTGTGGGCGATCGGCGACGTCATCCCCGGTCCGATGCTGGCGCATAAGGCCGAGGACGAAGGCATTGCGGTGGCCGAGAATATCGCGGGCCTGACCGGCATTGTGAACCATGCCATCATCCCGTCGGTCGTCTATACCAAGCCGGAAATCGCGGGCGTGGGCCTGACCGAAGAGGCCGCCAAGGAAAAGGGCGCGATCAAGGTCGGCAAATTCCCGATGATGGCCAACAGCCGCGCCAAGACCAATCATGAGCCGGACGGTTTCGTGAAGATCATCGCCGACGCCGAAACCGACAAGGTGCTAGGCGTGTGGATCATCGCCGTGCCCGCAGGCACGATGATCGCGCAGGCGGCGCAAGCGATGGAATTCGGCGCGTCGAGCGAAGACATCGCCTATACCTGCCATGCGCATCCCACGCATAGCGAGGCGATCAAGGAAGCGGCGATGGCCGTGACCGGCAAGCCGATCCATATGTGATCGCGCGGCGGACCAAGCTTTGAAGGAAGGGGCCTCCGTATTGCGGGGGCCTTTTCTTTAGGGAAAGGGCGCGCAGACGATCGGCTGCGGATGCAAACCTTCCCTTTCAAGGCAGGGGAATCGCATATGAAAATGGTGACGGCAAAGGTTTCTATATGCGTCTGCTGATATGGTGGGCGTATTGGGGAGGAGTTTTCGGATTGTTTTGGTAGGATGGAGGATTATCGGGCAGGGAAGGCGCGGTACGACTTGTTGGTCGATGCTTTCAGCACCGACCCCGCCCGACCCGTGACCCGGCAGGCGCGTCGCTGATGCGTCGGCGGTGCGTTGGCATGACCCAAATGGTCGACGGCCGGGAAGCCGTGGGCGCGTCGCTGGCGCTTCGCGGGTGCATAGCCGACGCTTCGCCCTGTCTTGCGCCCGCAAAATCATTCCATCTACGGTGTGAACTTCGCACGGGTGACCCGGTCATGACCCGGTCATGACCCAGCCATGACCTTGGGCCTATTCGTCTTCCGCCGCCATCGGCTCCCCCGGCGGCGCATCGACCCAGCGCCGCGCCACCGCATAGGCATGGCCCGCGCGCAAAAACGCCGCGATCGCCTTCTCCCGCTGCTTGGGGTAGATCGGCCCGGTCGCATAGGGGCCGATCCGTTTGCGCCGGGCGAAGCGGTCCGCCGCCGCCCAGGCTTCGGACGCAATCTGCGCGTCCGCCTGTTCGCGATCCTCTTCGCCGATTCCCGCCGCGCGCAATTCCTCGCCGATGCGCCTTGCGCCATAGCCGCGCCGGGCCAGCGCCCCGCTCTTCATCACCGCATAGCCCGCATCATCGATATAGCCCAGATCCACGAAGCGGTCGGCCAGCCCATCCGGGTCCGCTGGCGCCTCGCCGCCCCAGCCGCGCTCCTTGATCTTGCGCTTGAGATAGGCGAGCAGCTTTCCCCGGCTGGTGGCGAAGCGGGCGACATGGCGCAGCGCCATGTCGCGCAGCGCGCTTTCATCAAGCGGTGGGGGGAGGCGTTTGCCGGTCATCATGATGCAACATGCGACATGCGCCATCTTTATGCCACAGTCGGGCCGGAATTTCACCGCGCCTTGTCGGCTATGAGTGCATATTGGAATGCAATATCCGGTGCAAATGGCGGTCAAAGCTGCTAGCGGCCCCGGTTTCAAGATTTTCAAGACATTGGGTCAACCAATATGACGGGTTCGCAAGAGATGATGGCACCGACGCCGACCACCGACGATCTGCCGCGCCGCTTCTCCGATTTCGGGACGCTGGGCGCAGCGCTGGACTATGCGGCGCAGGGCAAGCGCGGGCTCAATTTTCATGATGCGCGCGGCAATCTGGCGCGGCCCTATCCGTTCAGCGAATTGCGCGCCGACGCGCTGGCCTGCGCCCATCGCGTGATCGGCCATGGCGTGAAACCGGCCGACCGCGTCGCTCTGGTCGCCGAAACCGGCGCGGACTTCGCCATGCTCTTCTTTGGCATCATCTATGCCGGTGCCTGGCCGGTGCCGGTGCCGCTGCCGACCAGCTTCGGCGGCAAGGACAGCTATATCGACCAGCTGAATGTCCAGCTGTCCAGCTGCGATCCGATGCTGTTCCTCTTCCCCAAGGAGCTGGAAGAGATGGCGGGCGAATCCGGCCGCCAGAAGAATGTCGAAAGCATCGCGTTCGAAGATTTCATCGCCCGCGACGCCGTCCCCGCCGCTCTGCCGGAGGCGCAGCCGGAAGACGTCGCCTATCTCCAATATAGCAGCGGCTCGACCCGCTTCCCCCATGGCGTCGCGGTGACGCATCATGCGCTCCTGTCCAACCTGTCGGCGCACAGCCACGGGATGCAGGTGCAGGACAGCGATCGCTGCATCAGCTGGCTGCCCTGGTATCATGACATGGGGCTGGTCGGCTGCTTCCTGTCGGTCGTCGCCAACCAGGTATCGACCGATTATATGAAGACCGAGGATTTCGCCCGCCGTCCGCTGGCCTGGCTCGACCTCATCAGCCGGAACGAGGGCACATCGATCAGCTATTCGCCGACCTTCGGCTATGACATTTGCGCCCGCCGCATTTCCAGCCAGACCAAGGCGGAGGATCGGTTCGACCTGTCCCGCTGGCGCCTGGCCGGCAATGGCGCGGACATGATTCGCCCCGACGTGATGCAGAGCTTCGTGGACGCCTTCGCCGATGCAGGGTTCAGCCCCAAGGCGTTCCTGCCCAGCTATGGCCTCGCCGAAGCGACACTGGCCGTCACCATCATGCCGCCGGGCGAGGGGATCATCGTCGAACTGGTCGAGGAAACCGACCTGTCGGGCGGTCATGCGACCGAGGGCCGGCCCCAGCGTTTCCGCTCGATCGTCAATTGCGGCAAGCCGGCCAAGGACATGGTCGTGGAAATCCGCGACGAGGATGGCGGCCTGATGAACGAGCGCCAGATCGGCAAGGTCTGGACCACCGGTCCGTCGCTGATGGTCGGCTATTTCCGGGACGAAGCCGCGACCAAGGCGTGCATGGCTGACGGCTGGCTCGATACCGGGGACATGGGCTATCTGTCCGACGGCTATCTCTACATCGTGGGCCGGGCCAAGGACATGATCATCATCAACGGCAAGAATCACTGGCCGCAGGATATCGAATGGGCGGTGGAGCAATTGCCCGGTTTCAAGCAGGGCGACATCGCCGCCTTCGCTATCACCACGCCCGGCGGCGAGGAAGCGCCCGCCGTGCTGGTCCATTGCCGCACGTCGGACAATGAGGAACGCTCGCGCCTGCGCGACCAGATCCGCGAACGGGTCCGCGCCATTACCGGCATGAACTGCGTCGTGGAACTGGTGCCGCCGCGCACCCTGCCGCGCACCAGTTCGGGCAAATTGAGCCGGTCGAAGGCCCGCAACCTCTATCTGACCGGCGAAATCCGGCCCTACGACATCGCCGCCTGACGCCCGGCTGGATCGCGATGTCCTTTTGGTCAAGGTTACCGATTGATAACCCATGACTGCTAACCCAGTCCCGTGGGTAGCAAGCAGGAACAAGTCGCGGAACCGGACCGCCAGGAACGTGCGTCGCTGCGCGCGATCATGGGCCTGTGTCCCGTCGCGCAAGATGGCGGAATCCGCGTGCTGGAAGCCCAGCTACGATCCGCCGACGGCGTCGCCATCCTGCGGCATGGCATGAATATCTGCGGGATGCTGTTCCTGTGGCAGGTCTTTTCCCATTGCTGTCCGCTGCCGCTGCTGGCCGGTTGGAGCGCCGCGCTGGTCGCCGCGACCACCATCGCCCTGCTGCTGGACCGACAACGGCGCCGCGCCAATAATATCGGCCTGTCGCCCGCCGACCTGCGGCGCCATGCGCTGGGCGCATTTCTGCAAGGGCTGGTCTGGGCCGCCTGCATGGTGCTGGTGTCCCAGTCCGGGCAGACCGAGGAACTGGTGGCGCTGTGGACGCTGATCAGCTGCGTCATGGTCTGCGGCGCGATCAGCTATGCAGCGACGCCGCTGTCCGCCACCGCCTATCTTCTGCCGTGCATCCTTGGCCTGTTCGCCATGTTCGACGAAGGCGGCCAACTGCCGCTGCGGGCGCTGGCGACCAGCTATGCGCTGTCCCTGCTGGCCGGCTGCTTCATCTATGCCCGCACTTTCGCCCGCCAGCACAGCACGACCGCGCAACTGGCGGAAAAGAGCGAGGTCGTCAGCCTGCTGCTGCGCGAATTCGAGGCCGGCGGGTCCGACTGGTTGTGGCAGACTGATGCACTGCGCCGGATCAACGGCGTGTCCAGCCGCTTCGCCGAAACGCTGGGCATGGAGCAGGAGCAGCTGGAGGGCGCGCCGCTGGTGCAGATATTGGCGGGCAGCGGCTGGGAGGATGGCCGGTTCGCCGCTGGCCTGCACAGCCTGGCCGACCATCTAAAGCGGCGCGAGAGTTTCAGCAATCTGGTGCTGCCGGTCGAGGTGCAGGGGCAATGGCGCTGGTGGGAATTGTCGGCGTCGCCGCGCCATGACGAAAATGGCATTTTCCAGGGTTTCCGCGGTGTTGGTTCGGATGTGACGGCACAGCGCGAATCGGCCGACAAGATCGCGCAGCTCGCCCGCTTCGACCCGCTGACCGGCCTGCCCAATCGCAGCCACCTGCGTGAGGTGCTGGACCAGGCGATGGAGGCCGCGAAGGGGCGGTCGCCCGGCTGTGGCTTCCTGATGATCGATCTCGATCGGTTCAAGTCGATCAACGACACGTTGGGCCATCAGACCGGCGACAAGCTGCTGAGCCAGGTGGCGCGGCGGCTGCGGCAGGTCTGTGACGCGGACATATTCTGCGGCCGGATCGGCGGCGACGAATTTGCCGTGATCATGCCGCATGTCGCTGATAGCGCGGCCATTCCCCGCCTGTCGTCGGCCGTCATCGGCGCGCTGTCCGCGCCTTATCAGATCGACCAGCATATGCTGTATGTCGGTGCGTCGATCGGATCGGCGGTGTCGCCGATGGACGGCCGCGACTCCGAAGCGTTGATCCGCAGTGCCGATCTGGCCCTCTACCGCGCCAAGGACGAAGGCGGCGGCGTCCATTGCGCCTATGAGCCGCGGCTCCACGCGCAGGCGGAGGAGCGGCGGCAGCTGGAACTGGCGCTGCGCGAGGCATTGGAAAAAGACCAGTTGCACGTCCTGTACCAACCGGTGGTCGATGCCGAACATGGCGCCGTGCTGGGGTTCGAGGCGCTGGTGCGCTGGACCCATCCGCAACTGGGGGCCATTTCGCCGGTCAAATTCGTGCCGGTAGCGGAAGAAGCGCGCCTGATCGCGCCGATCGGCGAGTGGGTGCTGCGCACCGCCTGTATGGAGGCGGTAACCTGGCCGGACGATATCCGTATCGCCGTCAACGTCTCGGCCGAACAACTGACCCATCCCAGCTTCGTGGCCGCGGTGGTGTCCGCGCTGGCGCAGAGCGGACTGGACGCCCGCCGGCTGGAGCTGGAGGTCACCGAAAGCGTGTTCATGAACGAGGATGCGGGCGCGCTCAAGGTGCTGGACCAGTTGCTGAGCCTGGGCATCCAGCTGTCGCTCGACGATTTCGGCACCGGCTATTCCTCGCTCGGCTATCTCAGCCGGACGCGGTTCAACACGATCAAGATCGACCGCAGCTTCGTCGTCGGCGCGTCCAAGAATACCGCCGAAAGCCTGGCGATCATCCGCGCCGTCGTGACGCTGGCCGACAGCCTGGGCATGAGCACCACGGCCGAAGGCGTGGAAACCGAAGCGGAATTGCAGATGGTCCGGCGGCTGGGCTGCAAGAAGGTGCAGGGCTATTATTTCGGCCGGCCGATGATGCCGCAGGACGCGGCGCGCCTGTTCCCGAAACCCCAACGGGTCGCCATCGGCTGAGCGTCGTTAGCCGACCTGCAACTGCCGTTCCACCATCGTCCATAGCGACGCGAAGGCCTGCGCGGGCTGTGACGCCGGGGCGAATGCGCCCAGCGGCTTGCGGCGCACCGTCATCTGCTCGATCGCGCTCGCCATCGGAATGGCGGGCCAGTCCGGCTGGCTGTCCAGCGCCATGCGGTGCAGGCTGCGGCGGCGATCGACCATCGAATAGACCGGCAGGATTGGCGCATGGTTGCCGCCGCGTTGGACGAGATAGCGGGCGACTTCCCCCATGGCCCGTTGCGACAGGGGGGATGGGATGACCGGAATGACGATCAGGTTGGCGGCGCGCAGCACCTGCTCGCTGGTTTCGGTGAGGCCGGGCGGACAATCGAGGATGATGCGGTCATAATCGCGGCCAAGGCTCTCGATCAGCTTGGCCAGCCGCTTCTTCTTGTCCATTTCGCGGAAGAGATGGTCGAGGCTGCGCAGCGACGTGTCGGCGGCGATCAGGTCCAGCCCCGGCACGGTCGAGGGCTGAATCAGCTTGCGGACGTCCACATCCTTGCTGAAGATCGCCTGCGCTGCGTCGCGGCTTTCCATATCGGTGGACAAGAGCCAGCTCGACGCCGCCTGCGGGTCCAGATCCCATAGCAAGGTGCGCCGCTTGGAGATGGAGGCGGACGCCCAGGCCAGGTTGATCGCGAAGGTGGTTTTGCCCACGCCGCCTTTCAGACTGTAGACGGCGATGGTCGCCAATGTCGGTTCCTTTGCCATGGGCGAGAAGCTACGGCTTCCCGCCATCAAAGCAAGCGCTCAGATCATGGCCTTGTTACAGGCTTGTGACGAAACGATCACGGCGCGCGATTGACAGGCTGTGCGCCCCGCAGCATAGCGATCGTCGCGAATCATTCGCAATATCACAAAATTTCTGTCCATTGGGGGGCATCATCATGTTCAAGTCGCGGATTTCCGCCATGTCTTTGGTAGGGGCGTCTGTGCTGTCCCTGTCGGTCACCATGTCTGCTTGGGCGCAGACCGCCCCCGCCGATACGGTGGACGAGGATCAGATCGTCGTGACCGGTTCCTACACGACCAATGACAAGCTGGGATCGGCGACCGGCCTCAACCTGTCGCTGAAGGAAACCCCGCAGTCGGTGACGGTGATGACGGCGCAGCGGATGGAGGATCAGGCGATCCGCACGCTTAGCGACGTGATCAACAATGCGGCTGGCGTGTCCGCCAAATCCTTTGACAGCGCGCGTAACGGCTTTTCCGCCCGCGGCTTCACCATCGACAACTATCAGATTGACGGTATTCCGGTGCAATGGGATGCGGCTTACAGCGCCGGAGAGTCCGAGATCGATATCGCACTTTATGAGCGGGTCGAGATCGTGCGCGGCGCAACCGGCCTCATGACCGGTGCGGGCAATCCTTCGGCATCGATCAACCTTATCCGCAAACATGCCGACAGCGACCGCTTCACCGCCACGGTGACCGCGGCCGCCAGTCGATGGGACAATTTTTTCGCAATGGCGGACGTCTCCTCGCCGCTGTCCAGCGACGGCGCCATCCGTGCGCGCGTGGTGGCGAAATATGAGGAAGGCGACAGCTTCACCGACCTGCTGCATAACAAGAAGCTGGTGCTGTACGGGGTGATCGACGGCGATCTGACGCCCGACACCCATGTCAGCTTCGGCGCCAGCTACCAGGATAACAGCCCAAGCGGCACCCAATGGGGCGGCCTGCCGGTCTGGTATGCGGATGGCAGCCGCACTGACTGGAAGCGCTCGAAGACGATCGGCGCCGACTGGACCCGTTGGGCGTCGACCAACCAGACCTATTTCGCCAACCTGACCCAGCAGATCGGCGCCAACTGGTCGCTGAAAGTCTATGGCAACTATACGATCAACGAAAGCGACATGCAGTTGCTTTATCTGTTCGGTTCGCCGGATCGCACCACCGGCCTGGGTTTGGGCGCTTTTCCCGCCAACTATACGGGTAAGGTGGAGCAGGCGGATGTCGGCGCGCGGCTGACCGGCCAATATCAGCTCTTCGGACGCGAACATGACCTGATCCTGGGGGCAAGCTATGCGCGTCAGCAACAGGATTTCTACAGCCGGGCAGCGTTGGATTCCGTGACCGCAGGCGATTTCAACAATTGGGACGGGTCGATCGCCGAGCCGCGTTGGAGCGGCACCCTGTCGCACGATCTTGACCAGACGACCAAGCAATGGGGCTATTTCGCCGCCACCCGCCTGTCGATCAGCGATCCGTTCAAGCTCATCGTTGGCGGCCGTTTGAGCAGTTGGGAACGGCGGGGCATATCCTATGGCGCGCCGATCGACTTCGGCGCCAAGAATCGTCTGTTGCCCTATGTCGGCGCGCTCTACGACATCACATCCAGCCACACCGTCTATGCAAGCTTCACCAAGATATTCCAGCCGCAAAGCGCGCAGGATCGCAACGGCGATTTCCTGCCGCCGATCACCGGCAACAATTATGAAGGCGGGCTCAAGAGCAGTTTCTTCGGCGGCGCGCTCAACACCGCGATCTCGGTTTTCCGGATCGAGCAGGATAATCTGGCGCAGGCGGATACCGGCTATCTGATCCCCGGCACGATCTTCGAAGCGTCCTACGCCGCCAATGGCGCGCGCAGCACCGGTTTTGAGGTCGAAGCGAATGGCGAAATCCTGCCGGGCTGGTCGGTCGCCGGCAACTACACCCAATTCAAGGCCAAGGATGCGGACGGCAATCGTGTGAACACGCTGTTCGCGCAGAAGCTGCTCCGCCTGTTCACCACCTATGATTTTTCCGGTTCGTTTCAGGGCCTGACCGTCGGCGGCGGCGTCAACTGGGAAGGGTTGAGCTACACGGACTCGTTCAATCCGGTAAGCGGCGCGGCCGAGCGGTTGGAGGTGAAGCCTTATGCGCTGGTCAACCTGATGGGCCGTTATGCATTTGCCAACGGGCTGTCGGCTCAGGTCAATGTCGATAATCTGTTCGACAAGGCATATTATTCGCAGATCGGCTTCTACAACCAGCTGGCCTATGGAGAACAGCGCAACGTCACCATCACGCTGCGCTATCATTATTGACGCGAAAAGGGGCGAACCAGCGGTTCGCCCTTTTTTTGATCCTCGCCCTCTTCGCGCCGACGACTTACAGAATATCGCGCGCCTTTTCGGGCGGACGGGCGATGATAGCGCCCTTGGCCGTGATGACGATCGGGCGTTCGATCAGGATCGGATGCTGCGCCATAGCGTTGAGAACGGCCGAGTCATCTTTGATGTCGAGGCCGATCTCCTTGACCAACGCTTCGCCCTTCCGCACCGCCTGAGAGGGACGGATGTCCGCTTTGGCCAGCACCGCCTCTATTTCCGCGCGGGTGGGCGGGGTCTTCAGATATTCGACGACAGCGACCATGACGTCCGGCGTTGCTTCGAGGATCGCCAGCGTCTGACGGGACTTGAAGCAGCGAGGGT
Source organism: Sphingobium cupriresistens (assembly GCF_004152865.1). Classification (GTDB taxonomy): domain Bacteria; phylum Pseudomonadota; class Alphaproteobacteria; order Sphingomonadales; family Sphingomonadaceae; genus Sphingobium; species Sphingobium cupriresistens. The sequence goes on along the minus strand of NZ_SEOO01000028.1, from coordinate 11,787 downwards.
TATGCCAGATCGTCGCTTTCATGCGTCGCCCTCACGCGCCAGCCATTCCTCCAGCCACTTGATGGTGTAGTTGCCGTCGAGGAAATCGGGGTCGCGCAGCAGCGCCTGATGCAGCGGGATGGTGGTCTTCATCCCCTCGATCACATATTCCTCCAGCGCGCGCTTCAACCGCATGATCGCGCCCTCACGGGTGCGGCCATAGACGATCAGCTTACCGATCATGGAATCATAATAGGGCGGCACCTTGTAGCCCTGATACAGGCCGCTATCGACGCGGACATGCATGCCGCCCGGCACATGATAGCTGGTGACGGTGCCCGGTGACGGCGCGAAGGTTTTGGGATCTTCGGCGTTGATGCGACATTCGATCGCATGACCGGTGAAGCGCAGTTCGTCCTGCGTCACAGACAGCGGCTTGCCCTCGGCGATGCGGATCTGTTCGCGCACCAGGTCGACGCCGGTGATCATCTCCGTCACCGGATGTTCGACCTGAAGCCGGGTGTTCATCTCGATGAAGTAGAATTCGCCGTCTTCCCAAAGGAATTCGATCGTGCCTGCGCCGCGATAGCCCATGTCGGCCATCGCCTTGGCACAGACGCCGCCGATGCGGTCGCGATCGGCCTGGCTCAGAATCGGGGAGGGGGCTTCTTCCAGCACCTTCTGGTGACGCCGCTGGAGCGAACAGTCGCGCTCGCCCAGATGGATGGCGTTGCCATTGCCGTCGCCGAAAACCTGGATTTCGATATGGCGCGGATTGCCGAGATATTTTTCGAGATAGACGGTGGCGTCGCCGAAGGCGGCCTTCGCTTCCGAACCGGCCTGCTGCATCAGCGTTTCCAACTCGTCGGGCGAAGTGCACACCTTCATGCCGCGCCCGCCGCCGCCGGACGCCGCCTTGATGATGACGGGATAACCGGCCTTCTCCGCGATCGCCTTGGCTTCGTCCAGGTCGCTGATCGCGCCATCGGAGCCGGGGACGAGCGGCAGGCCCAGCGCGCCGGCGGTGCGCTTGGCTTCGATCTTGTCGCCCATGGTGCGGATATGTTCGGGCTTGGGACCGACGAAGGCGATCCCGTGCGCTTCTACGATCTCGGCGAACTTGGCGTTTTCCGACAGGAAGCCATAGCCCGGATGGATCGCATCCGCGCCGCTGATCTCGGCAGCGGAAATGATCGCTGCGACATTCAGATAGCTGTCCTTGGCCGCGGGCGGCCCGATGCAGATCGCCTCGTCGGCCAGCCGCACATGCATGGCGTCGGCGTCGGCGGTCGAATGGACCGCCACCGTCTTGATGCCCATTTCATGGCAGGCGCGGTGGATGCGCAGCGCGATTTCGCCGCGGTTGGCGATCAGCAGCTTTTCGATGGCCATGGGTCCGACGGCCTTATTCAATGACGATCAGCGGCTGGTCATATTCGACCGGCTGGCCGTTATCGACCAGCACGGCCTTGACCGTGCCCGCGACCGGCGCGGCGATCGCGTTCATGACCTTCATGGCTTCCACGATCAGGATCGTTTCGCCAGCGGTGACCTGCGATCCGATGCGGACGAAGGGAGCGGAGCCGGGTTCGGCCGACAGATAGGCGGTGCCGACGATCGGCGATTTGACGAGCGTGCCGGCCGGCAGCGACGCTTCGGCCGGCGCCGCGGCGGCTGGTGCAGGCGCGGCAGCCGGTGCGGCGGGGGCCGCGGCGGCAGGGGCGGGCGTGGCGTAGACCGGCGCGGCGCTGGCCGCGGCCTTGCGCGCGACGCGGATCTTGCGGTCGCCGTCCTCGACCTCAATCTCGGTCAGGTTAGTGTCGTCGAGCAGCGCGGCGAGATCGCGCACCAGCTGTACGTCTACCTGCATTGCGCCCTTTTCTTGTTTTTCGGTCATGTGAAGTCCCTGGCCGGTGAATATCGGTTCTGGTGCCCGCGCCTATGCGCATTTACGCCCAAGCGCAACTTTTGTGCGCCAAAACGCGCCGCCTCATAGTTCCAGCGCGGCTTCCAGAGCCAGCATGTAGGACATCGGGCCAAAGCCCGCGATCGTGCCCTTGGCCGCCATGCCGACATAGCTTTTATGGCGGAAGGCTTCGCGCTTGTGCGGGTTGGACAGGTGGATTTCGATCACCGGCACGGTCACGGCCTTGATCGCGTCATGCAGCGCGACCGACGTGTGGGTCAGGCCGCCGGGATTCATGATGATGGCGTGGGCGCCTTCTGCATGGGCTTCCTGCACCCAGTCGATCAGATGGCCTTCATGGTTGGACTGGCGGAAATCGATTTCGACATGGGCGCGGGTGGCGGCGTCGTCCATCCGCTCGGCAATATCGTCCAGCGTGTCATAGCCGTAGATTTCCGGCTCGCGCGTGCCCAGCATGTTCAGATTGGGTCCGTTTAACACATAGATTTTACGCATGTCGGCCATGGCGATCCCCTTGCATGTTGCGACCGGGGCAAGGCCGCCCCTATATGCGGCACGATCCTTAGCCCTTCGTGTCTCGCTTAGTCGAGATATCTTCGCATGTTCGGGAAAGCCATAATGAGCACAGACGGCACCATCTCCATCCATATCAATGGCGAACATCGCCGCATCCGCGACGGCATGACCCTCGCGCAGTTGGCGAGCGAACTGGGGTTCGTACCCGAAAAGGTTGCGGTGGAGCGTAATTTGACGGTCGTGCCGCGATCGACCCTGGCGCAGGTGATGGTCGAGGATGGCGACGAGTTGGAGATCGTCCACTTTGTCGGCGGCGGTGATGTGTCGGCGGTTACGGACGACAGTTGGACCGTGGCGGGCAAGACCTTCCGGTCGCGCCTGATCGTGGGCACCGGCAAATATAAGAGCTTCGAGCAGAATGCGGCCGCGCTGGCCGCGTCAGGCGCGGAGATCGTCACCGTGGCAGTGCGCCGCGTCAATGTCAGCGATCCCAATGCGCCGATGCTGACCGACTATATCGACCCCAAGAAGGTCACCTACCTGCCCAACACCGCGGGCTGCTTCACCGGGGAGGACGCGATCCGCACCCTGCGGCTGGCGCGCGAGGCGGGCGGCTGGGACCTGGTGAAGCTGGAAGTGCTGGGGGAAGCGCGCACGCTCTATCCCGATATGGTCGAAACGCTGCGCGCGACCGAGATATTGGCCAAGGAAGGCTTCAAGCCGATGGTCTATTGCGTGGACGATCCGATAGCGGCCAAGCGGCTGGAGGATGTCGGCGCGGTCGCGATCATGCCGCTGGGCGCGCCGATCGGGTCGGGGCTGGGCATCCAGAACCGGGTGACGATCCGCCTGATCGTGGAAGGGACCAAGCTGCCGGTGCTGGTCGATGCGGGCGTGGGCACCGCGTCGGAAGCGGCGCAGGCGATGGAACTGGGCTGTACCGGCGTATTGATGAACACCGCCATTGCCGAGGCGAAAGACCCGGTGCTGATGGCCGCCGCGATGAAGGCGGGGGTCGAGGCCGGGCGCATGGCCTATCGCGCCGGGCGCATGGGCAGGCGGATGTATGCCGATCCGTCCAGCCCCCTGGCGGGGTTGATCTAGGCCGCGGCGCCGGCGCGCAGGTCGAGCCGGCTCGCCCGGTCGAAAATCGCCAGCACCAGCGGATCGGACTCCGCGGCCCGCATCGCGACCTGAAATTCGACCGGGGGCATGGCGGGCGCATCGGGCACCGGCACCAGCCGCCCGCTTGCGATGGGTTGGCGCACCATCGGATGGGGAAAGATGCCGATCCCGCCGCCTTCCAGCACGATGTCGATCATCGTGCGGACATTGTTGCACAGGTTGAGCGGGCAATCGGCCAGGTCCGACGCGGCGATCGCCTCCTTCATGATGCGATAGAGCGGCGACAGGTTGGTGAGCGACCAGATCGGCGTGTGGGCCGCGTCCATGTTCCTCACCGTCGACGGGCTGGCCAGCCAGAGCAGATCGACGCTGCCGATCGGCGCGGTGCGCAGCATCGGATGGGCGATCCGGCCGGCGGCAAAGGCGATGTCGGTGCGGCCGGAAGCGAGTTGCTGGATCAGATCGACCGTCAGCGCAATGTCCACCTCCAGGCTGACATGGGGCAGGTCATGGCCCAGTTGCGCGACGAAGCCGGGCAGACAGCTGGCCGCCGCAATTTCGCCCGCGCCGATTCGGATGATTCCGGTCGCGCCCGATATGTCGCTACACCCCATCAGCACCCCCTGGAAACGCGCCCAGAGCGGTTCGCTTTCGCGCACCAGTTCGCGCCCGGCGGGAGTCAGCGCCATGGCTCGACCCTCCCGCCGGAACAGGGCGGTGCCCAGATGACTTTCCAGTTCGCGCACGCGCGCCGAAATGGCGGGCTGGGTCGTGTTGAGCCGCGCCGCCGCCGCTGCGAAAGTGCCCAGCCGGGCGATCCAGAGCAGCGTTTCGAGATGGTAGAAAGCGATACGATTGATAGACATTGGTTATGTTTAACTGAAAAAACAAATCATTGGTATTGATTGGTCGCGCTGCCTAAGAACGGTGTGAACTTTCAAAAAAAGGAAGGATGCCGATGGCCAGGAAGCTCTACCCCGATGCCGCTGCGGCGCTGGAAGGATTGCTGTTCGACGGGATGCATCTGTGCGCGGGCGGCTTTGGCCTGTGTGGTATTCCCGAACGATTGATCGACGCGATCCGCGATGCGGGCGTCAAGGATCTGACCATCGCCAGTAACAATGCCGGGATCGACGGCGAAGGGCTGGGCAAGCTGTTGCGCACGCGCCAGGTCAAGAAGATGATCTCCTCCTATGTCGGCGAGAATAAGGAGTTTGAGCGACAATATCTGGCCGGCGAACTGGAGGTGGAATTCTGCCCCCAGGGGACGCTGGCCGAACGCTGCCGCGCGGGCGGGGCGGGCATCCCCGGCTTCTACACCAAGACCGGCGTCGGCACGCAGGTGGCCGAGGGCAAGGAGGTCAAGAGTTTCGATGGCCAGGATTATATTCTTGAGCGCGGTATCTTTGCCGATGTCGCGATCATCAAGGGCTGGAAGGCCGATGAGAGCGGCAACCTGATCTTCCGCAAGACGGCGCGCAACTTCAACCAGCCGATGGCGACCGCGGCGAAAATCTGCATCGCCGAAGTCGAGGAAGTGGTGCCGACCGGCAGCCTGGACCCCGACGCGATCCATCTGCCCGGCATCTATGTGAAGCGCATGATCGTGGGTGCGCCCTATGACAAGAAGATCGAATTCCGGACGGTGCGGACGCGGGAAGCGGCCTGATGTCGATGCCGAAGCGCTTGGGTTGGGGGCTGCTGTTGGCGCCGTTGGCCGCCTGCGCGACCGTGGCGCCGTCGCCCGCGCCGTCCGTCAATCCACCGGCGGGGATGCGATATCTCTACGGGTCGGGCGAGGGGGCGGCGATTTCGGCGCAGGCCTGGAATGCGCTGCTGGCCTATGTGTCCGCCAGGGTGAAGGCGCGGTCGGCGGATAGCGTCGTGCTGGCGGATGGGGCGAGCCTCGCCGCGCCGCGATTCGTGCCCTGTGGCGACAAGCCTTTCGCCGCGGTGTTCGACGTGGACGAAACGGTGATGCTCAACACCGGCTATGAATATCATGACGCGAAGACCGGCAAAGGCTTTGACGCCGCCGCCTGGGATGCATGGGAGAAGACGGGCGAGGGCGAGGGCGCGGTCGGGCCGGTGCCGGGCGCCGACCATGGGCTGGCCGCGCTGCGTGGCTTGGGTGTTACCGTCATCTTCAACACCAACCGCTCGGCCGCCAATGCCGATGCGACCGTCCGCGCGATCAAGGCCGCGGGCCTGGGCGATGCGGTGCATGGCCAGACGCTCTATCTGAGCGGCGACGATGCGATGGGATCGCGCAAGGATGGCCGCCGGGCGATGATCGCGGCGCGCTATTGCGTCATCGCCATGGGCGGCGACCAGTTGGGCGATTTTTCCGACCTGTTCAACGCCGGCCCCCTCAATGCCGAAAAGGCCGTGCCCGCACGCCGCGTCGCGACCCTGCAACCGCCGGTCGCGGGCCTGTGGGGCAATGGCTGGTTCGTGATGCCCAACCCCGTCTATGGCAGCGGCCTTAAGGGCGGGTTCGACGACATATTTCCGATGGACAAGAGGTGGGCGCCGCCCGCCATAGGGGAGAAATAATCATGCCCTGGACTCGTGACGAAATGGCCGCGCGCGCGGCGAAGGAATTGCAGGACGGTTTCTACGTGAATCTGGGCATCGGCATTCCGACGCTGGTGGCGAATCATATTCCCGATGGCGTGGAGGTGACGCTCCAGTCGGAAAACGGCATGTTGGGCATTGGCCCCTTTCCCTATGAGGGCGACGAGGACGCCGACCTCATCAATGCGGGCAAGCAGACGATCAGCGAATTGCCGCAGACCGCCTATTTCAGTTCGGCCGACAGCTTCGCCATGATTCGTGGCGGGCATATCGACCTAACCGTGCTGGGCGCGATGGAGATTGCCGAAAATGGCGACATCGCCAACTGGATGATCCCCGGCAAGATGATCAAGGGCATGGGCGGCGCGATGGATCTGGTCGCGGGCGTCAAGAAGATCATCGTCGTCATGGAGCATACGTCCAAAAATGGCGATCCCAAGTTCATTCCGGCCTGCACCCTGCCGCTGACCGGCAAGAATGTGGTCGACATGATCGTGACGGACCTGTGCGTTTTCCAGCGCCCCGACCATGACAGCCCGTTCAAGCTGGTCGAAATGGCGCCGGGCGTGACGGCGGAGGATATCGCGGCTAAGACCAGCGCACATTATGTGAGCTGAGGACGGCCAGGATGAGCCTTGACGGCGTTTATGACGACAATAACCCCTTCGCCCTGATCCTTGCGGGCAAGATTCCGTCGATCAAATTATATGAGGATGCGCACACGCTCGCCTTCCTCGACATCCAGCCGCAGTCGAGGGGGCACAGCCTGGTCATTTCCAAATGGTCCAGGGCGCGCAACATCCTGGAGATAGAGGATGAGGCGCTGGCGCAGGTGATGGCGAGCGTCAAGAAGGTCGCCAACGCCACGCGCCAGGCGCTGGCCCCCGACGGCATCCATGTCGCGCAGTTCAACGGCGCGCCGGCGGGGCAGACCGTGTTCCACCTGCATGTCCATATCGTGCCGCGTTGGGAAGGCGGGCCTTTGGGGTTCGGCGCCCATGCGCAGGGACAGTTCGCCGACGCGGCGGCGCTCACGGCGTTGGCCGACGAGATTCGCGCCCAATTCTGATGCGCGACCGTTTCGCCGTTCGGCCGATATCTCCGCAGGGCGCGCGCTGATGGCGCTGCGTCCCTTCAACGCGCCCGGCGCGCGGCTCGCGCTGCGCTCCAAGCGCGCCAGCCAGTTGTTTCAGAGCGGGGGCGGCGAAAGCGAGGTGATCCTCGACATTTCGCGGCTGCTATCCCGATCTTTTCATCCCGCGCCGACGGGCATTGATCGCGTGGAATATGTCTATGCGCGCGAACTGCTGGAGCGGATGCCCGATCGCCTGGCCTTTTCGGCGGTGCATCCCGCCGGGGGCTATTATGGCCGACTGGACAGCTCTGCGGTGCGCCAGTTCCTGGCCTTTACCGCGGCCAAATGGCGCAATGTCCGTTCGACCGATGCCGGCGATAGCAAGGCCGCGGTGATCCGCCATATGTTCGCCACTCGGCCCCGCCCGGTGCCGCGTGCGTCGGGTCCGCGCGTCTATCTCCAGGTGTCGCCGCATCATTTGGACGATCACGCCCAGGTTGGCGCGATTCTGCGCGCCGAGGGCGCGAAGTTCATCACGCTCGTTCATGACGTCATTCCGCTCAGCCATCCCGAATATGCCCGGCCGCAGGGTGCGGACGAGCATCGCCGCCGGGTGCGCACTATCGACAGCTTCGCGAGCGGCATTATCGGCAACAGCCAGGCGACGATCGACGCACTGGCGCCCCATATGAGTCATGGCCTGGACGGGCGCGCTATCCGGGTCGCGCATTTTGGGGCGGACGCGCCCGATATCTTTGGCGCCAAGGGCGAATCGCTGCCCGAACGGCCCTATTTCGTCTATATTTCGACGATCGAGCCGCGGAAGAATCACCTGCTGCTGCTCAACCTGTGGCGGCGGATGGTCGAACGGCTGGGCGACGCGGCCCCGGTGCTGGTGCTGATCGGCCGACGCGGTTGGGAAAATGAAAATGTCATCGACATGCTGGAGCGGGCGGAGGCGCTGCGCGGCCATGTGATCGAGGCGGGCGAGGTTTCGGACAATCGCATGCAAGCGCTGGTCGCCAACGCCCGCGCCATGCTGATGCCGTCTTTCGCCGAAGGTTTCGGCATGCCCGTAGTCGAGGCTTTGGCGGCCGGCGTGCCGGTGATCTGCAGCGATATCACCGCCCATCGCGAGGTTGGCGGCGACGCGCCGGATTATCTCGACCCGCTCGACGGGCTGGGGTGGATGCGGGCGATTGAGGCCTATAGCCAGCCCGATACACCCGACCGTGCTGCCCAGATTGCGCGCCTCGCCCATTGGCGCGCGCCGACCTGGCGCGACTATTTCGACGTCGTCACCGACCTGATCGAAGAAGTAACAGTCTCTGTTCCTTGACCTTCCTCGCCAGCGCCCGCATGGTCGAGCGAGGCATGGAAGGACAGGGGCATGGCCCGCATCACCGCATTATCGGCTAAGGCGATCGACGCGCAGGCATGCGCGGGTTGGATTTTGTCGGCCCCTGTCGCCCCCTGATGACGCCCGTCCCGTTCCTGCGTTCGCCGCCCTTTGCCGGCATTGCATCATCGACGGCCGCGATCAGTCGGTCGGCTGACAATGGTGACGTCGCCGCGCCGGTGTCGGACGAGATTCTGGCCCTGCTCTCCCAATTCCGCGTCGGCGGCGATTTTTGGGGGCATCGTCCCCATGGAGTGCATCTGGTTGTGCGTGAGGGTGTGCCAGTGGATGGCGGGGCGCTGGCAGGGTTGTGGCCGCAGCAGATCGGCATTGTTCCGGGGACGGCGGGCGCACCGACATACGGCCTTCAGGGCGTCCGCCTGCCGGCTTGCTGCGATCCCTGGGCGCTGGTGGCGCAGGCGCGCGCCGTACATGCCACAGGCGATGACGATCTGGCCCTGATCGCCGGCCTATTGGATGTGCCGCTCATCGGCCCCGATGGCGTGCAGGTCGATCCGGCAATGCTGCGGATGACGTTGAAGGCTCGTCTGGCCGCGGCCACATATCGGGATTGCTTCACGGGCGCGCCTGTCGATGCAGCGCAGGTCATTATGCAATTGGCCGACTGGCGTCGTCATCTCGACGGCAATCGCGGGATATCGGCCGCCAGCGGCATGGCTTTCTGGAAACGGGAGGCCATTGGCCATTTCCTGTGGGATGGGCTGGAAGCGCCGCCTTTTCTGTCTGCGCGTCGGGGCTTGCGCCGCGCCCGGCAGCAAGGCGGTGCGCTGGCGATATGGCCTTCGCGTGTTCCGCCTGAAACGGTGGGGGAGGCTGCGGCGATGGGGGTTCCGGTCGCGCGGGTCGAGGATGGCTTCCTGCGGTCGCGCGGGCTGGGCGCGGCGCTGCATCCGCCCGGATCGGTGGTGGTCGACCGGACAGGCATTTATTATAACGCGCGGGCAGCCAACGACCTGGAAACGCTGTTGGCGACGCATGATTTTCCGCAGACGCTGGTCGATCGTGCCGCGCGGCTGCGCCACCGGGTCTGTATGGCGGGCGTCACCAAATATGGACAGGAAGCGGGGCAGATGATCGTCCTGCCAATGGGGCGGCGCACGGTGTTGGCGGTCGGACAGGTGGAAGATGACCTGTCGGTGCGTCTGGGTGGTGCGGGTGTCGATGGCAATCTGGATTTCCTGGCGCGGGTGCGCCGCGCCGAACCGGACGCCTGGATCGTTTATCGCCCGCATCCCGACGTGCAGGCCGGCCATCGGAAAGGGCATCTGCCCGACGCCAGCGTGCTGGCCCATGCCGATGCCATCGACACGGGCGCACCACTGATGGAGCTGGTGCAGGCGGTGGACGATGTGCATGTATTGTCGTCTCTCACCGGGTTTGAAGCGCTGATGCGTGGCTGCGCTGTGACGGTTCACGGCATGCCTTTCTATGCCGGCTGGGGGTTGACCCGTGACCTTGCCAAGGCGACCGGCCGACGGGGCCGTCAACTCAGCGTGGATCAGCTTGTGGCGGGGACGCTCATTCTCTATCCTCGCTATATCGATCCGGTAACGCGGTTGCCGTGCGGTCCCGAAGTCATGGTGGACCGTATGGCGAACGGATCGACGCCGCCGGTGACATGGCTTATCCGCTTGCGCATGTTACAGGGGAAGTTGCGCCGATTTATGACTTTGTTCGCCGAGTTCCTGCATGGCTGAAGCTGCCGCGAAGACATTCCTGTTCCTGCAAGGACCGCATGGCCCTTATTTCGTGATGCTGGCGCAGGCGTTGCGTGAACGGGGGCACCGCGCAATGCGGATCAACATCAACGGCGGCGACAAGATCGATTGGCCGGAGGATGCCACTGACTATCGCGGCACTTTCCGCAACTGGCCGCTGTTCTTCGACGATTTCGTCGTTAATCAGGGCGTTACCGACCTCATCCTCTATGGCGATTGCCGTCCCTATCATGCCTCGGCCCATGGAATGGCGCATTTGCGCGGTCTGCGGGTGCATGTGGTCGAAGAAGGATATATCCGACCCGATTTCCTGACGTTGCAGGATGATGGCGTGAACGGCAATTCGACCTTGCCGCTCGATCCGCAATGGTATCTGGATCAGGCAGCAGGCCTATCTGACCAAACGGACGATCTGCCGCAAGTGCCATCGACCTTCAAGGTACGTGCGCGAAACACCATGCGCAATGGTCTGGCATCCGCGATGATGAGGGTTTATTTCCCGTTCTATCGCACTCATCGGCCGCATAGTTTCTTAATGGAATCTGCTGGCTGGGCGTGGAAGCTGATACGGAAACATCGCGATCAACGTCGGGCGCATGAAGAATGGAAGCGAATAGGAGATCGCCCATTTTTTGTCCTGCCGCTCCAGTTGAATTCTGACTATCAGATTCGAGTTCATTCGCCGTTCGGCAATATGCGTGCGGCCTTGCGTTTCGTGATCAAGAGTTTTGCACGCCATGCGCCGCCGCATGTGCTGTTGGTGGTAAAGCGGCATCCTCTCGATCCGGGACTAGTGGGTTGGGACCGGCTTACAGCATCGCTGGCGGCGCATTATGGCGTAGGCGAACGTGTCGTCTATCTGTCTGACTGGGATATCGCCGAAGTCGTCAAGAAGTCGTTAGGCTTGGTGACGGTCAACAGCACCGTTGGCACGCTGGCACTCAACGGGGGTAATTCGGTGGTGGTCTTGGGCCATGCCGTTTATAAGGTCCCTGGTATGGTTCATACGGCAGGGCTGGACAGCTTTTGGTCCGCGCCGACGCCCACGGACGTAGCGCTCTACTCGGCCTTCCGTCGCGTTTTGATTGACAAATGCCTGATTCGCGGTGGTCTGTTGTCCGAAGAGGGGTTGGAAATGTTGGTGCGCAATGCCGCTGATCGGTTGCTAAAACCAAGGCGGGATAACGCAGGCCTGACCAAGATTTCCGCCGTCCATATTAGAACGGTCCAAGGAGATGCGGCTTGATTTATCCGGGGATCGATCGCTGCGTTGCAAAAAAACCTTATTCCCCTATGGTTTTTCTATGATTCGGTTCGAAAATGTTAGAGCCGGATTCGGAAGTTTCTCAATTCTGACAATACCTTGCGGTTCTGCGTGTGAGCATGCGGATTGAGGCGATGAGGGCCCAAGCTGTTGATGAGGCGATGGATCGCTCCCAGTCTTTCGCGA